>JBJOKE010000016.1:0-58759 GCA_046046245.1 Pseudomonadota bacterium | reverse complement strand
GTGGTCCTCGCCGACCTGCGCGCCCGCGGCGAGGCCTGAGCCCGCCCACCCGCCATCGGAGCTGAACCATGCGCGACAAGATCAAGCTCGAGTCGACGGCCGGCACCGGCCACTTCTACACGACGACCAAGAACAAGCGGACGACGCCGGACAAGATGCTGATCAAGAAGTTCGATCCCATCGCCCGGAAGCACGTCGACTACAAGGAAACGAAGATCAAGTGATGTCGCTGGGCGCCGACGGCGCCCCGACGCAGGTCGTGCGATCGCCCGGACCGGGAATCGTGATTGCGAGGCGCCTTCGGGCGCCTTTCTCTTTTGCGCCGCCGGTGATCCGCGCCCCGACCACGCCCCCCTGAGCGGAACGCCCCGGTCGGACCGGGGCGTCAGGCAGTCTCGGGCGGCGCGCGGCCGCCCCGTGAACCGGGTTCAGGCGGCCTGGTAGCGACGCATCCGCAGCGCCAGGTCCTGGAGCGCACGCACGCCGCTCGCCTCGGCTCGGGCGCACCAGTCCTGCAGGTGCGCGACCAGCTTCTCGGGGGTGGCGTTGGACCGCTCCCAGGTAGCGGCCAGCTCGGCGCGCATCTCGACCAGCTTCTTCAGGCTGTCGCTGGCGGCGAAGATCTCGCCCAGCTTCGCCCGGTTCTGCTCGGTCCACGTGCCGGCGTCCTGGTGCAGCCAGCGGCGCGAGGCCTGGATCAGGCTCGCGTCGGCCGGGCGCGCGGCGCGCAGCCGGGCGATCTCCTCGGAGCAGGCCTGCGCGAGCGACTTGCCGTAGGCGGCCATCAGGTCGTAGCGGTGGGCGATCACCGCCTGGAGCGTCTGCAGGTCGACGGACGGCCGCGGCGCGGCGAACTTCGGCACCGGCGCGATCTTGCGAACCTTCGCGAGGCCGAGCATCTCCATGATCCTGATGTACATCCAGCCGATGTCGAACTCGTACCAGCGGTTCGACAGCTTCGCCGAAGACGCGAACGCATGGTGGTTGTTGTGCAGCTCCTCGCCGCCGATCAGGATGCCCCACGGCAACACGTTGGTCGCCGCGTCGGGGCTGTCGAAGTTGCGGTAGCCCCAGAAGTGGCCGACGCCGTTGATGATGCCGGCCGCGGTCACCGGGATCCACAGCATCTGGATCGCGAACACCGTCAGGCCGATCGCGCCGAACAGCAGCACGTCGATCACCAGCGTCACGTAGACGCCGAGCACCGAATACCGGGTGTAGAGCCTGCGTTCGATCCAGTCGTCCGGCGTGCCGTGGCCGTACTTGGCGATCGTCTCGCGGTTCTTCGCTTCCTCGCGGTAGAGCTCGACGCCCTCCAGCAGCACCTTCTTCAGGCCGCGGGTCTGCGGGCTGTGCGGATCCTCGGCGGTCTCGCACTTCGCGTGGTGCTTGCGGTGGATCGCGGCCCACTCCTTCGTGACCATGCCGGTGGTCAGCCACAGCCAGGCCCGGAAGAAGTGCGAGACGGCCGGATGCAGGTCGAGCGCGCGATGCGCCTGGCAGCGGTGCAGGTAGATCGTCACCGCCGCGATCGTGATGTGCGTGGTGACGAGCGTGAAGGCGACGATCGACCAGGCGCTCCATCCGAGCAGGCCGCTGTCGAGGAAGCCCAGGACGGCCTGGACCACGGGATGTTCGATCAAGTTCTCCGCTCCCTGTGAGGTGCACGCGGATTGTAAGGGCCGCCGACCGGCCCCGTCATGGGCGTCCGTCGGGGCGTCCCTCTATTCGCGCCGGATCCAACGGGCCGCGAAGAACCCGTCGGAGCCGTCGATGTCGGGGCGGATCCGCAGGACAACAGGGTCGGAAAACCCGGGGTGCGCGCCGGAGAAGGCCGCGACGACCGCTTCGTTCTCGCGACGGAGCAGGCTGCAGGTCGCGTAGACCAGCACGCCGCCGCGCTTCACCAGACGGGCGGCGGCGGCCAGGATCGAGCCCTGCCGGCCGTTCAGCTCGACGACCGCCTCGGGCGTCATCCGCCACTTGAGCTCGGGATTGCGCCGCAGCGTACCGGTCCCGCTGCACGGCGCGTCGACCAGCACCAGGTCGGCGCGCCCGGCGAGGCGCCTGAGCTTCGGGTCGTGCTCGCTGTCCAGACCGAAGGGCTGGACGCTGGTCGCGCCAGAACGCGCGAGCCGGGGCTTCAGCCGCTGCAGGCGCGCGGTGGAGACGTCGCAGGCGTAGACCTGGCCGCTCGAGCGCATCGCCGCGGCGATCGCGAGGGTCTTGCCGCCTGCGCCGGCGCAGAAGTCGACGACGGTCTGGCCCCGACGCGGCGCGGCGAACTCCACCAGTCGCTGGCTGCCGGCGTCCTGGACCTCGAAGTCGCCCCGCTCGAAGGCGGCCAGTCTCTCGATCGCGGGCTTGCCGCGGACGCGCAGCGCGGTCTCGCAGCCCGGCACCGGCTCGGCCTCGATGCCGTCGGCGGCCAGCGTGGCCCGCAGCGCATCGCGGTCGGTCTTCAGCAGGTTCGCCCGCAGGTCGAGCGGCGCCGGATGCAGCAGCGCCTGCCCGAGGCGCTCGACCGCGGCGTGCGGCACCGCCTCGCCGTCCTCGCGCGCCTGCTCGAGCAGCTCGGCGTGCAGCCAGTCGGGCAGGCTCAGGCGGACCGCCTGCGGCAGGCCGCCCGGATCGGCATGGGTGGCCCGGCGCAACGCGTCCTCGTCGGGCGGCGGCGCCTTCAGCGCGGGCAGCACCGCCTCGCCGAAGCGCAGCATCAGCGACAGCCAGGCGAGCCGACGCGGCAGCGGGCCGCGCAGCGACTGGGCCTGGTGCGCGTAGCGGCGGCGGTTGCGGAGCACGTCGAAGACCGTCTCGGCGATCACGCCGCGGTCGCGTCGGCCGAGTCGCTCGTTCGCCTTGAAGAAGCCGCGCAGCACCGAATCGGCGGGCCGGTCGAGCTGCAGCACCTCGGCCAGCGCGCGCTCGGTCGCGGCAACCAGCGGGGGGGACAGCCTCGGGAGCTCGGCGCCGGTCGGCTGAGGCTGAGGCTGAGGCTGAGGCTGAGGCTGCGGCTGAGGCTGCGGCTGCGGCGCATGAGGCGGCTCCGTGCCCGGCTGCGGTCCGGCGTCCGACTGCGGTCCGGCGCTCATTCGGCCCCCTCCCAGGTCAACCGCTCGGCATCCGGCACGCCCTCGACCCTCGCCCTGCCGTCCGAGACCCGCACCCGGCCGTCGACCAGCCAGCGCACCGCCGCCGGCAGCAGCCGGTGCTCGGCGCGCAGCACCCGGGCGGCCAGCCTCGCCGCGTCGTCGTCGTCGAGCACCGGCACCGCGGCCTGCGCGAGGATCGGTCCGTGGTCGAGCGTCGGCGTCACGAGGTGGACGGTGGCACCGTGCACCCGCACGCCGGCGGCGAGCGCGCGCGCGTGCGTGTCGAGGCCAGGGAACGACGGCAGCAGCGACGGGTGGACGTTGACCATCCGCCCCGCCCAGCCGCTCACGAAACCGTCCGTCAGGATCCGCATGAAACCGGCCAGCACCACCAGGTCGACGCCCCGGGCCCGCAGCCGCGCGTCGAGCGCGGCATCGAAGGCCTCACGGTCCCGGTAGGCGCCGTGGGGCACGACCTCGGTCTCCAGGCCCAGCCCGGCGGCCACTGCCAGCCCCGGGGCGTCGGCGCGGTTGGAGATCACCACGGCGATCCGGGCGGGCCAGCCTGCGTCGCGGCAGGCGCGCGCCAGGCTGGCCATGTTCGAGCCCTGGCCCGAGATCAGGATCGCGACGGTCTTCAACGGCGGGTCCGAGGGGAAACCGCGCAGTCTAGCATCCGCCCGCCGCCGGAAACGGCCCGGATTGGCTTATGATTCAAGGTTTTGCGTCCGAGCGCATGCACGTCTTCCGCCGTCTTCCACCGCCCGAGCAGCGTCGCCCCTGTGCCCTCACCATCGGCAACTTCGATGGCGTGCACCGCGGCCACCGCGCGCTGCTCGACGCGCTCGGACGCGACGCGGTCCGGCTCGGCCTGCCGTCCTGCGTGCTCACCTTCGACCCGCATCCGCGCGAGTTCTTCGCGGGCCGCCGGCCCGGGGTCGAGGCCCCCGCCCGGATCGCGACGCTGCGCGACAAGCTCGAGGCGCTCGAGGCGGCCGGCGTCGACCGGGTCTGCGTGGTCCACTTCAACGAGCGATTCGCGTCGCTCGCGCCCGAGGCCTTCGTCGAACGGGTGCTGGTCGACGGGCTGCGGGTGCGGCACCTGCTGATCGGCGACGATTTCCGCTACGGCGCCCGCCGCGCCGGCGACTTCGCCTCGCTCGCGCAGGCCGGCGCGGCGCACGGCTTCGCAGTCCGGCGGATGGAGACGGTCGCGGAGGGCGGCGAGCGGATCTCCAGCTCCGCGGTCCGCGCCGCGCTCGCCGCCGCCGACTTCGGCCGCGTCGAGCGGCTGCTCGGCCGCCCCTACGTGATGTCGGGCCACGTGGTCCACGGCCGCAAGCTCGGCCGCGAGCTCGGGTTCCCGACGCTGAACCTGCGGATCCCGCATGGCCGCCCCGCGCTCGGGGGCATCTTCGTCGTCCGCGTCCACGGCCTCGCCGACGCGCCGCTGGCCGGCGTCGCGAGCCTGGGTACGCGGCCCGCGGTCGAGACCGACGGCGCGCCGCTGCTCGAGACCCACGTGCTCGACTGGCACGGCGACGCCTACGGCCGCGTGATCCGCGTCGAGTTCCTGCGCAAGCTGCGCGACGAGGCGCACTACGACGGCCTGGACGCGCTGGTCGCGCAGATCCGCCGGGACGCCGACGACGCCCGCGCGCACTTCGCCGCCCTCCTTCCTCCCGTGGCGCGCTGACTGCGCGCCCGCACCACCGAGCCCTCCAGATGGCCGACCAGAACACCCCCTCCAAGCCCGACTACCGGGCCACGCTCAACCTGCCCGACACGCCCTTCCCGATGCGCGGCGACCTCGCCAGGCGCGAGCCGAAGTGGGTCGCCGACTGGCAGGACAAGGGGCTCTACAAGCGCATCCGCGCGTTCAGCAAGGGCCGCCCGCTGTTCGTGCTGCACGACGGCCCGCCTTATGCGAACGGCGACATCCACATCGGCCACGCGGTCAACAAGATCCTGAAGGACGTCATCACGAAGTGCCGCAACATGGCGGGCTTCGACGCGCGCTACGTGCCGGGCTGGGACTGCCACGGCATGCCGATCGAGATCCAGATCGAGAAGCAGTTCGGCAAGTCGCTGCCGGCCGCCGAGGTGCAGTCGAAGTCGCGCGCCTATGCGACCGAGCAGATCGCGCGGCAGAAGAAGGACTTCATCCGTCTCGGCGTGCTCGGCCAGTGGGAGGATCCATACCTCACGATGGCGCCGCGCAACGAGGCCGACGAGCTGCGCGCGCTAGGCAGGATCATGGACGCCGGCTTCGTCTTCCGCGGGCTGAAGCCGGTGAACTGGTGCTTCGACTGCGGCTCGGCGCTCGCCGAGGCCGAGGTCGAGTACGCCGACCGCACGGACCTCGCGGTCGACGTCGGCTTCGCGTTCACCGACCGCGCGAAGCTCGCCGCGGCCTTCGGGCTGCCGACGCTGCCCGAAGGCGCGGGCTACGCGGTGATCTGGACCACCACGCCGTGGACGCTGCCCGCGAACCAGGCGCTGAACCTGCATCCGGACTTCGAGTACGCGCTGGTGGCGACCGAACGAGACGGCGCGCCGGTCACGCTGCTGCTCGCGAAGGAGCGCGTCGAGGCCTGCCTCGCCGCGTGGAAGCTGCCGGCGGGCACCGTGCTCGCCACCGCGGCCGGCAAGGCGCTCGAGCTGCTCGAGTTCCGCCATCCCTTCTTCGATCGCGTGTCCCCGGTCTACCTCGGCGAGTACGTGACGCTCGACAGCGGCACCGGCCTGGTCCATTCGTCGCCCGCCTATGGCGTGGAGGACTTCCTCTCGTGCAAGCGCTACGGGATGAAGGACGCCGACATCCTGAACCCGGTCACCGGCGACGGCCGCTACGCGAGCACGCTGCCGCACTGGGGCGGCGACAGGATCTGGGACGCGAACCCGAAGATCGTCGAGACGATGCGGGCGAACGGCACCCTCTTCAAGGTCGAGAAGTACCTGCACCCGTACATGCACTGCTGGCGGCACAAGACGCCGGTGATCTACCGTGCGACCAGCCAGTGGTTCGCGGGCATGGACGTGCAGCCGAAACAGGGCGCCACGCTGCGCGAGCGGGCCCTCGCCGCGATCGACGCGACCGACTTCTACCCGTCCTGGGGCCAGGCGCGGCTGCACGCGATGATCGCCAACCGGCCCGACTGGACGCTGTCGCGCCAGCGGCAGTGGGGCGTGCCGATGGCCTTCTTCGTCCACCGCGAGACCGGCGCGCTGCACCCGCGTACGCCCGAGCTGCTGGAGGCCGTCGCGAAGCGCATCGAGACCGGCGGCATCGAGGCCTGGCAGACGCTCGATCCGCGCGAGCTGCTGGGCGACGAGGCCGACCTGTACGAGAAGAACCGCGACACCCTCGACGTCTGGTTCGACTCGGGCACCACCCACGAGACCGTGCTGCGCGGCTCGCACGCCGACCAGTCGGCCTTCCCGGCGGACCTCTACCTCGAAGGCAGCGACCAGCACCGCGGCTGGTTCCACTCGTCGCTGCTGACCTCCTGCATGATCAACGGCCGCGCGCCCTACAAGGCGCTGCTGACCCACGGCTTCGTCGTCGACGGCGAGGGCCGGAAGATGAGCAAGTCGCTGGGCAACGTCGTCGTGCCGCAGAAGGTCAGCGACACGCTCGGCGCCGAAGTCCTGCGGCTCTGGGTCGCCTCCACCGACTACTCGGGCGAGCTGTCGCTGTCCGACGAGATCCTCAAGCGCGTGGTCGAGGCCTACCGGCGGATCCGCAACACGCTGCGCTTCCTGCTCGCGAACCTCGCCGACTTCGACGCGCAGGCCGACGCGGTGCCCCTCGCGCAGATGCTCGAGATCGACCGCTGGATGCTCGCGCGCGGCGCGCAGTGGCAGGCCGAGGTCGTCGCCGCCTACGGCCGCTTCGAGTTCCACCCGATCGTCTCGGGCCTGCAGGTGTTCTGCTCCGAGGACCTCGGCGCATTCTTCCTCGACGTGCTGAAGGACCGGCTCTACACCACGGCGCCCAGGTCGCTGGCGCGGCGTTCGGCGCAGACCGCGCTGTGGCACGTCACGCAGTCGATCGTCCGCTCGATGGCGCCGATCCTGTCGTTCACCGCGGAGGAGGCCTGGCCGCTGCTCGACCCGAAGACCTGGGCCGCGCAGGGCGAGACGATCTTCACGCAGACGTACCACGCCTATCCCGAGGTGCCCGACGCCGAGGCGCTGCTCGCGAAGTGGGCGCGGCTGCGCGCATGGCGGGGCGAGGTGACGAAGGCGATCGAGGCGGTACGCGCCACCGGGTCGATCGGCTCGTCGCTGCAGGCCGAGGTCGACGTCGCGGCCGAGGGCGTGCTCTTCGAGGACCTCGCGAGCCTGGGCGAGGACCTGCGCTTCGTGCTGATCACCTCGGCCGCGCGGCTGCGCGAGGCCGAGGCCGGCGAGGTGCCGGCCGAGGCCGCGGCCGTCGGCCGGATCGGGGTGACCCCGAGCGCGCACGCGAAGTGCGAGCGCTGCTGGCACTGGCGCGACGACGTCGGCCACGACGCGGCGCACCCGGGGCTGTGCGGCCGCTGCACGAGCAACCTGTTCGGCGCGGGCGAGCCGCGCCACGCGGCCTGAGGCGCCCGCCGATGGCCCGCCGCTCGTCGAAGCCCGGCCCGCGCAACTGGCTCGCGCTGGCCGCGCTGGTGCTGATCGTCGACCAGATCACCAAGTTCTGGGTGTTCGAGCGCTTCAGGACGGGGGAGCGGGTCACGGTGGTGCCGGGGCTGTTCGACCTCACCCTCGTCTGGAACCCCGGCGCGGCCTTCAGCTTCCTCGCGGGCGCCGACGGCTGGCAGCGCTGGTTCTTCGTCGCCATCGGCATCGGCGCCTCGGCGTTCATCGTCTGGCTGCTGGTGAACCACGCCTCGCAGCGACTGTTCGCATTCGCGCTGGCGCTGATCCTGGGCGGCGCGATCGGCAACGTGATCGACCGGCTGGTGCACGGCCAGGTGCTCGACTTCCTGCTCGCCCACTGGTTCGACCGGGCCTACTTCCCCGCCTTCAACGTCGCCGACTCGGCCATCACCGTGGGCGCCGTCCTGCTGATCCTTGACGAACTGCTGCGCGTCCGCAAGAGTCGCTGAATGACCGAGCCCGTGCCCTCTCCCGCCGCCGGCGAGCTCGCCGGCCGACACCTGCTGCTCGGCGTGACCGGCGGCGTGGCCGCGTTCAAGGCCTGCGAGCTGGCGCGCGAGCTGCAGCGGCGCGGCGCCACCGTGCAGGTCGCGATGACCGAGGCCGCGACGCAGTTCATCGGCACCGCGACCTTCCAGGCGCTGACCGGCCGCGCGGTCTACGTCGACGCCTGGGACGGCCGGATCGACAACGGCATGCCGCACATCGACCTGTCGCGCGGCGCCGATGCGATCCTCGTCGCCCCGGCCACCGCCGACTTCATGGCCAAGGTCGCGAACGGGCTCGCCGACGACCTGCTGTCGACGCTGGTGCTCGCGCGCGACTGTCCGCTGCTGGTCGCGCCCGCGATGAACCGGCAGATGTGGCAGGCGGCGGCGACGCAGCGCAACGTCGCGACGCTGCGCGCCGACGGCGTCGCGATCCTCGGCCCGGGCAGCGGCGAGCAGGCCTGCGGCGAGGTCGGCGACGGCCGGATGCTCGAGGCGCGGCAGCTGGTCGAGGAGACGATCGCGTTCTTCGCGCCGAAGGTCCTCGCCGGCCGGCGGGTGCTGGTCACCGCGGGCCCGACCTTCGAGCCGATCGACCCGGTGCGCGGCATCACGAACCTGTCGTCGGGCAAGATGGGCTATGCGATCGCGCGCGCCTGCCGGCACGCGGGCGCCGAGGTCGTGCTGGTCTCCGGCCCGACCGCCCTCGACGCGCCGTTCGGCGTGCGCCGCGTCGGCGTGCGCAGCGCGCGCGAGATGCTGGCCGCGGTCGAGGCCGAGGTCGCGGGCCAGGACGTGTTCGTCGCGGTCGCCGCGGTCGCCGACTGGCGTGTGGCCAACGCATCGGACCGCAAGCTGAAGAAGACCGAGGGCGGCGCGCCACCGGCGCTCGAGTTCGCGCAGAACCCCGACATCCTCGCCACCGTCGCGAAGCGGCCCGGCGCGCCGTTCTGCGTGGGCTTCGCCGCCGAGACCGAGGACCTCGAGGCCAACGCGCAGGACAAGCGCCGCCGCAAGGGCGTGCCGCTGCTGGTCGGCAACCTCGGGCAGGCGACCTTCGGCCTGGACGACAACGAGCTGCTGCTGGTCGACGCGCAGGGCATGTCGCGGCTGCCTCGCGCGAGCAAGACGGCGCTCGCCGGCGCCCTGGTCGGCGAGATCGCGCGTCGGCTGCCCGACGCCCGCTGCTGACGGCGATGGCCGGTCCGTCGCACCCGGTGCCGACCGCCGGCCTGCCCGACTCGACGGCCCTCGGCCGCGCACCGCGCGACGGCGACTTCGCGCGGCTGCTGGAGGCCGCGAGCGCGCCGGCGGCGCACCGGCTGCAGGCGGCCGCGGCCGAAGCCGGACGGGCCGCGCGGGCGACCCGCTTCGGCGGCGCGCCACCGCAGCAGGCCGACGGACCCCCGCCGCACGAGGACACGCCGGCCGCGGCGCCGGGCGCCGGCGCGACCCGCTTCGGCGGCCGACCGCCCGCACCGATCGGTCCGCCGGGCATGGCCGCCGGCCGCACCGAGCCGCTGGAGCCGGCCGAGCAGCCGCCGTCCGCGGCCGATGCGCCGACCGCTGCCGCAGGTCCGGCGATGCCCTCGGCGGGCCCCGCCGACCTCGCCGCGCTCGCGGGCCGGGCACTGGGCGCCTGGTCTGGCCGCCCGCCGAAGGACCGCCTGGTGATCGCCCTGCTGGCCATCGGTGCCGCATGGATGCTGCTCACGATCGTCGCGACGGCGCTGACGCGGTCGGCGGACGAGGTCGGGACGCTGGTCGTCCTCGCGCTGGTCGCGTACTTCGTGCTCGGCGGCTGGCGGCGCGGGCGCCGCAAGCGCGACGCGGATCGCTGAGCGCCGCGCGGCGTCGGCCCCGGGGCCGACGCACCCGGCCGCGTGCTAGCCTTGCGCGCCCCGCAGCCGCCGTGCCCAGCCGCCCATGCTCGACATCGCCCTGAAGATCCTGGACCCGCGGATGCGCGACGCGCTGCCCGCCTATGCGACCGACGGCAGCGCCGGCCTCGACCTGCGCGCCTGCCTGGATGCGCCGCTGACGCTCGAACCGGGGCAGACGGTGCTGATCCCCACCGGTCTCGCGATCCACCTCGCCGACCCCGGCTACGCGGCCGTGCTGCTGCCGCGTTCGGGGCTCGGCCACAGGCACGGCATCGTGCTCGGCAACCTGGTCGGGCTGATCGACGCCGACTACCAGGGCCCGCTGATGGTCTCCTGCTGGAACCGCAACCCGCCCTCGTCGGGCGAGGCCGGCCGCTTCGTCGTGCAACCGATGGAGCGGATCGCGCAGATGGTGATCGTGCCGGTGGCGCGGGCGCGGTTCCGCGTCGTCGACGACTTCGATGCCAGCGCCCGCGGCGCCGGCGGATTCGGCAGCACCGGGCGCGGCTGACGGCGGTCGACAGCGCCGCCGCGTTCGGTCCGCGCCGGCGCGGCCGCGTCCGGGCTCAGCCTGCAGCGCTCTCGGCGATCAGCGCGTCGAGCCTGCGCGCATCCGCGACGAACGCACGGATGCCCTCCGAGAGCTTGTCCGAGGCCATCGCATCCTCGTTCAGCTCGAAGCGGAAGTGCTTCTCGTCGAAGCGCACGCGCTCGACCGCCGCGCGCGCGGCGGCAGCCGCATCGAGGCGTCGCGGCACCTCGGCGTCCGAGCCGCGCAGCTGTTCGAGGAGATCGGGGCTGATCGTCAGCAGGTCGCAGCCCGCCAGCGCGAGGATCTGGCCGACGTTGCGGAAGCTCGCACCCATCACCTCGGTCTGATAGCCGAACCGCTTGTAGTAGGCGAAGATCCGCCGCACCGAGGCGACGCCGGGATCGGACTCGCCGTCGAAGTCGACGCCGTCGCGCTTGCGGTACCAGTCGAGGATGCGACCCACGAAGGGCGAGATCAGGGTCACGCCCGCGTCCGCGCAGGCCACGGCCTGCGGGAACCCGAACAGCAGGGTCAGGTTGCAGCGGATCCCGTCGCGCTCCAGGCGCTCGGCCGCGCCGATGCCCTCCCAGGTCGACGCGACCTTGATCAGCACGCGCTCGCGGCCGATGCCCTGCGCCTCGTACAGGCCGATGATCCGCTTCGCGCGCTCGACGGTGGCCGCGGCGTCGAACGACAGGCGCGCGTCGACCTCGGTCGACACGCGGCCGGGCACGATCGCGAGGATCTCGCGGCCGAAGCGCACCAGCAGCCGGTCGACCAGCGCGTCCGGCGGCTCGCCGCGGTGCGCCGCCACGGTCTCGTCGAGCAGGCCGCGGTACTCCGGCTTGCCGACCGCCTTCAGGATCAGCGTGGGATTGGTGGTCGCGTCGCGGGGCGCGTAGGCCCGCATCGCGTTGAAGTCGCCGGTGTCGGCGACCACCGTGGTCATCGTCTTCAGTCGATCGAGCGCGTTCATGTCGGCTCCGGGCGGAAGCGGCAATGGTAGCTGCTCCGGCCCGCGGGCCGGCACGATCCGGCTTGCCTCGCGGGCCGCCTTCGGCCGATCATCGGCCGCGGGGCGCCGCCGGCTCGGTTGACGTACGTCAAGTCGCCGCGGCCGGTGCGCCGTACGCTGTCTCCATCGACGGCCGAGACGAGGCCGCACCATCCCAACGAGACCCAGGAGCGGACATGAGCTTCGGCTACAAGACCATCCTCGCCCACTTCGACTCGACCGAGCGCGCCACACGGCGCCTGCAGGTCGCGGCACGGCTCGCCGACGCGCACGACGCGCATCTCGTCGCGGTCTACAGCATCATGTCGCCGCTCTACAGCGAGCCCTTCGTGGCCGACGGGGGCGCCTTCGTCGCGCAGGAACTGCTGCGGTTCCAGGAAAAGAAGGACGCCGAGGCGCGGGCCGCGTTCGACCGCCTCGCGCCCACGCTCGGCCGGCCGATCGAGTGGCGCGCCGAGGCGGGCGACCCGGCCGCGGTGGTCAACGAGCACGGCCGCTACGCCGACCTGATCGTGGTCGGCCAGTACGACGACGACGCGGCGAACGACGTGACCCCGGACTTCATCGGCCGCGTCATCATGGGCTCCGGCCGCCCGGTCCTGGTCGTGCCCTATACCGGCGAGCTCGCCACCGTCGGCCGCCGACCGATGGTGGCCTGGAACGCGAGCCGCGAGGCGGCCCGCGCGATCAGCTCGTCGATGCCGCTGCTGCGCAGCGCCGAGGAGGTGCAGGTCACCACCTTCAACGCACGCGGCGGGCGCGGCGGTCACGGCGACGTGCCGGGCGCGGACATCGCGACCTTCCTCGCGCGCCACGGCGTGAAGGCGAACGTGTCGGGCACGACCTCGAAGGAGGTCGACATCGGCAACCAGATCCTGTCGCGCGCCGACGACTTCGACGCGGACCTGATCGTGATGGGCGGCTACGGCCACTCGCGCGCCTACGAGTTCGTGATGGGCGGCGCGACGCGGACCGTACTCGAGTCGATGACGGCGCCGGTGCTCTTCGCGCACTGAGCCCGCACCGCGCGGTCTGTCCGAGGCGGCGCGGTCGATGGACCCGGTGCTGCTCGCCGACGCATGGCGCTACGGCACCGGCCTCGCGATCGGGCTGCTGGTGGGCATCGAGCGCGAGCGCAAGCGCGACTCGCGCGGCGTGCGCACCTTCGCGCTGGTCAGCCTGCTCGGCACGCTGATCGGCGGACTGGCCCGGGACAGCGCCCTGCCCGGGATCGTCCCGGCAGGCCTCGTGCTGATCGCGGCGCTGTCGATCGCCGCGTACTGGGCCGACCACCGTGTCCACGACGAGCCGCCGACCACGTCGATGGTGGCGATGACCCTCACCGGCGCGCTCGGCATGCTCTGCGGGCTGGGCAACCCGCAGCTCGCGGTGACGCTGGCGGTCGTCGTCGCCGCCCTGCTCGTCTTCAAGACCGAGCTGCACGGCGTGGCCGGCCGCATCGGCCGCGACGACCTGATCCCGGTGCTGCAGTTCGGCGCGCTGACCTTCGTCGCGCTGCCGCTGGTGCCCGACCGGGCCTACGGCCCGAACGGCTCGCTGAACCCGCGCGAGATCTGGCTGATGGTCGTGCTGGTCGCGGGCGTCGGGCTCGCCGGCTACCTCCTGCTGCGATTCGCCGGCCGGCGCTTCGGCGCGCCGCTCGCGGCGGTCGCCGGCGGCCTCGTCTCGTCCACCGCGACCACGCTGGTCTTCGCGCGGCATGCGCGCGCCGGCGGCGGCACGGCGCTCGCGGCCGGCATGGTGGTGCTGTCGAACCTCACGATGCTCGTGCGCCTCGCGATCCTCGCCGCGGTCGCGCAGCCGGCCCTGCTGCCCGGGGTGGCCGCGGTGGCCGGCGCGGCGATCGTCGCGAGCGTGCCGGTGGCGCTGTGGCTGCTGCCGCGCGCGCGCCGCGAGGGCGAGCTCCCGCTGCCGCAGGTCAGCAATCCGACCGACCTGCGGGTCGCGCTCGGCTTCGGCATCGCCTACGGCGCGATCTCGCTGATCGCCGCGTGGGCGACCGCACGCGTCGGCGAGGGCGGCCTGTATGCAGTCGCCGCCGTCTCGGGCCTGACCGACGTCGACGCGATCACGCTGACCGCGCTGCGGCTGCACGGCGACGGCCGGATCGACACCCAGGGCGCGGTCTCGACGATCGCGATCGCGGTCGTGGCGAACCTCGTGTTCAAGGCGGGCGTCGCGCGCGTCGCCGGCAACGCCGCGCTCGCGCGTCCGGTGGCCGCCGGCTTCGCGACGATGGCGGCGGCGATCGCGGCGACCGTCCTGGTCCTGCGCGCCATGGCGCCATGAGCGCCCTCGCCCCGGGGCCGCTGCCCGCCACCTTCCGCGCGATGGCCTTCGACGGCGGCCCCATGCTGCGGCCCGCGAGCCTGCCGCTCGCCGCGCCCGGCCCGCAGGAGCTGGTGCTGCGCGTGCGCACCTGCGGCGTCTGCCGTACCGACCTGCACCTCGTCGACGGCGACCTGGTGCCACCGCGCCTGCCGATCGTGCCGGGACACGAGATCGTCGGCACCGTGCTCGCGCGCGGCCGGGCGGTCGAGGCCTTCGTGCCCGGCGACCGCGTCGGCGCGGCCTGGCTGCACGACACCTGCCTGCGCTGCCGCTGGTGCACCACCGGCCGCGAGAACCTCTGCCCGGACGCGCGATTCAACGGCCTGCAGGCGCACGGCGGCTACGCCACGCACGCGGTCGTCGACGCGCGCTTCTGCGTGCCGCTGCCCGACGGCTACGACGACGTCAGCGCCGCGCCGCTGCTGTGCGCCGGGCTGATCGGCTTCCGCGCGCTGCGGGCCGCCGGCGCCGACGCGCGGCGCGTCGGCATCTACGGCTTCGGCGCGGCCGGCCACCTGGTCGCGCAGGCCGCGCTCGCCGAGGGCCGCGAGGTGTTCGCGTTCACCCGCCCCGGCGACGCGGCCGCGCAGGCGCTCGCGCTTCGGCTCGGCGCGCGCTGGGCCGGCGACTCGACACAGGCCCCGCCCGAGCCGCTGGACGCGGCGCTGCTGTTCGCGCCGGTCGGGGCGCTGGTGCCGAAGGCGCTCGCCGACGTCGAGCCCGGCGGCACCGTGGTCTGCGGCGGCATCCACATGTCGGACATCCCCGCGTTCCCCTACCGGCTGCTGTGGGAGGAGCGGGTGCTGCGCTCGATCGCGAACCTCACGCGGGCCGACGCGCGGGACTTCATGACCCTCGCCGCACGGACGCGCTTCGACTGCGAGACCGAGGCGGTGCCGCTGGCGGACGCGAACGACGCGCTCGAGCGGCTGCGCGCCGGCCGGGTGACCGGCGCGCTGGTGCTCGACTGCTCGGATGCGCCCTGAGCGCGCCGCGATCGAGGCGCGGCCCCGCCCGGGCAGCCCGCCGACCGGGCCCGGGCCGCGTCAGGCGCGGCCCTGTCGCGCGAGCGAGGCCGCCCGCAGCTCGTCGATCGTCTGCCCGGCCGTGATCGCCTGCGGGTCGATCACCAGCTCGATCAGCGCCGGCACGCCGGCCGCGCGCGCGCGCTCGAACGCGGCCGCGAACTGCGCGGTCTCGGTCACGCGCTCGCCGTGGCAGCCATAGGCCTCGGCGAGCTTCACGAAGTCCGGGTTGCGCAGCGCGGTCCCGTAGACCCGCGCCGGATACTCGCGCTCCTGGTGCATGCGGATCGTGCCGTACATGCCGTTGTTGACCAGCACGACGATCGGCCTGGCGCCGTACTGCACCGCGGTCGCCAGTTCCTGGCCGGTCATCATGAAGTCGCCGTCGCCGGTGAAGCCGATCACCACCCGATCCGGATGGGCCAGCGACGCCGCGACCGCGGCCGGCACCGCATAGCCCATCGCGCCCGAGGTCGGCGCCAGCTGGGTCTTGTGCCGGCGGTGGCGATGGAAGCGATGGACCGGCGTCGCGAAGTTGCCGGCGCCGTTGGTGAGGATCGCGTCGGGCGGCAGCGTGCGCTCGAGGTGCAGCACGCACTCGGGGTAGCTGAGGGTACCCGGCTGCGCGCGCGGCACGCGCCAGGCCGCGTAGTCCTGCTGCGCGGACGCGAGCCAAGATGCCCAGCGCGCGGCCAGTCCGTCGGCGGGCCGGAGCGCGTCGAGCGCCGCGGCGAACTCGCGGGTGCCGGCCACGATCGGCAGCTCGGCGTGGAACACGCGACCGAGTTCGTCCGGCCCGGGGAACACGTGGACCAGCGCCTGCGCGGGCGTGGGCGACTCGACCAGCGTGTAGCCGTTGGTCGTCATCTCGCCCAGCCGCACGCCGACGGCGATCAGCAGGTCGGCCGCCTTCACGCGGGCGCCGAGCTTCGGGTTCACGCCGATGCCGACCTCGCCCACGTACTGCGCGTCGCCGTTGTCGAAGGCGTCCTGGAAGCGCCACGCGCACGAGACGGGCAGGCCGAAGCGGTGGGCGAAGGCCTGCACCGACGCGCGCGACGCGTCGTCCCAGCGGGAGCCGCCCACCAGCAGCAGCGGCCGCTCGGCCGCGGCGAGCAGCTCGCCCAGCCGCGCGATGTCTGCCGCCGACGGCGAAGCCTGCGCGGCGCGGTAGGGCAGCGCATCGGCGACGTCCGCTTCCTGGACCAGCACGTCCTCGGGCAGCGCGAGCACGACCGGGCCCGGACGGCCCGAGGTCGCCACGTGGAACGCGTGCTGGACGAACTCGGGGATCCGGTCGGCGCGGTCGATCGACGCGACCCACTTGGCCATCTGGCCGAACATCCGTCGGTAGTCGACCTCCTGGAAGGCCTCGCGCTCGACGAAGTCGGTGCCGACCTGGCCGATGAACAGGATCATCGGCGTCGAGTCCTGGAAGGCGGTGTGCACGCCGATCGACGCGTTGGTCGCGCCGGGCCCGCGCGTCGCGAAGCAGATGCCGGGCGCACCGGTCAGCTTGCCCCAGGCCTCGGCCATGTTGGCCGCGCCGCCCTCCTGGCGGCAGACCACCAGCGGCAGCCGGTCGCGGACGTCGTGCAGCGCGTCGAGCACGGCGAGGAAGCTCTCGCCGGGCACGCAGAACGCGCGGTTCGCGCCGTGCACCAGCAGCTGGTCGACGAGGAGGCGGCCGCCGGTGCGCGGCCCGGGCGATACGGGTCGATGGACGGGGATCATCGTGTCTGGGGCTCGTGTCGGAAGGACGGGGATCGGACGTGCCAGGCGAACAGCGCGGCCGACGCGACGACGCAGGCCGCGGCTCCGCCCGCCATCGCGGCGGCCGAGTGCCACAGCAGCGGCGCGACCGCGGCGGCCACCAGCGCGTTGCCCGCGCTCTGGGTGAAGGCCATGCCCGAGGCCGCCATCCCGCGGCGCTCGGCGAAGGTGTCCAGCAGCATCACCTGCAGCGGCGCCATCGCGAGGCCGAGGCCCGCGTTGTACGCATAGAGCGGCAGCGTCGCCCAGGGGACCCGCGGCGGGTCCATCAGCAGCGCCTGCGCGAGGTTCAGCGCCACCGAGACGGCCATCAGCGCGAAGCCCGCGGCGATCGAGCGGGTCGGCGACAGCCGCCCCGCGAGCCGGGACGACAGGAAGGCGCCGGTCATGGTGCCCGCGACCGCGGGCACGAACAGCCACGCGAAGGCGGTCGGCGCCAGGCCCAGCACGCCGGCCAGGAAGGCCGGCGCCGCGAGGACGTAGACGAAGAAGCCCGCGAAGTTCAGCGCGAGGATCGCGGCGAGCCGCAGGAACGCCGGGTTCGTCGCCAGCTGCGCGTAGGCGCGCGCCATCGGTGCGGGGCGCATGCTGACCCGGCGCTCCGGCGGCAGCGTCTCCGGCAGCATCCGCCAGCAGAACAGCATCATCGCCAGCGCCACCAGCGCGAGGAACGCGAAGACCGCTCGCCAGCCGGCGAGCGCGTCGATCCAGCCTCCCAGGATCGGCGCGACCGCGGGCGCCAGCGCGAACAGCATCGTCGCCTGCGACAGCATCCGCTGCGCCTGGGGGCCGTCGGCCACGTCGCGCACGACCGCCCGACCGACCGTCATGCCCGCGCCGGCCACCGCGCCCTGCAGCGCCCGCCAGACGCACAGGGCCTCGATCGATGCGGCGACGGCCGCGCCGATCGAGGCCAGCGCGAAGAGCGCGAGCCCGATCAGCACGACGCGGCGCCGTCCGAGCGCGTCGGAGACGGCGCCGTGCCAGAGGGCCATCAGCGCGAACGGCACCAGGTAGGCGGTCAGGGTCTGCTGGACCTGCAGCGGCGTGGCGCCGAGCTCCTGGCCGATCGAGCCGAAGGCCGGCAGGTAGGTGTCGATCGCGAACGGACCGAGCACCGACAGGCCGGCGACGATCGGCGGCAGCCGCCTCTGCAGGTCGGCCCGTGCGGCCGCGGGCGATGCGGAAGCGGACATCCGTCGATTCTCTCACGCGACCCGACCCGGCTCGGCCGCGGGAAGTGGCAAAATAGCGGGTTCTCGAACCCCACCGCGCAGCCCATGTCCCAAGTCAAGAAAGTCGTGCTCGCCTATTCCGGCGGCCTGGATACCTCGGTCATCCTCAAGTGGCTGCAGGACACCTACGGGTGCGAGGTGATCACCTTCACCGCGGACATCGGCCAGGGCGAGGAGCTCGAGCCGGCGCGCCGGAAGGCCGAGATGTTCGGCGTGAAGAAGATCTACATCGAGGACCTGCGCGAGGAGTTCGTCCGCGACTTCGTCTTCCCGATGTTCCGCGCCAACGCGCTCTACGAGGGCGAGTACCTCCTCGGCACCTCGATCGCACGGCCGCTGATCGCCAAGCGCCTCGTGGAGATCGCCCGAAGGGAGAAGGCCGACGCGATCTCGCACGGCGCCACCGGCAAGGGCAACGACCAGGTCCGCTTCGAGCTCGGCGCCTACGCGCTGATGCCCGACGTGAAGGTGATCGCGCCGTGGCGCGAGTGGGACCTGCTGTCGCGCGACAAGCTGCTCGCCTACGCGGACACACACGGCATCCCGGTCGACTACAAGAAGCGCAAGGGCGAGGCGCCCTACTCGATGGACGCGAACCTGCTGCACATCTCGTTCGAGGGCGGCGTGCTCGAGGACCCGAGCCGCGCGCCGTCCGAGGACATGTGGCGCCTGACGGTCTCGCCCGAGAAGGCGCCGGCCCGGCCCGAGCTGGTGGAGATCGAGTTCGAGCGCGGCGACGCGGTCGCGATCAACGGCGTGCGGATGACCCCGGGCGCGCTGCTCACCGAGCTGAACCGCCTGGGCGGCAAGCACGGCGTGGGCCGGCTCGATCTGGTCGAGAACCGCTACGTCGGGATGAAGTCGCGCGGCTGCTACGAGACCCCGGGGGGCACGATCCTGCTGCGCGCGCACCGCGCGATCGAGTCGCTGACGCTCGACCGCGAGGTCGCCCACCTGAAGGACGACCTGATGCCGCGCTACGCGAGCCTGGTCTACAACGGCTACTGGTGGTCGCCCGAGCGCCAGGCGCTGCAGGTGCTGATCGATCACACCCAGCAGACCGTGACCGGCACGGTGACGGTGAAGCTCTTCAAGGGCAACGTGATCGTCACCTCCCGGACCTCGGCCTACTCGCTGTTCGACACGAGGATCGCGACCTTCGACGACGATGGCGGCGCCTACAACCAGGCCGACGCGGCGGGCTTCATCAAGCTCAACGCGCTGCGGATGCGGATCGCCGGCGCGAAGGCGCAGGCGCGCGGCGCGGTGAAGGCGGGCAAGGCGGAGAAGCCCGCGAAGGCGGAGAAGCCCGCGAAGGCGGAGAAGGAGGCGAAGGCGGCGAAGCCCGCGAAGGCGGTCGCGCCGACGAAGGCCGCGAAGGCGGGCAAGCCTGCGAAGGCCGCCGCGAAGAAGCCGGCCGCCTGAGCCCGGCCCGCCTGCCCCGTTCCCCGGCCGGAGACCGAAGCGATGAGCCGTCCCGCAGCGGTCGAAGGCCTGAGGGTCGCGCGGCTCGACCCGCGCGATCCGCGCGACGCGGCCGCGCTGGTCGGACTGCTCGACGAGTACGCGCGCGACGCGACCGGCGGCGGCACGCCGCTGGCCGACGACGCGAAGGCGCGGCTCCCGGGCGTGCTCGCCGCGCGCGCGCACTACGCGGGCTGGCTGGCCTTCGACGGCGACCGGCCGGTCGGCCTGGTCAATGCCTTCGAGGGCGTGTCGACCTTCAAGGCACGCCCGCTGCTGAACATCCACGACATCGCGGTCGCCGCGTCGCACCGGGGCCGCGGCATCGGCCGCGCGCTGCTGGCCGCCGCCGAGGCCGAGGCCCGGGCGCGCGGCTGCTGCAAGCTGACGCTGGAGGCGCTGGAGGGCAACACCGGTGCGATCGCCCTCTATCGCGACGTCGGCTTCGTGGCCTACGAGCTCGACCCCGCGATGGGCCGGGCGACCTTCTTCGAGAAGTGGCTGACCTGAACCGGAGACGACCATGCCCTCCTTCGACGTGACCCTCGAAGCAAACCAGGTCGAGATCCGCAACGCGGTCGACCAGGCGAACAAGGAGATCGCGAACCGGTTCGACTTCAAGGGATCGGATGCGCGCTTCGAGCTCGCCGACAAGACCCTGACCGCGTTCGCCGACGACGACTTCAAGCTCGGCCAGGTCCGCGACGTGCTCCTCGGCAAGCTCGCCAAGCGCAACGTCGACGTCCGCTTCCTCGACTACGGCACGCCCGAGCGCGTCGGTGGCGACCGGATGAAGCAGGCGATCACGATCCGCCACGGCGTGCCGAGCGAGACCGGCAAGAAGATCGTCCGCGCGATCAAGGACGCGAAGATGAAGGTCCAGGCGTCGATCCAGGGCGACGCGGTCCGCGTGACCGGCGCCAAGCGCGACGACCTCCAGGCGGCGATCGCGCTGATCCGCAGGGAGTGCGCCGACCTGCCGCTCAGCTGCGGGAACTTCCGCGACTGACCCGCGCGGGGCCGCGGTGTCGATCGACGCGTTCGAGGGCCTGACTGCGCTTCGCCTCGACGGCGTCGAGGTCGGCGCCGTCGCGGAGGACTGGCTCGCCCGCGTGCTGGAGCCCCCCACGCCGTTCCGGCTGCGCGACGGCGCGCTCGTCCTCGAGCCGCGGATCGCGTCGTTCGCAGGCCGTTCGGCGGTGCTGGCCGACTGGGCCGACGCGGCCCGCGCGCGCTGGGACCTGCCCGGCTGGCGCGACGAGCGCATGCTGATCCGCGACGAGGCCGACGGCCGGCCGCTCGCATCGATCGAGCGCGCGCTGCTGCGGCCGCTCGGACTGCTGCTGCGCTCGGTCCAGGCCTGCGCCTGGACGCGGACGGCCGACGGGCCGCGCCTGTGGGTCGCACGTCGCGCACCGACCAAGCCGGTCGATCCGAACCGGCTGGACGCGCTCGTGGCCGGCGGCATCGCCGGCTTCGACGACGTCGCCTCGACCCTGGTCCGCGAATGCGCCGAGGAGGCCGGCCTGCCGCCCGAGATCGCGCGGCGCGCGGTGCCGGCCGGGTCGCTCGAACTCGCCTACCCCACGGTCTACGACGGCCTGCCGGCCCTGCACCGCGAGCGCGTCGAGCTTCACGAACTGGAGCTGCCGGCCGGACTGGTGCCGCACGCCGTCGACGGCGAGCATGCCGAGATCCTGGCGATGGCACCCGCCGAGGTCCTGGAGACCATCGACGCCGGCCTCTGGACACGCGACGGCGCGCAAGCGACCACCGACCTGATCCTGCGCCGTGGCTGGCAGCCCGCGGCGGGCACCCCGGGCTGAGGCCGCCGCCGGTCTCCCGCCGGACACCGCCCGTGCCGGGCCGGTCCCGGCTCTCCCCCGGGCGTGGCCGGGGCGCCACGCCGGCGGGTCCTGCCGGGGCCGTGAGGCCGACGGGCGGACGGGCGCCGACGGGCCGATCGACCTAGTCTGTATCCACGGCAGGGCGCCCTCGGGCTCGGCCGTTTTCCTGCGATTTCTTCAGAGTCTCCTTTCACTCACCACCGCGGCGCAGGCGCCGCCGGCTTCGCGGTGGTGGGCCTTTTTCCAGGCGGTGCCCGGACTCAGGCCTCGATCCGCGCGTAGGCCGAGTGGTTGTGGATCGACTCGAAGTTCTCGCCCTCGACGACGAAGCTCGCCACCCCCGGCACCTCGCGCACCGCCGCGGCCACGTCACGGACCAGGTCCTCGACGAACTTCGGGTTGTCGTAGGCCCGCTCGGTCACGTGCTTCTCGTCGACCCGCTTCAGCAGGCCCCAGAGCTCGCACGAGGCCTGCGCCTCGATCCGCGCGATCAGCGCAGGCACGTCGAGCGAGGCGGCCGGCTCGAGCCGGGCCTCGACGGTCACATGCGAGCGCTGGTTGTGGGCGCCGTAGTCGGAGATCTCCTTCGAGCACGGGCACAGGCTGGTGACCGGCACGACGACCTTGACGTCGACGCGGGCCGCGTCGCGCGGACCGTCGACCGTCAGCGAGACCTCGTAGTCCATCGTCGAGGCCACGCCCGAGACGGGCGCCACCTTCGAGACGAACAGCGGGAACGACAGCTCGAAGCGGCCGGTCGGCGCCTCGAGCAGCTCGAGCATCTCGGCATGCAGCGGCACCAGCGCGTCCGGCGACAGGTCGCGCGCACGACGTTCGAGCAGCGCGACGAAGCGCGACATGTGCGTGCCCTTCTGCTCGGCCGGCAGCGACACGAACAGGCTCCAGACGGCGACGGTGGGCGCGGGCACGTCGCCCGAGCGCCAGAGCATCGGATACCGCAGCCCGCGCACGCCCACGCGCTGGATCGGCTGGCGCCGGTGGTCTGTGCTGCCCTGCACGTCGGGCATCGCACGCTCGAGCGAACCGGGCAGGCCGACGCTGGGATCGCGGGAATTCATCGCCACTCCTCCGACAACGGATCCGTACTGTAGCGCAGCGTCCGCGGCCGTTACTTGCGGTTCGCCACCAGCCGAGGCGACCCCTCGGAGGCCAGCAGCTCGCCGAACCGCGCGCGCACCGAGCGCTCGATGCCCGGCGCGTCCAGGCCTTCGAGCCGCAGCAGCAGCGCGGGATCGCCATGATCGATGAACCGGTCGGGCAGACCGAGCTGCAGCACCGGCTTCGCGAGTCCGAGTGCCGCGATCGCCTCGAGGCAGGCGCTGCCTGCGCCGCCCGGGACCGCGTGCTCCTCGACGGTCACGAAGGCATCGTGCGTGCGCGCGAGTTCCTCGATGATCGCGACATCGAGCGGCTTGACCCAGCGCATGTTGACCACCGTCGCATCGAGGGCCTCGCCGGCCTCGAGCGCCGGATGGACCATCGAGCCGAACGCGAGGAAGGCGACGCGCCGACCCTTGCGCCGCAGCTCGGCCTTGCCGAACGGCAGCTCGGTCAGGTCCTTGCGGACCTCGACGCCCGGGCCGCTGCCGCGCGGATAGCGGACCGCGCTCGGGCCGTCGTGCCGGAACGCCGTGTAGAGCATCTGCCGGCACTCGTTCTCGTCCGAGGGCGCGAGGACCGCCATGTTCGGGATGCAGCGCAGGTACGCGTAGTCGTAGGCGCCCGCGTGGGTCGCGCCGTCGGCACCCACCAGGCCCGCTCGGTCGAGCGCGAACACCACCGGCAGGTTCTGCAGCGCGACGTCGTGGATCAGCTGGTCGTAGGCGCGCTGCAGGAAGGTCGAGTAGATCGCGACGACCGGCTTCATGCCCTCGCAGGCGAGGCCGCCGGCGAAGGTCACCGCATGCTGCTCGGCGATGCCGACGTCGAAGTAGCGGGTCGGGAAGCGGCGCTCGAACTCCACCATGCCCGAGCCCTCGCGCATCGCCGGCGTGATGCCGACCAGCCGCTCGTCGAGCGCGGCCATGTCGCAGAGCCAGTCGCCGAAGACCTGCGTGTAGCTCGGCTTGCCGGCCGACGCGGGCTTCTTGATGCCCTCCTGCGGGTCGAACTTGCCCGGCCCGTGATAGAGGATCGGGTCGGCCTCGGCGAGCTTGTAGCCCTGGCCCTTGCGCGTGATCACGTGCAGGAACACCGGACCGTGCATCTCGCGCAGGTTCTGCAGCGTGGGCACCAGCGCGTCGAGGTCGTGGCCGTCGATCGGGCCGAAGTAGGTGAAGCCGAACTCCTCGAACATCGTGGCCGGCACCACCAGCCCCTTCGCGTGCTCCTCCAGGCGGCGCGCCAGCTCGTAGACCGGCGGCACCTTGGACAGCACGCTGCGCGCCATGTCGCGCACGCTCGACACCTGGCGGCCCGACAGGACCCGTGCGAGGTACTTGTTCAGCGCGCCCACCGGTGGGGAGATCGACATGTCGTTGTCGTTCAGCACCACCAGCAGGTCGATGTCGGGCGTGACGCCCGCGTTGTTCATCGCCTCGAAGGCCATGCCCGCGGTCATCGCGCCGTCGCCGATCACCGCGACATGGCGGCGCCGGGCCGGGCCCTTGTTCTCGCCCTTGTTGCGCGACGCGACCGCCATGCCGAGCGCGGCCGAGATCGAGGTGGACGAGTGCGCGGTGCCGAAGGTGTCGTACTCGCTCTCGCTGCGGCGCGGGAAACCCGAGATGCCGCCGTGCTGGCGCAGCTTCGACATCCCCGAGCGGCGGCCCGTCAGGATCTTGTGGGGGTACGACTGGTGGCCGACATCCCAGACCAGCCGGTCGTACGGCGTGTGGAAGACGTAGTGGAGCGCGATCGCGAGCTCGACGGTGCCGAGGTTCGAGGACAGGTGTCCACCGGTCCGGGACACCGACTCCAGCAGGTAGGCGCGCAGCTGGTCGGCGAGCGCCGGCAGCTTCGCTCTCTCGAGCTGGCGCAGCACCGCCGGGTCGTCGATCCGCTCTAGCAGGGTGTAGTCCATGGTCATGTCAGCCAACCCTTCCGCATTCTGGTGTCATGCTTCGCTTACACGAGCGATCCGTCAAGAGCGCCTGGCGACGATCAGGTCGGCCAGCGCCGCGAGGCGACGTCCGCCCGTGCCGAATCCCGCGAGCGCGGCGTGCGCCTGCTCGCGCAGGTCGGTCGCGAGCCGGCGGGCGCCGTCGAGGCCCATCAGCGAGACGTAGGTGGGCTTGTCGTTCGCCGCGTCCTTGCCGGCGGTCTTGCCGAGCGTGGCGCTGTCGGCCTCGACGTCCAGCACGTCATCGACCACCTGGAAGGCCAGGCCGACCGCGTCGCAATAGCGGTCGAGCGCGGCCTGGCCGGCGGCGTCGAGCGGCGCACCGGCCCAGGCGCCCAGGCGGACCGAGGCCCGCAGCATCGCGCCGGTCTTGCGCCGGTGCATGTCCTCGAGCGCCGGCCGGTCGAGGGCCGCGCCCACGGCGCCCAGGTCGATCGCCTGGCCGCCGGCCATGCCGATCGAGCCGGCGGCGTCGGCGAGCTCGAGCGTCATCCGCACGACCGCCTCCGGGGCCACCCCACGCGCACCGGCCTCGGCCACCGCGCGGAAGGCCAGCGCCTGCAGCGCGTCGCCCACGAGCATCGCCGGCGCCTCGCCGTAGGCGACGTGGACCGTGGGCTTGCCGCGCCGCAGCACGTCGTTGTCCATGCACGGCAGGTCGTCGTGGACGAGCGAATAGGCGTGGATCAGCTCGACCGCGCAGCCGGCCGCATCGAGCGCGGCCGGCCGCGCGTCGCTCAGCTCGCCGGCGGCGTGCGCCAGCAGCGGTCGAACCCGCTTGCCGCCCTCGAGCACCGCGTAGCGCATCGCCGCGTGCAGGCGGTCGAGCGCCGGCGCATGACCGCAGGCCGGCGGCAGCAGCGCGTCGAGCGCCGCCTCGGTCCGGGCCAGCACCGCCGCCGACCAGTCGGCGAATCCGGCGGGCGTGCTCATCCGTCGGCCCGCGCGTCGGGCTCGAAGGGCTTGAGCAGGTCGCCCTCCAGGACCTTCACCTGCTGCTGCACGGCGGCCAGCGCGTCGCGGCAGTAGCCGACGAGGCGCGCACCGCGCCGATACGCGTCGAGCGACTGCTCGAGCGACAGCGTGCCGGCCTCCATCTTCTGCACCAGTGCTTCCAGCTCGCCGAGCGCCGCCTCGAAGGAGGCGGGGGTGTCGGCGACTTCCTTGCGGGCTGTGGCCATCGTGGGCGGCCGGCGCAGCAGGCTCGTTCGCAAACCCCTGCAGCCGGCTCGGGCAAAACCCTGATTTTACGACAGGTTCGCCCGCCGACCGGCCCGGCGGGCCGACGCGCCGGCGACCGCGAGGCGCGGGGCCGACCGGCGGCCGTGCCCGACGCCCCCCGGCGAGGGATCCGGGGTACACTCCCCGGCCCTTTTTTCATCACCACCCCCGGGGGGTGCCTCTTCCACGCTTTCTGACGGACCAGGAGGTCGGATCATGTCGGACATCGGGCGTCGGGATCACCTGCAGCGCTCTGCAGCCCAGCTTCCGGTTTCGGCGTACTTCGATCCGTCGCTGTACGAGCGCGAGATCGAGCTACTGTTCAAACAGGGCCCCGGCTACATCGGCCACGAGCTGATGGTGCCGAACACGGGCGACTACTTCGCACTTCCGGCCGAGAAGGAGGGCCGGCTCCTCGTGCGGGGCGAACAGGGCATCGAGCTCCTGTCCAACGTCTGCCGGCACCGCCAGGCGGTGATGCTCAATGGCCGCGGCCACGCGCAGCAGATCGTCTGCCCGCTGCACCGCTGGACCTACGACCTGCAGGGCCGCCTGCTGGGCGCGCCGCACTTCGACGAGCAGCCCTGCCTGAACCTCGGTCGCAGCCCGCTTCAGAACTGGAACGGGCTGCTGTTCTCGGGCGGGCGCGACGTCGCCACCGACCTCGCCAGGATGGGCGCGCGCGGCGATCTCGACTTCTCGGGCTACATGCTCGACCACGTCGAGGTCCACGAGTGCGCGTACAACTGGAAGACCTTCATCGAGGTCTACCTCGAGGACTACCACGTCGAGCCCTTCCATCCGGGGCTGGGCAAGTTCGTCGAGTGCGACGACCTGAAGTGGGAGTTCGGCGACTGGTGGTCGGTCCAGACCGTGGGCGTGCACCGCGGGCTCGGCAGGCCGGGCAGCGAGGTCTACCGGCGCTGGCACGACGAGGTGCTCCGGTTCCGCGGCGGCCAGCCGCCGAAGCACGGCGCGATCTGGCTGACCTACTACCCGAACGTGATGGTCGAGTGGTACCCGCACGTGCTGGTCGTCTCGCACCTGGTCCCGCGCGGACCGCGGCACACGACCAACATCGTCGAGTTCTACTATCCCGAGGAGATCGTGCTGTTCGAGCGCGAGTTCGTCGAGGCCGAGCGGGCCGCCTACATGGAGACCTGCGTCGAGGACGACGAGATCGCCGAGCGGATGGACGCGGGTCGGCAGGTGCTTCACGAGCGCGGCGAGAACCAGGTCGGCCCGTACCAGAGCCCGATGGAGGACGGCATGCAGCACTTCCACGAGTTCCTGCGGTCCCGGCTGAAGGTCGACTGACGCGCGTGACGGGGGACGACGGCAGGCCCCGGGCGGCGGCATGAGCGCCGCCGCCCAGGCCGCGTGGGCGGTCGCATCGGCGCTCGCCTTCGCGGCCATGAGCGCCGCGATCAAGTTCGGCTACGCGCGCTACGGGCTGTTCGAGCTGGTCTTCTGGCGCAACCTGCTGGGCGCGCTGGCGGTGGGCGCCTGGGCGCTCGCGGCCGGCCGCCGGCTCGCCACGCCGCTGTGGCCGATGCACCTGCGGCGCTCGGCGGCCGGCTCGTCGGCGATGGTGCTGTGGTTCGCGGCGCTCGCGGCGCTGCCGCTGCCCACCGCCGCGACGCTGGGAAACACCTCGCCGCTGTTCGCCGCGCTCGCGATCGCCTGGGCGGCGCGCCGCCGCGGCGATCCGCCCGACGCGCGCCGACGGCTGCTCCACGCCGCGGCCGCCTGCGGCTTCGCCGGCGTGCTGCTGGCACTGCGCCCCTCGCTCGACGGTGCGACGCTCGGCGGCTTCGCAGCGGGGCTGGGCTCGGGGCTGCTCGCGACCTTCGTCTACTTCGAGATGCGGACGCTCGGCGCGGCGGGCGAGCCCTCGTGGCGGGTGGTCTTCTGGTTCTCGGTGGTCTCGACCCTGGTCGGGCTCGCCGGCACGCTCGCCACCGGCGGCTTCGCCGCGCCGTCGTGGGACGGCGTGCCGGTGCTGGTCGCGGTGGCCGGCTTCGCGCTCGTCGGCCAGATCACGATGACCCGCGCGTTCGCCGGGCCGGCCACGCTGCTCGCGGCGAACCTGCAGTACACGAACATCGGCTTCGCGGCGATGATCGGCGCGTTCCTCTTCGAAGACGAGCTGTCCGTGCGCGAGGCGCTCGGCCTCGCGGTCATCGCCGCGAGCGGCGCGTGGGCGACCTGGATCGCCGCGCGCGCGGACCGGCCTCGGTCGGCGTGAACACGCCCGACGGGATCCCGCCCGCACGGCCCCTTCGGCGACTCGGCCACCGCCACGTCGAAGGCGAACAGGCGCGGATCGCCCTCGCTCGCCCTCCGCGGTCTCGTCACCGGGCGGATCGACGCGGCGTCGGCGACCGGCGCGCGCGCGGAGCACGATCCCGGACACCGTCACGAGCGCGGTCTGCAGCGCGCCGAACCGGGGCCGTTCGATCATCCCCGCCTCGCGGCCGAGGCGGCCGGCGGGGAACATCGCGATCGACAGGTACGCGTCGCGGTCGGCGCGCTGGAAGGCGCGCTCGCCGCACAGTAGTATCGACGGTCCGGTCACTTGTCAGACAACTGACGCATGACGAATCCAGCGGCTTCGATGCGGGGCGACAGCGGGCCGCTGCTCGCGCGGCTGCGCGAGGCCGGTCCGCCTCGCGGGCTCGCCGCCGGCATCGCGGAGCGTCTGTCCGAGGCGATCCGCGCGGGCCGGCTCGCGCCCGGCGAGCGACTGCCGACCGAGGCGGAGCTGTCCGCGAGCGCCGGCGTGAGCCGTACCGTGGTCCGCGAGGCGGTGGCCGCGCTGAAGGCCGAGGGGCTCGTCGTGACCCGCCAGGGCTCGGGCGCCTTCGTCGCCTCCGACGCGCAGGCGCGGCCGTTCCGCATCGACCCCGCCGGGCTGCGCTCGCTGCAGGACGTGATCGACGTGATGGAGCTGCGCCTCGCGGTCGAGGTCGGCAGCGCCGGGCTCGCGGCCGAGCGCGCGAGCCGTCCCCAGCTCGCCGCGATCCGCGCCGCGCTGTCGAGGATGGACGAGGCGCTCGGCCACGGCCAGGCCGCGGTCGATCAGGACTTCGCGTTCCACCGGGCGATCGCGGCGGCGAGCGGCAACCCGCAGTTCGGCCGCTTCCTCGAGCTGCTCGGCCGGATCGTCATCCCGCGCCAGAGCATCCGCGTCGTCGAACGCAGTGCCGAGGCCCAGCGGCGCTACCTCGCCACCGTGCAGGCCGAGCACGCGCGGATCGTCGATGCGATCGCAGCCGGCGACGCGCCTGGCGCGCGGCGGTCGATGCGCACTCACCTGTCGCGCGGACTCGCGCGCTACACCGCGCTGGCCGCCGAGCCGCGGCCGGCTCCGAAGAGGACCCCGAGATGAGCGTTCCCCCTTCCCGTCCCCGCGTGCTGCTGACCGGCGCGTCCGGTGACGTCGGCACCCGGTTGCGCCCGCTGCTCGCGCAGGCCTACGGTCCGATCCGCCTGTCCGACCGCGCCGAACCGCGGACGGCACTCGTCGATGGCGAGACCTTCGTGCGCGCCGACCTCGCCGACCCGGCGCAGTGCGCAGCGATCGTCGAGGGCATCGACGCGATCGTCCACCTCGGCGGGTACTCGGTCGAAGGGCCGTGGGACGCGATCCTTCAGTCGAACATCGTCGGGCTGCACGCGCTGTACGAGGCGGCGCGCGTGGCCGGCGTGAAGCGGATCGTGTTCGCGTCGTCGAACCACGCGGTCGGCTTCTACCGGCGCGCGCGGACCATCGACCACGCGGTGCCGGTGAGGCCCGACACGCGCTACGGGCTGTCGAAGGCCTTCGGCGAGGCGCTCGGCGCGCTCTACGCGGACAAGCACGGGCTGCGGGTGCTGAACCTGCGGATCGGCAACGTCGGCGACGCGCCGATCGACCGCCGCCGACTCGCGATCTGGATCACGCCCTCGGACCTGATGCAGCTGATCCGGATCGGCATCGAGCATCCGGACCTGCGCTACGAGATCGTCTACGGCATGTCGGACAACGCGCCGCACGCGTGGTGGGACAACCGCCGCGCGATCGAGCTCGGCTACCGCCCGAGCGGCCGGTCCGCGGACCACGCCGCCGCGGTCCTCGCCCGCGAGGAGCGCGCCGATCCGGTCGCCGACCGCTTCCAGGGCGGGACCTTCTGCGCGCAGGAGTACGACCACCCGGAACCCGGCGCCTCGGGCGTCGGCAACCTCGGCTGAGCGCCGGACGCCGCCCCCCCCATGAGCCCCCATCCCCCAGGAGTCCCGCGCATGCCCCGCATCGCCCGCGTCCGCGCCCACGTGCTCGAAGCGCCGCTCGCCGAACCCTTCGCCTGGTCCTTCCTCGAGACGACCGTGCGCGGCAGCTGCATCGTCGAGGTCACCACCGAGGACGGCCTGTCCGGCTGGGGCGAATGCATCGGACCGGCACGGCTGAACGCGCCGATCGTCGCCGCCCTCGGACGGCTGCTCGTCGGTGGCGACGCGCTCGCGGTCGACCGGCATTGGCTCGCGATGTACTCGGCGCTGCGCGACCAGGGCATGAAGGGGCTGCACCTCACCGCGCTGTCCGGCATCGACGTCGCGCTCTGGGACCTGCGCGGCCGCCACTGGGGCGAGCCGGTCTGGCGGCTGATGGGCGGGCGCTTCCGCGAGCGCGTCGCCGCCTATGCGACCGGCACCTACCGGCGCGGCGACGGCTGGCGCACGCTCGAGGCGCGCCGCGACGCCGCGCACGTCGGCGGCGGCGATCCGGACGCGGTCGTCGTCGACACGCTGTCCTACCTCGTCGACGAGGTCCGCGGCTACGCGGCGCAGGGCTTCCGTGCGGCCAAGCTGAAGATCGGCTTCGGCGTCGCGCAGGACGTCGCGCTGATCCGCGCGGTCCGCGAGGCGGTGGGCCCGCGGATGGGCCTGATGCTCGACGCGAACCACGGCTACGACGCGGTCGACGCGATCCGGCTCGGCCGCGCGGTCGCCGACCTGGACATCGGCTGGTTCGAGGAGCCGGTCGTGCCCGACGACCTCGACAGCTACGTCGAGGTCCGCCGCGGCCAGCCGATCCCGGTGGCCGGCGGCGAGACTGAGTTCACCCGATGGGGCTTCCGCGAGGTGCTGGCCCGGCGCGCGATGGACGTGCTGCAGCCGGACATCTGCGCCTGCGGCGGTCTGTCCGAAGCGAAGAAGATCGCCGACATGGCGACCGCCTTCGGCGTGCGGCTGGTGCCGCACGTCTGGGGCACCGGCATCGGACTGGCCGCCGCGCTTCAGCTGCACGCGGTGCTGCCGCCATCGCCGCCACGCCACGATCCGACCGAGCCGGTGCTGGAGTTCGATCGCAGCGAGCACCCGTTCCGCCAGGCTGTGCTCGCATCGCCGCTCGAACACCAGGCCGGCTGGGTCGCGATCCCCGAGGGGCCCGGGCTCGGCGTCACGATCGACGAGACCGAGATCGCCCGCTGGCGCATCGCGCTGCACGACTGACCGCATCCGGCGGACGCCCGGCCGTGGCCGGGCCCCGCACCCGTTCGCCACCTGCCCCGACCCGCCGCCGTTCGCCCGGCACACACCAGGAGCCCCACGATGTCCCCCGTCCGTCCCGTCCGCCGCCGCCTCGTCGCCGCGGCCGCCGCGCTGCCCGCCGCGTCGCTCGCGCCCCGCGCCGTGCGTGCCCAGGCCTGGCCGTCGAAACCGATCCGCGTCATCGTGCCCTACGCGGCCGGCGGCACCTCCGACATCCTGGCACGCACGCTCGGCGTGCGGGTCGGCGAGGCGCTCGGCGTGCAGGTGGTCGTCGAGAACAAGCCGGGCGCCAATGGCGTGCTCGGCACCGACCTCGTCGCGAAGGCGGCCCCGGACGGCCACACCGTGCTGATCGCCGACGTCGGCGGCATCACCAGCGCGCCGGCGCTGGTGCCGACGCTCCCGTTCCAGCCGCTGCGCGACCTCGCGCCGGTCACGATGCTGACCTGGTCGCCGCACCTGCTGGTGGTCGGGCCGCAGGTCGCCGCGAGGACGCTGGCCGAGCTCGTCGCGGCCGCGAAGGCGAAACCGGGCGCGCTCAATGCCGCGACCACCGGCAGCGGTGGCGCGCCGCACCTGGCCGCGGCGCTCCTCGCGCGACGCGCCGGCATCGACTGGGGCTACGTGCCCTACAAGGGCGGCGCGCAGGCGCTCAACGACCTCGCCGCCGGCCAGGCCGACCTGATGTTCAACGGCATGCTCGCCACCCTCCCCTTCGTCCAGGGCGGCAAGCTGCGCGCGCTCGCGCTCGCAGGCGACCGCCGCTGGCCCAGCCTGCCGGAGCTGCCCACCGTCGCCGAGCAGGGATTCCCGGGCTTCATGACCGGCTCGTGGCAGGGCGTGCTCGCGCCCGCGGGGACACCCGCCGCCGCCATCGCGCGACTGGCCGCCGAGTTCGAGAAGGCGCTCGCGGTGCCCGAGGTCTCGCAGCGGCTGACCGCGCAGGGCGCCGAGCCGCGCACCGGCCCGCCCGCCGAGTTCGCCGCCTTCCTCAAGGCCGACACCGAGCGCTGGGCGCAGTTGGTGAAGGAGACCGGCATCAAGGCAGAATGACGGCCCCCTCACTGCGGACGACGACGCCATGACCTGGACCACGCTGATCGGCGCCGACGAGCTGGCCGAGCACATCGACCGCTGCCTCGTCGTCGACGCCCGTCACGACCTGACCGATCCGGCCGCGGGCCGCCGCCTGTACGGGGACGCGCACGTGCCCGGCGCCGTCTTCGTGTCGATGGACGAACAGCTCTCGCTCCCCAAGGGGCCGGGGACCGGCCGGCACCCGATGCCCTCGCGCGAGCAGGTCCGCACGATGCTCGCGTCGATCGGCCTGTCCGATGGCATGCAGCTGGTGGTCTACGACGCACCGAACGGCATGGCGGGCCGGCTCTGGTGGATGGCGAAATGGATCGGCCACGACGCGGTCGCGGTGCTCGACGGCGGCATCGCCGCGTGGAAGCGCGCCGGCTACCCGGTGGCGTCCGAGGCGACCGCAGCGCGTGCGCCTGGCCTGCTGTCGCTGCGCGCGCCGCTCGCCACGCTCGTCGACGCCACCGAGACCGGCCGTGCGGCCGGCGACGCGACGCGGCTCGTCGTCGACGCTCGCCCCGGTGAGCGCTACCGGGGCGAGGTCGAGCCGATCGATCCGGTGGCCGGCCACATCCCGGGTTCGGTCAGCCGGCCGTGGGCGCTCAACGTCCGCGAGGACGGCCGGTTCAAGCCCGCGCCGGTGCTGCGCCAGGAGTTCGATGCGCTGCTCGCGGGCCGCGCGGCGGGCGCCCTCGTGCACAGCTGCGGCTCGGGCGTGTCCGCCTGCATGAACCTGCTCGCGATGACGCACGCCGGCCTGCCGGGCGCGGCGCTCTACGGCGGCTCCTGGAGCGAGTGGATCACCGACCCGTCGCGGCCGGTGAAGGTGGGCGCGGCGCCCTGAGCCGGGCGGCGCCTGAGTCGGGCGGCGCCCCGGGCCCGGCGGCGCCGTGCGACGCACCGGTCGCGCCGAAGGGCCGATGGGGCGCCGGTGCCTCAGGCGGCGGCGGAGCGAGCGCGTGCGCGCCGGTCGGCCGCATCGAAGCGCGCGATCGCCCAGGCGGCAGCGAGGTCGCCCGCCGCGAGCGCCGCCGTCGCCCAGCCGGTGTTGTGCCAGCCGCCGCTCGCCGCGTGCACCGCGGCGATCAGCGGCGGCGACAGGAACTGGCCGAGCGTCGAGCCCTGCTGCATCAGCCCCGTGGTCGTCCCGACCGCGCGCGGATGCGGCGCGTAGGCCGCGGTGCTCGCGAACAGCGTGCCCGGGATCAGCCCGCCCGCGCCCGAGAACAGCAGCACGCCGGCATAGCGCAGCCAGAACGGCGCGCCCTCGGCGGCGAAGCACAGCCACGCGCCCGCGATCATCGACAGCGCCGCGACGACCACCGGCACCTGCCGCGGCACGCCGCGCTGCAGCAGCACGCCCGACGCGAGGTTCCCGACGACGTTGATCGCCACGCCCGCGGCGGTCAGCGTGCCGGCGAGCGCGAGCGGCACGGCGGCCTCGGTGTAGAGCGTGGGCAGGAAACCGAAGACGCCCATCCACTGCGCCGCGTAGCAGCCGAACGCGAGCGCGAGTACCCAGGGCCGCGGCGACCGCAGCGTGTCACGGACCAGGGAGAGCGCGCCGTGCGTCGCGCCGCCCTGCGCGGCGTCGGGTACCACCATGCGGCCGAGCAGCACCGCCATCGCCGCGCAGGCGGCGGCGATCGCCCACCAGGCGACGCGCCAGCCCAGCGTCTCGAGCACCAGCGGCGTGAGCACGAGGCCGGCCGCCATCCCGCTCGGCATGTAGGCGCTCCAGGCCCCCATGACCGCGCGCAGCCGTGCGGGCGGCACGCTGCGCGCGAGCAGCGCCGGGCCGGGCAGCACCGCGAGGATGAAGCCGGCGCTCTCGACCGCGCGGCTCGCGAGCAGCACCGCCGCGTCCGGCGCGAGCGCGCCGAGTCCCGAGCCCGCCGCCGCGACGATCAGGCCGGTGCGCATCACGCGGCGCGGCCCGAAGCGGTCGGCGAGCATCCCGCCGAACAGGCCGAGCAGCATGCCGGCCAACTGGAAGAACGAGACCAGCAGGCTCGCGGCCACCAGGTCGAGGCCGAATTCCGCGCGCAGCGCCGGCAGCGCCGGCGGGAGCTTGCCGACGTTCAGCGAGACGACGATCGCGGCCGCGAGGATCGCGGCCAGCGTCGCGCGCCAGCCCGGTCCGGGTGCGGGCGCGACCGTCACGCGTCAGTGGGAGTGGGCGACCGAGGTCAGCGCCGCGACCACCGCGATGCCCGCGAACAGCAGCGCCACCTGCACCGCCGACTCGCCGCGACGCTTCTGGCGCTGCATGTCGGGCACCAGGTCGGCGAGCGCGATGTAGACGAAGCTGCTGGCCGCGAGCACGAGCACGAAGGGCAGCGCGTCCTTCGAGGTCTGCAGCGAGAGCCAGCCGATCACCCCGCCCGCCACCGACGCGAGCCCCGACAGCGCGTTGTAGGCGAGCGCGCGGCGCCGCGTGTAGCCGGCGTTCAGCAGCACGATGAAGTCGCCGATCTCCTGCGGGATCTCGTGGGCCGCGATCGCGGCCGCCGTCAGCCAGCCGAGCCCGGTGTCGGCGATGAACGCCGCGGCGATCAGGAAGCCGTCGGCGAGGTTGTGGATCGAGTCGCCGACGAGGATCAGCAGGCCGCCCGGACCGGCCTCGTCATGGTCGTGGCCGTGGTGGTGGCCGTGGCCGTCGCCCTCGTGGTGGTGGCTGTGCCGCAGCACCGCCGACTTCTCGAGCAGGAAGAAGCCGACCAGCCCCGCGAGCAGCGTCCACGACAGCGCGTGCAGGTCGGCCTGCGACTCGAAGGCCTCGGGCAGCAGGTGCAGCACCGCGGTGCCGAGCAGGACGCCGGCCGACAGGCTCACCATCCGCGGCACGAGCGAGGACAGCGCGCCGAACGACAGCCAGGCGGCGAAGGCGACCGAGGCGAGCCCCGACAGCAGCGTCGCGGCGATGATCGAGGCGAGGGTCAGGGCGGTCCCCGGTCGGGCCAGATGCAAACGAGTTGCACAGTATAGCCGCAGGTCCCGACCGGACCGGCGCTCGCCCCGCGGCATGGCCGGGACGCGATCGTCGCGCGCATGCCGGATGCCCGGCGTTCCGATTCGCCGGCCGCGGCCCGCCGCGGCGGTTCGCCGGCGACGCGGCCGGCTAGACTGCCCGGGCAGCCGGCCGGCCGCGGCGGATCCCTCCGTCCGCGGCCAGGCGCCGGCGCTTCACCGAACCGAGGAGACCCCCGCATGACCGAGGCCCGTTCCGGGCGGCCGCCGGCCGCTCCGCTCACGCACGACCGCGCCGCCCGCCCGGCGGCCCCCCGCCGCGCGGCGCTCGCCGCCCTCGCCCTGGCCGCTGCCGTCGGCGCCTGCGCGTCGCTGCCCGGCGGCGACGCGCAATCGGTGTCGACCCAGCACCTGGACGCCTTCATGCGGCGCGTCGAGACCGATTCGAAGGCCGGGCGCCTGCCCGGCGCGGTGCTGCTGGTGGCCCGCGACGGACGCATCCAGTACGCGAACGCGGTCGGCGTCCAGGACCCCGCCACCGGTCGGCCGATGGCCCGCGACACGATCTTCCGCATCTACTCGATGACCAAGCCGATCGTCTCGCTCGCGACGATGATCCTCGTCGAGGATGGCCGCATCCGCCTCGGCGACCCGGTGTCGCGCTTCGTCCCCGAGCTGAAGGGCATGCAGGTCGCCGTCGAGAAGCCGGGCACCGACGGCAAGCCGGCGATCGTCGAGCGCACCACGCCGCCGCGCGAGATGACGGTGCAGGACCTGCTGCGCCACACCTCGGGCCTCACCTACGGCGTCTTCGGCCGTTCGGCGGTCAAGGACGAGTACGTGAAGGCCCAGGTGACCCCCGGCTCGACGCAGCTGCCCTTCGACCTCACCGGCATGGCCGAGCGCCTCGGCCGGCTGCCCCTGTCGTACGCGCCCGGCAGCACCTGGGAGTACAGCATCTCCACCGACGTGCTCGGCCTGGTCGTCGAGCGGGCCTCGGGGCAGAAGCTCGACGCCTTCCTGCAGCAGCGGATCCTCGGGCCGCTGAAGATGACCGACACCGCGTTCTGGGTGCCGCCGGAGAAGCAGGCCCGGATCGCCGAGGCCTTCCCGATCGACCCGGACTCGAAGGCGAAGGTCGACCTGCTCGATGTCCGCAGGCCACCGGTCCTGCTGTCGGGCGGCGGCGGCATGGTCTCGACCGCCGACGACTACCTGCGCTTCACGCAGATGCTGCTGAACGGCGGCACGCTCGACGGCGTGCGGATCGTCTCGCGCAAGTCGATCGAGTACATGTCGTCCGACCACCTCGGCACGGTCCGCGGCCCGGCCTACCTGCCGGGCCCCGGCTACGGCTTCGGGCTCGGCTTCGCGGTCCGCACGGCCAACGGCGAATCGACGAACTACGGCAGCGCCGGCGAGTACAACTGGGGCGGCTATGCCGGCACCGCGTTCTGGGTCGATCCGCGCGAACGGCTGGTCGCCGTCTGGATGATGCAGGGTCCGATGCAGAGCGGGCAGTACCGGCCGCTGCTGCGCAACGCGGTCTACACCTCGCTCGACCGCTGAACGTCGCGCGCGGGCGCCGGCGGCGCCGGGCCCCGCGCCCGCCCGCGCTCAGGCCGGTCGGTCGTCCTCGAAGCGCGGCCCGGCGCGCTGCACCGCCTCGTCGAAGACCGTCGGCGGATACCAGCGCGCGAAGTCGGCCATCACCGTGTCGAACGGCAGGTCTGCATAGAGGCCGTCGTCGCGCAGGTACTCCATGTGCCGGCGGGCGTGCGCGTCGTGCTCCTGCAGCAGCGCGTCGTGCACGCCGTCGAACTCGGTGGGTCGCACGCCGAAGCGCTCGCACAGCTCGCGGTTGAAGACCGCGGCCGCCTTGACCCAGCGGCCGTCGAGCCAGAGCGCCGCGTAGCCGTGGTCGTGGAACACGTCGGTGCCGCCGAGCGCGCGGCGCAGCTTCTCGGTGTTCAGGTGGTTGCTGACGTCGGCCAAGCCGACCGCGGCGGGGATGCCCGCGGCGCGCGCGGACGCCGCGAGCAGGCCCGCCTTCGGCACGCACCAGTTGCGCGGGCTCGCGGCGACCGCGCTCGCGCGGTAGTCGGCGCGGCCTCGGGTCACCGAGAACGGGTCGTAGCGGATGCCGTCGCGGACCGCGTAGAACAGCCGCACGGCGCGCTCGCGCGGCGACTCGGCGCTGCCGATCGCCGCGTCCGCGAACGCGCGGACCGCCGGGTGGCCGGCATCGAGCAACTCGGCCGGAGCACGGCAGCGCTCGACGAACTCGGCGCCGGCTGCATCGGCCGGCACACCGCGCGGCGGGCCTTCGGGCACCGTCAGGCCACCCCGAGCCGTCGGAACCAGCCGATCGTGCGCCGCCAGCCGTCCTCCGCCGCATCCTTCCGGTAGGACGGCCGGTAGTCGGCCTTGAACGCGTGCGGCGCATCCGGGTAGACGACGAACTCGCTCGCCTTCGCGGCCGGGCTGCCGGCAGCGAGGCGGGTCTTCATCTCGTCGACCGTGGAGACCGGGATGCCCGCGTCGGCGCCGCCGTAGAGTCCGAGCACCGGGCCGTTCAGCTTCAGCGCGGCCTCGTAGGGATGGAACGGCGTGGCCGGGCTGGTCGGACCGGTCAGCCGCCCGTACCAGGCGACGCCCGCCTTCACCAGCGGGTTGTGGGCGCTGTAGAGCCAGGTGATCCGGCCGCCCCAGCAGAAGCCGGTGATGCCGAGCGCGTCGCGATCGCCGCCGTTCGTGTTCGCGAACGCGACGGTGGCGTCGAGGTCGGACATGACCTGCGCGTCGGTGATCTTCGGCAGCAGGTCCGACTGGATCAGCGGGATCGACGGGTAGGTCTGCGGATCGCCGGCGCGGAAGAAGAGCTCGGGCGCGACCGCATGCCAGCCGGCGCGCGCGAAGCGCCGGCACACGTCCTTGATGTGCTCGTGCACGCCGAAGATCTCCTGGACCACCAGGATCGTCGGCGCACCCGACGCACCGGCGGGCGCGGCGAAGTAGCCGGGCATCGAGCGGCCGTCGCGGGTCGGGATCAGCACGTCGCCCGTGCGCAGGCCGGTCGCGGGCGTGGTGATGGTCTGCGCGAGCAGGTCGCCGGTCGGCGCGACCGAGGCGGCGAAGCCGGCCGCGGCGGAGCCGGCCAGGAAGCCGCGGCGCCCGAGCCGGGCGGGCGGCACGAGGGCGTCGAGGTCGGCGCGTGCGGCCTCGTCGAGGCGCGCGGTGCGGAGGAGATCGTCCAAGGCAGGGCTCCGGTGTTATCGTCGGGTGGGGGGTCGACGTCCGCCACGCCCGTCGGGGGCGCGCGGTCGGCGTCGATCGTAACCCGCTCCGACACGCATTCCTCCTCGAGGCCCACCTGCGCGACGGGTCAACGCCCGCCGCCACGCCGCGCGCGATGCACCGCATCTACCACGACCCCGTCGCCGATCCGCCGTCGGCCCAGACGATCGGCTCCTACCTCGCGCGCACCCGCATCGCGTACTTCTCGATGGAGATCGCGCTGCGGCCCGAGATGCGCACCTACGCGGGCGGCCTCGGCGTGCTGGCGGGCGACACCGTGCGCGCGGCGGCGGACCTGCGGCTGCCGATGGTCTTCGTCACGCTGATCAGCCGCCAGGGCTACCTGCGCCAGGAGATCGACGACGACGGCGCGCAGCGCGAGCAGCCCGACCCGTGGACGCCGGAGGCCTGGGCGACGCCGCTGCGCGCGAAGATCGCGCTGCTGCTCGATGGCCGCGAAGTCTGGGTGCGGCCGTGGCTGCACGTGACCCGCAGCCCGATCGGCGCGGCGGTGCCGGTGCTGCTGCTCGACACCGACCTGCCCGAGAATCAGCAGGACGACCGCGGCCTGACCGACCGGCTCTACGGCCGGGGCGCGGACTACCGGCTCAAGCAGGAGGCGATCCTCGGCATCGGCGGCCTGCGCATCCTGCAGGCGCTCGGCTTCGACATCCGCGTCCACCACCTGAACGAGGGCCACGCGGCACTGCTCGCACTCGACCTGCTGCGCCGGCACCCGCGCCGCGCCGACCCGGCGCAGCCCGCCGCCTCCGCGTTCCATGCGACGCCGGTCCGCGAGAGCTGCGTGTTCACCACGCACACGCCGGTCGAGGCCGGCCACGATCGCTTCGACTACGCGCTGTTCGAGCGGGTGCTGGCCGGCTACGTCGACGTCGCCGAGGTCCGCCGGCTCGCGGGCGACGACGCGCTCAACATGACGCGGCTCGCCCTGAACCTGTCGGGCTTCGTCAACGGCGTCGCGGTCCGGCACGCCGAGGTCGCGACCCGGATGTTCCCGGGCTACGACATCCGCGCGATCACCAACGGCGTCCACGGCCCGACCTGGGCCCACCCGGCGATCCGCGAGCTGTTCGACGAGCTCGTGCCGTCGTGGGCGCTCGAGCCCGAGCTGCTGTCGCGCGCCGACCGGCTGCCCGCCGACCGGCTGTGGACCGCGCACCGCCGCGCGAAGGACGACCTCGTCGCCGAGGTGCTCGCGCGCACCGGCGTGGCGCTCGACCCCGAGCTGCCGCTGCTCGGCTACGCGCGCCGGATGACCGCGTACAAGCGGCCCGAGCTGCTGTTCGAGGACCTCGACCGGCTGCGCGCGATCCACGCGGCCCATCCGTTCCAGGTCGTGCTCGCCGGCAAGGCGCATCCGGCCGACACGGACGGCCGCGCGGCGATCCGCGCGCTGCACGCCCACGCGCGTGCGCTCGCGCCCGACGGCCCGCGGGTGGTCTTCGTGCCGAACTACGACACCGCCCTCGCCCGCCACCTCGTGGCCGGCACCGACGTCTGGCTGAACACGCCGACCCCGCCGCTCGAGGCCTCGGGCACCAGCGGGATGAAGGCCGCGCTGAACGGCGTCCCCAGCCTGTCGGTGCTCGACGGCTGGTGGCTCGAGGCCTGGATCGAGGGCGTGACCGGCTGGGCGATCGGCCACGACGGCGACGACGGCCTGGGCCAGCGCGCCGGCGCGGCCGACGCGACCGCCGAGGACCTGTACGCGAAGCTCGAGCGCGTGGTGCTGCCGACCTGGCACCACGACCGCGAGCGCTGGACCTGGATCATGCGGCAGGCGATCTCGAAGATCGCCTGCACCTTCAACACGCAGCGGATGATGCGCCGCTACGCCGCCGAGGCCTACCTGCGTTGACGTCCGCCGCCCGCCCCGCCGATCCGTGGTCCGCCACCGCAACCGCCCGCACCGACGCCGCCGCCCTGCTCGGCGCCACGCACGGCGACCCGTTCGCGGTGCTCGGCCCGCACGACGGGCCCGGGGGCGCGCGGGTGGTCCGCTGCCTGCGGCCGGGCGCGGCCTCGGTCGAGGTCCTCGACCCGGCGGGCCGCGCCCTGGGCGCGCTCGCGCGGCTGGACGGCGACCTGTGGGCCGGCGTCGTCGCGCTGCGCGCCGGCGACCGCGACTACCGGCTGCGGATCGACGGGGCCGCGGTCGTCGACGATCCGTACCGCTTCGGCGGGGTCCTCGGCGAGCTCGACCTGCACCTGCTCGCGCAGGGCACGCACTGGCGCGCATGGCGCGTGCTCGGCGCGCAGGCACGCGTCGTCGACGGGGTCGCGGGCACGAGCTTCGCGGTCTGGGCGCCGAATGCACGGCGCGTGTCGGTCGTCGGACCCTTCGTCGGCTGGGACGGCCGCGCGCTGCCGATGCGCCGGCGGATCGAGGCCGGTGTCTGGGAACTGTTCGTGCCCGGCGTCGAGGCCGGCGCGCTCTACAAGTACGAGGTGCTCGGCGCCGACGGTCGCGTGGCGACGAAGGCAGACCCGTTCGCGCGCCGGGCCGAGCCGCCGCCGGCCACCGCGTCGCGCGTGATCCACGAGCGGCCGTTCGCGTGGACCGACGGTCCGTGGCTCGCGGACCGCGCGCGGCGCCAGTCGCGCGACGCGCCGATCGCGATCTACGAGGTCCATGCCGGCTCGTGGATGCGCCACGCCGACGGCCGCCCGCACGGCTGGCTCGAGCTCGCCCGCGAGCTGGTGCCGTACGCGAAGCGGCTCGGCTTCACCCACCTCGAGCTGATGCCCGTCTCCGAGCATCCGTTCGGCGGCTCCTGGGGCTACCAGCCGACCGCGCTCTACGCCCCCACCGCACGCTGGGGCGAGCCCGACGACCTGCGTGCCTTCGTCGATTGCGCACACGCCGAGGGGCTGGGCGTGATCCTCGACTGGGTGCCCGCGCACTTCCCCGACGACGCGCACGGGCTGGTCGCGTTCGACGGCACCGCGCTCTACGAGCACGCCGACCCCCGCGTGGGCCGCCACGCCGACTGGGGCACGCTGGTCTACGACTTCGGCCGCACCGAGGTGGCGAACTTCCTGATCGCCAACGCGCTCTACTGGCTGCACGAGTTCCACGTCGACGGCCTGCGCGTCGACGCGGTCGCCTCGATGCTCTACCTCGACTACAGCCGGCCCGCGGGCACGTGGCGGCCGAACGTGCACGGCGGCCGCGAGAACCTCGAGGCGGTCGCGTTCCTGAAGCGGCTGAACGAGAAGGTCTACGAGGAGGTGCCCGGCGCGGTCACGATCGCCGAGGAGTCGACCGCCTGGCCCGGTGTGTCGCGGCCCGTCTGGCTGGGCGGCCTGGGCTTCGGCTACAAGTGGAACATGGGCTGGATGAACGACACGCTGGCCTACGTCCGCGAGGACCCGGTCCACCGCGCCTGGCACCACGGCCGGATCACCTTCGGCCTGATGTACGCGTTCGCCGAGAACTTCGTGCTGCCGCTCTCCCACGACGAGGTCGTCCACGGCAAGGGCTCGCTGATCGGCAAGATGCCGGGCGACGACTGGCAGCGCTTCGCGACGCTGCGCGCCTACCTCGCGTTCATGTGGACGCAGCCGGGCAAGAAGCTGCTGTTCATGGGGGGCGAGATCGGCCAGTGGCGCGAGTGGCACCACGACCGCGAGCTCGACTGGGGCCTGCTCGGCGATCCGTCGAACGGCATGCGGCACCGCGGGCTGCAGGCCTGCGTCGGCGACCTGAACCGGCTCTACGCGGGCCTGCCCGCGCTGCACGCGAACGACTGCGAGGCACGCGGCTTCGAGTGGATCGACTGCCAGGACTCGGCGCACAGCGTGGTCGCGTGGCTGCGCTTCGGCACCGATCGGGACGACTGCGTGATGGTGGCCTGCAACTTCACGCCGGTGCCGCGCCCGGGCTACCGCCTCGGGGTACCGTGCGGCGGCCGCTGGACCGAGCTGCTGAACACCGATGCGATCGACTACGGCGGCAGCGGCCAGGGCAATCTCGGCGGGGTCGACGCCGACGCGCGGGCGTCGCACGGACGACCGTGGTCGGTGGCGCTGACGCTGCCGCCGCTGTCGGTGATCGTGCTGCGGCCCGGGCGCGACGCGGTCGACGACGCCGGCGGCGCCATGGCATGAACGCGGCACCCCGCCTCGAGGCCGGCCGCCCGGGCCCGCTCGGCGCGCACGTCGACGGCGACGGCGTCAACGTCGCGGTCTTCTCGCGGCATGCCACGCGGATCGAGCTCTGCCTGTTCGACGCCGCCGGCCTGCACGAACTCGCGCGCGCCGAGCTGCCGGCGCGCACCGGCGACGTGTTCCACGGCCGGCTGCCGGGCGCCGGCGCGGGGCTCGTCTACGGGCTGCGCGCGCATGGCCCCCATGCGCCGCGCGCCGGCCACCGCTTCAACCCGAACAAGCTGCTCCTCGACCCGCACGCGCGCGAGCTCGTCGGCGCGTTCCGCTGGAACGACGCGGTCCTCGGCTACACCGCCGGCCACCCCGACGGCTGCTTCTCGTACGACGCGCGCGACAGCGCCCCCTTCGTGCCGAAGGCCCGCGTCGCGACCCCCTTCGCCCCCGCGTCGGACCGCCCGCCGAAGCCCGGCCGTCCGTGGGGCGAGACCGTCCTGTACGAGCTGCACGCGAGAGGCTTCTCGATCGCGAACCCCGCGGTGCCGCCGGCGCTTCGCGGGACGATCGAGGGTCTCGCGCACCCGGCATCGATCGCGCACCTCGAGCGGCTCGGCGTGACCGCGGTCGAGCTGATGCCGGTCGCCGCGTGGCTCGACGAGCTGCACCTGGTGCGTCGCGGCATGACGAACTACTGGGGCTACAACCCGATCGCGTTCTGCGCGATGCAGCCGGCGCTCGCCGGACCGCGCGGGATCGCCGCGATGCGCCACGCGGTCGACGCGCTGCACGCGCGCGGCATCGAGGTGATCCTCGACGTGGTCTTCAACCACACCGGCGAGGGCGACGAGCGCGGCCCGACGCTGTCGCTGCGCGGGCTCGACAACGCGACGTACTACGTACCCGACGCGCACCGCCCCGGCGGCTATCGGAACCTGTCGGGCTGCGGGAACACGCTCGCCGCGCACGACCCGGCGGTGAGCGCGCTGATCGTCGACGCGCTGCGCTTCTGGGCGGGCGAGGTCGGCGTCGATGGCTTCCGCTTCGACCTCGCGGCGGCGATCGCGCGCGGCGAGCACGGCGGCTTCGATCCCGCGGTGCCGTGGCTGCGGGCCTTCGAAGAGGACCCGCTGCTCGCCGGCTGCAAGCGCGTCGCCGAGGGCTGGGACTGCGAGGGCCACGTCGTCGGCGGCTTCCCGCGCGGCTGGTCGGAGTGGAACGACCGCTACCGCGACGACGTGCGCCGCTTCTGGCTCGGGCACGCACACGGGGTGGGCCCCCTCGCGACGCGACTCGCCGGTTCCTCGGACCTGTTCGAGGGCGGCGCGCGGACACCGTCGGCGAGCATCGACTACGTGGCCGCCCACGACGGCTTCACGCTCGCCGACCTCGTCTCCTACCGCCATCGCCACAACCACGCGAACGGCGAGCACAACCGCGACGGCCACGCGCACGAGGTCGCCGACGGCGGCGGCGCCGAAGGCGCGACCACCGATCCCGCGGTCCGCCTGCGGCGCGCGCGACGCGTCCGCGCGCTCGCGGCGACCACGCTGCTGTCGCGCGGCGTGCCGATGCTGCGCGCCGGCGACGAGTTCGGCGCGAGCCAGCGGGGCAACAACAACGCCTACTGCCAGGACGGACCCCTCGCCTGGCTGCGCTGGCCCGGGACCGGCGCGGCGTCCGCCGCGGCCGCCGCCACGGCGCCCCGCATCGACGCCGACGCGCTGGGCACCCCGGCCGACCTCCGACCGCTGGTGGCCGAACTCGCGCGGCTGCGCGCCGCGTGGCCCTGCCTGCGCGAGGACCGCTACCTGCACGGCGGGTCCTCGGCCGATGCCTGCGCGCTGCCCGACGTCGCCTGGCTGCGGGAGGACGGCGAGCCGCTCGCGCCCGGGGACTGGCACGACGGCGGCCGTCGCGCGCTCGCGATGCAGCTCGATGCCGGCGTGCCCCGCCCGGGCGCGCCGCACGACCGCGTCTGGATCGGACTCTGGACCGGCGCGGGCGTCGCGCGCTTCCGGCTGCCGCCGGTGCCGCATGCGCGCGGCTGGGTCCGCGTGCTCGACACCGCGGCCGACGCGCCGGCGCTCGATCCCGACGCCGACGGCACGATCGACATCGACGGACCCGCGGTGGTGGTGTGCTGCACGGGCACGATCGCGGACGCCGAGCGCGCGCGCTGGCGGCCGGGGCCGGCCGCGGCCGCCTTCGTCGCCGCCGACGACGGACACGGCGCGATCGAGGTCGTGCACGTCGACGGCGACGCCCCCTTCGAACTCGAGCTGGGCACCGGACCCGCGCGGCGTCTCGCGGTGCCGGCCTCCGGTGCCGAGGCGGTGGGCGCGTGCCGCGACGGCGATCGCCGGCTCGTGCGCTGGCGCGTGCCGATCGGCGGACCGGTCCCGGTCGGAACGTTCCCGGTCCGGCTTCGCGCGCGGGACCCGGACCGACGGGCCTCGATCGTCGGGCCGTCCGCGATCGACACCCCCGACGCGGCCGGCACGCCCGCCCGGACCGCGGGCCGACTCGTCGCGCGCCCGCCGCGCTGCTGGCTGCCGCCGGTGCTGCGCCGCCCCGAAGGCGCCTGGTCGCTGTCCGTCCAGCTCTACGGACTCCACGGGTCGGGCAGCTGGGGCATCGGTGACTTCGGCGACCTCGCCGCGCTGGCCGCGCTCGCCGGCGCGGCGGGCGCCGCCGGCGTGCTGGTCTCGCCGATCCACGCGCCGTCCTGCGGCTGGCCCGACCGCGGCTCGCCCTACTCGCCCTCGAGCCGGCTCGCGCTGAACCCGCTGTTCGTCTCGCTGCCGCGCGCGGCCGAGGGCTTCGCGACGCCGCAGTTCGACGCCTGGGTCGCCCACGCCGAGACCCGCGCCGCGATCGCCGCGCTGCGCGCGGCGCCGCTCGTCGACTGGCCGGCGGTGAACGCGCTCAAGCGCCGGGGCTTCGACCGCCTCTGGAACGACTTCCGCGCGACCGCCGACACCGCGCCGACCCGCGAGGCCGCGCGCGACTTCGACGCATGGCTCGTCGTGGCGCGTGCGCGGCTGCGGGCCCACCTGCTCTTCGAGGCCCTCGCCGAGCACCACGGCGCCGCCGACCGGCGCGCGTGGCCCGCGGGCTTCGAGCATCCGGACACCGACGCCGTCCGCGCGTTCGAGCACGCCCACGCCGAACGCGTGCGCTTCCACGCCTTCGTGCAGTGGCTCGCCGACCGGCAGTGGCACGCGGCCGGCGACGCGGCGCGCGCGGCCGGCGCCTCGATCGGCCCGATCGCCGACCTCGCCGTCGGCGCCGATCCCGCCGGCGCCGACGCCTGGTCGCACCCCGGCCTCGTCGACGAGGCCCACGAGATCGGCGCGCCACCCGATCCGCTCGGCCCGGACGGCCAGGCCTGGGGCCTGCCGCCGTGGCGCCCCGACGCGCTCGCCGACGCCGGATTCGAGCCCTTCGCCGAGCTGCTGCGCTCGACGATGGCGGGTGCGGGCGGCCTGCGGATCGACCACGTGATGGCGCTCGAGCGCCTGTTCTGGGTGCCGCGCGGCCGCAGGCCGGCCGAGGGCGCCTACGTCGCCTACCCGCTCGAGGCGATGCTCGACGTCGTCGCGACCGAGAGCGTGGGGCACCGTGCGCTGGTCATCGGCGAGGACCTGGGCACCGTGCGACCCGGCCTTCGCGAGCGGCTCGCGCGCGCCGGCGTGCTGTCGTACAAGGTCGCCTGGTTCGAGCGCGATGCGCATGGCCGCCTCGTCGACCCGCGTACCCTGCCGCCGCTCGCCGCGGTCTGCGCCAGCACCCACGACCTGCCCACGATCGACGGCTGGGCCGAAGGCCGCGAGATCGCCGAGCGCGAACGGCTCGGCCTGCTCGACGCCGAGGGCGCCGCCCGGCTGCAGGCCGAGCGACGCGAGGACCTCGCGCGCATCGAGGCCGGGCTCGCCGCCGCGGGCATCGCGGGCGGCGACCTGTGCGAGCGCCTGCACCGCTGGCTCGCGATCTCCGCGGCGCGGCTCGCGATCGTCCAGCTCGAGGACGTCGCCGGCCTGGTCCGCCAGCCGAACCTGCCGGGCACGCCCGACGTGCCGCCGAACTGGCGGCAGAAGCTGCCGGTGCCGATCGAAGGCCTCGCCGCCCTGCCCCGCTGGGCCGCGCTGGCGTCGATCTTCGCCGCCCGCCGAGCGACGAAGGCGCGATGAGCACCGCCGCCGCGCTCGCCGCGCCGCTCGCCAACACCGCGCTCGCCCGCTGGCTGCAGACCGGCTGGGTGTTCCCGGCGGTCGAGTCGGCGCACCTGATCTCGGTCGCGCTGCTGGTCGGATCGATCGCGGTGGTCGACCTGCGGCTGCTCGGCGCGCTGCGCCACGCGCCGATCGCGCCGCTGCTGCGCAGCGCGCTGCCGGTGGCGCTCGCGGGCTTCGCCGGCGCGGTCGCCACGGGTACCCTGCTCTTCGTCGCGAACGCGGGTGATCTGGTGGGCAACCGCCTGTTCGCGATCAAGCTCGTGCTGCTGTCGCTGGCCGGCCTGAACGCGGCCTGGTTCCACGCGAGCGCGGCCCGGGAGGCGCTCGCGACGACCGCGCCGCCGCCGGCGTCGATGCGGATCGCGGGCGCGGCCTCGCTGCTGCTGTGGGCGTCGACCATCGTCGCGGGACACCTGATCGCCTATGCCTGACCCCTCGAGCCGAGACCCGATGACGCCGACCGACGACCGCGCGCGACGCCGCGCGACCACGCTCACCCACGCGGGCCTCGTCTTCGACGTCGACGCCTGCGGTCCCGCCGACGGCGAACCGGTGCTGCTGCTGCACGGATTCCCGCAGAGCCGGCACGCGTGGCACGAGGTGCTGCCCGCGCTCGGGGCGGCCGGATGGCGCTGCGTCGCGCCCGACCAGCGCGGCTACTCGCCGCGTGCGCGTCCGGTCGGCACCGACGCCTACGGCATCGAGAGGCTGGTCGAGGACGCGCTGGGGCTGATCGATGCGATGGGCGCGGCGCGCGCGCACCTGGTCGGCATCGACTGGGGCGGTCAGATCGCGTGGCACACCGCGGGCCGGGCACCGGAGCGGATCGCGTCGCTCGCGGTGCTGTCGCGCCCGCACCCGGTGGCATTCGGCGCTGCGCTGCGCGAGGACCCGGCCCAGCGGGCCCGCTCCGGCCATCATCGGACGCTGCTCGCCGAGGACGCACCGCGCCGATGGCGCCGGGGCGGCGACTCGGAGATCGAGCGCGGGCTGCTCGAGCGCGGCGTGCCGCCGCCGATCGCCGCCGCACACGCGGCCACCCTCGAGCCCCCCGGCGCACTCGAGGCCGCGATCGAGTGGTACCGCGCCGCCGCCGCCGGCCTCGGCGCCGACGCGATGCCGCCCATCCGGATGCCCACGCTGTACGTCTGGGGCACCGAGGACCACACCGTGGGGCGCGCGGCGGCCGAAGGCACGGCGGCCCACGGGGGCCCGGCCTACCGGTTCGTCGAGATCGAGCGGGCGGGTCACTACCTGCCCGAGCAGGTCCCCGGCCGCGTCGCCGGCCTGCTGCTCGAGCACCTCGACCGGTGGCGGATGCAGCCGGCGCGGCCGCGGTAGCCGACGCGCCCGTGCCCGGCCGGCGGGCACGGGCCCGTCAGTGCGCCTGCTCCCAGTTCGGCCCGGCGCCGAGCTCCGCGAGCAGCGGCACCGCGAGCGGCAGCACGCCGGCCATCCGCCTCGGCAGCTCGTCGCGCAGGACGTCGAGCTCGCCCTCGGGCACCTCGAGCACCAGCTCGTCGTGGACCTGCAGCACGAGCTTCGATGCCAGGCCCGCGTCGTCGAGCCAGCGCTGCACCTCGACCATCGCCAGCTTCACGATGTCGGCCGCCGTGCCCTGCAGCGGCGCGTTGATCGCCTGCCGCTCGGCGCCCGCGCGGCGCGGGCCGTTCGGCGAGTTGATCTCGGGCAGCCACAGGCGCCGGCCGAGGACCGTCTCCACGTAGCCCTTCTCCTTGGCCATCGTGCGGGTCGAGTCCATGTAGCGACGCACGCCCGGGTAGCGCGCGAAATAGCGCTCGATCCAGTTCTTCGCGGCGTCGCGCTCGATGCCGAGCTGCGCGGCCAGCCCGAACGCGCTCATCCCGTAGATCAGGCCGAAGTTGATGGTCTTCGCGTAGCGGCGCTGCTCGGACGAGACCTCGGCGGGCGGCACGCCGAACACCTCGGAGGCGGTCGCGCGGTGGACGTCCATGCCCTCGGTGAACGCATGCAGCAGGTTCGCGTCCTCCGACAGGTGGGCCATGATCCGCAGCTCGATCTGCGAGTAGTCGGCCGAGACGATCACGCTGCCCGGCGGCGCGACGAAGGCCTCGCGGATCCGCCGGCCCTCGGCGGTGCGGATCGGGATGTTCTGCAGGTTCGGCTCGTTCGACGACAGCCGGCCGGTGACCGCGGTGGCCTGCGAGAAGCTGGTGTGCACGCGGCCGGTCCGCGGATTGACCATCCGCGGCAGCTTGTCGGTGTAGGTGGACTTCAGCTTCGAGGCCCCGCGGTATTCCAGCAGGATCTTCGGCAGCGGATAGTCCTCGGCGAGCTTCGCGAGCACGTCCTCGTCGGTGGACGGCGCGCCGCTCATCGTCTTCTTGACCACCGGCAGCTTGAGCGTGCCGAACAGGATCTCGCCCAGCTGCTTCGGCGAGCCGAGGTTGAAGGGCTGGCCGGCGGCCTCGTGGGCGGCGCGCTCGAGCTCGACCAGCTTCGCGCCGAGCTCGTCGGACTGCTTCGCCAGCAGCGGCGCGTCGATCAGGATCCCGTTGCGCTCCATCCGCTGCAGCACGATCGAGGTCGGCATCTCGATGCGCGCATACACGTCGAGCAGCTTCGGATCGGCCGCCACCTGCGGGAAGAGCACCGTGTGCAGCTGCATCGTGACCTCGGCGTCCTCGGCCGCGTACTCGGTCGCGCGCTCGACGGGCACCTGCTCGAAGCCGATCTGCCTGGCGCCCTTGCCGGCCACCTCCTCGTAGGTGATCGTCCTCCTGCCGAGATGGCGCTCGGCCAACGCGTCCATGCCGTGCGTGCGGTGCGCCTCGAGCACGTAGGACTGCAGCATCGTGTCGTGCTCGATGCCGCGCAGCGCGATGCCGTGGTTGGCGAGCACGTGCGCGTCGTACTTCAGGTTCTGGCCGACCTTCTTCCGCGCGTCGCTCTCCAGCCACGGGCGCAGCCGTTCGAGCACTCGGTCGCGCTCGAGCTGCTCGGGCGCTCCGGCGTAGCGATGCGCGAGCGGCACGTAGCAGCCGACGTACGCCTCGATCGACAGCGACAGGCCGACGATCTCGGCGGCCATCGGGTCGAGCGAGGTGGTCTCGGTGTCGAAGGCGACGAGCGGCGCCGCCTCGATCCGCTCGATCCAGCGCTCGAGCGCGGCCTCGTCGGCCACGCACTCGTACTCGACCGGACGCGCCGGCGCCGCGGGCGCGGCGGTAACGTCGGCGGACGCGTCCGGATCGGTCGTGGCCGCACCGTCCCCCCCGGCCGGCGCCGCGGCGACGGCGGCCGAGCCGCGCCCCCGCATCTCGTCGATCATCGACTTCATCTCGTAGCGTTCGAACAGCACGCGCAGCGCGTCGCCGTCCTCGGGCCGCAGCGCGAGGCCCGCCTCGATCGATTCGAGGTGCGGCGCGAGGTCGCAGTCGGTCTTGATCGTGACCAGCGCACGCGCGGTCGGCAGCCAGCCGAGCGCCGCGCGCAGGTTCTCGCCCACCACCCCGCCGATCGACGGCGCGGCGGCGATCACGCCATCGAGCGTGCCGTGCTCCGAGAGCCACTTCACCGCCGTCTTGGGCCCGACCTTGGGCACGCCGGGCACGTTGTCCACCGCGTCGCCCACGAGCGTCAGGTAGTCGACGATCCGCTCGGGCGGCACGCCGAACTTGGCGATCACGCCCGCCCGGTCCATCGGCTGCGGTGCCTCGCCCTGGCGGGTCATCGTGTCGACCAGGGTCACGTGGTCGTTGACCAGTTGCGCGAGGTCCTTGTCGCCGGTGGCCACCACCGTGCGCAGCCCCTGCCGCCAGGCCCGCTCGGTCAGCGTGCCGATGACGTCGTCGGCCTCGATGCCGGCCACGTGCAGCAGCGGCCAGCCCATCGCGCGGACCATGTCGTGGATCGGCGGGATCTGCGCGCGCAGGTCGTCGGGCGTGGCCGCGCGGTTCGCCTTGTACTCGGCGTACAGGTCGTCGCGGAAGGTCCTGCCCGGTGCGTCGAACACCACGGCCGCATACCGCACGTCGCCCGCCCATTTACGGTCGGCCCGCAGCCTGCGTAGCATCGACACGACCCCTCGGATCGCGCCCGTGGGCTCGCCCGCGCGGGTGCGCAGGTCGGGCAGCGCGTGGAACGCGCGGTACAGGTAGCTCGACCCGTCCACCAGCAGAAGCGTGGGTACAGAAGACATGACGTTCCGGAAGAAGGTGCCCCAGCTGAGGGCGATCGCGCAGCCCGAGCGCTCGACGGCGGTGAAGGCGCGCGAGTCCTGGCACGTGCTCGGGATTATTTCAGAGTTCGTCGAGGCGACAGAGAAGCTCGCCGACGTCCGCCCCGCGGTCTCGATCTTCGGCAGCGCACGCATCAGGCCGGGCACGTTCTGGTACGAGCGGACGGTCGAGGTCGCGCGGCTGCTGTCCGACTCGGGTTTCGCGGTGATCTCCGGCGGCGGCCCCGGCATCATGGAAGCCGCGAACAAGGGGGCCTTCGACGGCAAGTCGGCCTCGGTGGGGCTGAACATCCAGCTGCCCTTCGAGTCCAGCGGCAATCCCTACCAGGACATCTCGCTCACCTTCCGCCACTTCTTCGCGCGCAAGGTCGCCTTCGCGAAGTACGCGAGCGCCTTCATCGCGACGCCCGGCGGCTTCGGCACGCTCGACGAGCTGATGGAGGTGCTGACCCTGATCCAGACGAAGATGGGCCGCCGGATCCCGGTGATCCTGATGGGCTCCGAGTTCTGGAAGGGCCTGATCGACTGGATGCAGGGCACGCTCGCCGGCGAGGGGATGATCTCGCCCGACGACATGAACCTGATCCGCGTGATCGACGAGCCGCAGGGCGTGGTCGACGCGATCTTCGACTTCTACCAGTCCCGCGGGTTCTACGCGACCACCCAGGAACGCGAGTCGAACCTGTACCTGTGACGGCGGCGGGGTCCCCGGGACGGCGCTGCTAGAATCGGCGGCCCCGCGGCACTGTGCCGCCCGCCCGCCGCCGCCCCCTCCATGGCCGTCTTCACCTCCGTCGCGCGCGAGCAGCTCGAGGCCTGGCTCGCCCGCCTGCCGGTGGGGGCGCTGCGCGACTACCGCGGCATCGCCGAAGGCGTCGAGAACACCAACTACTTCGTCGACACCGGGCGCGGTCGCTGGGTGCTGACGCTGTTCGAGCGGATCGCGCCGGACGCGCTGCCGTTCCATCTCGACCTGCTGCACCATCTCGCCGCGCGCGGCCTGCCCTGCCCCGATCCCGTGGCGGCGGACGACGGGAGCCTCTGGGCGCCGCTCGCGGGCCGGCCGGCGGCGCTGGTCACGCGGCTGCCGGGTCGCGGCGTCGAGCGCCCGGTGCAGGCGCACTGCGGCCCCGTCGGCGCCATGCTGGCGCGGATGCATGCGGCCGTCGCCGACTTTCCCGGCGAGCAGCCGAACCCGCGCGGCGCACGGTGGTGGGCCGAAGCCGCGGCGCGCGTCGCCCCGAAGCTGCACGCCGATGCGGCCGCGCTGCTCGCCGACGAGCTCGCCGCGCAGCGTGCGGCCGCCGCCGCTACCGCGGCCCTGCCGCGCGGCGCGGTCCACGCGGACCTCTTCCGCGACAACGTGCTGTTCGACGGCGACGCGATCGGCGGCGTGATCGACTTCTGGTTCGCCGGCGTCGACACCTTCGTGTTCGACCTCGCCGTCACCTGCAACGACTGGTGCGTCGACGACACGACCGGCGAACTCGACGCGGATCGGCTCGACGCGCTGCTCGCCGCCTATGTCGCGCACCGACCGCCGACCGAGGCCGAGCGTGCCGCCTGGCCGCTCGCGATGCGCGCGGCGGCGCTGCGCTTCTGGCTCTCCCGGCTCGACGACTGGCACGCACCGCGGCCGGCCGAGCAGCTCACGCCCAAGGACCCCGGCACGTTCGAGCGCATCCTGCGCGCCCGGCGTGCCCACGTGCCGCCGCTGCCGGCGGCCCGAGGAGCGCCATGCAGGTAGTCCGCATCGTACCCGCCGCCGGCGGGCGCTGGATGGCCCACGGCTTCCGGCTGCTGCGTCGCGAGCCGCTCGCGCTGTTCGGCACCGCGGCGCTGTTCATGCTCGCGCTCGCGCTCACCGGCCAGGTGCCGCTGCTCGGCCCGATCGCGATCCCCGTGCTGATCCCGCTGCTGACCGTGGGCTTCGTCCACGTCGCGAGGACCATCGACGAGGGCGGCAAGGTCCATCCGCTGATGCTCTTCGAGGGCTTCCGGCCGCGGAGTCGGGCGCGCCTGCGGCCGCTGCTGGTGCTCGGCGTGGTCAACGCGGTGCTGACCGCGGTGGCGATGGGCCTCGCGCTGGTGGCCGACGGCGGCGCGCTGTTCCGCGCGATGACCGGCACGATGGACCCGGGCGATCCGTCGCTGCGCGACGGTGCGATCGGTTACGCGATGATCGTGTTCGTCGTGCTGTCTGTGCCGATCCAGATGCTGATGTGGTACTCGCCGCTCTTCGTCGCCTGGAACGGGCGTCGGCCGCTGGAGGCGGTGTTCTTCAGCCTGGTGGCCTGCTGGCGCAACAAGGGCGCGTTCGCGATCTACGCGGCCTCGTGGGGGCTGGTGCTGGTCGCCACGACGATGATCGTCCTGCTGCTGCGGCAACTGCTGCCGGGCGACACGATCGGCCTCCTGCTCATCCCGGGCAGCCCGTTCTCGCCGATCACGCTGCTGCTGATCGCGGCGCTGTATGCGTCGATCTGGCCGTCGTACCGGGAGGTCGTTCGGGACGGGGACGAGTCGGGGGTGGAGTCGGGTCCGGGGGTGGAGTCGGGTCCGGGGGTGTAGCGGCACCCCGGCCGGCGGCGTGCGCGCAGACCGTGGCAGCAAGAACGCTCGCGAAAGACCGACAGACCGGCTCAGTTCACCGCATCGAGCTTGGCCACCGACAGCGCCAGCCACTTCACGCCCTGCCGCCCGAAGTTGACCTGCACCCTCGCATCGCTGCCGCCGCCCTCGATGTTCAGGATCACGCCTTCCCCGAACTTCGCGTGCGCCACCGACTGCCCGATCCGCCACGGCAGCCCGCGGTCGAACTTTCCCGCGAGCCGACGGTCCGCCGGCGTCACGACCGGCTCGGCCGCCGCGCCGTAGCCGCCTCGCGTGCCCCCCGACCAGGCGGGCTCCCGGCCGCGCCCGCCGCCCGAGGCCCAGTCTCCGCCCTCGTTCCAGCGCCCCGCGCCCCAGCCGCCTCGTCCCGCACCGGTGCGCGGCGTCAGCCACTTCAGCGAGCCCTCGGGCAGTTCCTCGAGGAAGCGCGAGCGCACGTTGTAGCGCGTCTGCCCGTGCAGCATCCGCGTCTGCGAGAACGACAGGTAGAGCCGCTTGCGGGCCCGCGTGATCGCGACGTACATCAGCCGCCGCTCCTCCTCGAGCCCGTCGACCTCCTGCGCCGAGTTCTCGTGCGGGAACAGCCCCTCCTCGAGCCCGGTGATGAAGACCGCGTCGAACTCCAGGCCCTTGGCCGCGTGCACCGTCATCAGCTGCATCGCGTCGGTGCCCTCGCCCGCCTGGTTCTCGCCGGCCTCGAGCGAGGCATGCGCGAGGAAGGCCGCGAGCGGCGTGGTCTGCGGCGCGTCCTCGGCGAAGCCCGCGGGCGCGACCACCGTGCCGTCCCCGTCGACCGTCGGGGGCGCCTCGACGGCCGGGCCGGCCTGTGCGACCGACGTGGCGGCGACACCCACGTTGGCCGGCACGTCCTGCGCGACGCCCTGTTCGGACAGGAAGGCGGCCGCGGCGTTCACCAGTTCGCGCAGGTTCTCGATCCGCTCCTGGCCTTCCTTCTCGGTCTGGTAGTGCGCGACCAGCCCGCTGCGTTCGACGACGTGCTCGACCGCCTCGGGCAGCGGCAGGGCCGCGGTCTCGGCACGCAGCCGCTCCACCAGCGCGACGAACGCGCCGATCTTGCCGGCCGCCGCACCGTTGCGCATCGACGCGACGGCGGTGTACAGCGAGGTCCCGGCCTGTCGCGCCACGTCCTGGAGCTGCTCGACCGAGCGCGCGCCGATGCCGCGCGCCGGGAAGTTCACCACCCGCAGGAACGCGGTGTCGTCGTCGGGGTTCTCCATCAGCCGCAGATACGCGAGCGCGTGCTTGACCTCGGCCCGCTCGAAGAAGCGCAGCCCGCCGTAGACGCGGTACGGGATGCCCGCCGAGAACAGCGCATGCTCCAGCACCCGCGACTGGGCGTTCGAGCGGTACAGGATCGCGATGTCCGCGCGCATCCAGCCCTCGGCGATCAGCCCCTTCGCCTCCTCGATCAGCCACTGCGCCTCCTGCGCGTCGCTCATCGACTCGTAGACCCGCACCGGCTCGCCGGCGCCGGCGTCGGTCCAGAGCTCCTTGCCGAGGCGGCTCGCATTCCTGCGGATCAGGTGGTTCGCGCAGTCGAGGATGTGCGCGTGCGAGCGGTAGTTCTGCTCGAGCTTGATCAGGTTCGGCACGCGGAACTCGTGCTCGAAGGCCGACATGTTGCCGACGTTCGCGCCGCGGAACGCGTAGATGGACTGGTCGTCGTCGCCCACCGCGAACACCGCGCTGCCCGGTCCGGCCAGCAGCTTCAGCCACTTGTACTGCAGCACGTTGGTGTCCTGGAACTCGTCGACCAGGATGTGCCGGAAGCGCGCCTGGTAGTGCGCACGCAAGGGCGCATTGCGCTCGAGCAGCTCGTACGAGCGCAGCAGCAGCTCGGCGAAATCCACCACGCCCTCGCGCTGGCACTGCGCCTCGTAGGCCGCGTAGAGCTCGACGAAGCGGCGGTTGTAGTCGTCGACGACCTCGACGTCCTTCGCCCGCAGCCCCTCCTCCTTCGAGCCGTTGATGAAGTGCATCAGGTTGCGCGGCGGGTACTTCTCGTCGTCGACGTTCAGCCCCTTCAGCAGCCGCTTGATCGCGGCGAGCTGGTCGGCCGAGTCGAGGATCTGGAAGGTCTGCGGCAGCGCGGCGTCGCGGTGATGCGCGCGCAGCAGCCGATTGCACAGCCCGTGGAAGGTACCGATCCACATGCCGCGCGGATTGATCGGCAGCATCGCCGACAGCCGCGCGATCATCTCCTTCGAGGCCTTGTTGGTGAAGGTCACCGCGAGGACGTTCGCGGGGCTGCACTGGCCGGTCTGGATCAGCCACGCGATCCGCGTGGTGAGCACGCGGGTCTTGCCGCTGCCGGCGCCGGCGAGGATCAGTGCGTGCTGCGGCGGCAGGGTGACCGCCGCGAGTTGCCGCTCGTTCAGATTCGCGAGAAGATGGCCCATCCCCGATTCTACGATGCGCGCACGGTCGGGCCCGCACCCGGGGCCGTCCGGCGCGCCCGCTGCGCCGCGCCCGGAGACCTCGCATGCACCCCCTCTTCGACCTCACCGGCCGCGTCGCGCTCGTGACCGGATCCTCGCGCGGCATCGGCCTCGCGCTCGCCCGCGCGCTCGCGTCCGCCGGCGCGCGCATCGCCGTCAACGGCCGCGACGCGGCCGCGGTCGAGGCCAGCCGCGCCGCGCTCGCCGCAGACGGCGCCGACGCGTTCGCCGCGCCCTTCGACGTCACCGACGAGGCCGGCATCGAGGCCGCGGTCGATGCGATCGAGCGCGACTTCGGCCCGATCGGGATCCTCGTCAACAACAGCGGCATCACCGTCCGCCGTCCGCTCGAGGACTTCGAGACCGCCGACTGGGACCGGGTGATCGCGACCAACCTCACCGGCGCATTCAAGGTCGGCCGCGCGGTCGCCCGCCGGATGATCCCGCGCGGCCACGGCAAGGTGATCAACGTCTGCTCGATCAACAGCGAGCTCGCCCGCTACTCGATCGCGCCCTACGTGACCTCGAAGGGCGCGCTGAAGAACCTGACGAAGGGCATGGCGATCGACTGGGCCCGCCACGGCATCCGGGTCAACGGGCTCGGCCCCGGCTACTTCGCCACCGACCTCACCGCGCCGCTGGTCGCCGACCGCGACTTCACCGGCTGGCTCGAGAAGCGCGTGCCGCTCGGCCGCTGGGGCGACGTGCAGGAACTCGGGGGCGCGGCGATCTTCCTCGCGTCGCCGGCCTCGGACTTCATGACCGGACAGATGGTCTACGTCGACGGCGGGCTCACCGCGACCGTCTGAGCAACCGCCCCCGCAGCGCGCGGGGTCTTCGAGTCGAGCCGCTCACGGTTGCGGAACGCCACCGGTCGGCTCGCGACGCCCGGTTGCCGAATTGCGCCGGGAAATCACCCCTCACCTCCGCCAGCGCCGGACACGCTCAAGACACACTTTCGGGATCCGGTCATGGTGACCCGGGGCCGACGGTGCGTCCGCGGGGACGCGTGGAGCGACGACGATGGGGTTCAGGGACCTGCGGCTGGGCCGCAAGCTGATGCTGATGGCGGGCGCGATCCTCGCGCTGACCGCGACGATCTCGGTGACCGCGGTGATCCAGGTCGCCCGGCTGACCGATTCGACGAAGGAGGTCGCGACCAACTGGCTGCCGAGCGTGCAGACGGTGCTGACGCTCGCCCGCGCGACCACGGTGCAGCGGGTGTTCGAGAACCGGCGACTGCTGCTCGCCGACGACCTCGAGGCGCGCCGCACGACCGCGGCCCGGATCGACGAGCAGTTCACCCGGATCGAAGACCTGCAGGCCCGGTACGAGCCGCTCATCTCGTCCGACGAGGAGCGCAGGCTCTACGACGCCTACCGCGCGCTGTGGACGGATTACGTGAAGACGAGCCGCGAGGTCCGCAGCCTGCTCGATTCGGGACGCAGCGACGACGCCCTCGCGCTGCTCCTCGGCGCGTCGCTCAGGCTCTACGGCGCGGTGAGCGACTCGCTCGAGCAGCTGGTCGTGCTGAACGAGCGCGGCGCGTCGGCCGAAGCGGCCCGCGCGGCCTCGCTCGGCGACACGACGCGCCTCGCGATCGCGGCGATGGGCGCCGTCGCCGTCGTCGTCGGACTGCTGCTCGCCGCCTGGATGGCCCGGGTCGTCGCGGGTCCGGTGCAGGCCCTGGTCGGCGTCGCCCGCGCCCTCGCCGGCGGCGACTTCACCGCGAGGATGCCGCCGCCGTCGCGCGACGAGACCGGCGAGCTCGTGGCGGCGATGACGGAGATGCGGGACGGGCTGAAGCGCGTGATCGCCGACGTTCGCGCCAGTGCCGCCGCGGTCTCGACCGCGTCGCAGCAGATCGCCGGCGGCACGCAGGACCTGTCGGCGCGGACCGAACAGCAGGCCGCGTCGCTCGAGGAGACCGCGTCGGCGATGGACGAGCTGTCGGGCACCCTGCGCTCGTCGGCCGAGGTGGCCGGCCAGGCCGACGCCTTGACCGGCAGGGCGGCCGAGGTCGCGCAGCGCGGCGGCGACGCCGTCGCCGAGGTCGTGAAGACGATGTCCGGCATCGCCGAGGGCTCGAGGCGGATCACCGAGATCATCTCGGTGATCGACGGGATCGCGTTCCAGACCAACATCCTCGCGCTGAACGCGGCGGTCGAGGCGGCCCGCGCCGGCGACCAGGGCCGTGGCTTCGCGGTCGTCGCGACCGAGGTCCGCACGCTCGCGCAGCGCAGCGCCGAGTCCGCGCGCGAGATCAAGTCGCTGATCTCCGCGTCGGTCTCGCAGGTCGACGGCGGCAACCGCGCGGCGGCCGAGGCCGGCCGCATCGTCGAGGATGTCGTCCGCTCGATCCACGAGGTCCGCGCGATGGTCGCCGAGATCGCCGGCTCGGCGCAGCAGCAGGCGCAGGGCGTCGGGCAGGTGAACGAGGCAGTCGCGCAGATCGACGCATCGACGCAGCAGAACGCCGCGCTGGTCGAGCAGAGCTCGGCGGCGGCGGCCTCGCTTCGCGAGATCGGAAGAGCACACGTCTGAACTCCAGT
>JBJOKE010000014.1:0-121536 GCA_046046245.1 Pseudomonadota bacterium | reverse complement strand
CTAGGAGTCTGGGCGGCAGATGCCGCCGCCCGGACTGAGTTGCTGCCTGATGGGCAACGATCGAAGCGTAGGAATCTCGCGGGGTTGGAGTCGGCAGGCTGCGGCGGCGCGGGCTGGGCCGATCGCTGGACCGAGGATGCCGTAGAAGGCGGTTTTCGGCCTCATCGATCGCTTAACGTGCCGGCATCGTCGCCATCCGACGCAGGTTCAGCGCCAGGCACACGAGCTTCCACTCGGCCCGGACCTGCTGCAGCCCCCTGAGAGTGAATTGGCGAAACCCCAGTACGTGCTTGATCCACCCGTTGGGGGGTTCGGCGAGCCACTTGCGCCGTGCATAGGCCTTGCGACCCGCCTCGGTCTGCAGCTTCGCGGCCATCGCCACGGTGTGAGGCATTCGCTCGGGGTCGATCGCCAATTGCGCCTTACCCTCGCGGCCCAGCGCCACCACCACATCGCAGTCGCACTCGGCGAGCTTCTCGAACACCGCCTCGGCCTTGTACCCGGTGTCGGCCAGGGCTTGCTGCGGCAGCGCCTCCAGGTTCGTTCGAACCGCCTCCAGCATCGTCGGCAACTCGCCTGCGTCGCTGGCGTTGTTCGTCAACTCGGCCGCAACGATGATGTGAGCCGTGTCGTCGACCGCCGTCTGCGCGTTGTAGCTCGCATCGAAGCCACCGCCGGCGCGCTTCATGATCCGGCTGTCGGGGTCGGTGAAGTTCTCCTGCGCCGTGTCTTTCGGGATGCCGAAATCGCGCTTGTAGCGCCCGCCCTTGAGCTTGCCGCCCTTGCCGCGCGGCTTGTTCTCGTCGCCCGGCGTACGGCCACGTTCGAGGTCCGCCTCGCGCTGGCGCTGCTCGAGGCGCTCGCGCGCCGCAGCGATTGCCGCAAGCCGCGCCTCGCGCCGCTCGATCTCGGCCGGAATGTCCACCTCGGGCTCGTTCCTCTCGGCCTCGTCGGCCGCCCGCGCACGCGCCAGCAGCGCCTCGATCTGCGCACGCAACTCGCGCTCGGACTGCACCATCCGCTCGTAGCTCATCGCCTTGTGGCGGCTCGCGTTGGCCTTGACCTTCGTGCCGTCCACCGCGATCGTCCCCAGCTTCACCAGACCCATCTCGCGCGCCAGCCGCACCACCTGCACGAACAGCTCGGCGAGCTCCTTCAGGTGCAGCGCCCGAAAATCCCGGATCGTACGGTGCGCCGGGAAGTTCCCCGCCGCCAGCACCCGGAACGCCACGTCCTCATGCAGCTTGCGGGCGATCTTGCGCGAACTGAACACCCCCGTCGCGTAACCGTACAACAGCACCTTCACCATCATCGCCGGGTGAAACGGCTGATTGCGCGGCCCACCCTTGGCATACCGCGCGTGGAACTCGCTCAAATCCAGCGTGTCCACCGTGTCGCCAATGAAATGCGCCAGATGACCCTCGGGCAGCCAGTCGTGCAGTGCAGGCGGTAGCAGAAACATCTGCTGGGGGTCGTACGGCAGGTAGCTCGCGCTCATGCACTCAAACCTACCAAAAAACGCCTCGCTCAAGTCAGGCTTCGTGGCGCTCTGCCGCCCAGACTCCTAGCTGCCGCTCGGTCCGTGCGAGGCCCCGACAGGGGGCGCGGGCGACGGGCCCACTCCCGGTCGCCCGGCCCGCTGCTCGCCGCCTGCACCGGACTCGGCCCGTCCGGCGTCGACATCGCCGGTACCGGCGACCCCGCGAAGGATGTCGGCGCCGTGCAGGCGGCGGTCGACGCCGGCGGGCGCGTGAGGCTCGCCGGGGCCTTCGACTTCGGCGATCGCGGCCGCGTGACGCTGACCCGCGACGTGGAGATCGTCGGTGCGCCGGGCGCGACGGTCCGCGGCGGCTTCTTCACCTTCTTCGCGCCCGCGACGGACGCGCCCGAGCCCGCCGGCCGCAGCGCGCCGCGGATCGTGATCCGCGACCTCGTGCTCACCGGCGCGCTCTGGTCGCCGATCAACATCGGCCATGCGAGCGCGCTCACGGTGACCGGCACGCGGATCGCGGGGCTGAGGCCGCATCCGCTGCCGCTGCCCGGCATGGCCGACGGCCAGGCGGTCGCGGGCATCCTGGTCGGCTCGGCGTGGTCGCAGCCGCTCGGCCCCTCGCGTCGGCCGATGCCGGGGAGCCTGGGCGGCCCGGTCACGCTCTCGGGCAACGTCATCGACGTGCGCACCGACCGTCCCGCGAGCACGCTCGGCTACGGCATCTACGCGCAGTGGACCGGCGGCATGGAGGCCACCGTCTCGGGCAAGACCGTCACCGGCGCGACGCGCACCGCGTTCGAGGCGATCGACAACTGGCGCGGCGCCGACGGACGCGGCCGGATCACGGTCCGCGGCAACCGGCTCGAGACCGCCGAGGCGGGCCTGCCCTTCCCGGGCCGGCAGACGCCGAACGGCGTGCTGGTGGGCTACTTCTCCGACCGCAAGGCCGGTGTCGACCCGGCCCGCATCGTGCCCACCGAAGTGGTCGACAACCGGATCGAGACGCACGGGGCGACCTCGATGGGCATCGCGGTGCTGACCGACGGCGCGCGCGTGGCCGGCAACACCGTGTCGAACGACGGCGAGTCCTCGGTGGGGGTCATGGTGGCCGGCTCGAACGCCGAGATCGCCGGCAACGTGCTGCGCGGGCGCGGGGCGGTCGGCATCATCGTCAGTCCGTCCGATCCGCTCGCGGCGAGCCGCAACCGATTCGCCGACAACGACCTCGGCGGCTTCGTCGGCGCGCGGGCGCAGCGGGTGCTGGTGCGGGGCTCGGCCGACAACGTCTGCAGCGGTCGCGCGGCCGGCAAGGCGATCGACGACGGCGAGCGCAACCGCCGTCCTTGACCGAGGAGGGCCGGACCGGTCCGGCGCCGACCGTCCGGCGCCGCCGGCCGACCGCGTTCCGGCCGCGCCGGTGCTCCCGGGCCGCCGGCGCCCCCGGCTTGCTATAGTCGTCGACCTGCCTTCGCGCGGCCCGCCGCGCCCCCTCCAGGAGCCCGCCATGAACGACATCGCCCGCCATTCGGACCTCGCCCCCGCCGGCCTCGACGCCGGCCACGAGCTCGACGCGTTCTGGATGCCGTTCACCGCGAACCGGCACTTCAAGTCGGCGCCGCGGCTGCTGGCGCGCGCGGAAGGCATGCACTACTGGACCCCCGAGGGCCGGAAGATCCTCGACGCGGTCGCCGGCCTGTGGTGCACGAACGCCGGCCACACCCGCAAGCCGATCGTCGAGGCCATCCAGAAGCAGGCCGCGACGATGGACTTCGCGCCCACCTTCCAGATGGGCCACCCGCTCGCCTTCGAGCTGTCCAACCGGCTGCTGGGCATCCTGCCGCAGGAGTTCGGCCAGGTCTTCTACTGCAACTCCGGCTCCGAGGCGGTCGACTCGGCGCTGAAGATCGCGCTCGCCTACCACCGGATGCGCGGCGAGGGGCAGCGCACCCGCCTGATCGGCCGCGAGCGGGGTTACCACGGCGTGGGCTTCGGCGGCATCTCGGTCGGCGGCATCGCCGGCAACCGCAAGCACTTCGGCTCGATGCTCGCCGGCGTCGACCACCTGCCGCACACCCACGACCTCGCGCACAACGCGTTCAGCAAGGGCCAGCCGCAGTGGGGCGCGCACCTCGCCGACGAGCTCGAGAAGATCGTCGCGCTGCACGACCCCTCGACCATCGCAGCGGTCATCGTCGAGCCGGTCGCCGGCTCCACCGGCGTGCTGATCCCGCCGGTGGGCTACCTGCAGAAGCTGCGCGAGATCACCGCGAAGCACGGCATCCTGCTGATCTTCGACGAGGTCATCACCGGCTTCGGCCGGCTCGGCTCGCCGTTCGCCTCGCAGCACTTCGGCGTGATCCCGGACCTGGTCACCGTCGCCAAGGGCATCACCAGCGGCACCGTGCCGATGGGCGCGGTGTTCGCGCGCCGCGGCATCTACGACACCTTCATGCAGGGCCCGGAGAAGGCGATCGAGCTCTTCCACGGTTACACCTACTCGGCGCACCCGCTCGCCTGCGCGGCCGCGATCGCCACGCTCGACGTCTACGAGGAGGAGGGTCTGCTGACCCGCGCGTCGACGCTCGCCGCGCAGTGGCAGGAGGCGGTGCACTCGCTGCGCGACTGCCCGAACGTGATCGACGTGCGCAACATCGGCCTGATCGGCGCGATCGAGCTCGCGCCGCGCGCGGGCGCGCCCGGCACCCGTGCCTTCGACGCGTTCACCCGCGCCTTCCACGAGCAGGACCTGCTGATCCGCGTGACCGGCGACATCATCGCGCTGTCGCCGCCGCTGATCATCGAGCCCGCGCAGATCGACGAGATCGTCACGAAGCTGCGCCGGGTGCTGACCACGCTCGACTGACTCGGCGTCGCCGGGCGGACCGATGGCACGCGTCCATGCCGCCCGGGCGATCGACCAGTCGCGGCGGCACGCCGTGCGCGACGTGCAGGGCGATGCGCCGCTGCGCTGGCTCGCCGCCGGCTGGCGCGACTTCGTCCGCTGCCCCGGGCCCGGCCTGCTGCACGGTGCGGCGATCGCGGCCTTCGGGCTGGTCCTCGTCGTGTTCGGCCGCCGCGCGTTCTGGGGTCTGTCGGGAGCGGTCTCGGCCTTCCTGCTCGTCGCGCCGATCCTCGCCACCGGCCTCTATGCGATCAGCGCCGCGCTCGAGCGCGGCGAGCGGCCCGGCCTGCACACCGCGCTCGGCGCGTGGCGGCCGCGCGAGGGGCGCGGCCGGCTGATCGTCTTCGGCGTGCTGCTGGCGGCGGCCGGCGGCGGCTGGACGATCACCTCGGCCTCGCTGATCACCACCTTCGCCGCCGGCCCGGTGAACGAGCCGCTCGATTTCGTCCGGCGGGTGATGCTCGCCGAGCACTCGTTCCTCTTCGAGGGCTGGCTGATGCTGGGCGGGGTGCTCGCCGCCCCGGTCTTCGCGTCGACCGTGATCGCGGTGCCGATGCTGATGGACCGGCCGGTGGGCGTGCTCGCGGCGGTGCTGACCAGCTGGCGCGTCGTGCTGGCGAACCCGTTCACGATGGCACTGTGGTCGGCCACGCTCGCGTCGCTGACCCTCGCCGGGATGGTCACCGCGATGCTCGGCCTCGTGGTGGTCGTGCCCTGGCTCGGTCATGCGAGCTGGCACGCCTATCGCGACCTGGTCGCGCCGCCCGCGGGCGGCGAGCCGGCGGAGCGTTGACCGTGCCCTTCGGCCTCACCGAGGCGCAGGTCGCGTGGTTCGGGCTGACCTTCGGCGTCGGCGCCTTCATGCTGTACATGGTGTTCATCATCGTGCAGCTGGCGGTCGAGTCGAAAGCCGGCCGGTTCGGCACCTTCGTCCTGTTCCTCGCGCTCGGCTTCGGCTTCATCGGCTTCATCGCCAAGGGCATCATCAAGTGGCTCCTCGGCGGGCATTAGCATCCGGGGCGTGACCCACCCCGGGAGGGCCCGACGATGCGGATCGCGGCGATCAGCGACATCCACGGCAATGTGCTCGCGCTGGACGCGGTGCTGGCCGACATCCGACGGCGCGGCTGCGACCTGATCGTCCAGGTCGGCGACGCGCTCTCCGGCCCGCTGTGGCCGCAGGAGACCGCCGATCGCCTGCGCGCGCTCGACGCGGCGCACGTGCGCGGCAACCACGACGTGGCGCTCGTCGACCCGGCCTCGCACCGGCCCGGCCGCACCGACCTCTGGACGCTCGAGCGGATCGACGCCGACACGCTCGAGTGGCTGCGCGCGCTGCCCGGGACCCATGCGGTGGGCACCGAGCTGCTGTGCTTCCACGGCGCGCCGCACCAGGAGGACTTCTACCTGATCGAGGAGGCGCCGGCCGGCGACCCGCGGATCCGGCCGCTGGCCGCGATCGAGGCCGACCTCGGCGGCGCGCGCGCGCGGGTGATGGTCTGCAGCCATTCGCACACGCAGCGGATCGTGCGGCTCGCCGACGGCTCGCTGCTCGTCAACGACGGCAGCGTGGGCCTGCCGGCCTACGAGGAGCCGCTGCGCGGGACCACGGTCTTCGTGCAGGCGGGCAGCCCGCATGCACGCTACGCGATGATCGAGCTCGGGACGGACACCGCGACGGCCTCGCTGGTCGCGGTGGAGTACGACTGGCGCGCGGCGAGCGCCCGCGCGGCCGAGGCCGGGTTCGGGAACTGGGCGCGGTGGCTGTCGGGGTGGTCGCGCCGGTGACCGCGGCGGCCGTCGACGACGGCGCGACCTGCCGCGCCTGCGGCGCCTGCTGCGCGGCCTTCCGCGTGTCCTTCCACTGGCTCGAGATGTCCGCGCTCGGACTGCCCGAAGCGCTCGTCGAGCCGGTGACGCCGCATCGCGTCGCGATGCGCGGCACCCACGCGAAGGCGCCGCGCTGCGTGGCGCTCGACGGCACGGTGGGCGTCGCGGTGCGATGCACGAGCTACGCGGTGCGACCGTCGCCGTGCCGCGAGGTCCGTCCGGGCGACGAGCGCTGCACGACGGCGCGGGCGCGCCGCGGGCTGCCCGTGCTGGAGCGGGCGGCGTTGGGACGCTGAGGCGGCGCGGCGAGGGACGATCGAGCGCCCCCCGCAGCCCCGGTCCACCCGCGACGTCCGCCTCGCTGTTCCACGTCGCGGGGCGGCATCGCCCGTCGGGGTGGCCCCGGGGCTACGATGGCCCGGCCCACCGAGGAGACCCCCGGCATGAACCGATCCAGACGCCGCCTGCTCGGCGCACTGCCTGCGCCGCTCGCGCTCGCCGCGCTGCCCGCGGGCACCGCCCGGGCCCAGTCGCCCGCGTTCCCGTCGAAGCCGATGACGATCGTCGTGCCGGCCACGCCCGGCGGCATCCTAGACCTCTCCAGCCGACTGATCGCAGGCGAGCTGTCGAAGCGCGTCGGCCAGCCGGTGACGGTGGACAACAAGGCCGGTGGCGGCCAGGTGATCGGCATGCAGGCGATGCTGCGCGCCGAGCCCGACGGCCACGCGATGGTGATGGGCAGCATCGGTCCGAACGCCGCGAACTACGCGATCTTCCCGAAGCTGCCCTACGCGCCCGGCGACTTCGCGCCGGTGGCGCACGTGGTCTCGATGCCGAACGTGCTGCTCGTGCATCCGTCGGTGCCCGCGACCACCGTGGCCGAGCTGGTCGCGCTCGCGAAGGCCAAGCCCGGCGCGCTGTCGATCGCGTCCTCGGGCACGGCCACCTCGAGCCACCTCGCCGGCGAGATGCTGAAGATGCGCGCCGGCATCGACCTGGTCCACGTGCCCTACAAGGGCGCGTCGCCCGCGCTCACCGACCTGCTGGGCGGGCAGGTGCAGGTGATGGTCGACAACCTCGTCACCGCGCTGCCGCACGTGAACGCGGGCCGCCTGCGCGCGCTCGCGGTCACCACCGCGCAGCGCACGGCCGAGCTGCCCGCGGTACCCACGGTCGCGGAGTCCGGCTACCCGGGCTTCGAGGTGGTGGTCTGGGTCGGGTTGCTGACCTCGTCGAAGGTGCCGTCGCCGATCGTCGAGCGGCTGCACACCGAGGTCGCGCAGGTGCTCGCGATGCCCTCGGTGCGCCAGCGTCTGGCCGAGATGGGCGGCGCGAGCCTGCCGATGTCGCCTGCGCAGTTCGGCGCGTTCATCGCGGCCGAGACCGAGAAATGGGGCGCGGTGGTGCGGCAGGCCGGGATCAGGTCCGAGTGAGCGCCGCGCCGGTCGACCCGATCGCGCGGCACGCGGCCGCCCGCCCCGACGCGCCCGCGGTGGTGATGGCCGGCAGCGGCGAGACGATCGACTGGCGCACGCTCGAGGCCATGTCGCGCCGCGTCGCGCGCGCGCTCGTCGACGCGGGCCTGCGCGAGGGCGAGGGCATCGCGATCCTCGCCGAGAACCGGCCGGACCTTCTCGTCTGGTTGTGGGCCGCTCGACGCGCGGGCCTGTACTACACCTGCCTCAGCACGCACTGGAAGACCGACGAGGCGGCGCACGTGCTCGCGGATTGCGGTGCGCGCGCGCTGTTCGCGACGCGGACGACGATCGAGGTCGCCGCGGCTGCGGCGGCGCGGGCGCCGGCGGTTCGGGTGCGGCTGATCGCTGACGAGGCGCGCCAGGACTTCGCCGCCTCCGCCGCGGGCTTCGCCCCCGTCTCGGCATGGATCGCCGGCGTCCCCGTCGACGCCGAACTCCCCGCGCGCCTCGAGGGCACCGATTTCCTCTATTCGTCCGGCACCACCGGCCGCCCGAAGGGCATCCGCCGTCCGCTCGCGCAGCTCGCCGCGCACGACCTGCAGCGCTCCGACCTCGACTGGAAGCGCTTCGACGCCGACTCGGTCTACCTGTCGACCGCGCCGATGTACCACTCGGCGCCGGTGCGATGGACGATGCAGGTGCTGCGCGCCGGCGGCTGCTGCGTGGTGATGGAACGCTTCGACGCCGAGGCCGCGCTGCGCGCGATCGAGCGCTGGCGCGTCACCCACGCGCAGTTCGTGCCGACGATGTTCGTGCGGCTGCTGCGTCTGCCCGCCGCGGTCCGCGACCGCCACGACCGGTCGAGCCTGCGCCATGCGATCCATGCGGCCGCGCCGTGCCCGGTCGAGGTCAAGCGCGCGATGATCGACTGGTGGGGGCCGATCGTCACCGAGTACTACAGCGGCACCGAGGCGATCGGCCGCACGTCGATCTCGTCGCGCGACTGGCTCGAGCGTCCGGGCTCGGTCGGTCGTCCCGAGCTCGGCCGGCTGCACATCGTGGGCGAGGACGGCGTCGAGCTCGGCGCCGGCGAGACCGGGCTCGTCTGCTTCTCGGGCGTGCCGCCCTTCGAGTACCACGGGGACCGCGAGCGCACGCGCGCCACCTACGACGCGCTGGGCCGCGCGAACATCGGCGACGTGGGCCACGTCGACGCCGACGGGTACCTGTACCTCACCGACCGCGCGTCGCACATGATCATCAGCGGCGGCGTGAACGTGTATCCGCAGGAGACCGAGAACCTGCTGGTCACGCACCCGGCCGTCGCCGACGTCGCGGTGATCGGCGTGCCGGACGCGGAGTTCGGCGAGTCGGTGAAGGCAGTCGTCGTGCCGCGCGAGGGTACGGTGCCGTCCGAGGCGCTGGCCGACGCGCTCGTCGCCTGGTGCCGCGAGCGCCTGTCGCCGATCAAGTGCCCGCGCAGCGTGGACTTCGTCGCCGAGCTGCCGCGGACCGAGGCCGGCAAGCTGATGAAGCGGCTGCTGCGGGACCGGTACGCGGCGCGCTGAGACCGGGCGCGCCCCCGCACCGGGTCGGCCCGCGATCGCCCGCCACCGGGCGGGGGCTTCAGGATTCCTTCAGGCCGAGCCGCTGCACGGTCGCGCGCTCGACGGCCAGCGTCTCGGCGATGTCCCGGGCGAACGCCTGCGGGCTCGCGCTGACCACCGACTGCGCGCCCTGGGATTCGGCGAACGCCCGGTAGTCGGGCTCGTTGGCGGCGCGCGCGATCACCGCGTGCAGGCGTGCGATCACGTCGTCCGGCGTGCCCGCCGGCGCGGCGAAGCCGCCCCAGGCGTCGAAGCGGTATCCGGGGACGCCGGCCTCGATCATCGTCGGCACCGAGGGCAGCATCGCCACGCGCTCGGAGGCGGTCACCGCGAGCGGCCGCAGCCGCTGCGCCTGCAGGTGCGGCAGCGCCGCACCGAGCACGCTCACCGTGAAGTCGATCTGGCCGCCGACGATCGCGTTGTAAGACTCGATCGCGCCCTTGAACGGCACGTGGACCAGGTCGAGCCCGGGCAGCCGCTCGCGCATCCGCTCGAACGCGATGTGGGCCGGCGACCCGACGCCCGCGCTCCCGACGGTCAGGCGACCCGGCTGGGCGCGCGCGGCCTCGAGGAACTCGCGCAGCGTCCGCCAGGGCGACGACGGGTTCACCGCCGCGAGGAAGGGCGAGCTGCCCACCATGGCGATCGGCCGGAACTCCTTCTCCAGGTCGAGCCTGCCGGTGATCGCCTGCACGGTCGCGTGCCCCGACGACAGGTAGCCGATCGTGTAGCCGTCGGGGGGGGCGGCGGCCACCGCCTTCGCGCCGATCAGCGCGGCCGCGCCGGGCCGGTTCTCCACCACCACCGGCTGGCCGAGCATCGGCGCGACCCGCTCGGCGAGGCGCCGGGCGGTGACGTCGGGCGTCCCGCCGGCCGGGAAGGGCACGATCACCCGGATCGGCTTCGCGGGCCAGGCCTGCGCGCGCGCGCCGCGTCCCCCGCCGGCCAGGGCGAGCGCGCCCGCCGCGCCCAGTCCGCGCAGGTACCCGCGGCGTCTCTCGTCGAATCCGATCATCGGGTCCTCCGTTCGTTGCGAGGGGTTCAGTCGGCCTGCGCCAGCCGCTCGGGTCGGTTGGCGAGACTGCCCGGCGCCATCGGGCCGGGCTCGATGCGCACGTGAGCCACGCGTCCCGGCCAGGCGAACACGCCGCGCGACGCGTAACGCGTCGACACCTTGCGGCGCCGGTCCAGGCCGATGTCCAGTCCCTCTCCCCCCAGACGCATCAGCGTCGGCGTGGTGTCGAGGGTACCCGGGACCGACGACCCGTCGAGCTCGAGCGTGGCCGTGCCGCGTCGCTGGCCCCACGCCCGGTGCCTCAGCACGACCCGGTGCGCACCGGGGGCGAGCGGCGTCTCGAGCACGAGCTCCACCTCGATGCCCCGGCGGAAGACCAGCTGCAGGCGACCGTCCATCACGAACATCGCCAGCCCGGCGAAGCTGTCGCCGATCGCCCAGAGCACGCCTTCGTCGCCGGCGCCGCCCTCGAACTCGCAGGAGAGGGTGAAGTCGCGATCGGCGATCAGCAGCGAGACCGCGGCCGACGCGGCGGTCTCGCCGCCGCCGTGGAAGGTGCGCGGCCGGGACGCCGCCTCCTCGAGGAACGGCGGCAGCGCCAGCACCCGCCGGTTGTCGCGGTTGTCGAGCGGGTACAGGTAGGCCGACCGCGCCCGGGCCTCGAACGCGTCGATCATCTCGCGCAGCACCTCCGGGCGGGTCTTCGCGAGGTCGTCGATCTCGGTCGGATCGGCCTCGAGGTCGAACAGCATCCAGTTGTCGAGGTCGACCTTCGCGGCCGCCGTCTGCAGCGACACGATCTTCCAGCGGCCTCGGATGAAGCCGCGGTTGCCCTCGAGCTCGTAGTGCTGCGCCAGTCCTTGCGCGCTGCGCGGCGAGCGCGCGTCGGGTCCGTCGAGCATCGGTGCCCAGCTCTGGCCGTCGAGGTCGCGGGTCCGGTAGCCCTGGTGCTGCGCCGGATACTCGAGCCCGGCGATCTCCAGCAGCGTCGGCACGGTGTCGGTGACGTGGATCCAGTCGCGGCGGATCGCGCCGGGGTCGCGCACGCGCGCCGGCCAGCTGACGATCATGGGCACGCGGATGCCGCCGTTCATCGGCGTGCGCTTGAAGAAGCGGAACGGCGTGTTCGAAGCGTTGCCCCAGCCCACCGGGTAGGCCGCGTAGGAATCGATGCCGCCCAGGGCGCCGGCCTTCAGCATCCGCGGCGCGAGCGTCGGATCGTCGGTGCGGGCGAGCCGCTTCTCGAAGAGGTTGGCGGTGCCTTCGGGGCCGCCGATCGACGAGGCGCCGTTGTCGCTGGTCAGCAGGATCAGCGTGTCGTCGATCGCGTCGATCTCGCGCAGGCAGGCGAGCAGCCGGCCGAGGTTCTGGTCGACGTTGTCGATCATCGCCGCGTACAGCGCCATGTAGTGCGCCATCACCTCGCGGCGGGCCGGATCGGTCGCGTCCCAGGCCGGCACGCCCGGGCTCGCGCCGGGCAGTCGCCAGTCGGCGGGCACCACGCCGAGCGCGCGCTGGCGCGCGAAGCGCTCCGCGCGCAGCACGTCCCAGCCGCGGTCGTAGACGCCGCGATAGCGCTCGACGTCGGCCGGCCGCGCCTGCAGCGGCACGTGCGGCGCGTTGTGCGCGAGCCAGAGGAAGAACGGCTTGTCGGAGTCGGCGGAGCGGTGGGACCGCAGCCAGCCGATCGCCCGGTCGGTCCAGTCGTCGCTGCTGAAGTAGTCGTCCGGGTACGCGTCGCGCACCACGAAATCGTTGCCCTCGATCAGGTGGCCGGGCGAGAAGAAGTTGGTCTCCGCGCCCATGAAGCCGTAGAACCGGTCGAAGCCGCGCTGCATCGGCCACGAGGCCCGCTCGCCGGCCGCGTGCACCTGGTGGTCGGGCGTGTTGTGCCACTTGCCGACCGCCCAGGTCGACCAGCCGCCGGCCCGCAGCAGCTCGGCCACGGTCGGCGCATCGCGGCTGATCTCCGCGGCCCGGAAGCCCGGATAGCCCGGATCGGCGTGGGTCAGCCAGCCGCTGCCCACCGAGTGCGGATCCTTGCCGGTGAGCAGCGCGGCGCGTGCCGGTGCGCACATCGGGACGGTGGTGTAGCCGGTGAACCGCAGGCCGCCGGCCGCCAGCGCGTCGATGTTCGGCGTGCGGATCTCGCCGCCGTAGCAGCCGAAGTCGGAGAAGCCCACGTCGTCGAGCAGGATCACGATGACGTTGGGCGCGCCCTTGCGCGCCGCCCGGCGCGGCGGCCACCAGGGCTGCGATTCGGCCAGCGTGCGGCCGAGACGGCCCTGCCAGCCGGCACCGGGATCGCCGTCCAGCCACTGCGGTTCGGGGCGCTGCGGGGTCTCGCTCATCCGGGTCTCCTTCGGCGTGCCGCGGCGCGCGATGCGCGGGCGACGGGGCGCTGCGGCCGCGCCATGCTCAGCGCCTCCGATCCTCGCGGATCAGGTCGGCGGCCTTCTCGCCGATCGCGATCGACGGTGCGTTGGTGTTCGACGAGGGCATCGTCGGCATGATCGAGGAGTCGGCCACGCGCAGCGACTCGAGCCCGTGGACGCGCAGTCGCGCGTCGACCACCGCGCGTTCGTCGCGGCCCATCGCGCAGGTGCCGATCGGATGCCAGGAGGTCTGCCCCGAGGTCTTCAGGTACTCCAGCCACGAGGCGTCGTCGTCGCCGACCTCCGGCGCGGGCCGCGTGCGGCGCAGCACGAACGGGCGCATCGGCGCGCTCGCCATCACCCGCAGCGCGAGGCGCGCCGCGCGCAGCATGGCCTGCCGGTCCCCGTCGGTGTCGAGGTAGCGCGGGTCGATCACCGGCGCGTCGTCCGGATCGGGGCTGCGCACGTGCAGCGCCCCGCGCGACTCGGGCCGCAGCTGGAACAGCCCCACCGCGAAGCCGGGGTACGGGTCGAGCCCCTGCGCCGGGCGCCGCGCGTAGCGGTCCTTGCCGGTGATGTGGTGCAGCTGGATCTTGACGTCGGGCTGCGGGTCGTCCGGCGCGGTGCGGGCCAGCGCGTGCACCGTGGCGCCGGGCGTCGACATCCAGCCGCCGCGGGTGAGCAGCCACCTCGCTCCCATCAGCGTGCGGCGCAGCGGGCTGCTGACGATCTCGTTGAGCGTGATCGGTCGGGAGCACGCATAGGTGATCCGCGACTGCAGGTGGTCGAGCAGGTTCTCGCCGACCCCGGGCAGCGCGTGCAGCACCGGGATGCCGACGCGTTGCAGCACGTCGGGCCGGCCCACGCCGGACAGCTCGAGCAGCTGCGGCGACTTGATCGGGCCGGCCGCGAGGATCACCTCGGCCTGCGCGTGCGCCCGCATCAGCCGGCCCCCGCGCCGGTACTCGACGCCGATCGCCCGCCGGCCCTCGAACAGCACGCGGGTCGCCACCGCCTCGGTCTGAAGCAGCAGGTTGGCGGGCGCGCCGTCGAGATAGCCGATCGCGGTGCTGCAGCGGCGCCCGCCGACGGTGGACAGCTGCAGGTAGCCCACGCCCTCGTAGCCCCCGCCGTTGTAGTCGTCGGTCGGCGGGATGCCGGCCTCATGGCAGCCGGCGACGAAGGCGTCGCCCAGCGGGTTGCGCAGCGTGCGCTGCAGCGGGGTCACGCCGATCGGACCGTCGCGGCCCCGCACCGCCGCGTCGCCGAATCGCGCGGACTCGATCCGGCGGAAGACCGGCAGCAGGTCGCTCCAGCCCCAGCCCTCGTTGCCGAGCGCGCGCCAGCGGTCGTACTCCGCGGGATCGCCCCGGACCCAGATCATGCCGTTGACCGAGCTCGAGCCGCCGGGCAGCCGACCGCGCGGCCAGTAGATCGACTGGCCCTTCAGCGTGCCCTGCGGCTCGGTGGCGAACGGCCAGACGTACCGGGTGTCGAGCAGGATCTTGCCGATGCCCATCGGCACCCGGATCCAGAACTCGCGGTGGCGGGGCTCGCCCGCCTCGAGCAGCAGCACGCGCGTCGTGCCGTCGTCCGCCAGGCGGCGTGCGAGGGCGGCCCCCGCCGAGCCGGCGCCGACCACCACGTAGTCGAAGCGGCCGCCGTCGGCGGCGGCGCTCGCCTCAGCCACGGACCGCGCCGTCCGCGCCGGTCGCGCCGGGCGGCGGGGACACGCCCAGCCAGGCCGACAGCGCCGCCGCCTCCTGGGCCATCCGCTGGAACTGCCGGTCGGGCATCGGCTGCTGCGGCGTCTGCGGCCCGAAGCGCGGCGGCGGCGGCTCGACCGCGAGCTCGACGAAACCCGGGCCGTCGGCGGCGAGCAGGGCGGGGAAGTGCCGCGCCCAGTCCTCGAGGCGCTCGAAGCGCTGCGCGTGCCGGTAGCCGGCGGCCCTCGCCATCCCGACGAAGTCGGCGACGTCGCGCCCCGGCACCGCGAGGTTCGAGTTGCCCGTGAACTGCGTGCCGTTGCGGATCACCACGTGCAGCAGGTTGCGGGGCGCCTGCTGGGCGATGCCGACCAGGCCGCCGAGCTCCATCAGCAGGCTCGCGTCGCCGTCGACCACCACCACGCGGCGCTCCGGCCGGGCGATCGCCAGCCCCAGACCCAGGCCCCCCGCGCCGCCCATCAGGGGTACCGAGCTCACCCGCCCGTCGACCAGGCCCAGCTGGTCGAACGCGAACATCGCCCCCATCGTCGCCACCACGATCGCGTCGCCGCGACCGTCGGCGACGACCTTGCAGGCCTCTCCGATCGTCATCGTCATGTGCGTCTCCCCGCGCCCGTCAGGACCAGGCCTGCGGCGCGCCGACCACCAGCACGGCGGCCGTGCGGTGGGCGTGCGCGTGCTCGAAGGCGGCCCGTACCTGCGGCAGGTCGGCCTCGGACTCCAGGGGGAAGGCCTTCACGCCGAGCGCGTCGAGTACCGGGTGCAGCAGCCTCACCATGTTGCGCCGCGACTTCGCCGGGTCGTCGCCGAAGTTGTCGAACTCGCGGCCGAACTGTCCGACCATGAAGACCAGCGGCACGCGGGCGTCGAGCGCGACCGCGCGGATGCCGTTCACGCAGGCGTAGAGCCCCTGGTTCTGCACGACGATCACCGGTCGGCGCCCGCCGATCGCGAGGCCCGCCGCGACCGTCACCGCCTGGTCCTCGCCGCAGCACGCGACCATCGGCAGGCCGGGTTCGCCGGCCTCCAGCCGCACGTGCATCGCGAGCTGCACCCAGTCGGGCACGGTGACGACGTGGTCGCAGCCGGCCTCGCGCAAGGCGTCGAGACATCGGCTGGCGGGGATATGATGGGCTGCCGTCGCGGTCATGGAGCGGGTCCGGGGTCGCGGTACGCCGATCATCCGTCGACCGACCCACAACGACTGTCCGGAATCGGACAATGAGCGACCCAGCCAGCCGTCAGGACGTAGACCTCTCGCGGGGCCGCGAGCGCGAGCGACGCGCGCTCGCGCTCGTGCCCTGGCTGCGCGACGGCGACCCGGTCACGCACGGCCTGCTGCTGCGCCGCGCATGGCTGCGACGCTATCGGTCGGGCGAGTCGATGGTCCGCCGCGGCGAGCGGGCCGACGGGCTGATGGTGGTCGCCGCCGGCACCGTTGAGACGAGCTCCTCCACCGCCGCGGGCCGGCGCGTCGTGGTGTCGTACGCGGGACCGGGTCACGTGGTGGGCCTCGTGCCGCTGCTGGACGGCGGCGGCGCCATCCACGACACCCGCGCGCAGGAGCCTGCCGAGGTCCTGTGGATCGCGCCCGACGACTTCCACGCGGCGATCGACGCCGACCCGCAGATGCGGCGGCGGGTCATGCGTCTGCTCGCCGGACGCACGCGGCGGCTGCACCGACTGCTCGTCGACACCGCCGCGCTGCCGCTGCCGGTGCGTCTCGCGCGGGTGCTGCTGTCGCTGCGCGCCGCGCTGGGCGAGCCCGCCGGCCCCGGCGGCGGGCTGCGGCTGCGCGTGTCGCAGGAGGGACTGGCCGCGATGCTCGGCGTGCCGCGCCAGCGGGTGAACGCGGCGCTGCGGACGCTCGCCGAGGCGGGCGTGCTGCGGATGGGCTATCTGCGGATCGAACTCCTCGACCTCGCCGCCCTGCGCAGGTGTGCCCAGGAACCCGAGGACTGAATCCGGCCGTTCGGACAGCCTTCAGCCCGCCGGCCCGCCGATCGCCCGCGACACCGCCTCCGCGGTCTCCTTCAGCGCCGGCAGGATCCGCCCCTTCAGGTCGTCCATCGTGACCCGCGACGCGTGCGTGCCGACGTTCAGCGCCGCGACCACCGCGCCGCCCGGGCCGTGCACCGGCACCGCGACCGAGCGCAGCCCGGGCTCGAGCTCCTGGTCGAGGATGGCGACGCCGTGCGTGCGGACCTTCGCGATCGCGCGGCGCAGGCCGTCGACGTCGGTCACGGTGCGCTCGGTCCGCGCCTCGACGCGGCCCAGCGCCGCGAGCCGTGCGTCGAGCTCGGCCGCGGGGAGCGCGGCGAGCAGCACGCGGCCCATCGAGGTCAGGTGCGCGGGCAGCCGCGAGCCCAGCCCCAGCGTGATCGACATGATCCGCGTGCGGGTGGGCACGCGGGCGACGTAGACGATGTCCTCGCCGTCGAGCACCGCCGCCGAGCAGCTCTCGTGGATGCGCTCGACCAGCTCGACCATCGGCGGCTGCGCGGCGCCCCACAGGCCGGTGCCGTGCAGGTACGAGAATCCCAGCTCCAGGACCTTCGGCCGCAGCCGGAAGAGCCGCCCGTCGGTCGACGCGTAGCCCAGCTCCACCAGCGTGTGCAGCAGCCGGCGCGCGGCCGCGCGCGAGACGCCGGCGCGGCGGGCGACGTCCGACAGCGTCTGCGCGGGGTGCTCGGCGTCGAACGCGCGGATCGCGGCGAGGCCGCGGGCGAGCGACTGGACGAAGTCCCCGCCGCGCTCGTCCTCCTCCACCTCGGACCGCCGCGTTGACATCCCCGCGCCCCTCGGGTCCAATCGCCGCTCGCGTTCGCTCATCGCACAAGTGTGCGCTATGCGAACACATGGGCGCAAGCCCCGAGGAGACGGTTCCCCATGATCGACAAGACCGTGAAGACGCTCGCCGACGCGGTGGCCGGCATCCGCGACGGGTCCACCGTGATGATCGGCGGCTTCGGCGGCGCCGGTCAGCCCGCCGAGCTGATCGACGCGCTGATCGAGCAGGGCGCGCGCGACCTGGTCATCGTCAACAACAACGCGGGCAACGGCGACGTCGGCCTCGCCGCGCTGCTGAAGACCGGCCGCGTGCGCAAGATCGTCTGCTCGTTCCCGCGGCAGGCCGACTCGCACGTCTTCGACGGCCTGTACCGCGCCGGCAGCCTGGAGCTCGAGCTGGTGCCGCAGGGCAACCTCGCCGAGCGGATCCGCGCGGCCGGCGCCGGCATCGGCGGCTTCTTCACGCCCACCGGCTACGGCACCGAGCTCGCGCGCGGCAAGGAGACGCGCCGCATCGACGGTCGCGACTACGTGCTGGAGTACCCGATCCGCGCCGATGTCGCGCTGATCAAGGCCGAGCGCGGCGACCGCTGGGGCAACCTCGTCTACCGCAAGGCCGCGCGCAACTTCAACCCGATCATGGCCACCGCCGCCGCGATGACCGTCGCGCAGGTGAAGGCCATCGTCGGCCTCGGCGAGCTCGACCCCGAGCACATCGTGACCCCGGGCATCCACGTGACCCGCGTGGTCCGCGTCTGACAGGAGCGCACGCACCATGGCCTACGAGAAGCTGAGCCGCGACCGGATGGCCGCGCGCGTCGCGCGCGACATCCCCGAAGGCGCCTACGTGAACCTGGGCATCGGCCTGCCGACGCTGGTGGCGAACCACCTGCCGCCCGGCCGCGACGTCTTCCTGCACAGCGAGAACGGCATCCTCGGCATGGGCCCCGCGCCCGCCAAGGGCGCCGAGGACTGGGACCTGATCAATGCCGGCAAGCAGCCGGTCACGCTGCTGACCGGCGGCGCGTTCTTCCACCATGCCGACTCGTTCGCGATGATGCGCGGCGGCCACCTCGACATCTGCGTGCTCGGCGCGTTCCAGGTGTCGGCCGTCGGCGACCTCGCGAACTGGAGCACCGGCGAGCCGGGCGCGATTCCCGCGGTCGGCGGCGCGATGGACCTCGCGACCGGCGCGAAGGCCACCTTCATCATGATGGAGCACGTGACCAAGACCGGCGAGCCGAAGATCGTCGAGCGCTGCACCTATCCGCTCACCGGCATCGGCTGCGTGAAGCGGATCTACACCGACCTCGCGGTGATCGACGTGCGGCCCTCGGGCCTCGTCGCCACCGAGTGGGTCGAGGGCCTGTCGTTCGACGCGCTGCAGCGGTTGACCGCCGCGCCGCTCGCGCGCGCCTGAGTCGCGGCCCCGTCCCCGCTCCCGATCCCATTCCAGGACAACAACGAGAGGCTCCCCATGCGTGACGTCTTCATCTGCGACGCGGTCCGCACCCCCATCGGCCGCTACGGCGGCTCGCTGTCGTCGGTCCGCGCCGACGACCTCGGCGCGCTGCCCATCGCCGCGCTGCTCGCGCGCAATCCCGGGCTCGACCCGGCGGCGATCGAGGAGGTGATCTACGGCTGCGCGAATCAGGCCGGCGAGGACAACCGCAACGTCGCGCGGATGGCCGCGCTGCTCGCCGGCCTGCCGCAGGACGTGCCGGGCGCGACGATCAACCGGCTGTGCGGCTCGGGCATGGACGCCGTCGGCACCGCGGCCCGCGCGATCCGCACCGGCGAGATCGAGCTGGCGATCGCCGGCGGCGTCGAGAGCATGTCGCGCGCGCCCTTCGTGATGCCCAAGGCCGACAGCGCGTTCTCGCGCACGAACGCGGTCTACGACACCACCATCGGCTGGCGCTTCGTCAATCCGAGGATGAAGGCGCAGTACGGCATCGACGCGATGCCCGAGACCGCCGAGAACGTCGCCGACGACTTCGGGGTCTCGCGCGAGGACCAGGACGCGTTCGCGCTGCGCAGCCAGGCGCGCGCCGCGGCCGCGCAGAAGAGCGGCTTCCTCGACCGCGAGATCGTGCCGGTGACGCTGCCTGCGAAGAAAGGCGACCCGGTCGTCGTCTCGAAGGACGAGCACCCGCGCGAGACCACGATGGAGGCGCTCGCGAAGCTCAAGCCGATCGTGCGTCCGACCGGCACCGTGACCGCGGGCAACGCGTCGGGCGTCAACGACGGCGCGGCGGCGATGATCCTCGCCTCGGGCGCCGCGGTCGACCGGTACGGCCTGACCCCGCGTGCTCGCGTGATCGCGATGGCCACCGCCGGCGTCGCGCCGCGGATCATGGGCATCGGCCCGGCGCCGGCCACGCAGAAGCTGCTCGCGAAGACCGGCAGGTCGATCGGCGACATCGATGTCGTCGAGCTGAACGAGGCCTTCGCCGCGCAGGGGCTCGCCACGATGCGGATGCTCGGCCTGCCCGACGACGCCGCGCACGTGAACCCGAACGGCGGCGCGATCGCGCTCGGCCACCCGCTCGGCGCCTCGGGCGCGCGGCTGGTGCTGACGGCCGTGAACCAGCTGCACGCCACCGGCGGCAGGCTCGCGGTCACGACGATGTGCATCGGCGTGGGCCAGGGCATCGCGATGCTGGTCGAGCGCGTCTGATGTCGGACTGGCGCGACCGACCGAACGCGCCGGCGCCGGGGACGGCGCTGTGCGCGGTGACCGAGCTGCCCGAGGACAACGGCGTGGAGCGCGTCTTCGGCGACGGCGCCGACGCGTTCCGCGTCGCGGTCTTCCGCCTCGAGGACGGCAGCGTGCGGGCCTGGATCAACGAGTGCCCGCACGTGCACATCCCGATGCAGTTCTCCGACGGCGTGTTCTGCGTCTACGAGATCGAGGGGCAGCGCGACCTGATGTGCGCGCATCATTCCGCGGTGTTCCACATCGCCGACGGCCGGTGCTGGGACGGACCCTGCCGCGGCGAGCGGCTGGTGCCGGTGGACGTGGAGGTGGACGACGGGACAGTGCGCATCGCCTGACGGCGACGCGGACGGCCGCGACGACGACCAGGACGAGGAGACACCGATGAGCCGACCCGCCGAGTCCCCGATCACCGCCGACGTGATCGCCCGCCTGCAGGCCACGCCCGACCCGCGGATGCGCGAGCTGATGGTCGCGCTGACCCGCCACCTGCATGCGTTCGCGCGCGAGACGCGGCTCACCGAGGCCGAGTGGTTCGAGGCGATCCGCTTCCTCACCGCGGTCGGGCAGCAGTGCGACGACACCCGCCAGGAGTTCATCCTGCTCTCCGACGTGCTCGGGCTGTCGATGACCGTCGTCGACGTGAACGACGGGAAGCCCGCCGGCTGCACCGAACCCACGGTGTTCGGCCCGTTCCACGTCGAGGGCGCGCCGCGCTTCGAGCTGGGCGCGGATGTCGCCGGCGGCGCGGCGGGGGCGCCCTGCTGGGTCTCGGGCCGCATCGTCGGCCCCGACGGCCGGCCGGTGCCGCACGCCGAGATCGAGGTGTGGCAGGCCGATGCGGAAGGCTTCTACGACGTCCAGCGCCCGGAGCTCGACGCGCACCGGGCGCGCGGCGTGCTGCGCGCCGACGCCGACGGGCGCTACCGCTTCTGGACCGTCGTCGCCGAGGCCTACCCGATCCCCACCGACGGTCCGGTGGGTCGGCTGCTCGAGGCCACCGGCCGCCATCCGTGGCGGCCCGCGCACCTGCACTTCATGATCTCGGCGCCCGGCCACGAGCGGCTGATCACCCACGTCTTCCGCCGCGGCGGCGCCTACCTCGAATCCGACGCGGTGTTCGGCGTGCGCCCGTCGCTGGTCGCCGACTGGGTGCGCCACGAGCCGGGCATCGCCCCCGACGGCTCGGTGCGCACCGTGCCGTTCCACACGCTCGACTTCGACTTCGTGCTGAACCCCGCCGACGCCGCGCGCGCGGCGGCCTGACGTCGCGGGCCGCACGCCGCGGCCCGCGCAGACATCCACCGAGGAGACCCGCATGACCGACCCCCGTACCATCGCCGAGCTCGAGGCGATCGACGACCGCCGCGCCGCCGCCGCGATCGCGAAGGACCGCGCGACGCTCGAGGCACTGCTCGCCGACGACCTGCGCTACGTCCACTCGTCGGCGACCGTCGAGGACAAGGCGACCTACATCGAGCGCGCCTGCACCGGCTGGTACGACTATCGGTCGCTCGACACTCGCCAGCGCGAATGGCGCCTGTGGGGCGACACCGCGCTGTGCAACGGCGAGGTCCGCATCCAGGTCGTCGCCAAGGGAGCCGCCAAGGACTTCGTCAGCCGCTACCTGCAGGTCTGGCGCCGCGGGCCGCAGGGCTGGCAGATGGCATCATGGCAGTCCACCCTGGTGCCGAGCACCTGAGAAGACGGACCTCGCGACCATGATCGATCCGAACGCCCTGAACGCCCTGTTCCTGGAAGCCCGCACGCAGAACGGCTGGACCCGGGATCCCGTGACCGACGACGAGCTGCGCCGCGTCTTCGACATCATGAAGATGGCGCCCACCTCGATGAACCTGCAGCCCGCGCGCTTCGTGTTCCTGCGCTCGCAGGCCGCGAAGGAGCGCCTGAGGCCGATCCTGTCGCCGGGCAACGTCGACAAGACGATGTCGGCGCCGGTGGTGGTCGTCGTCGCGCACGACGTCGACTTCCACGAGCACCTGCCGACGCTCTTCCCGCACGCCCCGGGCGCGAAGGCGAACTTCGACGGCGACGCCAGGCGCGCGATGCGCGAGACCTTCGCGTTCCGCAACGGCACGCTGCAGGGCGCCTACTTCATCCTCGCCGCGCGCGCGGTCGGCCTCGACTGCGGCCCGATGTCCGGCTTCGACAACGCGAAGTGCGACGCCGAGTTCTTCCCCGACGGTCGCGTGAAGTCGAACTTCCTGATCAACCTCGGTCACGGCGATCCGGCCAAGGTGATGCAGCGCCTGCCGCGCTTCTCGTTCGACGAGGTCTCGCAGGTCCTCTGACGGTGCTCTCGGATCCCGCCTTCTGGGCGACCGCGGTCCCGGCGGTGCTGCTCGCCGGGCTGTCGAAGGCGAGCGGCAACGGCCTGGGCATGCTCGCGGTGCCGCTGATGGCGCTGACCATGTCGCCCGCGGCGGCCGCGGCGATCATGCTGCCCATCCTGATCGCGATGGACGCGCTGGGCCTGTGGGCTTGGCGCGGCCGTGCCGACGCGGCGACGCTCAAGGCGGTCCTGCCCGGCGCGATGCTCGGCATCGTGCTGGGTACGCTCGCGTTCTCGGTGCTCGACGTCCGCTGGGTGAAGGCGCTCCTCGGCGCCGAGTCGGTCGCGTTCGCGCTGCACCGGATCGTCGCGCGGCATGCGATCGCGGCCGCGGCGCCACGGCCGCAGTCGGCGCTGGCCGGCGGCTTCTGGGGCACGGTCTCCGGCTTCACCAGCACGCTCGCACATGCCGGCAGCCCGCCGCTGATGCAGTACGTGCTGCCGCTCAAGCTCGACAAGGAGAGGCTGGTCGCGACCACCGTGATCTTCTTCACCGTGGTCAACGTCGTGAAGCTCGTGCCGTACGCCGCGATCGGCCTGCTCGACGCGTCGGGGCTCACGGCCTCGCTCGCGCTCGCGCCCGTCGTGCCGATCGGATACTGGGCCGGACTGAAGCTCGTCGCGGTCCTGCCCGAGCCGGTCTTCCATCGGCTGCTCGTGGGTTCACTCCTTCTGATCGGGATCAAGCTCCTGTTCGACGCGTTCTCCTGAATCGACGCCCGGCGCTTGAAAATCACGGGACCGACTCACAGATCGGTTCCATCGGCGCAGCGAACCGCCGCCCGTTCCACCTCAGGAGAGCGAACATGACCAAGGTCTCGATCTACGATCCCTTCGCCGACGTCTTCCCGACCCTGTTCCGCGGCTTCTTCGCGGATCCGGAGCCGCAGCGTACGGGTGCCCAGTCGCAGGCCGGCGACGGTCTGCAGGCGGTGCCGATGCGCGTCGACGTGACCGAAGCCGACGGCGCCTACGTGGTGAAGGCCGACCTGCCCGGCGTGCCGAAGGAGGCCATCCACGTGGAGATCGACGGCAACCGCGTGACCCTGCGCGCCGAGATCAAGCGCGAGTCCGAGCAGAAGGACGGCGAGCGCGTGCTGCGCAGCGAGCGCTACGTCGGGGCCTTCGCGCGCAGCTTCGCGCTGACCGACGAGATCGACGACGACCGCGCGTCGGCGAAGTTCGAGAACGGCGTGCTCGAGCTGACGCTGCCGAAGAAGGCCGTCGTGGGCGCCAAGCGTCTCGCGATCCAGTAAGCGCGACCGGTTTCCGGCCGGGCGTCCGCGATCGCCCGGCCCGCTCGCGCGACGTCTCCTCCTCCCCCGCGCGAGTCCGTCCGCCCGCCGCCCCGTCACCGGGGCGGACGGGCGGTTTTTTTCGGCGTGTCGACGCCGACCACCGAGGCGTGTCAGTAGAGCAGGATCGCGCCGGCATTGCCGGCCGCGTTCGACGCCGGGTCGGCGCTCGTCCCCGTGCCGGCGCCGTCCTCGCCGGGCGCCCCGACCGCGAGGAGCGCGCCGTCGTCGCTCAGCGCGATCGCGGTACCGAAGCGATCGCCGTCGCCGGTGTTCGGCGCCTTCACGTGGTTGCGTATCGACCAGGTCCCCGCGCTCCGGACGTAGACGGTGACGCCGCCCGAGTCCGCGCGTCCGCGATTCAGCGCCGAGCCGATTCCGGTGCTCGAGCCGTCGTCGAGCGGCCCGCCGGCCGCCAGCGTCGAGCCGTCGGCGCTGAGCGCGATCGCTGCGCCGAACCGGTCGCCGGCGAAGCTCGCAGGTGCCTTCAGGTAGGCCTGGCGCGACCAGGTCGTCCCGCTGCGGGTGTAGACGAACACCGCGCCGCTGTCGGCCGTGTCGTTGCCGCGCTGCGACCAGGCCGTGCCCGGACCGGTCGAACTGCCGTCCTCGAGCGCGACCCCGACCGCGAGCGTCGCACCGTCGCGGCTGAGCGCGAGACCCGAGCCGAACAGGTCGCTCGAGAACGAGGTCGGCGGCTTCAGGTACGCCTGTCGCGTCCAGCTCGTAGACGGACGGACCAGCACGTGCACCGAGCCCGCGCCGGTCGCGCTCGTCGAGTCCATCGGCGCGGCGACCGCGAGCGTCGTGCCGTCGCCCGACAGCGCGACGGTGCGGCCGAAGTTCTCCAGCAGGGCGGGTACGGTCGCGACGATCGCGTCCCGCTGCGACCAGGTCGACGCGGCCCTGACGAACACGTAGGCCCCGCCGCTCTGCGGAAGCGACGCGCCGCCGCTCTGTCCAGGCGCTCCCACCGCCAGCACCGTGCCGGCATCGGCCAGTGAGAGCGAGATGCCGAAGCCGTCGCCGGTCGCGGAGTTCGACGACGTCAGCCGCGTGGTCGTCGACCACACGCCGGACGCGTTGCGGTTGAACACGTGGACCTCGCCTGCCCGTGCGTTCGTCGGCACGTCGCTCACGCGGAGCGGGTCGCCGGCGTCGTAGCCCGGGGCGCCGACGGCCAGCACGGCGCCGTCCCGGCTCAGCGCGAGCGCCTGCCCGAAGCGCGCGCCGGCGGCAGGCGTCGCGGGCTTCAGGTAGGCCTGCTGCGTCCAGCCGCTGCCGGCGTTGCGGAACACGTAGACCGCCCCGGCGTCCGGGGTCGCGTTGCTGGTCTGGGCGCCGTTGACCCCGCTCGCGGCACCGTCCTCGCCCGGTGCGCCGATCGCGAGCGTCGTGCCGTCGCCGCTCAGCGCGACCGCCGCGCCGAACGCGTCGCCGGCGTCGGTGTTCGACGCCTTCAGGTAGCCGCCCGCCTTCGCGGCGAGGTCGAGCACGGGCAGCTCGGCGGTGGTGCTGCACGCCGCGCCCGCGCAGCCGCGGACGCGGTAGCGGGTGGTCGCCCAGTCGAGCAGGTGCGCGGAGAGCTCGCGGGTCGTGCTCGCGGCCGGCGCGGGCATCGCGGCGCCGTCGTCGGTCCACTCGCCGCCTGCGACCTGCCGCTGGAGCTGGTAGCTCGTCGAGCCCGTCAGCACGGGCCAGGAGAGGGTGATCGCCTTCGTCGAGAGCGTGCCGGTCAGCGTCGGCGGCGGCGTCACGCAGTCGATGCGCACGAAGAGCGCCGTGCCCGAGTCGACCGATTGCGGCGCGCCGGGCGTGCAGACCTGGGTCGGGCCGGTGGGCTGGCGCGCGACCGTGACGGCCGCGGATGAGCCGGCCGGCAGCGTGCCGGAGAACGAGAAGCTGCCGTCGGCAGCCACCGCGACGGCGGCGCCCCCGTTGAGCGACACCGCGAGGCCCTCGCCGGCGAGCCCGTAGGCCGCGCCCCGAACGGCGACGCCCGACGGGGCAGGGGTGGGCGCGGGCGCCGGAGCGGGGGTGGGCGCGGGCGCGGTTGCGGACGCGGACGATCCGCCGCCCCCGCAACCGGAGAGCGAGACGGCGAACAGCAGGACCAGGGCGGGGGCGGCGGATCGGCAGCGAGGGGTCGGCACGGTGGGGGTCTCGAGAGAGCGTGGGTCTGGCGTCGAACGGTCCCGCCGCGGACGCGGCGGACGCAGCCGCGATGCCCTTACGAACCGTTACCTGGATCGTGTCGCAGGTCGTGATTCAAGGGTCGTCGTGCACCGTCGCGGCGACTCGTCGGACGAAAGGACGGCCGCGATCGATCGTCGGCCCCTTCCGCGCATCGGTCGCGTACCGAGGGCTCGGCGGCACGGTCGGTTCCTGCGGCGACGCCTTCGGGTCGGCGCCGGAGCGCGTTATGCTGGCCGCGACCCCGCAGGAGCCGACCCGATGAACGCGCCCCAACCCGCCGCCACGCTCGCCGAGCCGCCCGCCGCCGAAGACCCCCTCGGTCGCGCGCTCGCCGACGCCGTCGCCCGCTACGTCGCGAAGCGCCCCGCGAGTGCCCGGCTGCAGCGCGAGGCCGCCGAGGTCCTGCCGGGCGGCAACACCCGCAGCGTGCTGTTCTTCCCGCCGTTCCCGCCTTACATGGCCTCGGGCGAGGGCTGCCGCCTGACGGACGTCGACGGCCACGTCTACCTCGACGCGCTCGGCGAGTTCACCGCGGGCCTCTACGGCCATTCCGATCCGGTGATCCGCGAGGCCGTCGAGCGTGCGCTGCGCAACGGCGTGAACCTGTCGTCGCACACGCCCGGCGAGGCCGCGCTCGCGCGCGAGATCGCGGCGCGGATCGCGTCGATCGAGCGCCTGCGCTTCACCAACTCCGGTACCGAGGCGAACCTGCTCGCGCTCGCGGCGGCCACCGCGCACACCGGGCGCCGTTCGGTGCTCGTCTTCGAGGGCGCCTACCACGGCGGCGTGCTGACCTTCCCGCTCGGCGCGCCCGCGAAGGTCAACGTGCCGCACCCGTTCGTCGTCGCCCCGTACAACGACCTCGCGGCCGCGCGCGCCGCGCTCGAGCCGCGGCGGGGCGACGTCGCCGCGATCCTCGTCGAGCCGATGCTGGGCTCCGGCGGCTGCATCCCCGGGGATGCGGCCTTCCTGCACGGCCTGCGCGCGCTCGCCGACGAGCACGGCGCGCTGCTGGTGCTCGACGAGGTGATGACCTCGCGCCTGTCGTTCGGCGGCCGGCAGGCCGCGCTCGGGTTGCGGCCGGACCTCACCACGCTCGGCAAGTACTTCGGCGGCGGCATGTCGATCGGCGCCTTCGGCGGCCGCGCCGACGTGATCGACCGTTTCGATCCGCGGCGCGCCGACGCGCTCGCGCACGCGGGCACCTTCAACAACAACGTGCTGACGATGGCCGCGGGCCACGCGGGCCTGACCCGCGTGCTGACGCGCGACGCGCTCGATGCGGTCAACGCGCGCGGCGAGCGGCTGCGGGCGGCGCTGAACGCGGTCTTCGCGCGGCACGGCGTCGCGCTGCAGGCGACCGGCCTGGGCTCGCTGCTCACGCTGCACGCGACCGACCGGCCGATCCGCTCGGCGCGCGATCTCGCGGGCAGCGACCCGCGCGTCAAGGACCTGCTGTTCTTCGACCTGCTCGAGCGCGGCGTCTGGATCGCGCGGCGCGGCTTCGTCGCGCTATCGCTGCCGTTCGGCGACGTCGAGGTCGACACGCTCGTGGCCGCGGTCGACGACGCGGTGACCGCCCGCCGAGGCCTGCTGCCGGCGCGCGCGGCCTGATTCGGCGCGCGCGCACGCTCGCCGAGATCGCCGGCCGGTCGGCGACGCCGACGTCACCAGATGGTGACCGCGCCGCTGTCGCCGGCGCCGGTGCCGGTCGGCGAGCCGCCGAAGCCCGTCGACGCGCTGTCGTCGCCGTCGAAGCCCACCGCGATCGAACCGCCGTCGGCGCTGACCGTGACCGTCGGCGTCATCGCCGAGGTCCAGGCGTCGCTCGCCCGGGTGTTCAGCGCCTTCAGCACCACGTCGCGGGTCCAGGTGCCGCCCGCGGTGCGGAGCAGGTAGACCGCGCCGCTGTTGGTCGCGGTGTTGGTGTCGGTGCCGCCCAGGAAGCCGACGGCCTGCGAACTCTCGCCGTAGGCGACGACCGCGAGCGTGGTGCCGTCGGCGCTGAGCGCCACCGCCGAGCCGTAGCGGTCGGAGGCATCCGGGTTCGGGGCGGTCAGCACGGCCTGCTCGGCCCAGGTCGACCCCGCCTTCGCGAAGACGTAGGCCGCGCCGCCGGCGCCGAGCGTCGCGATGGAGGGCGGCGGACCCGCGACCGGCACGGTGAGCGTCGCGCCCGGCGCGCCGACCGCGATCAGCGTGCCCGAGGCGTCGATCGACACGGCCTGGCCGAAGTTCCATTGCACGTCGCCGTTGGAGGGCTTCAGGTAGGCCCGCTGCGTCCAGCTGCTGCCGGTGCGTCCGAACACGTAGGCGGCGCCTGCGCCGGGCGCGTTGACGTTGGCGCCCGAGCCGTCCACCGAGGTCGCGTCGCTGGATTCGCCGGGCGCGCCGATCACCGCCGTCGAACCGTCGGCGCTCAGCGCGATCGCCGTGCCGAAGGCCGGGCTGGTGAGGCTCGCGGCCTGGGCCCCGACGTTGCCCGCCTTCAGGTAGGCCTGCTGGGTCCAGGTCGTGCCCGAGCGGACGAAGACGTAGGCCGCGCCCGCGATGGGCAAGGAGTCGTCGGCGGGCGCATTGACCAGGCCGCTCGCCTCGTTGGGCGCGGACGCCAGCAGCGTCGAGCCGTCGGCGCTCAGCGCGACCTTCGAGCCGAAGGCGTCGCCGGCGCCGGCGTTGGCCGCCTTGAGGTAGGCCTGCTGCGTCCATGACGCACCCGAGCGGACGAACACGTAGACCGCGCCGGCGCCCGACAGCGAGTCGTCGGACTGGTTGCCGTTCACGCCGGTCGCGGCGCTGGATTCGGCGAGGGCACCGACGGCGATCGTCGCGCCGTCCTGGCTGATCGCCACGCTGACCCCGAACTTGTCGCCCGAGCCCGCGTTGGAGGCCTTCAGCCAGCGCTGCTGGACCCAGCTCGAGCCCGTGCGGGTGAACACGTAGGCCGCGCCCGCATAGGTCGTCGAGTTGTCGGCCGGGGCCGAGCCGTCGCTCTGCTCGCCCGGCGCGCCGACGACCATCGTGAGGCCGTCGCCGCTGAGCGCGACCGCGGCGCCGAACCAGTCGCCCGCCTCGGCGTTCGAGGCCTTCAGGTAGCCGATCGCCTGCAGGGCGCGGCCGGCGAGGTCCACTTCGGCCGAGGTCCCGCAGCCGGCGGTGTTGCAGGCCTTCACGCGGTAGCGCGTCGTCGTCCAGTCGATGCGGTGTGCGTCGATCGCGACCGACGTGCCGGTCGACGAGGCGGGAAGCGTCGCGCCCAGGTCGGTCCAGGCACCACCGGCCACCTGGCGCTGGACCTGATAGGTCGCGGTCGGGTCGATCGTGGCCCAGTCGAGCCGCACCGTCTTGTGCAGCACCGTCGACGACACCGACGGCGCCGCCGGTGCCGCGAGCGGCGTCACGGGATCGGCGGCCGGAGCCGGCGTGGCATCCGGTGCCGGATCGGTCGACGCGGGCGTCGCGGCGGCGGGGCCGGTCGCGGCCGGCGCCGCCGCTGCGGGTACTGCGGGCGCGGCGGCCTCGGTACCGCCGCCACCGCCCTCGCCGCCGCCGCCGCCGCCGCAGGCCGCCAGCAGCAGGGCCAGCAGGCCGGCGGCGAGCGGCGCCGACGCGCGTCGGGCGATGCGCGCGCGCGGGTTCGGGACGAGGGTGGGCGTGACGGGAGAGCAGCGGGTGTGCGGCATGATCGATCCGAGGTCGTTCCGTTCGTGTATCGACCCGTTCGACGACGGCATCACGTGTGAGGCGCGCGGCGGCCGGGCGACGCCGACGGGTGGAGACCGCGGTGTGGCGTCGCGACCGCTGTGATGCGTCGCGCGGCGGCCGCGGCCGGCGGGCCCGGCGGCCGGACGGTTCAGTCGCGCGGCAGCGCGACCGGTCGCGGACCGTCGGGGCCGTCGACCTCGAGCACGTGGATCGCGCCGCCGAACGCGCGTTCGAGGGCGGCGCGGACCGCGGGATCCGACGGCGCGCCGTCGGCCTCGAGCCGGCCGCCGGCGAGCACCAGCAGCCGGTCGGCCGCGAGCGCGAGGCCGATGTCGTGCAGCACCGCGGCCACCGCCACGCCCCGAGCCGCGCGTTCGCGCAGCCCGCGCAGCAGCGCGCGCTGGTGGGGCGCGTCGAGGTGTGCGGTGGGCTCGTCGAGCAGCAGCACCGGCGCGCCGACCGCGAGCGCCCGCGCGATCAGCACGCGCTGCCGCTCGCCGCCCGACAGCGCCGACAGTCGGCGCGCGGCCAGCGCCGCGCAGTCCGTCTCGTGCATCGCGGCGTCGATCGCGGCGGCGTCCGCCGGTCCCGGGGTGCCGAGCAGCCCGAGCGCGGGCAGGCGGCCCAGTGCCACCACGTCGCGCGCGGCGAGTTCGCCCTCGGCTTCGGCATGCTGGCCGAGCCACGCGACGCGCCGTGCGCGCTCCCTCGCGGGCCAGTCGCCGATCGGCCGCCCCTCGAGGAGCACCCGCCCGGCACGCGGCGCGCGCAGCCCCGCGAGCGCGGCGAGCAGGGTGCTCTTGCCGGCGCCGTTCGGGCCGACGATCGCGGTCCAGCGGCCGGCGTCCAGCCGCAGCGACACGTGATCGACGACGACGCGCCCGCCGAGGGCGACGACCAGCGATTCGGCCGCGATCGGCGCGGGCCCGCTCACGACGCGCTCCGCCGCCGCAGCAGCGCCAGCAGGTAGGCGCCGCCGATCACCGCGGTGAGCAGGCCCACCGGCAGCTCCGAGGGTGCCGCGACGCCGCGCGCGGCGAGGTCGGCGGCGCCGAGCAGCACCGCGCCCGCGAGCGCGGACAGCGCGAGCAGCGCACCGTGCGTGACGGTCACCGCGCGCCGCACGAGGTGTGGCGCCGCGAGCCCCACGAAGCCCACCAGTCCCACCTGCGCGACGGCCGAGCCGGTGGCGAGCGCCATCGTCGCGACGAGCGCGAGCCGCAGCCGCGGAAGGTCGAGCCCGAGGCTTGCCGCGGCCGCCTCGCCCAGCACGAGCGCATCGAGCGCGCGCGCGCCGCGCATCGCCAGCGGCAGGCAGGTCGCGAGCGCCGCGGCGAGCCAGGCCGTGCCGCTCCAGCCGACGAACGAGGTGGTGCCCAGCATGAACGCCTGGCGGCCGCGCAGCGCCTCCGGGGAGACGAGCGTCAGCAGGTCGGACAACGCGGCGGCGATCACGCCGACCACCACGCCCGCGAGCAGCAGCACGGTGGGACGCGCGGTGCCGCCGGCGAGCGCCAGCGTCGCGAGCACGCCGGCGAGCGCGCCGCAGAATGCCGCGGCGACGAGCCCGCCCCGCAGCAGCAGGTCGGCCGCGACCAGCGCCGCGCCGCCGCCGCCGGCGAGCACGCCGACGGCGACCACGAGCGTCACGCCGAGGCCCGCGCCGGCCGCCGAGCCGAGCAGGTACGGGTCCGCGAGCGGATTGCGGAACAGCCCCTGCGCGATCGCGCCTGCGAGGCCCAGGCAGGCGCCGGCGAGCAGCGCGCCCAGCGTGCGCGGGGCGCGGATGCCGGCCACCAGGTCCCAGTCCCGCGCCCAGGCGAGCGACCAGCCCTCGGCGCCGGCGGCCAGCCCCGCCGCGGCGATCGCGATCGCCGCGGCCGCGAGCGCGAGGCCCAGTCGCGCGGGCGTGCCGAGCGCGCCGGTCGCGGACGGCGCCGGGCCGGCCGTGCGCGCGGGGGCCGTCACGGCCGCCGCTCCGGCAGCCGCGCGAGGCAGTCGGCGAGCCCCTCGGCGGCCTCGCCCAGCCGAGGCCCGGGCCGTACCAGCGGCTGCCAGGCCGCCGACGCGAGCCCGCAGGCGCGCCGCTCGCGCAGCGCCTCGAGCGCGCCCCAGCCGGGCCGCGCGGCCATCGACGCCAGGCCGCGCTCGGAGGCGACGATCACCGTCGGCGCCGCGCGGACGACGAACTCCGGGTTGATCTGCGGGAACGGACCGAGCGAGGCCGGCACGATGCTGCGCAGGCCCATCCGCGCGAGCGCCTCGCCGACGAACGAGCCCGCGCTCGCCGCATGCGGTGTCTCGGCGACCTCGACGTAGACCGACGCGCCGCGCAGCCACGCGGGCAGGCGTGCCCCGGCCGCGTCGATCCGCGCGAGCGTGCGGGCCCACAGCGCGTCGCCGTCCTCGGGGCGGCCGAGCGCCTGCGCGATCGCGCGCAGCACGCGCCGCGTGTCTTCGAAGCCCTTGGGCTCGAGCGCCAGCACGCGCAGCCCGAGCGATTCCAGGCGCTCGATCGCACGCGACGACGAGGGCGCGAGCACCAGGTCGGGCCGCAGCGCGACGATCCGCTCGATCGGCGTGTCCTCGAGCCCGCCCAGCCGCGGCAGCGAGGCGACGCGCGCCGGCCAGTCCGAGAAGCGGTCCACGCCCACCAGCCGGTCGCAGGCGTCGAGCGCGCAGACCGATTCGGTGTGCGAGGGCAGCAGCGAGACGATGCGACGCGCCGGCGCGGGCACCTCGATGCTGCGGCCGCGGTCGTCGACGATCGGGACGGCGCGGGCGGGCGAGGGCAGCGGGAGCGCCGAGGCGAACAGGGCCGCGGCGACGAGCCCGCGGGCCGTCGACCGGCACCGCGCGGCCGCCACGGCGAGCCCGCGCGCCACCGCGGCCGCGCCGCGCCGCCCCGCGTCCGCCGCCGCGCGACGCGTGCGGACGGCGAGGACGGGGGGGCGCGGCGCGGGGCTCATCGCGCCTGTCGCGGCGACCAGCGCAGCGTGACGAACAGCTCGCGTCCCGGCTGGTTGAAGCCGTAGGCCGTCTCGTAGACCTTGTCCGCGAGGTTGTTGAGCCGCAGGCCGACGGTCCAGTCGCGGTCGTAGCGCCAGTCCGCCCGCAGGTCGAGCGTCGTGAAGCCCCCCATCCGAAGCGTGTTGGCCGCGTCCTCGAAGCGCTCCGAGAACGCCGACAGCGTGCCACCCACCGAGTAGTCGCCGAACAGCCAGTCGGCCTGCGCGCGGAAGGCGTCCTTCGATCGGCGGATCAGCTGCTTGCCGTAGCCCGCGCCCTCGGTCGTGTTGCGCGGATCGAGGTGCTCCCAGGATGCGCCCGCGACGAAGCCCGACCAGCGCGCCTCCCACGAGGCCACCAGCCCGTCGATGCGCGTGCTCGGCACGTTGGTCGGCAGCGGGCCCGCGGTGATGTAGCCGCGGATCCGGTTGTCGACCCAGGCAGTGCGCACCGACTGGTTGCCCGAGGTCCAGCGCAGGCTGAGCTCGCCGTGCCGGCCTTCCTCGGGCAGCAGGTTCGCATTGCCGAAGCCCGGGAAGTAGAGCTGGTTGAAGCTCGGTGCGACGAAGCTCGTGCCGTACGACGCGCCGACCCGCCACGCGGGCGACAGCCTGAAGCCGTAGCCCACGCTGCCCGTGGTCTGTCCGCCGAACTGCGAGTTCGAGTCGTGCCGCAGGCCGCCCTGCCAGGCGCTGCGGCCGTGCTCGCCGGTGAGACCGAGGGCCAGCGCGTCGATCGTGCGGTCGCCCACCGTGTAGGGCTGGCCCGGGCGCGAGACCTTCTGCTCGAGCCGCTCGGCGAGCGCGAGCACCGTGCCCACCCGCGTCGCGATCGTGTTCTCCCAGCCGAGCTGCGTCTGCTCGGTCTTCGTCGCGCCCAGCGGCGTGAACGCGCTCGCGGTCGCGATCGTGTCGTAGACATCCGTGGAGCGCGCGACCGTGAATCGCGTGCCCCAGTCGGCGGCGAGCCGGCCGCCGGCCTGCAGCGACTGGATCGAGTTCTTCAGCTTCGCGCGCGCGTCGGCGTTCGGGCCGTCGTCGTAGCGCGTGAGGCCGTGCGACTCGAGCGCGAAGGCGTCGACGCGCCAGTCCGGCGACAGCTGCCAGCCCAGCCTGAGGTTCCCCGCGTTCTGCGAGAAGCCGTCGTTGTCCGCGTTGTACTGGCCGAAGCGCACCGTCGGGTTGGTGGCCGAGAAGCCCTGCGTGCCGGTGTGGACCACCTGCACCGCGCCGTCGAGGGGGCCGTTGCCGAACGCGAGCCCGCCGCCCAGCTGCGCGGAGCGGTTCGTGCCCACCGCGGCGAATGCGTTGGGCACCAGGCCCTGCTGCGCGCGTCGCGTGAAGACCTGGACCACGCCGCCCACCGCGTCGCTGCCGTAGAGCGAGGACATCGGACCGCGGACGATCTCGATGCGGTCGACGAGCGCGAGCGGCAGGTTGTCGAACGAGGGCGTTCCGACCGTGGCCGACTGCAGCCGCACGCCGTCGACCAGCAGCAGCGTGTGCCGTGCCTCGAGGCCGCGGATGAAGACGCCCGAGGTCTTGCCGAGGCCGCCGTTCGAGCTGAGCTGCAGGCCGGGCTGGCGTGCGAGCAGCTGCGCCAGCGTGAGGCCGGCGGCGGCCTCGATCTCGTCGCGCTCGACGACGGTGACTTCGGCCACCGCCTCCGACACCCGCGACGGCGTCCGGGTGGCGGTGACGACGACCGCGTCCAGCGGCGACGCCTGCGCGAACGCGCAGGCCGGTGTGCCGAGCGCGACGCCCGTGGCGATCGCGGCGGCGACCAGGCTGGGGGGGACGGGAACGGCGGACGATGCAGGGGTCGGTCGGGCGGGCGCGCGCAGGGCGAGCCGACGGCCTCGACGGGACGATGCGGACATGACGGAACGGTCTCCGGACAGTGCCGGATCCAGCCTCCCCGCTGGTCCGGACGACATGGTGCGCCGCTCGCACGGCGCGCCTCCCGTTGGCCGGTATCCGGGCTGGCGGAGCGACCCGTGCGGCCTTCCCGGAGACGGCTCCAGTGGCAGCATGCACGAGCGGGGGCGCGCGAGGCGCCCCGTCCGCTTACCGTTGCGGGGGCAGCGCAGGTTGGGTCGGGCGCGATGCGCCGCGGCCTCCCTGCTTCCCGTTTACCCCGTCCGGCCGGCAGGCAGGACGGGCACCAACGGGTCCGAGCGTATCACCCCGAGGCGTGCAGGGAGAAACCGCGTGTCACGCGGCGCCGGGGGCCGACCCGTCAGCGCGCCGGTGCGGGCGGCGGCGCCGGCTGCCCGGGGTGATGGTCGAGCGTCGCGTCCAGGCAGGCCCAGGCGGGCGCGCGGTCGGCCCAGATGTTCGCACTCGGGCGGAACGCCGACGGATCGTCGAGCGTGCCCGCGCGGACGACCGTCAAGCCCGGCCGTCCGCTCGAGTCCGAGAACAGATGCGTGCCGCAGGCCGGGCAGAAGCGCTGCGTGATCGTGTTGCCGCTGTCGGCGCGACGCTCGAACGAGGCGGGCGTGCCCGCGAGCGCGATGCGGTCGGTGGGGAAGAGCACGTTCACCGTGCCGTTCGCCGCGATCCGCTGGCACTCGCGGCACCAGCAGACCCGCGATGCGGCGGGTGCCGCGTCGATCGTGTAGCGCAGTCGGCCGCAGAGGCAGCCTCCGGTCGTCGTTCCTGCCATGGTCGGGTCTCCGTCGGGGGAGGGGGGCGGTCGGGGAGGGGCGGCACGCGTCCGCGGTCGTCCGCCGGCCTCCGCAGGGCCTCGACCGCGGTCTGGCCGACGATGCAGGCGACGGGCACGGGGCGGGTACCGGGGACGAACGTCCGGGCCCGCTCCATGCGGGCCTCGAGGACCATACGGCGACGCCGGGCATGCCGCCGGCGATCACCCGGTGCGCACCCCTCCGGATCCGGGGGCGCGCACGGCAGCGCCGGTTCGGTTCGCGTTCGGCGTCGCAGCCGGGAGGGTCCGTCGGGCGGCGCTCCACCGACGCCGATCCCGTCACAACGACGCGGTCGTTCGAGTCGAACCGGGTGTGGGGCTCGATGCGCCCGTCCTGACGCCCGCCGCAGAGGTTCATCATGCTCCACCCACCCGCTGCCCGCTCACGGCGCGCACGCGCACGGCCGAGTCGCCGGAGGTCTCGCTCGAGGCGCGCCAGGTCGCGGTCTCGTGCACGCCGTCGAGGCTGATGGCGCGCGACCGCGAGCAGCGCCTGGCCTGGCTGATGGACAGCGTCTTCGACCTGTCGTCGACGCAGGCCGCACAGGTGCTGGAGATCGGCGCCGAGGCCTACCGGCAGCGGCTGTCGCGCGCGAGGGCACGGCTGGATCCGTTCATGCAGGCACGCTGCGGACTGGTGAGCGAGGCGGCCCGCTGTCGCTGCGAGTCGCAGGCGACGGTGCTGAAGTCGCTCGCCGCCGCCTCGCCGACGCGATCGGGCCGTCCGCGCGCGGCGCTCGCGCTGCGTCCGGTGGAGCTCGAGGAGGCGGAGCGGACCTTCCGCGCCTACGCGCGGGTGGCCGACGCCGCCGCGGTGTTCCGCTCGGTGCCGGAGCTGGCCGCACCCGATTCGATGCAGGCGGCCCTCCGCGCGGTGCTCGTCCAGGAGGGCTTCATGGATCCGCGTCCTCCTCACTGATCGATCCGCGCAGCCGCTCGGGCCGCCGGCTTGAGCAGCGCCAGCGACAGCGCCGCCACCGTCAGCGAGATCGCCAGCCACTGCACGAGCCCGAGCGGCTCGCCATGCACGATCGCGCCGGACACCATCGCCACCACCGGCACCATGATCGACGACAGGCCGGCGACGTTGGCCGGCAGCAGGCCCACGATCGAGAACCAGGCGACGTTGCCGATGCTCATCGGGATCAGCGCGATCCAGGCCCAGACCGCGATCGACGACCACGAGGGCACGAACCACTGCCGGTCGCCGAGCACGAGCGCGCCGACGGCGATCGGCACGGCGGTGCCCAGCAGCTGCCAGCCGGTGAGGACGGTGGCGGGCACGGCGATGCCGCTGCGCTTGAGGATCAGCGTGCCGATCGCCCAGCCCAGGCCCGACAGCAGGCCCAGCACGAGCCCCACCGGCGCGTCGGCGTAGGCGCCGAAGCTGCGCGACATCAGCAGCGCCACCGCCGCGCCGCCGAGTGCCACCGCGATCACGAGCCGGCGGGTCAGGGCCTCGCCGAGCACGGCCCACGAGATCAGCGCGGACCACAGCGGCATCGTGAAGCCCAGCACCGCAGCCTGGCCCGAGGGAACGAGGACCGCGGCATAGGTGCTCGCGATGTTCCAGATGAACAGGTAGAAGAACGTCGCGGTGGCGATCGTGCGCCAGTACGCCCGCGGGATCGCGAGCGACTGGCCGCGGGCGCGCGCGATCGACAGCAGCGCCGCGCCGGCCACCGCGAGCGTGATCGCCCGGAAGGTCCAGACCGAGACCTCGCGGACGGCCAGTGCGAACAGCGGCCAGTTGGTGCCCCAGACGAGGGTCAGGACGGCGAGGAGGACGAGCGCGCGGGGCGGCAGGGTGCGGTCGGGCATGGCCGCGCAGGCTCGCACGCGGTGTACGGCCGGGGCAAGCGCGCGGTACGGATCGCGGCATGGCGGCCGAGGCGCTCGCGACCGGCGCGCGATCGCTCGGCGCCGGCTGACGGCATTCAGTCCTCGCGCGGCCGCGGGAAGCCCGCCTCGACCCAGCGCGCGGCGCTCGCCGCGTTCAGCCGGAAGCCTGCGCTCACGCGCTGCGCGGCCAGCTCGGTGCCGTCGGCGTCACGCGCGGCGAGGACGGCGTATGGGTCGTCCTCGTCGGGCACGATGTCGAGCGTGACGACGACGCGGCCCTGCGCGGTCTCGACGGCGGCCTCGCGGTGCAGCTGCGCGGCGCGCTGCTGCTCGTGCCGGCGAAGCACCTCGGACGCGGTCTTCACCAGCGTGTGGAAGGCCGCGGTGTCCATCGGCTTCGGGTTCTTCTTGTCCCGGCCCATGGTCCACGGACCGACCAGGGCCGGCTCGGACTCGCCGGCCTTCGTCATCTCCACGGCCCAGCCGTCGTCGTCCTCGTTCTTGATGATCCGCGCAGTCCAGCCGTCGTCGCGCCACAGGCGGGCGTCGTGGATGGGCTCGTTCGTGTCTCGGGCGGAATCCTGGGTCATGGCGGGCGGTGCGTGCGGCGGCGCGGCGGAACGCGCGAGGCCGAGAGGATACGCCGACGGCGTGTCCGGCCCCGCCGCCTTCCGGCCTAGTCCAGGAGCACCGGGCCGGCGCGCGCCGCCGCGGGCTTCGTGCGTGCGGGACCGAACGCGGCGGCTGCGAGCCGCGCATCCTCGGGGCCGAGCACGACGGTGAGCCGCGTGGCCGCGTCGACGCAGGTCTCGCGCAGCGCGCCCGGCGAGATCGCGCCGAGGCCGCGATAGCGGACCGCGACCGCCGCGTCGCCGTGCCGCTCGTGCGCCCGGGCACAGAGCGCGCGGAAGTGCGCGTCGCCGAAGGCGAGCTCGGGCGCGGCGCCCGGCTGCGCGCGTACCTCGCCGATCGGCGCGCAGACGCGCTCGACGCGGCCGGCCTCGAGCAGCGCGGGCAGCCAGCGCGCGACGTGCATCAGCAGCAGCGCGCCGATGTGCACGCCGTCGGCGTCCGGGTCGTGCAGCAGCAGCACGCGCTCGTAGCGCGGCGCATCGGGTGGGGGCGGTTCGCCCCAGCGCACGCCGAGTGCCGCGGCGAGCGCGCCGAGGAAGGGATCGGCCGCGACGCGCGCGGCGGTGGCGCGCGCGCCGTTCAGCGGCTTGCCCTGCAGCGGCAACACCGCCTGCAGGGCGGCGTCGCGGACCGCGAGCACCGATTCGGCGGCCGAACGACCCTCGACGACGAACAGTTCGGCGCCGGACTCGGGGCCGTGGCGGGCGCAGTCGACGAGACGGGGCGGGGCGGACCAGGGTGACATCGGTGACTCCGGAACGGGGAACGGGAACCCGATCCTGGCGCGGCGGTGGCTCACCCCGCGAGCCGGCTGCGGATCGCGGTCCCGGGGCCGGGTCCCGGTCGTCCGACGGCGCTCGCGGCGACCCGGGCCCGCTGGCGGTTTGCGGCCTCAGGCGGCGACAGGGGAGAATGCGGGCGGTGCCGCCACTGCGGAAGGTTTCCGCTGGAACGACCGGTACGTGGCGCGGCCCGCGGGACAGGTCCGCCGCGGCGTCCGATGCGAACCACGATCGGTGGAACGTTCCCGCGGAAACGTTCGTGCCGGGTTCGCACGACGGCGCGGCAGGCGGCACTCCCGACGCCTCGTCCGATCCTCTCCCGCACGACACGCGCCCGTCCACGATCCCGATGACCCCCTCGCCCCCCGTCCCCACGATCCGATCGATCCGCGTCCGCCCGGTGCTCGCGCCGATGCGCCGCCCGCTGCGTACCGGCAGCGGCGCGGTCGAGCGTGCGCCGCTCGTGCTGATCGACCTCGAGGACTCCGACGGCGTCGTCGGCCGCAGCTACCTGTTCGCGATCGGTCCGCACAACCTGAAGCCGCTGGTGGCACTCGTCGAGGCGATGGCCGCCATGGTGGTCGGCCAGCCGCTCGCGCCGGTCGAGCTCGAGCGGCTGCTGCGCTCGCGCTATGCGCTGCTCGGCGTGCACAACGTCGTGCTGTTCGCGATCGCCGGCATCGACATGGCCGCCTGGGACGCGCTCGCGATCGCGCGCGGGCTGCCGCTCGCGCGGCTGCTGGGCGGCGTGCCGCGGCCGATCCCGGCCTACAACTCGAACGGCCTCGGCCTGATGCCGGTGGCCGAGCTCGCGAAGGAGGCCGAGGCGCTGGTGGCCGAGGGCTTCGGCGCCGTGAAGCTGCGGCTGGGACGGCCCGACGCGCGTGCCGACCTCGCCGCGATCCGCGCGGTGCGCGCGGCGATCGGCCCGGACGTCACGCTGATGTGCGACTTCAACCAGTGCCTGACGGTCAACGACGCGATCCTGCGCGGCCGGATGATCGACGACGAGGGCGGCATGGCCTGGATCGAGGAGCCCACGCGCGCCGACGATTTCGCGGGCAACGCGCGGATCGCCCGCGAGCTGCGCACGCCGCTGCAGCTCGGCGAGAACTTCATGGGGCCCGAACAGATGGCGCAGGCGCTGGCCGCCGGGGCGACCGACTACGTGATGCCGGACGCCGAGCGCATCGGCGGCGTCACCGGCTGGATGCGCGCGGCCGCGCTCGCGCAGGCGGCGGGCCTGGAGATGTCCTCGCACCTGTTTCCCGAGGTCAGCGCGCACCTGCTCGCGGTGACGCCGACCGCGCACTGGCTCGAGTTCGTCGACTGGGCCGCGCCGGTGCTCGCGCGCCCGATCGCGCCCCGCGACGGCCGCGTTGCCGCGCCCGACGGGCCCGGCACCGGCCTCGACTGGGACGAGGCCGCGGTCTCGCGCTACGCGGCCTGAGCGCACGGTCGGTCCGAGCCCCGCAGCCGAGCGAAGCCCCCGAGCGCACTGCACCGCAACGTCCTCCTCCTCCCCCGATGCCCATGGAACCGACCCCGACCTCGATCTCGTTCACCACCGGCTTCACCGTCGAGTGGGGCGACTGCGATCCCGCGCGGATCGTCTTCTACCCGCACTACTTCTACTGGTTCGACACGGCGTTCCAGCACTGGCTGCGCAGCGCGGGCCTGTCGCAGGCGGTGCTCACCGAGCGCTACGGCGTGGTCGGCACGCCGATTCTCGAGGCGCACGCGAAGTTCCTGGTCGCGTCCACCGACGGCGACCGGCTGCTCGCCGAGGCGCGGGTCGACAAGTTCGGTCCGAAGCGCTTTCGCATCGACTACAAGCTGATGCGCGGCCAGCAGCTGCTGGTCGAGGGCTGGGAGGTCCGTGCCTGGGTCGCGAAGCTGGGCGACCGGCTGCGCTCGCTGCCGATCCCCCCGGAGTTCGGCGAGGCGCTCGCGCGCGTGTCGACCGACGAGGTCCGGCCGGTGCGGGTGGCGGTCGACAGGCCGCACTGGTGACGCGTGCGTCGCGCGGGGTCGCCCGCGCGACGTCCGAGGCATCGACTCAGGCCGCCTTCGCCAGTCCCGCGTCCGATGCCCTCGCCGGCGCCGCATCGAGCCGCGAGTCCGGCAGCGGCCCGCCCAGCGCGTCGACGACGCCCGCCAGCAGCGACGCGAGCTCGCCGGCCATCAGCGTGAAGTCCGACAGGAAGCGTTCCTCGGCATCGGCGCCCGCGGCGCTGCCCGCCTCGGTCTCCTTCAGCACGTCGAGCGCACGCACGCGCTTGATCGCGAGCGTGTCGGTCAGCACGAAGCTCACGCGGTCGGCCCAGGTGAGCGCGAGCCGCGTGCACTGCTTGCCCGACTTCGTGTGCCTGACGACGTCGTCTGCCTCGAGCGAGTGGTTCGCGTAGCGGATCGTCGCCTTGGTGTCGCGTGCCTTCAGCGTCACGTCCTGGTCGATCGAGAAGCCCGCGGGTGCCTCGTCCTCGGTGATCCAGGCGGTCATCGCGCCGGCCGGCGACTGCTGCGTCTTGAGCGGCCGCGCGGGAAAGCCGTCGAGCGCCTTCGCCAGCAGGCCGACGACCTCGTCGGCGCGGGTCTGCGAGGCGGCGTCGATCGCGAGCCAGCCGCCCACCGGATCGATCCACGCGCGGGTGTCGGTCGACAGGCTGAACGCACGCGGCAGCAGCTCGTCGCGGACCTGCTCCTTCAGTTCCTTCATCCGCTTGCGGCCCGGCTTGAAGCCCTCCTCGGCCTCGATCCGCTCGGCCTTCTGCCTGACGAACTGCGAGACGACCCGCGCGGGCAGCAGCTTCTTCTCCTGGCGCAGCGCGATCAGCATCTGGCGGCCGACGGCGCAGACGAGCGAGGCGTCGCCCTCGCGCGGCGGCACCCAGCCGACGCGGACCTCCTCGACCGACGTGGCCTCGGTGAAGGCGAGCGGCAGCAGCGCGTCGGCCAGGGTGTCGACGTCGAGGTCCCAGCCGGCCGGGACGCGCAGCACGATCAGGTTCTTGAACCACATGGGCGTGGTGTTCCTTCGCGAAAAAGGGCGTGAGTATGACCGATCCTCGGATGCGGCCGTGACCGTGCGGCGGCGATCCGCGCCCCCGTGCCGCGCGACGCACGCGTGACGGCCGCTAGAATGCGCACGCCCAACCGCGCGGTGCCCATGTGACCGATCCCTTCGTGCTCCTGCAGCACCTGCTGCCCAAGCAGGCGATGACCGTGACGGCCGGCCGGCTCGCGTCGGCCCGCGCCGGACGATGGACCCATGCGGCGATCCGCCGCTTCGTGGCCCGCTACGGCGTCGACATGGGCGAGGCGGCCGACCCGCGGATCGAGTCGTACGAGACCTTCAACGACTTCTTCACCCGCGCGCTGAAGCCCGGCGCGCGGCCGCTCGCGCGGGCCGACTGGATCTGCCCGGTCGACGGCGCGATCAGCCAGTTCGGCCGCATCGAGCGCGACCGGGTCTTCCAGGCGAAGGGGCACGACTACACCACCGGCACGCTGGTGGGCGGCGATGCGGCGCTGGCCGCGCGCTTCGACGACGGCTGGTTCGCCACGCTCTACCTGAGCCCGCGCGACTACCACCGGATCCACATGCCCTGTGCCGGATGGCTGCGTCGGATGATCCACGTGCCCGGCAGCCTGTACTCGGTCAATCCCGCGACCGCACGCGGCATTCCCGGGCTCTTCGCGCGCAACGAGCGGGTGGTCTGCCTCTTCGACACCGCCCATGGGCCCTTCGTGCTGGTGCTGGTGGGCGCGACGATCGTCGGCAGCATGGCCACGGTCTGGCACGGGACGGTCAATCCGCCGCGGCCCGGCACCGTGCGTGCGTGGGACTACGACGACGCGCCGATCGGGCTCGCGCAGGGCGAGGAGATGGGGCGTTTCCTGCTGGGTTCCACGGTCGTCATGCTGTGGCCCGCGGGACCGATGCGATTCGAGCCCGCATGGTCGCCGGGCCGCTCGATCCGCCTCGGCGAAGCCATGGCGACGCTGCCGGCCGGCCGATGACGGACCCGCGCGCGGACGACGCGCAGCAGGGACCGTAACGGGCAGGTTTTCCCGGGAAAGACCGTCACCGCGCGCGATGTTCGTGAGTAGAATCGCCGTGCGTCGCCGCGGCTGCTGCGCGCGGACGATGTGATCGACCTCGAGGTCTTCTTCCACAGGACACGAACAGGAACCCACATGGCCACCGCAAAGAAGCCCGCCGCCAAGAAGCCCGCCGCCAAGAAGCCCGCGGCGAAGAAGCCCGCCGCCGCCAAGGCACCCGCGAAGAAGGCGGCCGCGAAGGCCGCCCCGAAGGCCGCTCCGAAGGCCGCTGCGAAGCCCGCGCCGAACACCGCGCCGAACACCGCGCCCGCGCCGCAGAAGCCGATCGCCAAGCCGCTGACGAAGTCGGGCCTGGTCGCCCACCTGGCCGAGGTCGCGGCCGTCGAGGCGAAGGCCGTCAAGGCGGTCCTGGTGAACCTCGAGGCGACGATCCTCGCGTCGCTGAGCAAGAAGGGCGCGCGCGCCTTCACCTGGCCGGGCCTGTTCAAGGCCACCGCCGTGGCCGTCCCCGCGAAGCCGGCGCGCAAGGGCATCAACCCGTTCACCAAGCAGGAACAGACCTTCGCCGCGAAGCCGGCGAGTACCCGCGTGCGCGTGCGGATGCTCAAGAAGGCCGTCGACGCGGTCAAGTGAGCTGATCGCCCCGGCGTTCCGGTGAATGCCACCGGGACGCCGCCTGCTTGGCCTGTCCCGGATCGCCCGCTCCCGTCAGCGCCGGCTCGCTGACGAGCGCCGCTCAGCCGGCGAGGCGCTTCGCCGCGTCGCGCACCGCCGCGCGGATCCTCGGATAGGTGCCGCAGCGGCAGACGTTGCCCGCCATCGCCGCGTCGACCTCGGCGTCGGTGGGCCGCGGGTTCGCGTGCAGCAGCGCGGACGCCGACATCACCTGGCCCGGCTGGCAGTAGCCGCACTGCGCGACGCCGTGCGCCACCCAGGCCTCGATCACCGCCTTCGAGACCGCGTCGCTCGCGCCCTCGATCGTGGTCACCGCCTTGCCGGCGACGTCCTTCAGCGGCAGGCTGCACGAGCGCGCCGGCTGGCCGTCGACGTGGACGGTGCAGGCGCCGCACAGCGCCATCCCGCAGCCGAACTTGGTGCCGACGAGGCCGAGGTCGTCGCGCAGCACCCAGAGCAGCGGGGACTCGGGATCGGCGGCGGTCTCGACGTCGCGGCCGTTGAGCTTCAGGGAGGTGGGCATCCGGGACTCCGTGGTCGTCAGGCCGCGAGCGCGAGCGGCAGGCTGCGCAGCCGCTTGCCGGTCAGCGCGAACACCGCATTGGCCACCGCGGGCGCGATCGGCGGCACGCCGGGTTCGCCGACGCCGCCGGGCGGCGCGGTGCTCGGCACGATGTGCACCGCGATCTCCGGGCACGCCGGCAGCCGCAGCGGCAGGTACTCGTGGAAGTTGCCGGGCGCCGGCCGGCCCTGCTCGAACTCGACGCGGCCGTGCAGCGCGGCGCCCAGCCCGAAGACCACGGCGCCCTCGACCTGCTGCGCGATGCCGTCGGGATTGACCGGCAGCCCGCAGTCGATCGCGCAGGTCACGCGGTGCACGCGGATCGTGCCGTCCGCGGTCACCGACACCTCGGCCACCTGCGCGACGCTCGCGCCGAAGGACTCGTGCAGCGCGATGCCGCGCGCGGCCTTCGCGCCGTCGGGCGCGGGCGGCACCGGCGTGCCCCAGCCGGCCTTCGCCGCGGCGAGTTCGAGCACCGCACGCTGGCGTGGCCGGCCCTCGAGCAGCGCGAGCCGGTAGGCGAGCGGATCGGCGCCGGCCGCGTGCGCGCACTCGTCGACGAAGCTCTCCTTGAAGAAGGCCTGGTGCGAGTGGCCGACCGAGCGCCAGTAGCCGACCGGTACCGGCAGGTCCGCCGCGATGTGCGCGACCCGAACGGCGGGGAATCGGTAGGCGGTGTCGAAGGCGCCCTCGACGGCGGTCTTGTCGAGGCCGGCCGACGGGATGAAGGTGTTGCGCGGCAGGTAGGCCGCGGTCGGGGCCTGGCCGGCCGAGACCGCGCGCAGCGCGGTGATCCGGCCGGCGTCGTCGAGCGCCGCCGTGTAGCGGGCGACGCAGGCCGGCCGGAAGAAATCGTGCCGCATGTCCTCCTCGCGGCTCCAGAGCACCTGCACCGCGCGACCGCGGAAGCCCCTGGCGACCTGCGCGGCCAGCGCGACGTAGTCGGTCTCGAGCCGGCGCCCGAAACCGCCGCCGAGGTAGGTCACCACGATCTCCACCGCCTCGTCGGCCAGGCCGAGCGCCTGCGCGGCCGCGTGCCGCGCGAAGCCGGGCACCTGGGTCGGCGCCCAGACCGTGGCCGAGTCGCCGCGGTACTCGACCGTGCAGTTCATCGGTTCCATCGTCGCGTGCGCGAGCCACGGCGCGCTGTAGTCGGCCCTCAGTGGCGGCCGCTTCGCGCCTGCGATCGCCGCGTCGGCGTCGCCCTCCTTCCAGAACGGCCAGCCCTGCTCGGTGTCGAGCAGCCGGGCGAGCTGCGCCATCATCGCCTGGCTCGACGCGCCGCCGAGCGGTCCGTCGTCGAAGCTCGCCTCGACTGCCTCGAGCGCCTGCTTCGCGCGCCACCAGCGGTCGGCCACGACCGCCACGCCGCCGCTGCCGCCCTTGGGCGGCTCGAACGAGACGACGCCCGCCACGCCCGGCAGCGCCTTCGCACGTGCGCCGTCGAAGGCCTTCACGCGACCGCCTGGCACGGGCGACATCCGCACGGCGGCGAACAGCATGTCGGGACGGCGCACGTCGATGCCGAAGGCGGCGCGTCCGGTCGTCTTCGCGAGCGCGTCGTCGCGGGGCATCGACCGGCCGATCAGCCGGAAGCGCGATGGGTCCTTGAGCGTCACGCCGGCCGCCGGCTCCGGTTTCGGGCCGAGCGTCTTCACCGCGTCGCCGAAGCCCATCGTGCGGCCGCCCGGCCCGGAGAACGTGCCCGCCTCGAGCTTCACGTCGGCGGGTGCGACCGACCAGGCCCGGGCCACGCCGGCGACCAGCGTGGCGCGCGTGACCGCCGCGGCCTCGCGCATCGGCGTCCAGAGGTCCCGCACGCTCGCCGAGCCGCCGGTCATGTTGAAGCCGACCTGCCGCATGCCGACCGTCAGGAACCAGTGCGTGGCGCGGGCCATGGCGCCCTCGTCGTCGGGGCGGAACATCGTGCCGTCGGCGAGGCCCACCACGTTGCCGTACAGCCGGTCGACCGGCGCCTGCGCGGCGCGCATCTGCGACCACGCGCAGTCGAGCTCCTCGCAGACCAGCATCATCAGCGCGGTGTGCACGCCCTGGCCCATCTCGGAGCGGCCCATCATCGCGGTGACCGTGCCGTCTGGGGCGACCTTCACCCAGCCGTTGAGCGCGATCTCGCCGTCGCGCAGCGGCAGCGTCCCGTCGCGCAGCGTCTGCCGGGCCGCCGGCGCGCAGCCGACGAGGAAGGCGCCGCCGGCGACGGTGGCGGCCACGAGGAACGACCTGCGCTTCATGCGGGGGGGACTCCGGGCTGGGGGGCTTCGGGTGAGGCGCTCGCAGGCGGCGAAACTAACACGCTCCGGGTGTCGCACGCGGGGGGAGTGCCGGCTCGGGTACGCTCGGCCGTTCCCCGGATCGCGAGCCCGCCATGTGCGCGAACTACGTCCCCGTCACCGACCTCGAGCGCCTGAAGCTGTTCTTCGCCGTGGTCCGAGGCGACCCGGTGCCTGACGAGACCTGGCCCGGCTACGCCGCGCCGTTCGTGCGGCGGCTGCGCGACGCCCCGCACCACGAGCGCGAGGGCGCGGTCGGGCTGTTCGGGCTGGTGCCGCACTGGTCCAGGGACCTCGCGATCGGCCGCCGCACCTACAACGCCCGCTCCGAGACCGCAGCCGGCAAGCCGAGCTTCCGCGACGCCTGGCGCTGGGGGCGCCGCTGCATCGTGCCGGCAGAGTCGATCTACGAGCCGAACTGGGAGACGGGCCGCGCGGTGCGCTGGCGGATCCGTCGGCGCGACGGCGCGCCGCTCGGCATCGCGGGACTCTGGGGCGCGTGGCGCGCGCCGGACGGGCGCGAGCTGCTGTCGTTCACGATGCTCACGGTCAATGCCGACGGCCATCCGCTGATGCAGCGCTTCCACAAGCCCGAGGACGAGAAGCGGATGGTCGCGGTGCTGCACGAGGCCGACTACGACCGCTGGCTCGACGCGCCGGTCGCGCGCACCGCCGAGTTCCTGGAGCGCTGTCCGGCCGACGCGCTCGAGGCCGAGCCGGCGCCTCGGCCGCCGGCGCGGCCGCGGCGGTGAGCGTGTCGATGCGGCGGTGAGCGCGTCGATGCGGCGCCGGGCGTGCCGTGGCGAGACGGGTGACCGGCACGCGGCCGATCGGCAGGTCAGCGCGACTCGGGTGCGCGGGTCTTCGGCGCGATGCCGACCATCCGCCTCACGACGAGCCGCCGGATGGTCAGCAGCTCGGCGAGCACGTCTGCCGGAAAGCCGCGACGTCCGCCGCGGCGGTCGACCAGCAGGTCGTCGATCAGCTCGGCGGTCGCCGGCGGATCCTCCCAGTTGGCCGAGATCCGGTTCAGCACGTGCGGGAAGCGACGCGCGAGGCCGGGGATCGGCTCGCCCTCCTTGCCGAGCGCGATCGCGACCTGGTGCGAGGCGATCGTCAGCGGCTGCGGCGGGCGTCGGAGCCAGTTGCCCTTCGCGTCGCGCTGCGGTGGGCGTTTCGCCTCGGCCACCGGGGGCGTGGCAGCGGGCCGTGCGGCCGGGCGAGCCGCGTAGGGCGTCGGCGTCGGCGTCGGAGCCGGCGTCGGCGTCGGCGTCGGCGTCGGAGCCGGCGTCGATGCGGACGCCACCGCCGGCCGCACCGCGGCACTCGGCGCGGCCGGTGCCGCCGGCTCGGTGCGGGTGGCCGAGTCGGACCGATCGCTTCGGGCGGGCCGGTCGGACGATGTCGACCGAACGGGCTGCGCGGTTTCCTCGACCGGAGACCTCACGTCGGGCGGCGCGACCCGACCCGGCACGAGCGGCGGTCGCGCAGCCGGCACGGCCTGGGCGGTCGGCGTCGCCGCCGCGTCGCGACCCGAGCGCGGGTCGACGACGGCCGGGGGCGGGGCCACGTAGGGCGAGGCGGGGCCTCGAGGCGACCGGAAGAACTTCATCGTCGGTACGGTCTCGACCGCGGCCGGACGGCTTCGCCGGCGGCCGCGGGCATCGTGTGGGGGCGACGCGATGCGCCGCTCGGACGCCGAGTGTGGTGCCGGCGTGCCGCCTGTCCGCGCCGCTGCGGTCGGACGGCCGACCGCCGGCGACCGGCGGCCCGTGCGTGGGCCTGCATCCACACCCGTCCGCCGGGGGGCGCGCGGGCGAGCCGGTCAGCCCTGGCCGAGTGCGTTCGCCGCCCGCCACGCGGGCCGGTCGAGGCAGGCGTCGAGCCAGCCGCGTACCCGGGGGTGTGGGTCCAGCAGGGCCGGTGCCGGCCGCAGCCAGTACGCGACGCTCGCCACGCAGAGGTCTGCCACGGTGAACCGGTCGCCGGCGAGCCAGGCGTGACCGTGCGACGCCCGCGCACCGAGCTGCGCCTCGAGCACGCCGAGCGGCGCGCGCAGCCGCTTCCCGGCCTGGTCCGCGAGCTCCGGGCGGCGCTCGGCGGCGGGCATCGTCATCCGGTGCATCAGCACGGTCAGCGCGTCTCTCTCGAGCTCGGTCATCGCCCAGAACGACCAGCGCAGCGCCTCGCCCTCCTCGGCGGGCGTCGACGGCGCGATACCGCGGCCGTCGGCCGCGCCCGCGGTGCGCGCGAGGTAGAGCACGCAGGCCATGCTCTCCCAGACCACCACCGGCTCGTCGCCGCGCGCGTCGACCAGCACCGGGACACGCCCGTTGGGATTCAGCGCGAGGAACTCGGGCGTGCGCGTCGCGCCGCCCCGGTAGGGTACCGGCACGTGCTCGAAGGGCACGCCCAGCTCGAGCGCGGCCCACAGCGGGCGCAGCGCCCGCGACGTCGCGATGCCGTGGATGCGGATCGTCACGGTCGCGACCCCGTCACCGCGCGGCGACCGCGTGCGGCGCGGGCCGCAGCACCGCGGCGAGGTGCGCGAGGGCCTGCTCGAACGAGCCGAACAGCCGTGTCGAGCGCGACAGCATGAGGTTCATCGGCTCGCCGAAGCCTTCGACCCAGGTACCGTGCGCGTCGTCCCAGAGCGTGCCGTCGGCGTCGGTGCGGGTGGGGAACGCGCGTCGCACGCGCTCGGCGTACGACAGCTCGGCACCCGGCAGCCAGGCCGCGACCGGCTTGCCGAGCGCGACCGCGATGCCGACCTCGAAGACCGTGCCGCTGTCGGGCTCGACCTGCCCGCGGAACGGCGACAGGTTGGCGACGACCGCGTCGCAGCGGCGGATCCGCTCGATGTTGCCCTCGTAGATCCGCTGCGCGAGATCCGACCCGCACGCCGCGGCGTCGGCCGCGAGGCCGCCGTCGGACGGCCGCAGCCCCACGAGGCCCATCCGCGCACACAGCAGTTCCATCCGGCGATAGCGGTCCGGCGCGTCCGGGCGGAAGACGTCGGGGCCGGCGAGGTAGACGGAGGGGGCGGCGGGCATCGGGTCGGCGCGGGACGGTTCGTGTCCCGATGATACCGGGGCGGGTCCGCAGGACCCGGCACAATGGCGGCGGTGCCCGGCACCCGCGGACGGACGCGATCCCCACCGCGTCCCGCGACAGAGGAGACGACCCCGAATGAGCCTGCTTCACGCGCGCCTGCCGCGCCTCGCCGCCGCCGCGGCCCTCGCCCTCGGCCTGACCGGCAACGCCGCCGCCCAGGCCTGGCCCGACCGTCCGGTCACGCTGGTCATCCCGTTCGCCGCCGGCGGCCCCACCGACGTGGTCGCGCGGATGATGTCCGTGCCGATGGCGAAGTCGCTCGGCCAGCAGGTGGTGGTCGAGAACACCGTGGGCGCCGGCGGCACGATCGGCGCCACCCGCGTCGCCCGCGCCAAGCCCGACGGCTACACGATCTTCATGCACCACATGGGCATGGCGACCGCGCCCGCGCTCTACCGCAAGATGACCTTCGACCCGCTGAAGGACTTCGATTACCTCGGCCAGGTGGTCGACGTGCCGATGACCCTGCTCGCGCGCAAGGACTTCCCGGCGAACACGCTCGACGAGCTGCTCGCCTACATCCGCGCGAACCGCGACAAGGTCACGCTGGCCAACGCCGGCCTCGGCGCGGTCTCGCACCTGTGCGGGCTGCTGTTCCAGAGCGCGGTGGGCGTCGACATGACGACCGTGCCGTACAAGGGCACCGGCCCGGCGATGACCGACCTGCTCGGCGGCCAGGTCGACCTGCTGTGCGACCAGACCACGCAGACCGTGCCGCTGATCAAGGACGGCCGCGTCAAGGTCTTCGGCGTGACGGTGCCGAAGCGCCTCGCCGCGCTGCCCAACGTCCCGACCCTCGACGAGCAGGGCCTGCGGGGCTTCGAGGTCAAGGTCTGGCACGGGCTCTACGCGCCGAAGGGCACGTCTCAGCCCGTGCTCGACCGGCTGAACGCCGCGCTGCGCGCCGCGATGGACGACGCGACCGTGAAGCAGCGGATGCTCGAGCTGAGCGCCGACATCGTGCCGCCCGAGAAGATGACCCCAGCGGGGCTGCGGACCTTCCTCGAGGCGGAGATCGCCAAGTGGGGGCCGGTGATCCGCAAGGCCGGCGTCTACGCGGACTGACGCCCCGACGCGCGTCGATGCAGGGTGCCGTCCCCGGCGGCGGCGCTCGAGCCGTCGCGCAGTCGCCGCCGACCGTCGATCGCGCGGCGCCCTCCGACCGGGCCCTCACTCGCTTGCGTCATGACACCTTCATGGTCGACGCCTACGATGGGACGTCTCCTGCGCGAGGTCGTTCGCGGCGCATGATCGGACCGATCGTGCGTCAGCCGATCCGGAACGACGCGCGTTGGGCAGAGGTGGGTGCAGCAGCAGGACGAGGACCGACATGAACCCGATCGACAGCGGACACGACGTGCAGGCCGAGACCACCGAGCAGGCGCTCGTGCGGTTCGAGGCCGAATGCGGCTGGAGCGATCTCAGCCGTTTCTCCGATGCGTTCGCGACGCCGCAGGCGGCGTCGCCGTCACAGGACAAGCGCGCCGACGGCTGAGCCTGGACCGGGGACGGCCGCTTCGTCGGCGCCCGTCTCCGTCAGCCCGCGGCGATCGCGTCCGACCAGGGGTTGAAGACCTCGGTCGCACCCTGGTTGATCGTGCCGTCGCGCAGCACCGCCGACGGGCAGGCGAACTTCATCGGCAGCGATTGCGGCGCGACCGTCTCGAGGTCGAACTCGCGCGCGAGCCGCTCGCGCACCGCCGCGGGCATCCGCGTGTCGCCGATCAGGATCGCGCCCTCGGACGCGTCGACGCGCGGCGTGTCGAAGGCGGCCTGCAGGTCCATCCGGTAGTCGATCGCGAACGACAGCAGCTGCGCGACCGCGGGCAGGATCCGTCGGCCGCCCGAGGCGCCGACCGCGATCCGCCGTCCGCCGCCCAGGTCCGCGATCACCGGCGTGTAGTTCGACAGGCAGCGCCTGCCCGGGGCGAGCGCATTCGCGCCACCCGGGCGCGGGTCGAACCACATGATCCCGTTGTTCATCAGGATGCCGGTCGACGGGCCGACGAACTTCGAGCCGAAGATGCCCAGCAGCGTCTGGGTGACCGAGGCCATGTTGCCCTCGGCGTCGACCACGTTGAAATGGGTCGTGCACGAGGGGCGGGGCAGGTGCTCGGCGCCCACCGCGCGACGTCCGTCGGCGTCGCCCATGTCGGAGAGCCGCTGCCGGTAGGCGTCCTGCAGCGCTCGGCCGTAGGCGGCGTAGGCCTCGGCGTCGGGCGCGGACCCCGAGGGCGTCCACGCCGACAGCTTCAGCAGCGTCTGCGCGAGCGTCGGGCCCGCGGTCAGCTCGGGCGTCGCATGGACCGTCGCGCCCCGATAGGGGATCGCGAGCGACGCACCGCCGCGGACCCGGTAGGCCGCGAGGTCCGACGCGCGCAGCGAGCCGCCGGCCGCGGCGACCTCGCCGGCGAGCGCGTGCGCGAGGTCGCCCTCGTAGAGGCTGCGGGCGCCGTGATCGGCGATGTGCCGCAGCGTGGCGCCGTAGCGCGGCCGGGGCAGCCGCTCGACGTCGCGCACGCCCCAGGCGGGCGAGGGGGGCAGGCCGTCGCGCAGGAACTCGCCGGCCGCCTCGGGGTAGCGGCGCATCTCGTCGGCGCCGGTGGCGATCGCGAGCGTGGTGAACCAGTCGACCAGGATCCCCTCGTCGGCGAACGCGGCCGCCGGCCGCACCAGGTCGCGCCATGGCAGCCGGCCCCAGCGCGCGTGCGCCTCGCCCATGCCGGCGACCACGCCGGGTACCGCGATCGAGCCCGGGCCGTGCAGGTTGCGGTCGCCCTCGACGACCGGCCAGGGAAACAGGCTGCGGGCCGTGCCTTCCTTCGCGAGCGGATAGTCGCGGGGATCGAGCCCCGCCGGCGACTCGCCGCCGAACGACAGCACGTCCGTCCGGTTCTCCTTCGCGCGGTGGACCACCATCGCGCCGATGCCGCCCACGCCGCTCATCCACGGCTCGAGCGCGCCGATCGCGAAGGACACGGCCACCGCGGCGTCGATGCAGTCGCCGCCGCCGGCGAGGACCTGCGCGCCGAGCTCGGCGGCGAGCCGGTGCTGGGCCGAGACGACCCCGTGCGGGCTGACGACGGCGGTCTTGGTGACGTGCTGGCTGCGGGCGAACGTGCCGGTCATGGCGGCGGACTCCTGGGGACGCGGTGGGTCGGCGATCCTCGCAGGAACCGCGGTCCGGGGCACGCGGCGGGGGCGGTCTGCGGAACCGGTGCGCGGGGAGGGAAGGGGCCGCATGCCGCAGCGCGCACGATCCCCCTCGGCCCGCTGCGGCCGGTGCCGCGCGCAGTCCGACGTCGACGACGTCACGCGCCGGCGCGCGTCTTCGACGGGCGCCTGCCGCCGGCCGGCCGGTGGCGGGCCGGCGGCCAGTCGCCCAGGTACCCCAGCAGCCGCGACGCCTGACGCGCGGCGTCCGCGACCTCGCCCTCCACCTCGGCGAGCCGCGGTTCGATCCGCGCCGTCGGGCCGCCGACCGTGATCGCGCCGATGCAGGCGCCGGCCCCGTCGAAGATCGGTGCGGCGACCGAGATCACGCCGGCCACGGTGCCGCCCTCGACCGAGCTCACGCCTCGCTCGCGGACACGCCGCAGCGCGCGGAGCAGCGCGCCGCGCGTGACGACGGTCCGCGCGGTGACCGGTGCGAGCCGCATGCCCTCGAGGGCGCTCGCGAGCGTCCCGTCGTCGAGGAAGGCGAGCATCGCCTGCCCGCTGCCGGTGGCGTAGGCCGGCTTCAGCGAGCCGACCGGCACGGAGAAGCGCAACCACGCGTCGGACTCGGCCGTCGCCACGTAGCGGCACGACCGGTAGTCGGGCGTGAGCTCCGCGAGCAGCGCGGTCTCGCCGGTGCGCCGGCCGAGGTCCTCGAGCAGGGCCAGCGCGCAGTCGGGGAACGCGCGCGGCGCGCCGGCGATCGACGCGCCGAGCGCGACCGCCTCCGGGCCGACGCGGAAGCGGCCGCCGCCGGCGGTCACGTAGCGACCCTGCCCGAGCATGCGCAGCATCGTGTGCAGCGTGGTCTTCGGCAGCGACAGCGCGCGGCACAGCTCGGACAGGGTCATGCCCTGCGGCGCCTTCGCGAGCGCGCCGAGCACCTGCAGCACGCGCAGGACGGAGCGCGGGCCGTCGTCGGGCGTCGCCGCGGCCATGCTCACTCCGGCTGGATGCCCGCGTCGGCGACCTTGCGGCCCCAGGCCTCGAGCTGCCGGCGGACCAGCGCGCCGAAGGCCGCCGGATCCGACGGCGTCGGCTCGGCGCCGGCGGTGACGATCCGCTCGCGCACCTCCGGCTTCGCGAGCGACTGCATCAGCGCGCCCGACAGCCGGTCCACCACGTCCTTCGGCAGGTTCGCCGGCCCGAAGAGGCCGGTCCACGCGGCGAGGTCGAAGTCCTTCAGGCCGAGCGTCTCCTCGATCGTCGGCAGCTCGGGCGCGAGCGCGGTGCGGCGCGAGGTGGTCACCGCGAGCGCGCGCAGCTTGCCCGACTGCAGGTGCGGCCTCGCGGAGGCGAGGTCCACGACGAGGAACTGCGCCTGCCCGCCGATGACGTCGGTGAGCGCGCCGGGGCTGCTCTTGTAGGCGATGCCGGTCGCCTCCAGGTCCAGCAGCCGGTTCAGCGCCTCGGCCGGGATCTGCACGGTGGGCGTGCCGTATGCATAGTTCAGCCTGCCGCGGTTCGCGCGTGCGTAGCTCACGAACTCCTGCGGCGTGCGGACCGGCAGCGTCGCGTTGACCGCCAGCACGAAGGGGAAGTATGCGGTGCCGCCGATCGGCGTGAAGTCGGCGATGGGGTCGTAGGGCAGCGTCCTGAACACGTGCGGGTTGACCGAGTGCGACGAGTTCGACGTGAGGAACAGCGTGTAGCCGTCGGGCGCGGCCTTCGCGACCTGGGTCGCGGCGATCTGCGCGGCTGCGCCGGGCCGGTTCTCGACGACGAAGGGTTGGCCGAGCGCGCCGCGGAGCTCCTCGGCGATCAGGCGCGCGAGGATGTCGGTGCCGCTGCCCGGGCCGAAGCCGATGACGATGCGCACCGGCCTGTTCGGATACGGCGCCTGCGCGGACGCCCGGGGCGCGGCGGCGGTGCCCGCGGCGAGCGCGGCGAGTCGGGTGAGGGCGAGTCGGCGGTGCATCGGGGTCTCCTCCTTGCGACGGCGTCCGTGCGCCGCAGGTCAGTCCGCGGATGCGGCGAGCACCGCGCCCTCGTCGATCAGCGCCCGCGTCCGGGCGTCGTCGTAGCCGAGCTCGGCGAGCAGCTCGAGCGTGTGCTCGCCGAGCCTCGGCGCGGGCGAGCGCCATGCGACCGGCGCGCCGTCGAACAGCCAGGGCAGGCGCACCAGCGGCACGCCGTCGGACTCGACGAAGGTGCCGCGCTCCTCGGCGATGGCGCCGCGCGTCGCCTCGTCGAGGCCGTGCACGCGCGAGACCGGCACGCCCGCCGCGCGCAGCCGCGCGATCCAGCCGTCGACGCCGTCGGCCGCGAGCCGCGCGTTGAGCTCGACCTCCAGCGCCGCGCGGTGCTCGGCGCGCGCGACCGGCGTCGCGAAGCGGGGGTCCGTCCGCAGCGCGGGCGCGTCGAGCGCGTCGACCACCGCGTCCCACAGCCGTTGGCTCGGCGCGGCGATCAGCAGCTCGCCGTCGCGCGCACGGTAGCACTGGTAGGGTGCGGCGATGGGGTTGCCCGAGCCGGCCTTCGGCGGCCGCTCGCCCGACAGCCGCGCGGCGCTCGCCTGGTACGGGACCACCGCGAACGCGGTGTCCACCAGCGCGGTGTCGATCGAACGCACCGTCTGGCCGGCGCGGCGCGCCATCAGCGCGGCCATCACGCCCATCGCGATCCACTGGCCGGTGCCGAGGTCGATCAGGGAGGGGGCGCAGCGCGTCGGCGGCCCGCCCTCGTGGCCGGTCATCATCATGATTCCCGAGAAGGCCTGCACCAGCGGATCGTAGCCGGGCTCGGCGCGGCCGGTCGGGCCGCCGCCGAATGCGCTCAGGTCGTAGTGGAGCGCGTCGGGCGCGAGCGCGCGGGTGGCCTCGGCGCCGATGCCGAGCCGGTCGGCGACGCCGGGACGCATGCTCTGCAGCACGACGTCCGCGCGGGCGATCAGCGCGCGGGCGACCTCGACGCCGCCCGCGCGCTTGAGGTCGAGCGCGAGGCCGCGCTTGCCCGCGCCGACGAAGCGGTGCGTGAGGCTCAGGCCGTCGACGAAGGGTGGCCACGCACGCGCATCGTCGCCGGCGAGCGGCTCCACCTTGACGACGTCGGCGCCGAGCTGCGCGAGGATCATCGCGCCGTAGGGGCCGGCCATGTTCGACGAGAAGTCGACGACGCGTACGCCCGCGAGCGGCGCGATCGGTGCGGCGGGCGACCGGTCGAGCGGCTTCACCGCGGCCTCCGGCCGGTGAACACCGGCGGGCGCTTCTCGATGAACGCGCGCGGCCCCTCCTTCGCGTCGTCGGTGGCCGCGTTCTCCTTCGTGCACTGCGTCTCGATCGCGAAGGCCTCGTCGAGCGGCAGGCCGCTGGTGCGCACCATCGCCTCCTTGGTCTTCTCGAGCGCCACCGGCGCGCCCAGCGCCATCCGGCGCGCGAGCTCGAGTGCGGTGGGCAGCACGTCGGCGCGCGGCACCACGCGGTTGACCAGCCCCATCGCCAGCGCGCGCATCGCGTCGATCGGCTCGGCGAGCAGCAGCAGCTCGGCCGCGTGCGCCCAGGCGACCTGCCGCGGCAGCCGCACCAGCGAGCCGCCGCTCGCGATCAGTCCGCGCCGGACCTCGGTGACGGCGAGCGTCGCGTCGTCGGCCATCACGCGCAGGTCGGTCGCGAACGCGAACTCCGCGCCGCCGGCGTGCGCCGACGCGTTGATCGCGGCGATCACCGGCTTGAAGAAGCCCGAGGTGCGCAGCAGCGCGGCGCCGAGCTGCCGGCGGTCGGCGGCGAGCGCCGCCTCCCACTCGTCCTGCGGCGCACGGGTGCGCATCATGATCGGGATCAGCGTGCCGAGGTCGCCGCCCGCGCAGAACGCGCGGTCGCCGGTGCCGGTCACCACGATCACGCGCAGCGACGCGTCGTCGGCCGCCTCGGCCCAGAACCGCGCGAGGCGCACGACCATCTCGGGCGACAGCGCGTTGCGTTTCTCGGGCCGGTTCAGCGTGACGACCGCCACGGCGTCCTGCCGCTCGACGATCACCTGGGGGGCGGTCATGGTCCGGTCCTCATCCGTCTCGTTCATCGGGCCGCCGTGCGCGACGGCAGCTCGACGACCGCGCTGCCCGTCGCGGTGGTCTCGCCGAGCTGGTTGTCGACCTTCAGCTCGAGTTCGACCAGATGCGCGCCGTCCTCGATCCGCACGTCGACGACGCGACCCTTGCACCACGAGACGTCGCCGAACACGTTGGGGCGGCGCACGCGCACGCTCAGCCGCCGCAGCCGGCCGTCGTCGCCCATCCAGTTCGTCATCAGCTGGCCGAGCCACGAGATGCGCTGCGGGCCGACGTCGTAGCCGCCGGGCATGCCGACCTCGCGCGCCATCGCCGCCTCGGTGTGGCCGCGCGCGGCGCTGTCCTGCGCGCCGGTGGCGGGGTTCACGTAGGCGTCGGCCGGGTGTTTCCGGCGCTGCAGGTGGGCGCGCCGGTGCGCCTGGTAGCTGTGCCCCGCGCCCGCGTACCAGCAGATCATGTCGGTGATGGTGAGGGGGCCCTTGAGCATCGGCTGCACCGCGTCGTCCGGGCGCACGTCCTCCCAGAAGCGCGGCGTCGATCCGCGCAGCTCCTCGGCGTCCATCGCGTGCGCGAGGTGCTCGAGCTCCTCGGCGCCGTAGCGGTGCGGCGCGCGCGGCTCGTACTTCAGGCCGTCCTTCGCGCGGGCGCGCGGCGTGCGCGCGGTGTGGCCGAGCGCACGCGCGACGAGCTCGCCGCGCTGGTTGACGTACTTCACCTCGCCGGTCTGGATGATGAAGGCCGCCGCCTTGCCGCCGCGCTTCTCGACCGCGTCCAGCAGGCGCGCACTGACCGTGAACGCGTCGCGGTGGCGGATCGGCGCGTACCACTCCCAGTCGGTGCCGCCGTACATCCACTGCACGCCGCGCAGCTTCGGTGCGACCACGGTCGAGTCGATCGCGTAGAGGAAGCAGCCGGGCGCGAGGCCGCCGCCCCAGCGCGTGCCGGCGCCGTAGGCCGGATCGCAGAACAGCGGATTGTCGTCGCCGATGCCCCAGCAGAAGTGGCGCACCGCGTCGGGCGACGCCTCGGTGTACCAGGTCTGGTTCGTGCGGCGCAGCTCGACGCCGATCAGGCTGCGCGCCTCCTCGAGGGCGCCGGGCCACAGCGCGGGGGCCTGTTCCGCGGGCGGGGCGGGGGCGTCGGCCGCGGTGGGCGCCGACGCCGATCCGCCCGCGGTCTCGTCGGACGGGGAGGCGGGGTCGCTCGGTGCGTGGGTCATCGGTGTCGTCAGGCGATCACGCCCTCGGCGACCAGCCGCGCGATCTCGTCGTCGGCGAGCCCGAGCAGGCCGCCGAGGACCTGTGCGTTGTGCTCGCCCGTCGTCGGGCCCGCGCGCCCAATCCGGGGCTCGAAGTCGGAGAAGGTCCACGGCGCGCGGAACAGCGTCTCCGGGCCGTAGTGCGGGATCTCGACGCGCTCGCTCATCCGCCGCGCGACGAACTGCGGGTCGGTCCAGGCCTCGGCGATCGATAGCACCGGCGAGGCGGCGACGCCGGCCGCACGCAGCCGCGCGACCAGCGCGTCGCGCGGCTGCGTGGCGGTCCAGCGCGCGATCGCGGCGTCGAGCGCGTCGCGGCGCGCGAGCCGGCCGTCGCGGGTCGCGAGGGCGGCGTCGGCGGCCCAGGGCGCGTCCGGTGCGAGCGCGCACAGCGCGTGCCACGCGGCGTCGTCGGTGACCGCGAGGCTCAGCCACGCGTCGTCGCCCGCGGCCGGGTAGAGGCCGTGCGGCGCCATGTCCGGATGCGCGGTGCCCGTGCAGGGCGGTTGGCCGCCGCGCCGCTGCGCGTCGAGCAGCCAGGGCCGCAGCGTCCCCGCGAGCGCCTCGACCTGCGACAGGTCGATGTAGGCGCCGCGTCCGGTGGCGCGCGCGCGTCGCAGCGCGGCGAGCAGCACCCCCAGCGCGTGCATCGAGCCGTTCGGGTCGCCGAGCGCGAAGTTCAGCGCGCCGATCGGCGACTCGCCCGGGTAGCCGACCAGCGCCTCCATGCCGGCGAACGACGACATCGTCGGCGCGTAGGCGCGCATCGACGACAGCGCGCCGAACTGGCCGGCGCTCGACATCGACAGCATCACCAGCCGCGGGTTCTCCGCCGACAGCGCGTCCCAGCCCAGCCCCTGCCGGTCGACCGAGCCGGGCGACATGTTCTCGATCGCCACGTCGCTGATCGCGGCGAGCCGGCGGATCAGCGCCGCGCCGCGCGGATCCTTCGCGTTCAGCGTGATGCCGAGCTTGCCGTGGTTGACCTGGTGGAACATCGGCGACATCTCGGCGCTCGGGCCGTCGAGCGGCGTGCCGTCGCGCCAGACGCGGCCCGACAGGCGCAGGTTGTCCGGCCGCTTCGCGTGCTCGACCTTGATCACCTCGGCGCCGAGCTCGGCGAGCATCGTGCCGGCCCACGGCGCGGACCAGACCCAGCCGAGGTCGAGCACGCGCAGCCCGACGAGCGGGCCGCGAGGCGGCCTCGGCGAGGGCGACGACGCGGCCGACGGCTGGGACGAGGACACCGGCGACGACCCAGGAGACGACCCAGGAGACGACGCCGGCGGCACACCGGATGCGGCGGAGCCTCCCGACGATCCCGGCGCCGCCGTGCCGCCCGTTCCCGCGAGCACCGTCGCCGCGAGATCCGGCGCATCGGCCGCCCGGACCTCGTGCACCGAGTACGGCAGCCCCGGCACCAGCCGGTCGGCGCCACCGATCCGGGCGGTCTCGAGGAAGCCGTCCGCATGGAAGTGCGGCGTGCGCAGCACGTCGGGCAGCGTGCGCAGCGGCGAGACGATCAGGTTCGCCTCGAGCGCGATCCGCTCGAGTTCGGCGGTGGTGCGCGCGGCGAACCACGGCGCGACGAGCGCGTCGACCTCCTCCGGATACCGGCGGCCCATCGCGCGCAGGTCCTGGTAGCGCGGCTCGGACGCCCACGCGGGCTCCCCCATCGCGCCGACCAGCCGCTGCCATTCCTCGCGCGTGCGGCCGGTCAGGCAGACCTGGCCGTCGGCGCAGGGCAGGATCACGAACGGATAGGCGCCGCCCGAGTCGGAGGCGCGCCGGCCGCTGCGGTGCCAGCGCATCCCGTGGTGGATCAGGAAGCGGCAGTTGCCGGCGACGTGGCTGGCGAGCACGTCGGCGAGCGCGACGTCGACGACGCGGCCGGTGCCGAGGTCGTCGCGGACCGCCAGCGCGAGCAGCACGCCGGCCGCGAGCATCGCGCCCGACTGGTGCTCGACGATGCCCGGCGGCAGCGCCAGCGGCGGGCGGTCGGGTTCGCCCAGCGCCCACGCCGCGCCCGACATCGCCTGCGCGTCGAGCGCGGTGCCCGGCTGCGCGGCGTTCGGACCCGAGACCCCGAAGATCGACGCGGCGCCGATCACCAGCGACGGGTGGCGCGTGCGCAGCGCATCCAGCGTGCCGACCGCGGCCGGCAGCCGGGACGGATCGCAGATCAGCGCGTCGGCGTCCGCGAGCCGCGCGTCGAGGCCGTCCGCATCCGAGGGCAGCGGCTCGACCGCCTTGCCGAGGCCGAGCGCCTCGAGTGCCAGCGCGATCGGCGAGTCCCCGCGCGGCGCACCGCCCGCGGGCGCCGCCGCGTCCGGGGCGTCGAGCCGCAGCACCCGCGCCCCCAGCCGCGCGAGCAGCCAGCCCGCGTAGGCCGTCGACATGCCGCCCGCGGCGCCGCCGATCTCGACGACGACCAGGTCCCGACCCGTCGATCCTCCGGTCATCCGCGGCTCACTCCGGCTGGATGCCCGCGCCGCGCGCGAGCTCGATCCACTTGCGCGTCTCCTGCACGACCCAGTCGTGCAGGCCCTGCGGCGTGCTCGGCGCCGGATCGACGCCGGCCGCGGTCATCGACGCGGCGAACTCGCGGTCTCGCAGCACCTTCGTCATCTCCTCGTTGAGCCGCCGCACGATCGGCTCGGGCGTGCCCTTCGGGGCGAAGGCCGCGATGAAGCCGACGAGCTCGTAGCCGGCGATGCCGGCCTCCTGCATCGTGGGCAGCTGCGGCAGCGCGGCCGAGCGCTGCGCACTGGTGACCGCGAGGCCCTTCACCGCGCCGGACTGGATGTGCGGCGCCATCAGCGCGATGTCGCCCATCAGCATCTGGATCTGGCCGCCGCGCAGGTCGGTGAGCGCGGGCGCGTTCGACTTGTACGGCACGCTGAGCATGTCGAGGCCGGCCCTCGCCTTCAGCAGCTCGGAGGCGAGACGGGCCGAGCCGGTACCGCTGCCGAACGCGACCTTGCCGGGATTCGCCTTCGCGTAGGCGACGAATTCCTGGACCGTCGACGCCGGCACCGACGCGTTCAGCGACAGCACGAGCGCCGCGATGCCGAGCCGCGCGATCGGCGCGAAGTCGCCGACCGGGTCGTAGGGCAGCGACTTCATGAAGGCCGCGTTGCCCGCGTGCGTGGTGTTGGTGCCGATCAGGATCGTGTAGCCGTCCGGGGCCGCGCGCGCGACCGTCTGCGCGGCGATCACGCCGCTGCCGCCCGGCTGGTTCTCGACCGCCACGCCCTGGCCGAGCGACTGCCCGAGGCGCTCGGCGAGACGGCGCGCCATCGAGTCCGTGGCGCCCCCGGCGCCGACCGAGACGATCATGCGGATCGGACGCGCCGGCCAGTCGGCGGTCTGTGCGGTCGCGGCGATCGGTGCGGCGAGCGCGGCACAGGCGAGCAGCGCGAACGCGCCGCGCCGGGCCGCGGCGTGCGGCGGGGTACGCCGGTCGGATCGGTTCATCGGCAGGTCTCCTCCTCGTGTCGTCGCCGCCGCCGCGCTCATTCCGGCTGCACGCCGGCGATCCGCACCTGCCGTTCCCAGACCGCGAGCGCGGTGCGTTCCAGCGGCGTGACCGCGATCGGTCGCAGCCGGCCCGACTTCACGAACGGCTGGCTGGTCGCGAGGTCGACGATGGTGAAGGTCGCCTGGCCGCCCGCCACGTCGGTGAGCGCCTGCGGTGCGGCCTTGTAGGCGACGCCCACGGCGTCCATCCGCGTCGCGTTCGCGAGCGCCGCGGCCGCGACCTGGCCGGCGCTGCTGGTGTAGGCGTAGCCGATCGTGCCCGGCTTCTCCCGGCCGAGCGCGATCAGCTCGGCCACCGTGCGAACCGACCGCGACGCGTCGACCAGCAGCACGAACGGGAAGTAGCCGACGCGCGCGATCGGCGTGAAGTCGCGGATCGGGTCGTACGACAGCTTGCGGAACAGGAACGGATTCGCCGAATGCGTGGTATTCGTCGTCACGAAGAGCGTGTGGCCGTCGGCCGGCGCACGCGCGACCGCCTCGGCGGCGATCTGCCCCGACGCGCCGGGCTTGGCCTCGACGATCACCGCCTGCGACAGCGTCTTCTGCAGCCGCTCGGCGATCATCCTCGCGAAGATGTCGGATGCCGATCCGGCGCCGAATGCGATCACGATGCGGACCGGGCGTGCGGCGGGCCAGTCGGGTTGCGCGTGCGCCGCGCGCGGCGGCAGTGACACGGCCGCGGCGAGCACGGTCACGAAGGCGGCGGCGCGGCGCGGCGTGCCGAGGGCGGCGAAGACCCGTGCGGCGATGCGCTGCGACGCGGCGATGAGGTCGACGGCGAGCGCGCAGGCGCGGCGCGGGGCGGGGCGGACGGCGTCGGCCATGGCTCAGGCGACGGTGGCGTCCCAGGTGACGGTGCCGCCGGCGTCGGTCGCCCACAGGCGCCAGCCGGCGTCGGCGCGTCGCAGCGCGAGCCGCAGCGGGCGGTTCGCGTACATCGGCGCGAGGTTGCGCGACGCCAGCGTGGCCGGCTCGCGGCCGGTCGTCGCGCGGAACAGCTCGAGCAGCGCCATCGCCGGCAGCGTGCCGTTGACGACGAGCGCGGGATAGCCCTCGATGCCCGCCGCGTACGGCAGGTCGTAGTGGATGCGGTGCGGGTTGTCGGTGATCGCGGAGAAGCGGAAGAGCAGGCGCTCGTCGGGCGTCCAGCTGCGCTCGGCATCGGCGGGTTCGGGCGGGGCCGCGGCCGCGGTCCCGGCGGCCGGCGCCGACGGGGCGGGCGCGCCCGATGCCGCCGCGCGCGACGCGTCGCCGGACGCGGCGACCGCCGCCGTCGGCGCCGCCTCGCGCAGCACGTACTCCTGCACCTCGACGATCGCCGGCGCCGCCGCCTCCTCGACGAAGATCCTGTGCTCGACCGGCACCACCGCGAACCGACCCGAGCGCCCGGTCTTGTGCGCGACCTCGCCGCTGCGCGACTCGCGCCGCACGCGCGCGCCGATCGGCACCGCGTGGTGCATCGCGACGCGCCGCCCCGCGAGCATCAGCCGCGGCAGCCCCAGGTCCGGCAGCGGCACCGCGAGGTCGCCCGCGCCGTCGGGGCGCAGCCGCGACTGCGGGGTCGGCAGGTTGAACATCGTGACCTGCCAGCCGAAGGGCAGCGGGTCGCCCTCGCGCAGCGTGGCCGGATCGCGGTCGAGCATCGCCGCGAGCCGTCGCACCAGCGCGAGCGTGCAGCGGTCCTCGACCACCAGGGTCGGCGTGTCGCCCGAGCTCATGCCACCACCTCGTCGCGTTCGATCGTCAGTTCGCGGCCCACCCATTCCTCCTGCTGCATCCGTTCGACGAGCGCCGGCGCCTCGGTCGTGGCGAGCGCGCGCGCGCCCGACGGCGTGTCGACCAGCGCGAGGCCGCGCGGCGCGACGCCCCGGCCGTGGACCACGGTGAAGCCCGCGACCCGCCCGCGGCCCGAGTAGCCGTCGACCACCTCGCGCACCGCGGTCTCGCGCGCGGTCGCGTCGCTGACGTCGACGCTCGCGAAGCCCTCGCGCGGCGCCTCGGTCGACCACAGCCCGAACGCCTGCTTGGTGACGATGCCCGATACGCACGACACCAGCGCGGTCCGGCCCTGCCCCGCGCGCAGCAGCTCGGCGGCGCGGGCGGTCGACTGCAGCACGTAGTTGTTGTACGGGCCACCGGCGAAGGGCATGCCGCCGGTCACCGTCAGCGGCCGGTCGGTGCCGAGGCCGAGCTCGTGCGCGTAGACCTGCACCGCGAACGGGAAGCAGCTGTAGAGGTCGACGAGGTCGACCTCGTCCGCGCGCCACCCCGCCGCATCGAGCGCGGCGCGGCCGGCGAGCCGCGCGCCCGGGCAGGCGTCGAGCCGCGCACGGGCCGCGACCGCCACCATGTGGTTCGACTCGGCGCTAGCCACCGGGTAGACCCAGCGCTCGCGCGGGATGCCCAGCTCGGCCGCGCGCGCCGCCGAGCAGAAGAGCAGCGCGCCCGCCTGGTCGACGTTCCAGGTCGAGCAGTGGAAACGCGTGTACGGGAACGCCTGCATCGGGTTGCGCGGGCCGCCCTCGCGGATCCCGGCGGCCGGCACCGCGCGTCGCGTCCACGCGTGCGGGTTGTCCTCGGTGACCGCGGCGAGGCCCGCCCACAGCGCGGCCACGCGGTCCCGGTGCCCGGCCACCGACCAACCGTTCGACGCGCGCCAGGCGCTCTCCAGCGTCGCGTACAGGCCCACCGGCATCACCAGCCCGGCGCGTTTCTCCACCGGATGCCGCAGTTCCTCCTTCGGCGCGAGCAGCTCGTCGGGCGCGTCGTCCTGCACCCGCTCGGGCGCCTTCCCGCCGGCGATCTGCGCGCGCAGCAGCCGGTAGCCGGCGTCCGCGCCCGCGACCAGCGTCGTGTGCGCGTCGCCCGCGGCGATGCGCGCGCAGGCCTCGGCGATCAGCGTCTGCTGCAGCACGCCGACGGTGGACAGCACCTCGTGCGCGTCCTCGGCGCCGATCGCGCGGGCGATCTCGCCGGCCGGATTCGCGTAGCGCCAGCGTCCGCGCGGGACCGCGATCCACTGCGTGCCGCGCAGCGCGGCCGGCGCGCCGGTGTCGGCGCCCGCCGCGGCGACCGCCTCGAGCATCAGGTCCATCGGCTCGAGCGCCCGCCTCCAGTCCTCCTCGCGGCGGGTCGCGGTGCCGAGGCCGACGAGCACCGGGGTACGGTCGGGGCGGCTCATCGGGCGGGCCATCCGCGCGGCGGACGGGCCGCGAGCGGCGGGTGCGACGGGCCGGGGCGAGGGGCGGTCGTGGCGGGAGCCGGGAGGCGCACGGAGGACGTCGGGCCGGTCGGGTGGGGGTGCCCCACTTTACGTCGGTCGGTCCGCCGGCGGACATCGTTCCGCATCCGGAACGTCTTCCCGAACGCCCCGATCGGCCGTACCGTGCGGCGGATGGACACCGGAGGAGACCGATGCCGTTCCGATCCGCGGCACGCGAAGCGCGTCGACCCGCCGCGGCGGGCCTCCTGAAGGACGAGGAGGGCCGCGCCGCATGACCGTCGTCGGCGATTACGAGACCGCGCGGCCGGGCCGCAAGGCGGTGACCATCCTGACCGGCGACGTGTTCGGCCGCACCGACATCGTGGCCGAGGGCGACGCGGCGAACCCGGGGCCGCATGCCTTCCTCGTCGAGCAGCGGCCCGACGTGGTGCTGCCCGCGCACTTCCACCTGAGCGACCAGTTCCAGGTCGTGGTCGCGGGCCGCGGCACGCTCGGGCGCCGGCCGATCGCGCCGATCGCCGTCCACTACGCGCGCGGCCGCACCGGCTACGGGCCGATCACCGCCGGGCCCGAGGGGCTGGACTACCTGACGCTGCGCGCGCGGCTCGAGTACGGCGCGCACTACCTGATGGATCCGAAGACCGTGGTCGACCGCACGGTGCCGAAGTTCCACGCGACGAGCGCGGTGGTGCCGACGGGCCCGGACGGTCCGGGCGTCGGCGACGCGCCGTCGCGGGTCGAGGTCCTGCCCGCCGGCTCGGACGCTGGTCGTGCATCTGGGCGTCGCCCGACGAGCGCTCGGCCGGGATCGTCGCCACCGCGGGCGGCGCCGAGCTGCTCGTCCTCCGCTACCCGCTGCCCGAATCGAACCGATGAAGCTGCTCAGCGCCACCCCCAGCCCGTACGCCCGCAAGGTCCGCATCGCGCTCGCCGAGAAGGGCCTCGCCTTCGAGCTCGTGACCGAGGTGCCCTGGGACGCCGACGCGAGCGCCCCCGCCCACAACCCGCTCGGCAAGATCCCGGTGCTGATCCTCGACGACGGCGAGTCGGTGTTCGAGTCGAGCTTCATCCTCGAGTGGCTGGAGGCGAAGCACCCCGAACCGCCGCTCGTGCCCGCCGACGTCGACGGCCGGCTGGCCGCGCGAAGGCTCGAGGTGATCGCCGACGGCGTCTGCGACGCGATCGTGCTGACGCTGTTCGAGCGGATGCGCGGCGAGGGCTGCAGCGCGCCCTGGCTCGCACGGCAGCGGCGCAAGATCGAGGCCGGCACGGCGGCGCTCGCGGGCGCCGTGGCACCGGGGGCGCGCTTCGTGATCGGCGACGCGTTCGGGCTGGCCGACATCGCGGTCGGCTCGGCCCTCGGCTACCTCGAGCTGCGGCTGCCGGACTTCGACTGGAAGGCCGCGCATCCGGCGCTGGCCGACTGGTTCGCGCGGATCTCGGAACGGCCGTCGTTCGCGGCCACCACGCCGCAGCCGCAGGGGTTCAGGGATCCGGTGGTCTGACGGCAGGGGCGGGCCCGGCCCGCGCCCTCACGCCCGCTTCGACCCCGCCGCGCCCCGCCGCGGCACCGAGAAGAGCCGCGCGATCGTCCGCCGCAGCCACGCATGCCCGGGGTCCTCGTGCATGCGCTCGTGCCAGTGCTGCTTGACCGCATAGCCCGGGATCGCCACCGGCAGGTCGAAGCGGCGCAGCCGCTCCTGCTCCGACAGCACCTCGCTCAGCCGCCGCGGCACGATCGCGAGCAGCTCGGTCTCGGCGACGATCCGCGCCGCGCCCAGGAAGGTGCGCACGCGCAGCGCGACGCGGCGGTCCACGCCGTGGCGCGCCAGCGCCCGGTCGACCACCGGATGTCCGGTGCCCGGCAGCGTCACCGTCACGTGCGCCTCGGTCTCCAGCGCCCGGCGGGTCAGCCGCTCGCGCACGCGGGGGTGCGCCGCCGACGCGAGGCAGACGAAGTCCTGCACGAACAGCGTCTGCTCGTGGAACCCGGCTTCGAGCTGGGGCAGGAAGCCCACCGCCAGGTCGACGTCGGCCGACTCCAGCCGGCGAGCCGTCGCCTCGTCGCTCGGCTCGGCCTCGATCTGCACGCCCGGCGCCTCGCGCCCCAGGTGCGACAGCAGGCCGGGCAGCAGCACCGCCTCGCTGATGTCGGTCATCGCGATCCGGAAGCGGCGCGTCGAGGCCGAGGGCTCGAAGCGCGTGCCCTCGACCCGCAATGCGTCCAGCCGCGCCTGGATCGCCGAGAGCTCGGGGTACAGCGCCTGCGCCCGGGGCGTCGGCGCCATGCCGCGCGGCGTCCGCGCGAACAGCCGGTCGCCGAAGTGCGCGCGGAGCTTGCCGAGCATGATGCTCGCGGTCGCCTGCGCGATGCCGAGCCGCTCCGCGGCACGCGACACGTTGTGCGTCCGGTAGACCTCCAGGAACACGCCGATCCAGTCCAGGTCGAGCTTCGCCATCGCGGTCGCCATCGGTTCGCGTGTCGTCGATGATATTGCGTATCGCGATGACGTGTATAGATCGCCATGCATTGAGGTGATCGGGCGGTCGCCGGGATACTCGGCCTCCATCCCAACCGGATCCGCCCAACCATGATCGAGAAGAACGAGACCGTGCTGGTCGCCGGTGGCGGCATCGGCGGCCTGGCCGCCAGCCTGGCGCTCGTGCGCCGCGGCTACCGCGTCCGCGTGTTCGAGCAGGCGCCGGAGATCGGCGAGATCGGTGCCGGCATCCAGCTCGGGCCCAACGCCTTCCACGCGTTCGACGCGCTGGGCGTGGGCGATCGGACCCGCGCGCGCGCGGTGTTCACCGACTGCATGGTGATGCACGACGCCGTCGACGGCTCGGAAGTCGGCCGGATCCTCACCGACGCGGCGTTCCGCGAGCGCTTCGGCAACCCGTACGCGGTGATCCACCGGGTCGACGTCCACGCATCGCTGCTGGAGGGCGCGCAGGCGAGCGGCCGCGTGGACGTCCGCACGGGCACGCGGATCGAGCGCGTCGAGCAGGACGACGCCGCCGTGACCGTCGTCGACCAGCACGGCGAGCGCTACCGCGGCGTGGCCCTGATCGCGGCCGACGGCGTGAAGTCGGCGGTCCGCGCGCAGTACGTGAACGATCCGCCGCGCGTCACCGGCCACGTGGTCTACCGCGCTGTGGTCGACAAGGCGGACTTCCCCGAGGCGCTGCGCTGGAACGCCGCGAGCCTGTGGGCCGGGCCGAAGTGCCACCTGGTCCACTACCCGCTGCGCGGCGGCGAGCAGTACAACATCGTCGTGACCTTCCACAGCCGCGAGCGCGAGGAGTGGGGCGTCAAGGACGGCAGCAAGGAGGAGGTGCAGTCGTACTTCCAGGGCATCGTGCCGATGGCGCGACAGCTCATCGACCTGCCGAAGTCCTGGAAGCGCTGGGCGACCGCCGACCGCGACCCGATCGGCACCTGGACCTTCGGCCGCGCGACGCTGCTGGGCGACGCCGCGCACCCCACCACGCAGTACATGGCGCAGGGCGCCTGCATGGCGCTCGAGGACGCGGTGACGCTCGGCGAGGCGCTGCGCGTGCACGGGGACGACTGGACGAAGGCGCTCGACCTCTACCAGCGCTCGCGCGTGGCGCGGACCGCCCGCATCGTGCTGTCCGGCCGCGAGATGGGGCGGCTCTACCACGCCGAGGGCGTCGAGCGCCTGGTGCGCAACGAGCTCTGGAAGGGCCGTTCCCAGGCGGGTTTCCAGGACGCGATGGCGTGGCTGTACGGCTGGAACGTCGACAACTGTCTCGCCGGGCACTGAACGACACGCGCAGGCACGCGCATCAGGGAGAAGACCACGTGAACGAGCTCGGACGCCTCGAGGACCTGCCGCAGGACTACCGGGATGCGCTGACCGGCGAGAACCTCGTGCCGCTCTGGCCGAGCCTGCGGACCGTGCTGCCGCCCGGCGTGCCGGCCCGCCGGACCGCGCCGGCCTGCTGGTCGTACGAGTCGCTGCGCCCGCTGCTGATGCGGGCGGGCGAACTCGCGCCGATGGAGAAGGCCGAGCGGCGCGTGCTCGTGCTCGCCAACCGCGGACACGGGCTGGAGAAGATGCAGGCGAGCGCCGCGATCTACCTCGGCATGCAGCTGCTGCTGCCGGGCGAGTGGGCGCCTTCGCACCGCCACACGCCGAACGCGGTGCGCCTGATCGTCGAGGGCGAGGGCGCCTTCACGACGGTGAACGCCGAGAAGTGCCCGATGGCGCGCGGCGACCTGATCCTCACGCCGACCGGCCTGTGGCACGAGCACGGCCACGACGGCGATGCGCCCGTGGTCTGGCTCGACGTCCTGGACCTGCCGCTCGTCCACTACACCGAGACCTCGTACGCGGTCGAGGGCGATCGCCAGGCGGTGCTGCCCGGCCGGGGCGAGGCGGCCTACCTGCGCGGCGGCGTGGTGCCGGCGCCCGCCTTCGAGCGCGAGCGCAAGCCCTATCCGATGATCCGCTACCCGTGGGCCGACACCCGCGCCGCGCTCGCCGCGCTCGCCGCGGACCGCCCGGACCTCGACGCCGTCCAGGTCGCCTACGTGAACCCCGAGACCGGCGCCGACGCGCAGAACATCCTCGGGTTCTACGCGCTGATGCTGCGCCCCGGCCAGTCGCTGCGCCTGCCGGTCCGCTCGCCCGCGACGGTCTTCCACCAGATCGAGGGTCGCACCGAGGCCGCGATCGGCGGCGCCGCGTTCCGCCTCGACGAGGCCGACACCTGCTGCGCACCCGGCTACACCGCGGTGACGCTGTGCAATGCGTCGCCCACCGAACCCTCCTTCCTATTCCTCGCCGACGAAGCGCCGCTGCACCGCAAGCTCGGCGTCTACGAGAACCGTGGCTGACTCACGATGACCCCCTACCTGTTCACCCCTTCCGCCCCGCCGTCGCTCCCCATCCGCGGGCGCGTCGAACGCTTCCCCGTCGAGCGTCTCTTCTTCGTCGGCCGCAACTACCACGCGCATGCGGTGGAGATGGGTCGACCGGTCGACAAGGCGACCGAGCGGCCGTTCTACTTCACGAAATCGCCGCAGACCCTGGTGGCGAGCGGCGCGACGGTCGCCTACCCGCCCGGAACCGCCGACTTCCAGTACGAGATGGAGCTGGTCGTCGCGATCGGCGCCCCCGGCTTCCGCGTCGCCGCCGAGGACGCGCACCGCGTGGTCTTCGGCTACGCCTGCGGCCTGGACATGACCCGTCGCGACCTGCAGCTCGCGGCGCGCGACAAGGGCCGTCCCTGGGACCTCGGCAAGGACGTCGAGGACTCGTCGGTCTGCGGAGAGATCGTCGAGCTGCCCGGCTCGATCGTCGATCGCGGCGAGATCGCGCTGGCGGTGAACGGCACGACGAGGCAGCGCTCCGACGTCGACCGCCTGATCTGGAACGTGCGCGAGCTGATCGCGGACCTCTCGCAGTTCTACCACCTGCGGCCCGGCGACCTGATCTACACCGGCACGCCCGAGGGCGTCGGGCCGGTGGTCGCCGGCGACCGCATCTCCGGGCACGTCGCCGGCATCGGCGAGGTCTCGCTGACGATCGGCGCCGCCGGATGAGCGCGCCGCGGCTCTGGAGCTTCTTCCGCAGCGGCCGCTGCTGTCGGCGGGTCCTGGAGGCGCTGAAGGCCCGCTTCGGCGCGTGGGCGCTTCAGTCACGGCGACGCGGTCACGCTCGCCGACGTCCATCTCGTGCCGCAGGTCGAGAGCGCGCGGCGCTTCGGGGTGGACCTGTCCGCATACCCGCGGATCGTCGCGGTCGACGCCGCGTGCGCCGGACTCGATGCGTTCCGGCGGGCCGCGCCCGCCATGCAGCCGGACGCGGTCTGAGCCGCGCCCCGCTCGCGCGGGGCGCGGCATCCGCCTTCACTCGAGCCGGATGTCCGCGCGCCGGATCAGGTCGCCGTAGACCTTCGCCTTGACGTCCGCGTTGCGGACGATCTCCTCCGGCGACCAGGTGATCGGCTCGAACGCGAAGGTGTCGAGCTTGGCGCGCAGCTCGGGGTCGGCCGAGGCCTTCGCCATCTCGGCGTTCATCCGCGCGACGATGCCGGGTGCGACGCCGCGCGGCGCCATCAGCACGACGAAGGAGTTGACGTCGAGCGCCGCCGGGCCGCCGGCCTCGGCCACCGTGGGCACGTCCGGCATCGCGGCGATGCGCTTCGGCGCGGCGACCGCGAGGTAGCGGACCTTGCCGTACCGGAAGGTCGCCTGGCTCGACGCGATGCTGCCGAAGCTCCACTGCACGTCGTTGTTGCCCACCGCGGTGAACAGCTCCGAGGCCGCCTTGAACGGCACGTGCTGCATCGTCGCGCCGGTCAGCACCTCCAGGTGTTCGCCGCCGAGGTGGCCCGGGCTGCCGACGCCCCAGGACCCGTAGGTCAGCGCGCCCGGCCTGGCCCGCGCCGCGCCGACGAGGTCGCCGAGCGTCTTCCAGGGCGAATCGCTCGGCACGACGACGAGGAAGGGCGTGCGGAAGAAGGTCGCGATCGGGGCCAGCGTGTCGAAGGGCTTGAACCTGCGCTGCGGGTAGAGGCTCGGGACCGCGGCGAGATGCTCGCTGTCGAGCTGCAGGAAGGTGTGCGCGTCGGCGCCCGCACGGGTCACCGCGTCGAGTGCGATGAAGCCGCTCGCGCCGGGCCGGTTCTCGACGATCACCCGCGCGCCGAGGCCCTTCGACAGGCGCTCTGCGAAGGCGCGGGCGACGACGTCGGGGCCGCTGCCCGCGGCGAACGGCGTGACCAGGGTGACCGGCTTCGACGGCCAGCCGGCGGGCACGGCGGGGGCACCCTGCGCGAAGGCGGCGGCGAACGGCAGGGACGCGATCGCGCCGGCCAGCGCGCGGCGGGTGAGGGAGGGATGCATGGGGACGGTCTCCACGGTGTGACCGCCCGATGCGGCCGCGTGGTCGCGAGTATCGGCAGGCGGTATATTGCCGACAACGCATTGCGGGCAATAGCGTCTATCGAGGAACGCAATGATTCGGCCGGCCTGCGGCATGGCGTCCCGGTCGAAGCGTCGGTCTCGGGGTGCCCGTGCGTCCGGGGACAACCGCGCCACGCAGCATCACGCCGTCCAGGACCACGCCCCGGAGCGTCGCGTGATGTGGCGCGTCACGGTGATCGGGGACAGGCCGGCCTGATCGGTCGGGTGGGCCCGTCCTCGGCCGCGTCCGTTCCGAGGAACACCAGACACATGGTGTACAGCGCCAAGAAGTTGGCCTACAGTCCTCGTGCGTCATGACGCCCGCGGGCCGCCTCCCGGTGCTCCGACGAGGCGGCGACGCGGAGGAGACGCCTTGCACACCCGAAGCGCGCGCGCCCGCGCGGCCGCCTGAGCGACGCCATGGCCTTCCAGACCCTCGCCGGCGTCCGCATCCTGGACCTCACTGCCTACCTGGCGGGCCCCTACGCGGCCACGCTCCTCGGCGATCTCGGCGCCGACGTGGTGAAGATCGAGAGCCCCGACGGCGACACCATCCGGCAGTACCCGTCCACGCTCGCGGGCGACAGCCGCGTCTACCTGGGCACCAACCGGAACAAGCGCAGCATCGTCCTGGACCTGAAGCAGCCGCAGGCGCTGAGCGCGTTCCACCGGCTGGTGGAGGGCGCCGACGTGGTGCTGCACAACTTCCGGCCGGCCGCCGCGGCCCGCCTCGGGGTCGACCGCGAGGCGCTCGCGGCGGTCAACCCGCGGATCGTCTACGCCTGCCTGACGGGCTTCGGCCTCGAGGGGCCGATGGCCGACGCGCCCGGCTTCGACCAGGTGCTGCAGTCGATGTCGGGCATCGCCTGGCTGCAGGGTCTGGGGACCGGCGAGCCGCGCATCCTCTGGGGCTCGATCATCGACTACTACGCGGCCTCGCTGCTGGCGATGGCGATCGCCTCGGCGCTGTTCGACCGCGAGCGCAGCGGGCAGGGCCAGGAGGTGGACGTCTCGCTGCTGCGCGCGGCGCTCGCGCTGCAGGCGGGCCGGATGGTCTGGGCCGAGGGCGAGGGCCGCGAGGTGATGCGCGACATGCGCGCGGGCCGGCTGGCCGGCATCCATCCGACGAAGGAGGGGTGGCTCTACCTGCAGGCGCAGACGCCGAAGTTCTGGCGTGCGCTGTGCGAGCACACCGGCCTCGCGCACCTCGCCGACGACCCGCGCTACGACGACATGAGGAAGCGCAAGGAGCGCGAGGACGAACTCGTGCCGCTGCTGCACGCGGCGCTCGCGACGCGCACCGCGCTCGAGTGGGAGGCGTGCTTCGGGCAGTCGGTGCCCTGCGCCGCGGTGCGCACCGTCGAGGACATGTTCGACCATCCGCAGGTGCTCGCGCTCGGCCTCGTGGCCGAGCACCGGCATCCGCGCGTGGGCCGCTACCGGGCGATGTCGGCGCCGGTCCGCGTCTCGGACGGCCGCGCCGCGCGGCCGGACCGCCGCGCGCCGCTGCTGGGCGAGCACACCGACGAGGTGCTGCGCGAGGCCGGCCTCGACGACGCCGCGATCGCGGCATTGCGTGCCACCGGAGCCGCACGGTGAGCGCACCGGCGCCGCTGCCGCTCGAGGGCCTGCGCGTCGTCGAGCTGGCGAACCACCTCGCCGGCCCCTCGGCCTCGATGTACCTGGCCGATTTCGGCGCCGAGGTGATCAAGGTCGAGCGCCCCGGCATCGGCGACGAGCTGCGCCGCTGGGGTCACCACAAGGACGGGGTGGGGCTCTACTTCAAGGTGATCGGACGCGGCAAGCAGTCGGTCACCGCAGACCTTCGAACGCCGCTCGGCGTGGAGATCGTCCGGCGCCTGGTCGCCGACGCCGACGCCGTCACCGAGAACTTCAGCCCCGGCACGCTCGACGCATGGGGGCTGGGTTTCGACGTGCTGTCGACGCTCAATCCCCGGCTCGTGATGCTGAAGGTGAGCGGCTTCGGGCAGGACGGACCGTACCGCGACCGCCCGGGCTTCGGGACGCTGGCCGAGGCCTTCGCGGGGCTCGCGCACATCACCGGCGAGGCCGACGGCCCGCCGCTGCTGCCCGGTTTCGGCATGGGCGACGCCAGCACCGGCCTGATGGGTGCCTTCCTGCTGATGGTCGCGCTGCGCGAGCGCGACCGCAGCGGCCGCGGCCAGGTGATCGACCTGTCGCTGTACGACACGCTCTTCACGCTGCTCGGACCGCAGGTGGTCAACCTCGACCAGCTCGGCATCGTCCAGCAGCGCCAGGGCAGCCGGCTGCCCTTCACGGCGCCGCGCAACACCTTCCGGACCCGCGACGGGCGCTGGGTCGCGATCGCGGGCAGCACCCAGGCCATCTTCGAGCGGATCTGCGACGCGCTCGAGGTCCCCGAGCTGAAGGTCGATCCGCGCTTCTCGACGAACCACCCGCGGCTCGCGAACGCCCCGGCGCTCGACGAGCGCCTGCAGGCGGCGATCGCGCGGATCGACTACGAGGACCTGATGCACCGCTTCGAGCGCGCCGGCGCGGCCGCCGCGCCGGTCAACGACGTCGCGGCCGTGATCGCCGATCCGCAGGTCGTCGCCCGCGGCAACGTCGTCTCGGTGCCCGACGAGGAGCTCGGCGGGCCGATCCGGATGCAGGGCGTGGTCGGGCGCATGTCGCGCACGCCCGGCGCGGTGCGGCGCGCCGGGCCGCGGGTGGGCGAGCACAACCGCGCGATCCTCGTCGAGCGGCTGGGCCTCGCCGAGCAGGTGCTGCGCGACGCGGGCATCGAGGTGTAGCCGATGGGCCGGCTCGAGCTCCCCGAACGCGTCACCGTCGTCGACGTCGCCGCCCGCGACGGCCTGCAGAGCTTCGGTCGCTGGGTCGAGACCGACGTGAAGGTCGCGCTCGTCGACCGCCTGACCGACGCGGGCTTCCCGGTCATCGAGGTCACCGGCATGGCGCGCGCCGAGGTGATCCCGAACCTGCGCGACGCCGAGGCCGTGCTCGCGCGGATCCGGCGCCGGCCCGACACCGTCTACCGCGCGCTCGTGCCGAACGCGCGCGGCGCGCAGCGCGCGGCCGAGGCGCCGGTGCCGCCCGACGAGCTGCTGGGCCTCGTCGTCGCGAGCGAGACCTACCTGCGCAAGAACCAGCGGATGGACACCGAGCGTGCGGTGAGCCAGGCGATCGAGGCCCACCGGATCGCCGAGTCGGCCGGGATGTCGTACGTCGTCGCGATCGCGGGCGCGTTCTGGGACATCTACGAGGGGCCGACGCCGCCCGACAAGGTGCTCGCCCTGGTCGAACGCTTCCACGACGCCGGCATCCGGAAGGTCTATCTCGCCGGCAGCCTCGGCGTCGAGGACCCGGTCCGCGTGCACGCGCTGTTCTCGCGGGTGTGCGAGCGCTGGCCCGGGCTCGTCCTCGGCTATCACGTGCACAACCTCGCCGGCGTGGCCACCGCCAACGTGCTGGCCGCGCTGCAGGCCGGCGCGGCCTTCGTCGAGGGCTCGATCTGCGGGCTGGGCGGCGGGATCGCGATGCCCGGACAGCTCGACGCGCTGGGCAACCTCGCGAGCGAGGACCTGGTCTACCTGCTGAACGAGATGGGCGTGCAGACCGGCATCACGACCGAGGAGGCGGTGCGCGCCGCGCGCGACGTCGCCCGCCTGCTCGGCATCGACCCCGTCGGGCACGTCGCCCGCTGCGGGGCCCGCAGCGAACTCTTCAAGGGAGTCGAATCATGACGATCACCGTGCAGAACCTCACCCCGACCGACTTCGCCGCGAAGGTGTCCGGCGTGTCGCTCGACGACGTCCACCTCGAAGGCGTTCAGCGGCGCCTGCAGCACCTGTGGCTGAAGCACCAGGTGCTGGTGTTCGAGGGCCTCGACTTCGACGACGAGCGGCGGCTCATCGGGCTCTCGAGGGTCTTCGGCCGGCTGGAGATCCACAGCCGCACCGAGTACCTGTCGCCCGAGGTGCCCGAGCTGCTCTACGTCTCGAACATGAAGGAGGACGGCCGCAAGATCGGCGCGCTCGGCGACGGCGAGGCCGGCTGGCACACCGACCAGACCTACCGTCCGACGCCGGCGCTCGGCTCGCTGCTCACCGCGGTGATCGTGCCGCCGGCCGGCGGCCACACCTGGTTCGCCGACATGTACCGCGCCTACGACGCGCTGCCCGAGGCGCTCAAGCAGCGGCTCGAGGGCCTGCAGGCGGTGCAGTCGTACGAGCACTTCAACCAGCAGTACAGCGAGCCGGCGAACCGGACGCAGGCCGCGGCGGGAACGGTCCAGGTGCACCCGGTGGTCCGGGTGCACCCGATCACCGGCCGCAAGTCGGTCTACGCGACCCGCAGCACGGTGCCGGCCTTCGTGGGCATGGACGATGCCCAGAGCCAGGCGCTGCTCGACGAGCTCTACGAGCGCTGCTTCCGCCCGGAGTTCCTCTACGAGCATCCCTGGAAGCCCGGTGACGGCGTGCTCTGGGACAACGCCTGCGTGATGCACAAGCGCGACACCTGGGATCCGCAGTATCCGCGCCTGATGAAGCGCACGACCATCCGGCCGCCCGAAGACCTCGCCGTGCCGTTCTGAGCCGGCGTCCGAGACGCTCCACCGTGCCATCCCGAGGAGGCCACCGATGACCCCGATCCGCAGGGCCCTGCTGCTCGCCGCGCTCGCCGCGTCCGCCGCCGCATCCGTCCCGCCCGCCGCCGCCAGCGATTTCCCGAACCGCCCGATCCGGATGATCGTCGCCTTCGGCGCCGGCACCGGCAGCGACCTGCTGGCGCGCAACTTCCAGCCCGAGTTCAGCAGGCTGCTCGGCCAGCCCGTGATCGTCGAGAACCGCGCCGGCGGCGGCGGCATCGTCGGCACCGAGGCCGGCGCGCGGGCGCCTGCCGATGGCTACACGATCACCGTCGCCAGCCAGGGCGGCATGATCGTCGTGCCCGCGATGACGCCCACCGCGTCCTACCGCTACGGGCGCGACTTCGTGCCGATCGGCGGGCTCGCGCGCAGCGGCTACGTGCTGGTGACCGCGAACACGCCCGACGCGCCGAAGACGTTCCAGGATCTCTCGGCACGCGTGCGCGCAGCCCCGCAGCCGACCAGCTTCGCGTCGCCCGGCGTGGGCACCGCCACGCACCTCGCGGGCGAGATCATCCTGCGGCAGGCGTCGATGAAGGGCGCGCACATTCCCTACAAGGGCAGCGCGCAGGCGCTCGGCGACGTGGCCTCGGGCCAGGTGCTCTTCGGCTTCGACACGGTGGGCGCCGCGCTGCCGCTGATCCGCGGCGGCAAGCTGCGCCCGCTCGCCGTCTCCAGCGCGGCGCGGATCGCCTCGCTGCCCGACGTGCCGACGCTCTCCGAGGCGGGCCTGAAGGACTTCAGCGTCGACGGCTGGTGGGGCCTGTTCGCACCGGCGGCCACGCCCAAGGACGTGCTCGCGCGGCTGTCGGGCGAGCTGTCGAAGGCGCTGAACGACCCGGAGGTGCGCAAGCGCCTGGCGGCGCAGGAGGTCGAGGCCTTCCCGATCTCGGCGCAGGAGCTCGACGCGCTCATCACGAAGGAGGAGCCCGTCTTCGCCCGGATGGTGCGCGATGCGAACCTGGTCCAGCAGTGAGCGCGCGCGCGCGGGCGTCGGCGCATGACGGCCCCGCGCCGCGCCGCCGCGCCGGCGAGGAAGGCATCGCAGCCGCCGCCCGCGGAGCCGGCCCGCGCGCCGCTCAAGCACCTCGAGCGCGCCTTCGCCGTGATCGAGGCGCTGCTGCGCGCGAACCAGCCGATGCGCCTCACCGACCTCACGCCGGTGGCCGGGCTCGATGCCAGCGGCACGCTGCGCCTGCTCAAGCTGATGGCCGAGCTCGGCTACGTGGTGCGCAACGACGCCCGCAAGACCTACCTGCCGGGGGCGAAGGCGGCGTTTCCGCTGGGCCTGTCGCATCCGTTCCAGGAGCTCCGGCGGGACGCCACGGAACTGCTGCTCGACATCCAGCGCGAGACCTCGGTGAGCGCGGGACTGCAGGTGTTCCTCGGCGGCACGCGCATCCTGATCGAGCTGCGGCACGGCGCGAGCCGGCTCACGCCGTTCTGGGACACGACGATCCGGACCGCGCTGCACGCGTCGGCGAGCGGCAAGCAGCTGCTGCTCGCGATGTCGCCGGCCGCGAGGCAGGAGCGCCTGGGTCCGGGGCCGTTCGAGCGCTTCACCGACCGCACGATCACCGATCCGGCGGCGCTCGACGCCGACCTGCGCGCTGCGGCGAAGCGCGGCTGGACGACCGTGGTCGAGGAGGCCTACGTGGGCATGTCGTCGGTGGCGGCACCGGTGCGCTCGGCCGGGCGTTCCGCGGTCGGTGCGGTGATCGCGACCGGCCTGGCGACGCAGTTCCGCGGGGACCGGCTCGCGGCGGCCGGCCAGGCCGTCAAGCGTGCGGCGGACATGCTGGGCGCGATGTCGCCGGCGGTGCGCTCGCTGGAGGCGCTGCTCGCGCCCGACTGAACCAGAGCGGGGCACGCGCCCCCGGGAGTCCGAGATGACCGTCCTGCGTTCGATGCTGTTCGCGCCCGGCAACCACGCCAGACGCGTCGAGAAGGCGCTGGCGCTGCAGGTCGACGCGGTGATCCTCGACCTCGAGGACGCCGTGGCCATCAGCGAGAAGGCCGCCACGCGCGAGCTCGTCGCCGCGGCGCTGGCCGGACCGCGGCGATGCCTCGGCTACGTGCGCGTGAACGCGCTCGGCACCGAGTGGGCGTACGGCGACCTCGTGGCCGTCGCGCGGGCCGGCGTCGACGGCATCGTGCTGCCGAAGGTCGAGTCCGCCGCCGAGCTGGCGACGGTGGACTGGCTGCTCGGCGCGCTCGAGCGCGAGCGCGGCCTGCCCGCCGGCGGCATCGACGTGCTGCCGATCGTCGAGACCGCGAGGGGCTTCTCGATGCTCGCCGAGATCGTCCGCGGGCCGCGGGTCAAGCGCGTCGCGTTCGGCGCGGGCGACTTCACGCTCGACCTCGGCCTCGCGTGGAGCGCCTCGGAGCTCGAGCTGCTGCCGTACCGCAGCGCGATCGTCGTCGAGTCGCGCGCGGCGGGCATCGAGCCGCCGATCGACTCGGTCTGGATCGACCTGCCGGACACCGCCGGCTTCGAGCGCTCGGTCGAGACCTCGAAGGCGCTGGGCTTCCAGGGCAAGTGTGCGATCCACCCTGACCAGGTCACGGTCATCGACCGCGTCTTCGCGCCCACCGATGCCGAGATCGCGTACGCGCGCAAGGTCGTCGATGCCTTCCACGAGGCCGAGGCGCGCCAGCTCGCCGCGATCCGCGTCGACGGGCGCTTCGTCGACTACCCGATCGTCGACAAGGCCCGACGCCTGCTCGGGCGCGCCGCGGCGATCGCGGCGCGGCGCTGATCCGGGCGCGGCGTCCATGGCAGGGTCGTTCCCGCTGGAAGGCCGGGTGGCGCTGGTCACCGGCTCGGGCCGCAACATCGGGCGCGCCATCGCGCTCGCGCTGGCCGAGGCCGGCGCGGCCGTCGTGGTGAACGGCCACCGCGACGCGGCGGCGCTCGACGAGGTGGTCGGGCGGATCGAGGCGGGGGGCGGCCGTGCACTGCCGGTCCTGGCCGACGTCGCGGATCCCTCGGAGGCGCGCCGGCTGGTCGAGACCGCCATCGGCCGCTTCGACCGCCTCGACATCGTCGTCTGCAACGTCGGCATCCGCCGCCTGCAACCCTTCCTCGAGGTCAGCCACGCCGACTGGAACGCCACGCTCGCGGTGAACCTCACCAGCGCCTTCACGATCGCGCAGGCCGCGCTGCCGGGCATGGTCGCGCGGCGCTGGGGACGGCTGATCCACCTGTCCGGCACGCCGATCCACACCGGGCGATACGCGGGCAAGGTGCCGACGATCGCGGCGAAGGCGGGCCTGCAGGGGCTGGCCAAGGGCCTGGCCGACGAGTTCGGGCCGTTCGGCGTCACCTCGAACGTGGTGGCGCCGGGCGTCATCGACACCGTGCGCGACTGGGCCCACTACCCGACGCTGGACCCAGAGCGGCTCCGCGGCGAGCTGCCGGTCCGCCGGCTCGGGACGGTCGACGACATCGCGGCTGCCTGCGTGTACCTGGCGGGCGAGTCCGCGGGGTTCGTCAACGGACAGACGCTGCACCTGAACGGCGGGCAGGTGATGTTCTGACGCGAGCGGCGGCGCCGTCGCCCGGGGCTGGCCCTCAGCCGTCCACCGTGACGCCGGCGTCCACGATGATCTTCTTCCAGGTGTCGAGGTCGCGCAGCATGATCGCGCGGAACTCCTCGGGTGTCTTCCTCGGCGGCGGGTCGATGTTCAGCGCGGCGGTCCGCGCGACCATCTCCGGCAGCGCGTTGATGCGGTTGATCTCCTCGTTCAGCCGCATGACCACGTCCTTCGGCGCCTCGGCCGGCAGGAACACCCCGAACCAGCCGACCGCGTCGAACGGATGGCCCTGCTCGCCGAAGGTGGGCACCTGGGTGAGACGCGGCGGGCGCGCGTTGCCGATCACCGCGATCGGCCGCAACCGGCCTGACTCGATGAAGGGCAGGGGCGCGGCCGGATCCGACCACCCGATGTCCAGCGTGCCCGCCGCGAGGTCGGCCAGCAGCGACTGGCTCTGCTTGTACGGGACGTGATTCAGCGACATGCCGGTCTGCCGCTTCAGCCACTCCATCGCGAGATGGCCCGACGAGCCGACGGCCCAGGTGCCGTAGCTGTACGTGTCCGGCTTCGCGCGGACCGCGGCGATCAGCTCGGGCAGCGTCTTCGCCGGGAAGGCGTTGCCCACCAGCAGCAGCACGCCGCCGACCGCCGTCTGCGCCACCGGGACGAGGTCCCTGCGGACGTCGTACGGCATCGACTTCAGCAGCGACGGCGCCATCACCATGTTGGTGGCGTTGGTGTAGAGCACCGTGTGGCCGTCGGGCGCCGCACGGACGACCGCCTGCGTCGCGATGATGCCGCTTGCACCCGGCTTGTTGTCGACCACCACCGGCTGCTTCAGCGCCTGCGACAGCCGTCCGGCGAGCTCCCGGGCGAGCATGTCGGGACCCGAGCCCGACGAGGAGGCGACCACCATCGTGATCGGTCGGCCGGGCCAGGCCTGCGCGCGCCCTGCCCCGGTCCACGCGGCGAGCGCGAGGCCCCCTGCGGTTCGAATCGCTCGTCGTCGCTCCATGTCTCCTCCCTGCGGCGGTGGCGTGTCGGGCCCGTGCCCGTCCCGGTCCGGAGCCGCCCGGAGCCGGTCAGCCGAACTCTAGCGCGCCTCGCTGATTTTTGTCGACAAGAATGATCGCGGCCGGCGGGGCGTTGCGGCTGATGCCCTCTCCGGCGCTTCGACAAGCACCGACCCGCGTGCTAGCGTGCGACGCCTGCGCCGGCGCGCCGCGCCGCCTCCGCCCGACCCGACACGATGGCTCGCCCCAAGACCGGCAACGTCCCCGATCTCGCCGTGCTGCTCACGCCGCCGACGCCGCTGATGCGCGCGGTGGAGCAGGGCATCCTGCGTCGGAACGAGTGGTCGCGGGCCTCGGCGCCCGCCGCCGAACAGATCGCGGTACGGATCGCCGGCCTGGTCGTCACCGACCTGATCCGGGCGGGACAGCGTCTGATCGAGAGCGACATCAGCGAGACCCTGCACGTGAGCCGCGCCCCGGTGCGCGAGGCGCTGCGCATCCTCGAGCGCGAGCGACTGGTGGAGTTCGAGCCGCGCCGCGGCGCGGTGGTGACCGCGCCGGACGCGAACGACCTCGCCGACATCTACGCGGTCCGCGCCGCGCTGTACCGGATCCTGCTCGCACAGCTGATGGACCGGTGCCCCGACTCGGTCGAGGCGGTCTTCGACGCCCGCATGCCCGCGCTGGTGCAGGCTGCCGAGCAGGGTGCGACCGACGCCTACGCGCTCGAGGGCTTCCTGCTGAACCTGGCGCTGTTCGATCTCGCGCAGGGGCGGATGATCGCCGACATGCTCGCGTCGATCTCGCTGCGCACGCTGCGCTATGTCCGGCTCGGCCTGGTGGGCGACCCGGAGCGGATGGCGTCGTCGGTGCGCACCTGGCGTGCGCTGCACCGCGCCGTCGTGCGGCGCGACGTCGACGAGGTGCTGCGCACCGCCGAGCGACGCATCCTGTCTTCGCGCGATGCGGCGCTGCAGGCGCTCGAGCCGCCGGCGCGGCGCCAGGCGGCGCCGAAGCCCGCGAGTCGGGCGGCCGGACGCACCGAGGTCCGGCCCGGGCCGGCGCCGGCGCCGGTCGGTCGCCGCCGTCGCGCCGGCATCGATACGGCGTCCTGAGCCGGCGTCCTGAGCCGGCGTCCTGAGGCCGCGGCGCGGTCCGCGCCGGACACATCGATTCGCCGATAATTAATGTCGACAACAATAACGACGCGCCCTATGATGTCCCGACACTCGGTAGACCGGGCGCCACAGGGAGACAACCGATGAAGGTCGAGCGACTCACCGTCCACATCGGTGCCGAGGTGTCGGAGCTGCCGCTCGGCGACGCCGTCCGCAGCGATGCGCTCTTCGCCGAGCTGCGCGCGCTGCTGCTGAAGCACCGCGTGCTCTTCTTCCGCGACCAGGACCTCGATCGCTTCTCGCGCGCCGATCACGTCGCGCTGGCCCGCCGCTTCGGCCCGCTGGAGGACCATCCGGTGGCCGGCACCCATCCCGACCATCCGGGCCTCGTGCAGATCTACCGCGGCGAGGAGCGCAACTTCTACGAGAACAACTGGCACAGCGACGGGCTGTGGCGGCAGGCGCCGGCGATGGGCGCAGTGCTCCGCTGCATCGAATGCCCCGAGGTCGGCGGCGACACGATCTGGGTGAACATGGTCGAGGCCTACCGAAGGCTGCCCGAGGACATCAGGCGCCGCATCGACGGCCTGCGCGCCAGCAGCAGCATCGAGCACAGCTTCGGCGCCGTGATGGACCAGGAGAAGCGCCGCGCGCTCGGCCGGCAGCACCCGCCGGTCGAGCACCCCGTGGTGCGCGTGCACCCCGAGACCGGCGAGCGCGTGCTCTACGTCGCGAGCTTCACCACGCACTTCCTGAACTACCACACGCCCGAGAACGTCCGCTTCGGGCTCGACAAGACACCGGGCGCGAGCCTGCTGCTGCAGCTGCTGCAGAGCCAGGCCACCGTGCCCGAGTACCAGGTGCGTTTCCGCTGGAAGCCGAACAGCGTGGCGATCTGGGACAACCGCTCGACCCAGCACTACGCGGTCATGGACTACTGGCCCGCGCCTCGCAAGATGGAGCGCGCGGGCATCGTGGGCGACGTGCCCGTCTGACCGGCCGCTTCCGCCCGACCCGACCCCCACCCGGAGACACCGCGCCATGAACTTCCTCGACGGCCACCTGTATCCCGAGAACCAGCCGCCGCTGATCATCACCGCCGCGCCCTACGCGCCCGGCTGGATCCCCGCGGACTTCCCCGAGGACATCCCCATCACGATGGCGGAGCAGATCCAGAAGGCGGTGGACTGCTACGAGGCCGGCGCGTCGGTGCTCCACCTGCACGTGCGCGAGCCGGACGGCAAGGGCAGCAAGCGCCTGTCGATGTTCAACGAGCTGATCGCGGGCGTGCGCAAGGCCGTGCCCGACATGGTGATCCAGGTCGGCGGCTCGATCAGCTTCGCGCCCGAGGGCCCCGACGGCGAGGCGAAGTGGCTGTCGGACGACACGCGGCACATGCTGGCCGAGCTCGATCCGAAGCCCGACCAGGTGACGGTGACGGTCAACACCACGCAGATGAACGTGACCGAGCACGCGGGCGACGACGACTTCCGCGGCGTCTCTCGCGGGTTCCCGCACCTGCACAAGACCTACAGGGACATGATCGTTCCCTCCAACCCGAGCTTCGTGGAAGAGCACATCCGGCGGCTGACGGCGGCGGGCATCCAGAGCGAGTTCCAGGTCTACAACATCAACAGCTTCGAGACGATCGAGCGGATGATGCGCCGCGGCGTCTACAAGGGCCCGCTGGTGATGAACTGGGTGGCGATCAGCGGCGGCATGGACCAGGCGAACATCTACAACCTCGCCAACATGCTGCGCGCCGTGCCCGACGGCGCGGTGCTCACTGTCGAGAGCTCGGTGTTGAACGTCCTGCCGATCAACATGATCGGCATGGCGCTGGGCCTGCACGTGCGCTGCGGCATCGAGGACGTGCTCTGGAAGCAGGACCGCTCGGGCAAGATGAGCTCGGTCGAGCAGATCCGGCAGCTGGTGCGCCTCGCTGGAGAACTCGGCCGGCCGGTCGCCACCGGGAAGCAGGCCCGCGAGATCTGCAAGATCGGCGTGTTCTACGACACGGTCGAGGAATCGCTCGCGGCCAACGGCTTCGCGCCGAACCGCAACGGCGGCAATCAGGGCTTCCTGCGCAAGTCCGCGGCATGAGCGACGCGGCGCCCACCGTGCTGCTGGTCCCGGGGCTCCGGGACCACGTGGACGAGCACTGGCAGACGCTGCTGCAGGCCGAGCGGCCGGGCTGCCTGAGCGTGCCGCCGATGGGCCGCGAGGACCTCGACCGCGCGCGCCGTGTCGAGGGGATCGAGCGCGCCGCGCAGGCCATCGACGGCCCGATCGTGCTGGTGGCGCACAGCGGCGGCTGCATCACGGTTGCGCACTGGGCCGCGGTGACGCGCCGCGCGGTGCAGGCCGCGCTGCTCGCCGTGCCGCCGGACTTCGAGTCGCCGATGCCCGCGGGCTACCCGACGGTGGCGCAGCTGAGCGAGGGCGGCTGGCTGCCGGTGCCGCGCACACGGCTGCCGTTCCGCAGCCTTGTCGCGTTCAGCCGCAACGATCCCCTGGGACGCGCGGATCGGGTCGCGGCGCTCGCGGCGGACTGGGGGAGCGAGATGGAGGATCTCGGGGACGTGGGGCACCTCAATCCAGCCTCGGGGTTCGGGCCGTGGCCGCTCGCGCAGGCGCTGATCGCCCGACTCTGCGCGTCACCCGGAGGCTGATCGCTCCGGACTGCTACGCTCGGCGGATCCTCCCAGGAGAGGCCATGCCCGGATCGAAGCCGTCCGACCCCACCCGTACGCGCGAAGCGACCGACGCCGACCCCTCGCCGCAGGACGAGTCCCTGCTGCCGATCGCGCGCCGCCTCGCGCCCGTGATCCCCCGAGGGTTCTTCCCGCTGTCGCGGCGCCTGCGGGCCGGCGACAGCCCGCGGCTGCCGATGGTCGGCTGGTTCGACCCCGGCCAGCTGATCCGCACCGGCTTTCGCGCGCTCACCTCGGCGATCGTCGGCGAGCAGTCCGACCAGCGGGTGGTGCAGGCGCTCGCCTCGCGTCGTGACGAGGTCCACGACTGCAGCACCGTGCCCGGACCCGATGGCGCGCCGGTGCCGCGCGACGGCCTCTGGCTCGACTACCTCGCCGATACCGGCGACGGCTTCAATCCGACCTACTGCGGCGCCTACCTGCTCGCGCAGCCCTCGCTGACCCTCGCCGCCCCCGACGGCACGACCCACGTGCTGCCGCGCGGCGACGTGCTGGTGCTGGGCGGCGACCAGGTCTATCCGGACGCGAGCCGCGAGGCCTACCAGCAGCGGCTGGTCGCGCCCTTCGAGGCCGCATCGGCCGACCTCGTCGCCGAGCGCCCGCCCGAGGTCTACGCGGTGCCCGGCAACCACGACTGGTACGACGGCCTGTCGGCGTTCACGCGGCTCTTCTGCACCGACATCGGCGGCCGCGGCTTCGGCGCGTGGCGCACCCGCCAGTCGCGCAGCTACTTCACGCTGAAGCTGCCCGGCCGCTGGTGGCTGATCGGCCTGGACAGCCAGCTGCAGGGCGACCTCGATGTGCCGCAGATCGAGTACTTCGAGCGCGTCGCCGACCGCCACATGGCGCGCGGCGACCGCGTGGTGGTCTGCCTGTCGACGCCGGTCTGGGTCCATGCGCACAAGTACCGGGCGCTGGGCGATGTCCTCGACGAGACCGACCTGCTGTACCTGCGCGAGCGCGTCTTCGCCCCGCGCGGCATCGAGCTCAAGGTCTACCTGTCGGGCGACCTGCACCACTACCGCCGTCACGAGGAGCTCGATCCCGAGGACCCGGCCGCGCCGGTGCAGAAGGTGACGGCGGGCGGCGGCGGCGCCTTCCTGCATCCCACCCACGACGAGGACGTGTCGGTGCTGGAGGAGCAACTGAACGGCCTCGATGACGACGGGCCCGTCCACCGGCTGCGCTACGGGCTGCGCGCCGCGTATCCGTCGGTGCGCCGCTCGTGGTGGCTCAGCTTCCGCAACCTCGCCTTCGGCTGGCTGAACCCGAAGTTCGGCATCGTGCCGGCGCTGCTCTACTTCGCGACCTCGTGGCTGGTCGCCGCGGCGGTGGACTTCGCACGCCCCGCGGGCGCGCTCGACGCGCTCGCGCTCACCGCCGCGGCGTTCGCGACGCAGCCCGGTCTCACGCTGTGGATGCTCGGGTTCGCCGCCGTCTTCGTGCTGTTCAACCAGAGCCGCTCGAAGGTGTATCGCTGGCTCGGCGGCCTCGCGCACGCGGCGGTCCACTGGGTCTGCATCTTCCACGTGGGCTGGGGCGCGATCGACCTGGCGCAATGGCTGCTGCCGGACAGCCCGTTCCTGCAGTTCCTGCTCTCGGGCGCGCTGACCTTCGGCGGCGGCTGGATCGTGGGCTCGGCGGTGATGGGGCTCTACCTGCTGGTGTCGCTGAACGTGTTCGGCCGGCACAGCGAAGAGGCGTTCTCGGCACTCGCGATCCAGGACTTCAAGAACTTCCTGCGGATCCAGGTGGCGGCGGACGGCACCGTGACGATCTTCCCCGTGCGGATCGACCGCGTGCCGAGGCGGTGGCGCGAGCGGGCCGCGGCGCAGGCGGGCAACCCGTCTCGCTGGGTGCCGGACGGCCCGCTCGGGACGGGGCTGATCGAGCGGCCGATCGTGCTGCGGCCCGGGGGCTCGCGCCCGACCGAAGCATCGCTCTAGATCGCGTACGTGCTCGGCGTCTGCGACGGCACGCCCGCGCTGCCGGTGAAGGCGGCGCGGCTCGGGGTCCGCGGCGCACGGACGGCGGCCGGAGCGCCGTTCGGCGGCGCGTCTCGGCTGTTCGGACGGTGCCGGCGTGACGCCGCCGGCGCGTGGTGGATAGGGTCCGTCCTGCCCCCCTCCGTGTCCGACCCGTCCGATGATCCCCCGTTCCCGCCTCCCCCTGCCCGCGCCGTCGCACGCCGCGACCGGGCCCGCCCTGCCGACCCGCCGCCGCGCGGCCGGTCGCATCGTCGACGCCGCCCTCGGCCTCGGCGCCGCGGGCCTGGGCCTGCCGGCGTTCGCCGCGGAGCAGGCCGATCGGGCGATCGCCGCAGTCCGGCAGCTGGTGGCCCGCGGGGAGATCCCGCAGGGCGCCACCCTGCGGGTCCGTGCGAAGCAGGGCAACATGAGTTCGCTGCTCGGCCGCGAGCACGCGATGCAACGCGAATGGGAGCGCCAGACCGGGACGCGGATCGACGCGAGCGCGATGCCGCACACCGACTCGCTCGAGCTGATCCGCGCCGGGCAGGAGGTCGACCTGACGGTCGCCCGCAGCCACGAGTACGCGGATCTCGTCCATCTCGGCCTGATCGAGAACCTCGGCCCGATGCTCGAGCGGCTGGGCTTCGAGCTGCCGACCGATCCGGCCCGGGGCTACATGCTGCTCGAGCGGCAGGCCGTGCGTGACGGGCAGGTCGTGGCGATCCCAGCGGACTTCGACACGACGATGCTGTTCCTGCGCCGCGACCTGCTCGAGGATCCGACCGAGCGCGCGGCGTTCCGAGCGCGCTTCGGGCGCGAGCTCGCGGCGCCGCGGACCTGGAAGGAGTACGACGAGCTCGTCCGCTGGTTCCACCGCCCGCAGGAGGGCTTCTACGGCTGCTGCGAGGCGCGCGACCCGAACACGGCGTGGATGTACTGGATGCCCCGCTACATCTCGGGCGCGCTGCCGAACCAGTGGCTGTTCGACGAGCGGATGCGACCCCTGATCGCCTCGCCGGCGGGCATCGCCGCCACCGAGCACTTCCTGGCCACGGTCCCCTGCTCGCCGCCCGGCATCCTGGAGAACGGCAGGGACTTCACCTACACGCTGCCGTTCCTGGTCCGTGGCAAGGCCTTCGCGACGATCCTGACGCTGGCGACCGCCAAGATCGCGCAGCGCGACGACAGCGCGGTCAAGGGCAAGCTGATGGCCACCCCGATCCCGGGTACCCTGGTCGGGGACCGGCTCGTGCGGCGTCCGACCTTCATCTACGGGAACAACCTCGTCGTCCCGCGGAGTTCGCCGAACAAGCTGCTGGCGCTGCTCTACGCGCTCTGGGTCACCGATCCGGAGAACTCGCTGCGCTCGGTGACCGCGAACGGCATCGCCGACCCGTACCGGTACCACCACCTGAGGGACGAGAGCGTACGGGCGGTCTACACGCCGGAAGCGGTCGACGTGCTCGAGCGGTCCCTCCCGGACCTCGCGCCCAGCGGCACCGGTCTGCCCGGTGACTCGCAGTACCTGTCCGCCCTGAACGGGGCGCTGATCGAGGCGGCCTCGGGACGGACGAGCGCGCGCGAGGCGATGCAGCGGACCGCGCGGCAGTGGGACCTGATCACCGACCGGATCGGCCGGTCCGCCCAGATGGCGAGCTGGAAGGGCGTGCGCCGGCTCTACCCCGGCATGGGCACGACCGGGCCCTCGATCGCGTCGGCTCGCTGAGCCGGCGCGCGCCGATCCGAGCGGATCCCGAGTCCGGCTCCCGATGCGCGGCCCGCGGCTGCCGTTCCGGTTCACGTTCGGCAGGAAGCTGCTGCTCGGCTTCCTGGGCACGGTCATGCTGTCGATCGCGCTGGTCTGGCTCGCCAGCCGCACGATCGACGCGTCCGAACGGAGCCTGTCGACGATCCTGAACGACGAGATCAGGCCGCTCGCGCAGCTCAATGCGCTGCAGACGCAGCTGGGGCAGATGCGCACGCTCGAGCTCGAGATGTCGCGTCTCGTGGACCTGTTCGCGATGACCGACCAGATCGAGCGGATCGGCGCGGCCCAGCAGCGCTTCGAGGAGACGCTCGAGCGGCTGCTCTCCGCCCGGGCCCAGGTCGCCGCGGTCGACGCCGGCGCGCTCACGGATGCCTGGCTGCGCTACCGCGGCGATCTGCTGGAGGCGAGGACGCTCGGGCTGGCGGGCAACACCGACCGGCTCGCGGAGGTCTCGGCCTTCCGCTCCGCCGAGCGGTTCAAGACGATCTCGCTGCTGCTCAAGGAGCTGGTGGATGCCACCGAGGCCCGCGCGGCCGAGCACCTCACCCGGCAGGCCGACGAGCACCGTCGGCGCAGGTCGGCCTTCCTGCTGACCGGCGGCATCGGGGTCGGCGTGCTCGCGGTGTGGTTCGGCGCGCTGGCCCGGGACCTGTCCGTGCGGGTCTCCAGCCTGCACCGGGCGGCCGGGGCCCTCACCGACGCGAGCACGGTCGAGCCCATCCGGCTCGCGGGCCGCGACGAGCTCACCGACCTCGCCGGTGCCTTCAACCTGATGCAGACCAAGGTGAGCGAGCGGGAGTCGTCGCTGCGGGCGGCCCGCTCCGAGCTGGAGTCGCGTGTGCTGGAGCGCACCCGGGAACTCGAGGATGCGCTCGCCCACACGCGCCGCGAGATCGTCGAGCGCCGTCGGGCCGAGGCGATGCTGGAGCGCGAGGTCACCCACGATGCGCTCACCGGCCTGCCCAACCGCGTGCTCGCGGGCCGGCGCCTCGTGGAGGCGCTCGCGGCCGCGCGCCCGGGCGGCGCGAGGGTGGCGCTCTTCTACATCGATCTCGACGACTTCAAGAAGGTCAACGACAACCTCGGGCACGAGGCGGGCGACGAGCTGCTCCGCGAGGCGTCACAGCGGCTCGTCGCGGCCACCGGCGTGGGCGCCACCGTCGCCCGCCTGGGCGGCGACGAGTTCGTCGTCGTCCTGCCGGAGATCGGCCGGGCGGACCAGGTGCGAGCCGTCGCGGAGCGGATCGCGGCCGCGTTCGCATCGCCGTTCCGGCGCGCCGCCGGCGGCGTCGTCGTGACGCCGAGCATCGGCATCGCACTGTCCGGCGACGATGCGGCGGACGCGGGCACGCTGATGCGGCGTGCCGACCTCGCGATGTACGAGTCGAAGGCGGCCGGCCGCAACGCGATCCGCTTCTACGATGCGTCGATCCAGGCCCGGGCGGCACGACGCCTCGAGCTGGAGGCGCAGCTGCGGGATGCGCTCGCCCGCGATCAGCTCTCGCTCGTGTTCCAGCCGGTGATGGACAGCCACGACGGCACGATCATGGGTGCCGAGGCCCTGCTGCGCTGGCGATACGGCGACGAGCAGTCGGTGCCGCCCGACGAGTTCATCCCGATCGCCGAGCACACCGGCCTGATCGTACCGATCGGGCAGTGGGTCATCGACCAGGCGTGCGGGCAGCTCGCCCGGTGGCGCGAGCGCGGTGCGTCGTCGCTGAGCATCGCGGTGAACGTCTCGCCGCGTCAGTTCAAGGAGCCCGGATTCGTGCGCTCGGTGGCCGATGCCCTCGCGCGCCACGGCCTGCCGCCCGAGCGGCTCCAGATCGAGGTGACCGAGGGGCTGCTGATCGACCAGGGCTCCGACGTCGGCGAGGCGCTCAGGACGCTGAGCGCCCTGGGCGTGCGGCTGGCGATGGACGACTTCGGGACGGGCTACTCGTCGCTGTCGTACCTCAAGCGCTACCCGTTCCACGCCCTGAAGATCGACCGCGAGTTCGTCAGCGATCTCGACGGCGACGAGGAGTCGCAGGCGCTGGTCGCTGCGGCCATCCGGATGGGGCAGGCCCTCGGGCTCGCGGTGGTGGCCGAAGGGGTCGAGAACGCGCGGCAGTGGGACGTGCTGCAGGCCATGCGCTGCGATGCGGTCCAGGGCTATCACTTCGGACGGCCGTGCCCGGCCGACGAGTTCGCCCGACGCTGGCTGGAGGGCGCGACGCCGGCTCCGCCCGCGCACGCGAGCGGGCCGGCGCCGGCGTACCGCACGCTCGCCCGGGTCGATTGAGGGCCCGGACCGCGGCGCCGTGCGCTAGCTGTCGGTCCGCACCCGCGAGCCCGGTGCCGGCGTGAGCGACTGTCGCGCGGCGAGCAGCTCGCGCAGGCCGTGCCGCGGCGAGAACCGGGCATCGAGCGCGCGTGCCCGCGTCTCGATCGTGCCGGCGTCGAGCGCGGGTCCGCGGCGCGCGATCAGCACGACGTTGTTGCCGTCGCCGTAGGTGTCGTGGTGTCCGAAGACGGCCTCGACCGTCAGCAGCGCGTCGCCCAGCGCCTGCGAATACGGCTCGATGTTGAGCGCCATCGCGCCACCCGGGGCGAGCCTGCGGTGGATCGCCTCGTAGAACTGGCGTGTCGTCAGGTGGCGCGGCGCGGCGTCGTTCAGGTAGGCGTCGACGAAGACGAGGTCGACCGGCTCGCGCAGCCGCTCGACGAATCGGCGTCCGTCGTCGTGGGTGACGGCCAGGCGCCGGTCGATGCGCAGGTCGAACCAGCGCTGCGCCAGGCGCGTGACCTGCGGATCGATCTCGACCGCGTGCACCTCGAGCGGGGCGAAGGTCGCGGCGAGGTATCCGGCCGTGCGCCCGCCGCCCAGCCCCACGACCACCGCCTTGCGGTGCCGGTCGGCGTACACGACCGCGAGCGTCATCAGGCGGGTGTAGGCGACCAGCAGCGCACCCGGGTCCGCCGGCAGCCAGGCCGACTGCACGCTGCCGATCGACTGCCCGTCGAACGCCATGAGGCGCGCGCCGTCGACGTCGTAGACCCGGATCGCGTTGAGCTTCGACGCCACCGACTCGAGCGGCGTCGCACCCGGCGGCAGCGGTGGCGACGCCGCCGGACCGTCCGCGGCGTGGGCCGCGCCCGCGACGGACAGCGCGCCGCAGGCGGCGATCGCCCGGCCGGCGCCGAGCGCGCCGAGCATGCCGAGCGCATGGCGACGGGCGGTGGCGCGGGGCCGGGGATGGGGACGGGGTGTCGAATGCATCGGTGGCATGCGGGTCGTGATCGCGGCAGGCGGAGAGTGTATCGACTGACGACACGATCGGTCGTGCAGCAGAGGCGCCCAGCCGCCGGCCGTGGTCGACGGAGTAGACTGCGACCCGAAAAAGCGGGGCTGCATGGCCTGGTCGCCCGCACCCTGCGGCGCCCCGCAGTCCGCAACGAGACGCTGCCCGTGACGGATCGGTCCGGGGAATCGAACGCGTCCTGAACCTGAACGGATGAACGGTACTCGAATGCATCGCGCCCGGCGCACAGTCCTTCCTGTGCGCGCTCGAGTCGTCCTGGCGCTGGTCTGGGCATCGCTGGCGGCCGCCTGCGCGACCGTGCAGCCGCCCCCGAAGCCGCCGGCGACCTACGCGCAGACGCCTCGCGCAGACAGCCCCTTCGCCCTCGCCGAAGAGGCCATCCGGGCGGAGCGCGGCCCCGATGCATCGGGCTTCATGCTCCTCGAGCGCAACGAGGACGCGCTCGCATGGCGGCTCGCGCTCGTCGACTCGGCTCGCCACACGCTGGACCTGCAGTACTACGTGTGGTTCGGCGACCGCGTCGGTCAGCTGCTGATGGCTCGCGTCATCGCGGCGGCCGACCGTGGCGTGAAGGTCCGCATCCTGTTCGACGACCTGAGCACGATGCTGCACGACATGACGCACATCGAGCTGCGCGATGCCGCGATCGGCCTGATCGACCGGCATCCGAACATCGAGATCAGGCTCTTCAATGCCTGGTACGGGCGCACCGTCGTGGAGCGACTCACCGAAGGCGCGACGCGGTTCACGCAGCTGAACCGGCGGATGCACAACAAGCAGATGATCGCCGACAACCGTGTGGCGATCGTCGGCGGTCGCAACATCGGCGACGAGTACTTCGGCCTGAACCCCGCCTTCAATTTCCACGACCTCGATGTCCTCGGCGTCGGCCCGGTCGCGCGCGACGCGAGCCGGGTGTTCGACCGCTACTGGAACAGCGACACGGTACGCCCGCCGCCGCGATTCGAGGGGACGGCACCCGAGGCCGGACTGTCGGCGGCGAGCACGCAGGCGATCCTGGAGCTGCAGTCCGATCCGCGTGCCGCCGCGATCCTCGAAGGCCGGCGTTCGTGGGCGCCGGAGATGGCGGCGCTGCCCGCACGTCTGCTCCCCGGTCGCGGGCGCGTCGACGCGGACCCGCCCGCGCGCGACGAGACCACTCGCAACCGGATGCCCGAGACCCTCCACAGGCTGATGCGCAGCGCGCAACGCGAGGTGCTGATCACCAACGCCTACATCATTCCGGACGCCACGTTCGTGGAGGACCTGCGCGCGCTGATCGCCCGTGGCGTGTCCGTCCGCGTGCTGACCAACTCGCTCGCCTCGCACGACGTGCCGGCGGTCAACAGCCACTACGAGGGCTGGCGCGTGACGCTGCTGGAGCTCGGCGTGGCCCTGCACGAGCTGCGGCCCGATGCCGCCATCCGGTCGACGCTGGTCGACACCGTGCCGGTGCGGGGCGAATTCGTCGGCCTGCACGTCAAGGCGATGGTCGTCGACCGCGAGCGCGTGTTCGTGGGCTCGATGAACCTCGATCCGCGCTCCGAGGTGTTCAACGCCGAGATGGGCGTCGTCGTCGACAGTCCGCCCCTCGCGCAGTCGCTGGCCGCGGGCATGGAGCGTGACATGGGCCCGTCCAACAGCTGGCGCGTCGTGCTGGGCGCGGACGGTGCGCCACGATGGACGAGCGACGCGGGGACCCTGGACCGACAGCCGGCGCGCAACGCCTTGCAGCGGATCCAGAACCTGTTCTTCAAGCTCTTTCCGCCATCGCTGTACTGACGAGGCTCGCATGAACGATCCGCACGTGTCGGCACGGACCGGCGGCTCGCGCCGCGCGGTCCTCTTCGCCGCAACGCTCGCATGGCTCGCCGTGTCGGGATGCTCGGGATTCAGGCCCCAACCCGGCCCCGGTGAAGAGCCCGGCGGCCGATTCCTGACGCTGACCGAGCCGATCATCGCGATCGGCGACACGCAGGAGCACGAGGCGACCAGCGTGCCGATGCTCGACAACGACAATGCGCTCGACCGATACCTGGAGGTCACCCAACGTCCGCCCGAGCAGCCGCTGTTCGGCCGGCGCATCATGGAGTGGGTCTTCGAGGCCCATCGCGACAGCGCATTCCTGCACCTCGGAGACGTGCTCGACCTGTCGTGCAAGTCGGAAGCGAAGCGGATGCGCCGCCTGTTCGACGCGGGACCCGCCCGCGGCGCCCTGCTGCCCGGCAACCACGACGGGCTGATGTTCGGCATCTACGGGTACGACGTGCTGAGCGCGACCTTCGACACCGGGGCGACCAAGTGGAACGACGCCTGCCGACCCGGTCGTGCCGACGGCGACGTGCGTCGGATGTCGGAACGCGAAGCGTTCACCAAGCGCGACTTCATCTCCACCTACCTGGCCGGCCTGGGCGCCGGCCCGGCGGCACTGGCGGGCCTGCCCGCACCCGGCGCGATCGGCGACCAGCGCATCAGCTGGACCAACCCGAGCGCCTCGGACTACATCTCCGCGATCGAGGCGCGACTCGTCGACGGCAACCAGTACGCGAACTCGTTCGTCGCGCAGCGGCTGCGGCTGCCGCCCGCACCCGGTGCGACGCGAGGCGTCGTGGTGATCGCCCTCGACACCAACCAGACCGGACAGCTGGCCAGCACCTGGGACGTGCTGCGAGGCAACAGCCCGGGGAGCGTCGGCCACATCCGACCCGAGCAGGTCCGCGCGGTGTCCCGGTGGGTCGGTGCCGCGGCCCGCGACGGCGACATCGTCGTGTTCGCCGGCCATCACAACTGGCAGTCGCTCGGGCTGCCCAGCCGCGTGATGCTGCGCGAGCTGATGTCGACGCTGCCCCACCCGCTGGTCTACCTGTCCGCGCACACGCACCGGGGCTTCTGGGCGGTGCACCGAGCGCTCGACAACCGGCCCCTCCTCGAGCTGAACACGAGTTCGCTGTCGGACTGGCCGATCGCGTACCGCCGGATCAGCTTCGCGTACGACGAGACGGCGAACCGCCTGATGGTGCGCGGCGACCTGATGCCGGCCGGTGACCGGCCGCACGGCTCGGATGCGGACCTGCTCGCCGCGTGGGAGCGGCAGGCCTGCACCGCGTCGGGATTCGACGCGGCGGCGCTGCGCCAGCTCGATGCGGAGCTGGTGGCGCGACAGCACGCGTCGCGCGGCAGTCTGTTCGGCCTGCTCCGCGCGAAGATCTCGCCCGACTGCGAGGACTGCGAAGCCGATCGATACCGGCGGGCGAACGAGTACCAGGACGAGATGCTCGAGGTGCTGATCGAGACTGGTCGACAGCTGAGTGCCGATGCGCACCGGCTCGACGCCGTCGCGCTGCCGGCGTTCTGCCGCGGTGCGCCGTGGAGCGACTGCGCCGCCGCGCTCGTCGCCGAGCGGCCCGCGGACACGCGCGGGCTGGTCGATCTGTTCGTGCGGAAGACGCGTCTGGTGGACCTGCTCGGCGGCCACCTCGACGACCTCGACGAACCGCGGGCCAAGGCGTACATGACCTGCCGCGCGGTGCTGGCCGCGAAGATCGATTTCGACGGCAGCTCCGACGACGCCAACTCCCACCGCGGCGAGGCCAAGCGACGCTCGGAGCAGTTCTTCCGCGTCGAGGCCAGCGTCGGCATGGAGTAGACGGTGCCCATTGCATGGACCCGGTCGGTCCGCGCCCTGGCCGTGTGCGCGATCGCCTGGGCGCAGCTCGGATGCGGCGTCAACGCCCTGGTGCCGCGTACGACCGAGGGACCCGCGGTGGTGATGGTGCCGGCCGCGCTGGCCGGCGTGCGCGACGGGCGCGCGCGGTTCCGGCAGGTGTTCTGCGAGGTGCTGCGTGCGCATGCGGTCGCGCAGGGGGCGAGCGACGACTGCGAGCGGCGGCTGCTGAGGCTGTCGGACGAGCCCGCCCCGGGGCCTGCGCCCGCGTCGACCGCGTCGGCCGCAGTGCCCGAATGGCCCGCGTCGCCCCCGCTGCCCTCGTCGCCCGCCGCTCGACTGTCGGTCGCCTACGTGCTCGGCTTCGGATCCGACTGCGCGGGTCAGGGGGCGCTGATCGAGCAGGAGATGGGGCCATTCCTGGCGACCCTGGGCCTTCCGCTGCGGGTGCTGCATGTCGATGGCCTGGGCAGCAGCGATGCGAATGCCCGCGCCCTGCGCGACGCCCTGCTCGCCTGGGCCGATCCGGCCGAGCGGGTGGTGCTGATCGGGCACTCGAAGGGCGCGGTCGACGCCCTGCAGCTCGTCGTCGACCATCCGGAGGCGCGCCCACGGGTCGCCGCGCTGGTCGCGCTGGCCGGCGCGATCGGCGGCTCGCCGCTCGCCAACCTCGGCCCGCAGGGAACGCTGCGGGCTGCGGCCTGGATCCCCGGGCTCGCCTGCGGAGCGGGCGATCTCGATCGGCGCCAACCTGCAGGCCAGCCCCAACGCGATCGTCCGGGCCGCCGCCGGCAACGAACCGTTCCCGCGCCGTGCGCTGGTCGAGGCGGTGCTGCGGACGGTCGTCGAAGACATGACCCGGTCGGTCGTCGCCCCATGACCGCGGGAATCGGACGCTCATGAACGACGCTCGGTACACCTGCCTGCCGCATTGGCCCACCGCCTACCCGGCCAGTGGCGCCAGCGCCACCCTGAAAGGCCTCAACGAGGATTTCGTCGTCACCGAACTGCCGCTGCAGCGGCCCGCCGGTGAGGGCGAGCACCTCTGGCTGGAGATCGAGAAGAACGGTGCCAACACCGCCTTCGTCGCGCAGCGGCTGGCCGAGGCCGCCGGGGTGAAGGACGTGGACGTGGGCTATGCCGGCCTCAAGGACCGCCACGCCGTCACCCGCCAGTGGTTCAGCATCCACCTGCCGAAAGGCGAGACCCCCGACCTGACCCGGCTCGAGCACCCGGAATTCAAGGTGTTGAGCCAGAGCCGCCACCTGAAGAAGCTGCGCCGCGGCGACCTGGAGGGCAACCGGTTCCGCATCGTGCTGCGCGACGTGACCGGCGACCGCGACGCCGTCGAGGCGAATCTCAGGGCCGTCGCGTCACGCGGCGTGCCCAACTACTTCGGCGCCCAGCGCTTCGGCCACGGCGGCGGCAACGTCGAGCAGGGCCGGGCCATGCTGGCGCGCGAGGTCCGCGTGCGCAACCCGAAGCTGAAGGGCCTCTACCTGTCGGCGGTGCGCGCCTTCGTCTTCAACGAGGTTCTGGCGCAGCGGATCCGGCAGGGGCTCTGGGGCAAGACCCTGCCCGGCGACGTGCTGGACGAGGCGGGCCGGCCCACCGGACCGCTCTGGGGACGGGGGCGCGTGAGCACCACCGATCAGGCGCAGGCGCTGGAGAACGACGTGGCCGGACGTCACGCCACGGTGTGCGGCGGCATGGAATACGCCGGCCTGGACCAGGAGCGCCGCGCGCTGGTGGCGAGCCCGGCGCAGCTGTCGTGGGAGTGGCCGCAGGCCGATCGGCTGGTGCTCGCGTTCTCCCTGCCCGCCGGGTGTTTCGCCACGTCGGTGCTGAACGAGATCCTCGGCACGACGGAGCCGGACCGGCATCGGGAGGACGAGTCGGCGGCGGTCGACTGACGGTGGCCTCGCATCGAATCGACGGGTGCCGCCTCGGCGCACCGCGCACCGGCCCATGAGCGAGGAACCCGAGCGCCTGGCGACGCGGCGCTCACCCGGGCTGGCTAGCCAACGGGCAGCCGACGGTCTATCATGTTGTGAACACAACGCATTCCCGCAGCGCTCGTCCCGAGCCGAAGGTGCAGCCGGTGGATCACATCCCTTCCGAATCGATGAGGGCAGCGGTCGTTCAGGCGGCACCGGTCTACCTCGATCTCGAGGCATCCGTCGCACGTGCGGTCGAGTTCATCGATCAGGCGGCCCGTGAGGGGGCCCGGCTGGTCGCGTTTCCCGAGTTGTGGCTGCCGGGCTACCCGTGGTGGCTGTGGCTCGCGCCGCCGGCCTGGGCTGCCGCGACGGGAATCGACGCGCGCTACCGCCTGAACGCACTGTCCTACGACGATCCGATCGCCGCCCGGGTCTGCGCCGCGGCTCGCCGCAACAGGATCTTCGTCTCGATGGGGCTCGCCGAGCGAGACCGCGGCAGCCTGTACGTCTCGCAGTGGCTGATCGGCGACGATGGCTCGACGATCGCACGGCGTCGGAAACTCAAGCCGGGCGCCGCGGAGCGGGTGCTGTTCGGTGAGGGCGACGCGCGGGACCTGCGGGTCGATGCCACGTCGATCGGCCGCATCGGCGCATTGTGCTGCGCGGAACATCGTCACCCGCTCTTCAAGTACGCGCTGTTCGCGCAGGCGGAGCAGATCCACGTCGGCGCCTGGCCGAGCTTCTCGGTGTATCAGCCGTTCTCTCCGGGGCAGAGTCCGGACGTCTGCCTGTCGATCAGTCGCGCCCACGCGATCGAAGGGGGGTGCTTCGTCCTTGCTCCGAGCAGTCCGGTCACGCCGGACATGCTCGCCCGGGTCTGCGATACCGAGGACAAGGCGCGGCTGCTCGCCGTGGGCGGCGGCCACGCGGCGGCTTTCGGACCGCACGGGACGTCGCTCGCCGCGCCGATCGCGCCTGACGAAGAGGGGCTGCTGCTGTGCGATCTGGACTTCGGTCAGATCCGAGCCGCCAAGGGCGGGTACGACGTCGTCGGTCACTCGCATCGTCCCGATGCGGTCGGGCTGCGACTCGGTGCCGCGGAGATCCGGACCCGGGGGGCGGCGGACGGTGCTCCCCCGGTCGACGCAGCGCTCGATCGCTGACCGTTCGTCCCGAAGCGCAGGAAAGGCAGTCCCCTGGAAACGACGAAGACCCCGCCGAGGAAGCCCGCCACATCCGGCAGGCGTACGGCGCCCCGCCGCGTCGATGTCACGGCGAACATCACCTATCGGCTGATCGTGCTGACGAACTCGCTCGGACGCTCGGCGGCGCGCGATTTCGCCTCGTCGGTCGGGCTCACGGTCCCCGAGTGGCGGATCCTTTCGGTCGTGGGAGCGCGCGGTTCGATCTCGCTCGCCGAACTCACCCGGATCCTGGCGGTGGACAAGGGGTGGGTGAGTCGGACGGTGGTGGAGCTCGAGCGTCGCGAGCTCGTGGTGCGCACGCCCGAGCCGCGCAACGAGCGACTCTTCTCGCTTCAGCTCACGCCGGGTGGCCAGGCGATGCATCTGGCCGGCTCGAAGGTGTCACTGGCTCGCCAGAGACGACTCGAGAAGGCGCTCGGGCCCGAGGACACCGAACGGTTCTACAGCGCGCTCCAGCGCCTTCAGGGCGTGGCGGACGCGATGGAAGAAGAGTCGTCGCGCGGCCCGGCCCGGTGAAGCTCGACGCCGACCAGCGAGCGATGCTCGCGGGCGAAGGCGGCCCGGCGCTTCGCTGGGCGATCGAGCAGCAGGTCCGGGTCGGCGACTTCTTCCGGGCGCCGCGGCTCGTGCCGGTCGGCTCGGTGCTCGCGGGCGCGGAGATCGGCATCACCGGCGTGGCCGGCCTGGAGTTGCTGGAAGCGCTGGCGGCACAGGGCGCGCGGGTACGCGTCCCGTCCTACACCGCGGCCTGCAGCCTGGACTTCGCGCGCTGGCAGGCCTTCGGCCTGCCGCAGGCGCAGCACGACGCGGAGGCCCGCCTGCACGCCGCGATGCGCGCGATGGGCTTCGACGACGTGTCGAGCTGCGTCATCTACCAGACGGTGGGTCCACCTCGGTTCGGCGAGCATCTCGGATGGGGCGATACCGGAGCCGTGTCGTTCGCGAACTCGGCGTGCGGCGCGCGTTCCAACTACGAGGGCGGTCCCGCCTCGATCGCCGCCGCGCTCACCGGATGCGTGCCGGAGTACGGCTTCCATCTGGCGGAGAAACGCTCCGCGACGAGGCTCTATCGCGTCACCGCGGCCGTCGAGGGCGTTGCCCGGTGGAGCGCGCTCGGCGCGTGGATCGGTCTGGACTGCGCCAGCTACTGGGAGGTTCCCGCGCTGCTTCTCGAGGGCGCGCCGCCGTCCACGGACGAGCTCAAGCAGTTCCTCGCTTCCGCGGCAAGCCTGGGCTCGCTGGCCATGGTGCACATCGTGGGGGTGACGCCCGAGGCGCCCTCGGTTCAGGCGGCATTCGGTCACGGACGCGTCGTCGAGGCGCGCCGCGTGGGCGAGCAGGAGTTGGCGGACGTCGAACGGCGCTACGCCGGGGACGGCGGTCGCGTCGACCTGGTGGTGTTCAGCGCGCCCCAGCTCTCGCTCGACGAGTTCGCCGATGTCGTCGCGCGATTGTCCGGGCGGCAGGTGGCGCGCGGGACGCGCCTCATCCTCACCGTCAACCAGGCGGTCGAGGCGCAGGCGCGCCGGTCGGGTCTGCTCGACGCGCTCGAGGCTGCAGGCGGGGAGATTCTCGTGGGGACCTGCTTCTACGTGATGTCGCCGGCGCTGGTGCGGGCCCGCATGGGGTTCCGCACCCTGGTGACGCCCTCGGCGAAGCTCGCCAACATCCTGGGCGGGGCGGGCTACCGGCCCAGCCTGCGCAGCGTCGCGGCGTGCATCGAGGCCGCCGTGACGGGGCAGTTGCCCGGATGAGCACGGGCCCCCGCGTATTCGCCTGCGACGCCGCGATCGGTTCGCCCTGCGAGGGCGAGCTCCTCGTGTCGAACCAGGGCTTCAATGCCCGCTACGACCTGGACCTCGGCACCGGCCGCTTCTCCCGGCCCGAGCACGACCTCCATGGACGTTCGCTGCAGGGACGGATCTTCGTGTTCACCGTACCGAAGGGCGGCATCGCGACCTCGTGGGCGCTCAACGCGCTCGCGGTGCGCGGACTCGCGCCGCTCGCCATCCTCTGCGACGAGGTGAATCCGGTCGTGGTGCAGGGCGCGGTGCTCGCGGGAATCACGCTGATGTCCGGCATTCCGGCGCGGGCCCGACCGTGGCTTCTGGAGGGCGCCCGGGTCCGGCTCGATCCGGCCACGCGTGCCCTCGAGTTCCTGGCGTGACGCGCGTCACCGTTGACGAAGGTCCTGGGCTGTGTTGTCATCACAAGGTTGTCTTCACAACGCGAACCGCATGTCTTCCGGGTCCGGACCGATCGCGTCGCGCAACCTGCTGGTGATCTGCTCGGACGAGCACGATCCCCGGCATCTCGGCGCATCGGGGGACACGCGGCTGCGCACCCCTCATCTCGATGCGCTCGCCGCCCGCGGTACCCGCTTCGAGCGGGCCTGGACGCCGAGTCCGATCTGCGTGCCGGCGCGGGCCGCGATGGCCACCGGTCGTCACGTTCACCAGTGCGGCTACTGGGACAACGCGATCGCCTACGAGGGACGCCTGACGAGCTGGCACCACCGGCTCGCGGATGCCGGGGTGAGGGTGGAGTCCATCGGCAAGCTGCACTTCCGGCGGGAAGACGATCCGACCGGCTTCGTCGCGCAGCACGAGCCGATGCACATCCACGACGGAATCGGCCTGGTGTGGGGCGCGGTGCGCGATCCGCTCCCCGACAACCGGGGCCGGTCACCGATCTTCGACGAGATGGGCGAAGGGCTCTCGAGCTACAACCGTTACGACGACAGGATCGCCACCCTCGGCGAGCAGTGGCTGAAGGACCGTGCGGCGGAAGGTGGCGACAGGCCCTGGGCGCTGTTCGCCGGCTTCGTCGCACCGCACATGCCGCTGGTGGTGCCGAGGGCGTATCTCGAGCGCCATCTGGATCGCAGGGAGCCCTTCAAGCTCCACCCGGCCGACGGCTATCGCCGTCATCCCTGGGTCGAGCGCATGGCCCGGTTCTGGGACCACGACGCGGAGCTCGGCTCGCACGACCGCAGGGTGCTCGCCCGTGCGTGCTACCTGGGTCTCGTCGAATGGCTCGACGACGAGGTCGGGCGACTGCTTTCGGTGCTCGCCGAGACGGGCCTGGATCGGACCACGACGGTCGTCTACACCTCGGACCACGGCGACAACCTCGGCACGCGGGGCCTGTGGAACAAGTCGGTGCTCTACCGCGAGTCCACCGGCATCCCGATGATCGTGGCCGGCCCGACGGTGCCCGTCGCGCAGGTCAGGCGGACCAACGTCGGTCTCGTCGATCTCTACCCGACGGCACTCGAGGCCTGCGGTGTGGACGTGCTGCCCGAAGAGTCCGATCTGCCGGGACGCTCGCTGCTCGGGCTCGCACGCGAAGCGGAGGACGCCGGACGCCTCGGGTTCAGCGAGTACCACGCGGTCGGCGCCGACGGCGGTGCCTTCATGGTGTGCGACGGGCGCTTCAAGTATCACCACTACGTCGGCTATCGACCCGAGCTCTTCGATCTCGAAGAGGACCCCGAGGAGCTGCACGACCTGGCGGGCGATCCGGACCTGCGCCCGCAGCTGCGAATGATGGAAGACAGGCTGCTCGAGCTGCTCGACCCCGTGCAGGTCGACGCGGTGGTGCGCCGCGATCAGCGTGACCTGATCGCGCGGTTCGGCGGACGCGACAAGGCCTGGAAGCGGGGCAACCCCGGTCCCACGAAGACGGCGGACAAGTACAGGATGGCTTGAGGGCCGCGCTTCGCCGCACACGATCGACCCGAAACGAAGGTGATCCGCATGGACAGAAGAACAGTGATCAAGGGACTGGCCGCCGGTGGACTCGTTCAGGGGACGATCCCGGCGATCGCCCAGTCGTGGCCCGGCAAGCCGATCCGCCTGATGGATGCCTACGCGACGGGCAGCGCGAGCGACACGATCCTCCGCACGATCGCACCGACGCTGCAGGCCTCGCTCGGGCAGCCGGTCATCGTCGAGAACCGTCCCGGTGCGAGCGGCAACATCGCCGCGCAAGCCTGCGCGTCGGCGCCCGCGGACGGTCATCTGTTCCTGATGGCCACCAACACGATGCTGACCGCCAATCCGCATCTGTTCACGGCGGGTCGGGTCGATCCGTTCAAGGACCTGACCTTCGTGCAGCCCGTGGCCGCGATGGGCATGGTCATGGTGGTGAAGGCCGACGCGCCCTGGCGGACGCTCGCCGACGTGCTGGCGGACGCGAAGCGACAGCCCGCGAAGCTGTCCTACGGGACACCCGGGGTGGGTTCGCCGATGCATTTCATCGGCGAGACGATCAAGCAGAAGACCGGGGCGGACCTGCTGCACCTGCCGTACAAGGGCGGCATGCCGATGGTCACCGACGTCATGGCGGGCGAGGTGTCCGTCGGGATCGTCGCGTATTCGGTGGTGGCCGGCCTGATCCAGCAGGGGCGTCTGCGTGCGATCGCCACGGCCGGAAGCCGTCGGCTCGCCGCGCTGCCGGACGTGCCGGCCGTCGGCGAGTCGATCGCCGACGCCGATCTCGGCGCCTGGGCGGCGATCGTCGCGCCGCCCGGCCTTCCCGTCGAGATCCGCGACCGGATGGCTCGCGAGGTCGATGCGGCGTTGCGCCGGGCGGACGTCGTCGAGCGGCTGCGTCCGCTCGGCCTGGATCAGATCCCCGGTAACGCGCAGACGGTCGCCGAGCTGGTCAGGCCCGAATACGCCCGCGTGGGTGAACTCATCCGGCGGCTCGACATCAAGCTCACCTGAGGGAACGCGATGCTACGGGCGGGCAGCGGGCCGCCGCTTCTGCTGCTGCACGGGTTCTGCGGCGCGGCACGCGGCTGGGCCGGGCTGATCGAGCGTCTCGCGGATCGGTTCGACGTGATCGCACCGGACTGGCCGGGCTTCGGCGACGCCGCCGAACGTGAGCCGCTCGCGTCGATTCCGGCCATGGCCGCATGGGTCGTCGGGCTCGCGGAACGGGCGGCGCTGCGCCGCTTTCACGTGCTGGGCCACTCGATGAGCGGGTATGTCGTGCAGGCCCTGCTTCGTGACCATGGCGACCGGATCGACAAGGCGGTGCTGTTCGGCGCAGGCCTCGCGGATCCCGCCGCCGCACGCTTCGAGCCGCTGGCGCGGACGATCGAGCGTCTGCAGGGCGATGGCGCTGCGCAGACGGCCCGCCGTGTCTGTGCGACATGGTTCGTCGAGGGCGAGCGCGCCGCCGGCTACGCCGCCTGCGTGACCGACGGAGCGCAGATGGACCTTGCCGCGGGCGTCGCCTCGCTGCGGGCCTGCGAAGGCATCGATTTCAGCGGAACGCTCGGGGGCGTCGTGCAGGACGCGCTGGTCGTGCTCGGCGATCGCGACCGCACGTTCCGTGTGGCCGACGGTGCGGCGCTGGCCCGCGAGCTGCCGAGGGGGCAGCTCTGCGTGCTGCCCGACTGCGCCCACGCGGCCCATCTGGAGGCGCCCGACGTGTTCGTCGCCGTGCTCCGGCGCTTCCTGGGCGTGGGCGGATGACCTGCACCTGCCGCAACCCGGTTCTCGTGGGACAGACATGAATCCATCGTTTCGACGTCGGATGCTGCTGCGCATGTCGCTGGCACCGTGGGTGCTGCCCGGACCGTCGGCGCGCGCGCAGGCGTATCCGTCCCGGCCGGTGCGGGTCGTCGTGCCGTTCGCCGCAGGCGGCGCGATCGACCTGGTCGCGCGCACCGTCTGCGAGGCGATGGCGAAGACGTCCGGCCAGACCTTCGTCGTCGAGAACCGCACCGGGGCGTCCGGCAACCTGGGTGTCGAGGCCGTCGCGCGCGCGGCGCCCGACGGCCATACGGTGCTCGTGGGACCGGACACCAACTTCACGGTCAACCCGCTGATCTTCCCGAAGCTCGGGTTCGATCCGGTGGAAGCGCTCGTGCCGGTCGCCCAGCTTGCACACCTGGTGCTGGTGCTCGCCGTCCATCCCGATCTGCCGGTCCGCAGCTTCGGCGAGTTCGTCGCCTACGTGAAGGACAGGCCGGGTGCGGTGTCGTGTGCCACGCCCGGAGCCGGGACGCCGCACGATCTCGCGCTCAAGTCGCTCGAACAGGCCGCCGGTCTGCGGATCACCGCGGTTCCCTACAAGGGCGGCGCGCCCGCGGTTGCCGATGCGGTCGGTGGCCACGTCCCGGCCGTGATCGGCGGCCTGAACGTCGTGAAGCCCCACGCCGCCACCGGTCGCCTGCGCATGCTCGCGGTGATGCAAGCGAAGCGTTCGGCCCTGGAGCCCTCCGTACCGGCAGCCGCGGACGAGTGGCCCGGCCTGGACGTAGGGTCGTGGCTGGCGATGTTCGCACCGGCCGGCGTGCCGCACTCCGCCCTGGTGTGGCTGCGCACGCAGGCGATCTCGGCGCTCGCACGACCGGAGGTCGCGCAACGGCTCGCCTCGCAGGGCATCGAGCCCGCGGGTTCGCAGCCGGCCGATTTCGTGGCGCTGATCCGGGCCGAGCAGGCGCGCCATCGCAAGTGGGTGGAGGCGGGCGTCATCCGCGCCGAGTAGGACGCACCGTCACGCTCGGATCGATCGCGTCGGAATCAACGTCTCCACCAGGTGCCGGTGTCCCACAGCGGTTCGTTCTTGGCGCTGTAGACCACGACGTTGCCGTCGTCCTGCACCGCGAGCCAGGCGCCGGGGTAGCCCCAGGTTATGGCGTGCCAGCGCGCCTGGCTCGCGCCGTTGTAGACCACCAGATTGCCGTCTCCCTGCATGGTCAGGGTATGCCCGGCACCGAAGATGTAATTGGCCCAGATCGCGCCGACGCCGGCCTTATACAGCACCAGGTTGCCGTCGGTCTGGATCACGAAGGTGAAGCGGCCGTCGCAGGAGGTCTTCGAGCCACCCGCGGGCAGCGACGCGCCGCTGGCGAGCAGGCCGCAACTCGGCGAGGGGTGGTAGCTGGCGCCGAGCTTGTCCTTGGTGGTGTCCGAGTTCACGCCGAACTGCGACAGGCTCCACCGCCGGCCGGTGACCGCATCGCCGAGGTAGAGCTGGTATCTGCCCGCACTGGTCGAGGAGAAGAACACGTAGTCCGTGCCGCTGACGGGCCACGGATCGGAGTTGTTGCTGTTGCAGTCGTTGAACGGCAGCGCGGACGACGCATCCCCCGGGTTGCGCTTCATGTGGATCTGGTCGTATTTACTGATGCCATCGCGCCAGCGGACGTAGAACACGGTGCCGTCCGCACGCACGACCGGGTAGTACGAGGCAAGGTCCGTGCGCGGGTCGAACGCCACGACGTCCGGGCTGCCGACGACCTGCCGTTGGACCTTGATGGTCGAATCCGCCCCGGTCGTGAAGTAGAACGCGGTGCCGTCCGGCGCCGGATACGGCATCGAGTTCTCGCCGCCCGGCCCCTTGCTGGCGAGAGGGACGACCGACGTGAACACCGGCCCTGCGCTGGTGTAGGACAGGGTGCCCTGGACGATGTTGCCGTCCCGCTTGAAGAACAGCGACTTGCCGTCGGCGCTGAACTTGGGATCCTCGTTGCGGGTCTGTCCCGTGCTGTTGGTGAGGTTGACCGGCAGCGCGGCCGTGCCCACCCGCCAGAGGAACACGTTCCACGTACGGTTCGTGAAGCCCATGAAGGCGAGCCAGTTTCCGTCCGGGCTGAAGACGGCATTCATCGGGTCGCGGATGCCCCAGCTTGCGTTGGATACCTGGGTGAGTCTTCGGGCGGAGAAATCGTGGATGAAGAGCTGGCTGGTCCCGTCGCCATACGTCGCGTAGCTGTGATACACGAGCCTTCCGGTCAGGGTCACGGGGAAGGTGTTGTCGGGCTGAGCGGGAGGATTCGCCACGCAGGCCGCGTGCGCCGACGCGAGCGACAGGGTCAGCATCACGCCGGCGGCCAGGCGGAGGAACAGCGGATGGGTGCGCATGAGGGGCTCCTGTCCAACCGGATGAGGCGGGACCCGTCGTCGTCCCGACCAGGATCGCGGGAGTCACGCGTCCTAAGGATCGAAGCCTTTCGAACTCACGGCACCCGTCGAGGTCGAGGGTATCGGAAAGACGCGCGTCGTGCCATCGCGGCGCCGTGCGGCGGCATGGCATGCGCCGGTCCGGATCACGAGCGGCACGCGCGGCCGGCCAGGCCCGCATTCCCGCTCGCATGCTTCCGGATGCCGCGCGTTCGACCTGGACCGCGTCGTCGACCTGTTCGAGCGGCAGTGGTGCCGTCCGCGCCTGCTGCTGCAGTTCGGCTGCTCGGGCGGCGGGCACGTCGGGCTCGCGGTGTCCGAGGCGTTCCACGACCGCGTCGACGGCACCGTGGCAGTGGGCACGCACACGCCGGTCTGGCTGATGAACACCTTCCTCGACGGCTGGTTCGCGCTGAAGGCGCTGCTGACCGAGCACTACGTCGCCGCGGGTTTCGGAGACGCATCGGACCTGATGATCTCGGGCCTGCCCAACGACGGCAGCGCGCATCCGAGCGCGCACGGCATGGTCGGCCGGATCCCCGACGCGTGGCGCAATGCGTTCCGGGCGGCGCACGCGACGCCCGTGGGTCGGGCCCGCATGGTGCTGGCCTTCGCGCTCGCGCAGTGGTCGCCGTGGCTCGAACTCGGCGCGCCGGAGCCCGACCTCGCCGACGTCGACGCGCTCGCCGAGGCGGTGTTCCGCTCCGCGCTGCAGATCGCGCAGAGTCCGGGCGGCGAGGCGCGGATCATGTTCGAGAACGCGGCGCAGGGCCGGCAGCCGTCGTGGAACGAGGGCGTCGACTACGCCGCGTCCTACCGCAACGCCGCCCCGGCGATCCCGGTGTTCCGGATGCACCTGATCGGCGACTACCAGGTGCCGTACTCGCTCGCGCTGGGCTACGTGGAGGCCCTGTCGCTGCAGGGCCGATCCGACGCGGCGCGGGTCGCGTTCGTGAAGCGCACCGGGCACTGCAACTTCACCGAGGCGGAGACGGCGACCGCGGTCGACGTGCTGCTGAGGCGGATCGAGACCGGCGCCTGGCCGGACACCACGCCCGAGGCCCTCGACGCGCGTGCGGCGTCGCTCGCTTCGGGCTCGTCGTCCGCGTTCACGGACATCGGTGCGTACCGGATCGGGCGTTACAACCGGCTCTGGCTGCCGCCGCGGAGCGCGTGACGCCCTTTCGACTGCGAAGGACTCACGGACGAGCGCACACACGACGTCGCGTGCCTCGGCCCGGAATCCCGGAGCGGATCAGTATTGGCCGCCAATTCAGTAGCAGCTTGGAAAGCGAGAGTCACGTAAGTGGCCGCCCGGGCCGCAACGGCGCGCGCAGAGGGCGTCGCTCCACTCTTGCGTCAAAGGTGGCGGAAGACAGAAGGTGCGCGGTCAGGTCATCGACTTTGTTTCTCGATCAACGACTCTGTTCCGCAGTCAACGACTTCGATTACCGCGCACAACGGTGATCCGTGGCATCAAGGTCTGTCGCGCGCCTGCTGGCTTTGCGGGTCGTGCGAACGCCGACGAAGGTCTGTCGGACCGTAAGGCTTTCCGGCCTCGAGACCGATAGATCGAAATAAGGTCTGTCGGAGCGCCAACGCCGGCCGGCTGTTCCCGAACTCTGACCGCTGGTCTGGGCTTGGCTTGGCCGCCGCGCCATCGTATCCCTACGGATGTGCAATCCGGCTGTCCAAGCAAACGCGGATCGGTGCATCAAGCAATAGAGAGCGCAACGCCAGTTGCGGTAGGGTCGCAAGTCGCTTCGCGAATACAGACGGCACGTCGGCTCAAAGCGCGGACAAGCATCATGTGGGCTGCCCCCGTTCCTCCGGACACATTGGATGGCAACATGTGTCTAGGAGAGAGACGATCCCTCGCGGTCGTCGATCCTCAACAGATGCTCGCGAGCTTCTTGCGCGAGCAGGCCAGTGTGTGGATCGCACAGTCCACGAATGGCGGCAGCAGCCTGAGCTGAAACAAGAATCAACGCACCGCCGCCCGCGTTTCGGTTGTCTTGTGCGAAGTGCGGAGCCGCCAGGTACGCGTAGACGATAGCAACAGAATCCATGCCGAAAAGCATCGGTCCTGACTGGCTCAAACGATGAGCCTGATCCGCACGCGCCGGCTTGCTGTTTGGCGGTCGCTATTCGGATGGTGCTTCTGCATCGGCACAGGGCGGCGATTGCTTCTTTGTAGCGCCGCTAGGACCCAGGGGTCGCCCATCGGAGCGAGTACGCATCGCACACGGCCGATCGACGGCCCTGGGGTAGGCTAAAAGATTGAATGCGACCTGAGCGTCGTATCCCCTCTTTACCTTCCAGCAGCACGCCCATGGACTCGAGTTCGCCATCGACGCATTCAGAGCCGGTTGAAAACGCCACGGCCGAGGCATTGCCAAGCGCACCGGCCGAACCGATCGGCCTGTCGCTGAAGCTTGTAGCCGAATCCGATCCGACGATCGGTTACGCGTCGATCCAGAACGCAGTTCCGATCGTCAGGGCGCTGCACGTCACGAATACCGGCGAGCACGCGCTCGAGGCCGTCAACGTCTACGTGGCCTGCAACCCCGGCTTCGCCCAGGGCGCGAATATCCGCTTCGAGCGGCTGGCGCCGGGCGAGTCCCGCCGCATCAGCCCGCTCGCGCTCGAGCCGAACCACGAGTTCCTGGCCAACCTCAACGAGACGCAACGGGCTTCGGTCTCGGTCTATGCGGTCCAGGAGGGTAGCGAGCTCGCACGGATCGACCAGCCGATCGAGGTGCTGGCCTACGACCAGTGGGCGGGGACGCGGTCGCTGCCCGAACTGCTCGCCGCGTTCTGCATGCCCAACGACCGGGCGGTCGACGACCTGGTCGCGGACGCTTCCCGAAGGCTGCGTGAATCGCGCCCGGACCTGTCGATGAACGGCTACCAGTCGAAGAACCGCGAGGTCGTCTGGAATCAGGTCTCGGCGATCTACAACGCGCTCTCCGCACAGGGAATTCAGTACTCGGAGCCGCCTGCGTCCTTCGGTACGGACGGTCAGAAGATCCGCACGCCCTCACGTGTACTGGGGTCCAAGCTCGGAACCTGCCTCGACCTGGCGATGATCTTCGCCTCGTGCCTGCAGCAGGCGGGGCTACGGCCGGTGATCCTGTTCAAGAAGGAACACGCCTGGGTCGGGGTCTGGCTGCATCCCACGTCGTTCCCGAACCCCATCAACGACGACGCCCAGGCGATCCGGAAGCGGATCGATACCGGGGAGTTCATTGCCTTCGAGACGACCGGCATTGCGCAGCACCACAGCGTGCGGCCGTCGCTGAAGGCGGCTGCCGACCGCGGGCTCGCCTACCTGCGCGAAGAGGGCGAGTTCCTGTTCGCGGTCGACGTTCATCGGTCGAGCGAGATCGGCATCAAGCCGCTGCCGTCCCCGCACGAGCACTTCGGCAAGGCGGCCGCGGACGTCGCTGCCGAGCCTGCTCCAGGTGTCGAGCCCCCGCCCGTGCTCCCGCCGCTCGATCCGGAGGTGCTCGAGCCCACCTATGGCAGTGACGATTTGGACACGCCTGCCGGGCGGCTGTCGCACTGGAAGAGCCGCCTGCTCGACCTGACGCTGCGCAACAAGCTGCTCAACTTCAAGTCAACGAAGTCCACGCTCAGGTTCGCCGCCCCCGACCTGCCGGCCCTGGAGGACGCGATCGCGGGAGGCAAGGACTTCACCATCCGCCCGCTGCCGCCGGTGATGCAGGGTGCCGATCCTCGCGATGCGAAGGCCTATGCGAACAAGGGCGGACGCGAGATCACCGACGAGATGGCGGAGCGTGCGTTGGGAGAGCGCGAGCTCCTGGTCGCGCTCGAGAAGGCCGAGCTCGACGACCGACTGCTCGCGATCAACACGGCGGCCCGCACGAGCCTCGAGGAAGGGGGCTCCAACACGCTGTACCTCGCGCTGGGCCTGCTGCAGTGGACCGAGACGGACGATGCCGAGAAGGCCCTGCGTGCGCCGATCCTGCTCGTTCCCGTGAGCCTCACCCGTCAGTCGGTCAAGGCGGGATTCAGGCTCAAGCGGCACGACGACGAGGCGATCATCAATCCGACGCTGCTGGAGAAGCTTCGCAAGGACTTCCAGATCAAGGTTGCCGGGCTCGAGACGCTTCACGCCGACGAGAAGGGGTTGGACGTCGCGAAGATCCTGCAGAGCTTCCGGCTCGCGATCCGCGAGTACCGGAAATGGGAGGTGGTACCGGAGGCGCACCTCGGCATCTTCTCGTTCACAAAGTTCCTCATGTGGAAGGACCTCGAGGATCGTACCGACGCGCTCAAGGCGAACCGCGTCGTGCGTCACCTCATCGAGAATCCGGGGCAGAAGTTCCCGGGTTCGGATGAAGCGCAGGTGCCGGAGCGGCTCGACGACGCCTACTCGCCCCGCGATCTTCTGGTGCCGCTGCTCTCGGATGCCTCGCAGCTTCGTGCGGTCTGCGAGGTCGACTCGGGCCGGAACCTCGTTCTCGAGGGACCGCCCGGGACGGGCAAGAGCCAGACGATCACGAACCTGATCGCGCATCTGCTGGCGAAGGGCAAGAAGGTGCTCTTCGTGGCCGAGAAGATCACCGCGCTCGGTGTCGTGCAGAAGCGGCTCGAGGATATTGGGCTGGGTCCGTTCTGCCTCGAACTGCATTCGGCCAAGGCCAGCAAGTCCGCCGTGCTCGAGCAGATGGACCGCTCGCTCAAGGCGGCCAACCGCTATGCCACGGAGGAGTGGGAGCGCTGCGCGCAGGAGATCGGGCGGCTTCGTGCCGACCTGAACGGACTGGTCGACGCCCTGCACAAGCGCCACGGCAACGGACTCGCGGTGCATCAGGCGATCGGCACCTGCCTCGAGCACTCCGGCGAGACGGCCAGCCCGATGCCCTGGGCCGACCCGAACGCGCTCGACCGGGATGCGCTCGACAGGCTGCGCGAGATCTCGCGCCGGATCGCCTCGCTCGGTTCGTCGTTGTCCCGCCTTCGAGGGCATCCGCTCGAGCTCGTCGGGCAGACCGACTGGCGTCCGAGCTGGCAGGCGGATCTTCTGCAGGCCTGCACCGAGGTGGAAGCGGCGATCGAGACGCTGAAGTCGCAGGCCGGCACGATCACTCAGATCACGGGCCTGCCGGTCCGCGGCCTCTCGATGGACGGCTACGCCGCGCTCGATCGTCTGATGGACCAGCTGCTCGCCGCGCCGAACGTTCCGGCCGGACTCGCCAGGGCGGCACACGACGCGACGGTCCGCGCCCGGGTCCAATCGCTCGCCCGGCATGGGACGACCCGGAACCAGCACTGGGCGCGACTCGGGGAGGGCTGGACGCCCGCGCTCTCGCAGGTCAATGCCACCGAGCTGAAGGCGCAATGGGCCCAGGCCGCAGCGAGCTGGTGGCCGAAGTCCGTGTTCGCGAAGAAGGCGGTCCGGAAGAGGCTGGCGGCCTACCGGACGGATGCGGCGCTGCCCCCGGAAGAACGGGTCGTCGCACTCTTCGATCCGCTCGCAGGGGTGAACGAAGAAGACGCGGTGATCCGGCCGCTCGCGGCAGAGGCCGAGACCCTTCTGGCCGGGTCCTTCGCGGGGACCGACACGGACTGGCAGGCCATCTCCCGTCATGAAGAGTGGGCCGACGGCTTCGCACAGGCCGTCAACGCCTGCGCGGGATTCGATGTCGCCGCGGCTCAGCGGCTGCGCGACACGCTCGCGCCGCTGGTCGCGGAGAGCCGCGCGAATCTCGCTCAGGGGGCGCCGGCCGGCCGTGCGATCGTCGCCTTGCGGGACGCATGGGCGGAACTGCGTCGCAGGCTCGATCGCCTGACCGAGCTCGCGATGCCCGTTGCGCCGATCGCCGGGGCGCCGGATGCGGAAGGGGCGCTCGAGCGCATCGCAGGCATCTCGCTAGACTGGCGGAACGCGGCTCGCCAGCTTCAGCCGTGGTGCCTGTGGCGGTCCGTGCGAAGCGAGGCCCTCGCGAGCGGTCTGCAGGGTGTGGTGAGCCGTCTAGAGAGCGGTGCGGTCACGCTGTCCGACGTCCCCGGACACGTCGAGTACTCGTACAGGAGCTGGTGGCTCGGGAAGACGATCGATGCCGATCCCGTGCTTCGTACGTTCTCCAGCGCCGACCACGAGCGGAAGATCCGCGAGTTCCGGGCGGCCGACGAGCGTTTCCAGAAGCTGACCGCCCAGTACGTGGTGGCGACGCTGTCCGCGAACGTGCCTCGCACTTCGGCGGCGGCGCAGGAAGCGGACTCGGAGATGGGCAAGCTCCTGCGGGAGCTGCAGAAGAAGTCCCGGCACATGGCGGTCCGGCAGCTCATCCAGGGCATGCCCACGCTGCTGCCGCGCCTGAAGCCCTGCCTGCTGATGTCGCCACTGTCGGTCGCGCAGTACCTCGCGGCCGGCCACACCCCGTTCGACGTCGTGATCTTCGACGAAGCCTCGCAGATCCCGGTCTGGGATGCGGTGGGGGCGATCGCGCGTGGCACGCAGGTCGTGGTGGTGGGCGATACCAAGCAGCTCCCGCCCACGAGCTTCTTCGCGAAGGCGGGCGACGAGGAAGGCGGGTCGGGCACGGAAGATGCCGTCGTCGCCGACCTGGACAGCATCCTCGACGAGTGCTTGGGCGCCGGCATGAATCGATCGAGCCTCGAATGGCACTACCGCAGTCGCTCCGAGAGCCTGATCGCCTTCTCGAATGCCCGCTACTACCGCTCGGAACTGATCACGTTCCCATCGCCCGTGACGGCGGATCGGGCCGTGCGATTCCAGCATGTGATCGGCGTCTACGACCGGGGCGGTTCGCGTACCAACCGCGCCGAGGCCGACGCGATCGTGAACGCGATCGAGGCGCACTACACGAACGCAGACACCGCGCGGAAGTCGCTCGGTGTGGTGACGTTCAACCAGCCTCAGATGGACCTCATCAACCGGCTGCTCGACGCGCGCAGGCTCAAGAACCCGACGCTCGATGCATTGATCGCGGCCAAGGATCCGGAAGAGCTGCTGATCAAGAACCTCGAGAACGTCCAGGGGGACGAGCGTGACGTCATCTTCTTCTCGATCACGTACGGCAAGGATGCGGCGGGTAACCTGTCCTATAACTTCGGCCCGCTCAACTCGGAGGGCGGGCCCCGTCGCCTGAACGTCGCGGTCTCACGGGCGCGCGAGGGTGTCGTGGTCTTCTCGACGCTCCAGCCGTCGGAAATGGACCTTTCGAGGATCCGGGCCAAGGGTGTGCAGGACCTCAAGCTCTACATGGAGTTCGCCATCAAGGGGCAGCAGGCGATCGTGGAAGCCGCGGCCCCGACCGGCGAGGACCCGGACAGTCCCTTCGAGCGCGGCGTGATCCATGTGCTTAGCGACAAGGGCTGGACCGTGCATCCGCAGGTCGGCTGCTCGCGCTACCGGATCGATATCGGCGTGGTCGATCCGCGAGCGCCCGGCCGCTACCTGGCGGGCATCGAGTGCGACGGCGCGACCTACCACTCGGGTGCGACCGCGCGCGATCGCGACCGGCTGCGCCAAGCGGTGCTGGAGCGCCTAGGCTGGACCATCTACCGCATCTGGTCGACCGACTGGTGGCTGAATCCCGAGCAGGAAATCGCGAAGCTCACGGAACGGCTGGGAGCACTTATGAGCCAGCCTCCGGAAGGGGATGACGAGGAAGGTGAGAAAGGGAATCTTGGGGGCGGCGAGCCGGCCAGCCCATCCGCCGGCATGGGAGAGGTGCCCGCCGAAGCGACCGCGCCCTTGCGACCAGAGCCCGAGTTGCAGGCGATCGACGATCCACGCCATCCGATCTACCGGCCTGCCACGCTGCCAGTCGCGCAAGGCGATTTCTACTCGATGGCCGCACTCGCCCAGATCGCCACACAGATGCGTATCGTGATCGATGCAGAAGGCCCGATCGCCGAGAGCGCGCTCTTGCGGGCGGTCGCGCGCGCCTGGGCGATTGATCGGATGGGCTCGCGCATCGTCACCCGCATGAAGTCGGCCATACCAGGCGACTTTGTCGTGACGAGCGAGGGGGCCGAGCGCTTTTACTGGCCCGCGGGCAGCAACCCCGCGAACTGGCAGGGTGCGCGGATCGCCAAAGCTGGTGTCGAGTCATCGCGCCGCCAGATCTATGACGTCGCGAACGAGGAGATCGGCGCACTGGCACTGCAGGCGCTTGAGCAGAGCGGCTCTATGCCGATCGCATCGCTTTCGCGCATTGTCTGCCGGATGGTCGGTATGTTGAGAACGCCTGCCGATGCCGAAGTGCGGGTGGTTACCGCTGTCAGGCACTTGGTCAAGAACGGAGTACTTATCGAGGCGGACGGGACAGTGCGTACAACCCGGCACGGTGGGCGCGGCTGAATGCTCCGGTTACCACTTGCCGAAAATGCTGAGCCTCTGGTCTGCATGGTGTCGAGGAGCGACGTCAATACCGACCGTTGCCAATGTGCACCCGATCTCCGCCGACGGTCGGTACATCCGGCCATACAACCGTCCCCACCGTCACTGCGCAACCTTTAGAGAAATCAAGCTGTCGAGCGGCAGGGCTGGGAGCCCAGTCTCCGGCGCGTCATCCGCCCGGCCGGTGTAGTTACCCGAACGGGCTATAGAGTGCATTCGGGACTGCTCGTATCGCTCGATCGTTCGCATTCCGGAATCGGCTCGAGGCAACCTGACCCGCAGCGAGCAGACGCGCCGGTAGCCTCGCTTGATGAACTGCTAGCGAAAGGAGTGGCAGGGCTTGGTGCTAAAGGAACTACAGGGCAAGTCCGAAGAATGTTGGAATTCCGTGCGGTCAAGGCGGTCACGGCCTCGCGCTTGAAGATACACCTGTCCCGTCTACGGTTGGGCACTTGGCCGGAGGGGGCGTCGAACCGCAGTTAGACGGCCGTATGAGTACCGTCAGGCACAGCACGGTGCTTCACAACAGCGTGTCCTCAGTTGTGCGGCTCAAAAATTTTGCTACCTCCAGCCAAAGCTTTCTTGTGAAACAGGTCGAACGCTTGGCCACGGCGCGCAAGCGCCTGCGAAATCATTTAGTGGCAAATTTCCACGGGCCTGCCTTCACGTATCGCATTCAGATTTGGCTGGAACTACGGTACGACACTGTGATCGCGTGACGACACCTCGATTCGAAAGGGCCAGCAATCGGATAGCCGACAAAAGGGGTCGAGAAGGACTGTCGGTAGTTTTACCTACGAAATGTCGCTGCGCGCAAAAAACTACACGGCAGGCCGGAACGCTCAATCCGACAATGGAAGTGCACTTCTCAGCCCTTTAAAACGCCGCGCCCGTGCCAACTGGGGCGTGGCGCCCACCGATATAAGATACGTCTAGCCATGGGTCTGTTCGATTGGTTTAAGAGGTGGTTGACAAGTTCGCCGGGCGGTGGCCTAACGAAAGGACATCCCGATCTAAATCCAATTGATGTCTCGCAACTCATCGACGAGTTGGGGTTGTTGGCCGACGCCAGGCGTCTTGGCGAGAAAAATATCCCACCCGCTGATGAAACGAGCTTGACCGGACCTGAGGCACAGGCGCTGCAGCGGGTGGAGAAATGCCGTCAGGACTACATTGACTGGGCTGAGATTCGACTTGGCATTATCAATACGGAACTTCATGCGCAGGACGTAACTGGTCGGATCAGCCAGGCGCGACAAGCCGACCGCGAGTTCGAGCGGAAGGCTGCGGCAATGCTTAGCGAACACGAGAACCCGCTCCGCAGCCTTGCGCAAGCCTTGACCGCGCGTCAGCAGGAACTTGAAGACTTTAGAGCCGAAAACTTCTTGAGGCGAGAGGCTCGCTATCCAACGCGACTTATGTCCTTTCTAGGATTCGCGTTGTTATTGCTGATGACCGTCATAGAAGGCGTTCTAAATGCGCAGTTCTTCGCGGCGGGCGTTTCTGGTGGGTTGGTAGAAGGTTTTGGCTTGGCCTTCATGCTGGCTGGCATTAACGTCTTGATCGCTTACATTTTTGGCCGCTTTTTTGTTCGGCTGACTATTCACCGGAAACCCGCGTTCAAGCTTGCAGGTGCCACCGCGTTGGTAATGAGCGTGATGTTGATGGTGACGCTTGGGTTTGGCATTGGCCATTTTCGAGATGCGTTGAACGCCGAGAGTGCGAACGCTGCTAATGCGGCACTTGCGGCGTTCAAGGCGGGGCCGTCAAACCTGAAAGACATTTTCTCCTGGGTTCTTTTCTGGGTAACTATCGTATTTGGGTTGGCTGCGCTCGTCGATGGCTACAAGTCCGATGACCCATACCCAGGATACGGACGTCTTGCACGCGCCGCTAAGGTTGCTGAGGAGAACTACGAAAGCGAACTTGACGAACTCCGCACTAGGGTAAATGACCTGAAAGACGAAGAACTCGAATTTCTCGAGGGTACGGTCACTCAAGCGAACGCGTCGATTTCTCGATTCGCTGAGTTGATCCAAAGCAAGAGCGCTGCGCATGGCCGCTTGATGACTGCATTGCGCGATGCCGACAACTCCCTCGAGGCGGTATTGAAGCAGTTTCGAACAGAGAATCAGTTGCATCGCACCGCCCCGCGTCCAAGTTACTTCAGCGATTACCCGAAGCTAAGGCGAATTGAATTGCCTGATTTCGACACCGCACCCGACGAGCAAGTGCTTCAATCCCAGAGGGTATTGGTGGCAGCCTTGGAAAGCGAACTCCAGGATATTCGAGGGCGTATCCAGGCTGCGTTCAACTCCCAATTTGACCGCCTGAAGCCGTTGGATTCGAACTTTCCTGTCAAGGACACGGCCTAATGCCGCGCAAAAGTAGGAAAGAGAGGCAGCGAGAGCGACTGACTCTCGTTTGGATCGTACTTGCAGTAACTGTTTCTCTGTTGATATTGGGGTTGTTCGCCTACCTCTATTTGAAAAGAGACAAGCCACTCGACGCCACGACATTGTGTCCGTCAGGCGGGCCGCTCGGTCACTACGTGCTGCTTGTTGACAAAACCGACCCGCTTAGTTTTACGCAGCGACAAGCGTTTGCCGTGATGCTTAGAGAACTTGTCGAACGCCGCGTGCCGGAAGGCTATCTGCTGTCTGTATTTGTACTTGGCGAGGACTTCAAGACTACAGCCGAGCCACTCGTCGAGCTTTGTAATCCAGGGTCTGGGGCCGGCAAGAGTGAGTTCACGGCCAATCTTAAAAGGCTGCGCGCTCAGTACCAGTCGCGGTTCATCGAGCCCGTTATTGCTCAGGCGGATGTTTTGACTGCGAGCAAGCCGGCCAATGCCTCACCCATTCTCGAAATGCTTCAGTTGGTTGGCATCAACGCGTTCCGAAAGCAGGCCATAGATGGGGAGCGAAAACTGGTGCTCGTTTCCGACATGCTTCACAACACACCTCAGTTCAGTATGTTCAACGCCGGCGCCACGGCTAGCTTTTCTGCATTTGCTAAGACTGACTACGGCCGCCGTACTCAGAGCGATCTCGAGCGTGTTGACGTCGAGATTCATTACTTGATGCACGCACCGTCGCTGCAGACAAAGGAGAATCTGCAGTTCTGGATGGACTACTTCAATCAGTACGGCGCCCGAGTGGTTGCCGTTCGCCCGATGTAAAGGACTATTCGGTGTCCTGGCTTTTCAGTGCGCGTATCCAGAAGCTATTCCTTGTCGCCGTTGCCCTGAAGATCGGCCTATCTGCCTTGGGCATGCTTGGCAGTGGCTGGTTTTTCAAGTGGGGTTTGAGCCTCGTGTTGCCGCTTGCAGTTATGGCGGTTTACATTTTCTTAGGCGTCATGCGACGGGACCGCGATGTGACCGACGAGAAGTTCGCGGATAGTTGCTACTACCTGGGCTTCATCTTCACCATCTCGTCAATCATCTTCGCGCTATTCGATTTGCCCAACATCGGCGCGCGTATCGAGGAAATTGCCGTTCGATTTGGCGCGGCGATGCTGAGCACTGTATTCGGGCTCATAGTGCGTGTTTATCTCGTAAGCTTCAAGGCGGAGGTGTCGGATGCTATCCGCAATGCAGAGGATGAGTTGATAAATGCCATCCGGCGCTTTCAAGACCAGTTGACGATGTCGGTAGAAAGGCTGCGTGACTTTCAGGGGCAGGTCGACAAAGCTTCTGGGGAAACCGTTGAGCGCGTGAAAATGCAGGTCGAAAAGATGTCGCAGGATCACGCCGAAAAGCTTTCGACTTTCTTTACCGACCTCACGCAGAAAAACCAGCAGGCGTTTTCAAAGGCGCTAGACGAGGTCAGTATTTCGAGCCAGCGTTTATCTGCATCCGTAGACGCCTACACGAAAGGCATGAACGACAACTTGGCTAGCATCGAACAGAAGGTGAGCGTATTCGCTAGCGCGGTTAGCGACCGACTGAAGGCGACGACCTTCCCGGATGACTATTTTGTGGAGCATCTGAAGGGGCCCCTCGGTCAGATCTCAAGCGCGGTCGATGAGGTGGTCGGCGTGATCGAAGAGGCGACGAGCGATCTAGGGGATGCGAGCAAGACGCTGGCTGCCGCGCTGAAGAAGATGACAACCAAAGCGACATCGAACGAGGAATCGTTGGAAACCGTTGCGCGCCTCACTGTGCAACATCAGGCGATTCTCGAGGCGGCTAGCGGGCAACTTGACTCATTGAAGTCACTGAGTGAGTCGTTGGGTGTTACGAAAGATTCTGTTCTAACCGCCGTTGCCGCTCTCGGAGTGACGAAGGACGCGGTGGCCAGCGTTACTGGAAAGCTCGAGAGTTCAGCCGCAGAGGCTGCGGGGTTGCGCGTCGCGGTCACAAGCGTCGTCGACGAGGTCAAGCAAGTGGCGAAGGCGGGCGCCGAGGCTGTGTCCGAAGTCAGCGTGGCTGCGAAACAAGGTATTGAGCTCAATGAACGGCTAGCGACTCAGCTCGACTCCAGTACGCGCGCCACGTCCGAAGCGGTTGTCGCGCTTCGCAACACTATGGAAGATGTGGTCGCTCGGTTCGATGCGCTCGCTGCGTCTGGTGTCAATTCGACCGAATCGGTCGTTGCGTTGCGGGATCAAACGTTAACGGCAATCGAGCGCGTTATGCAGTCGGCTGCGCAACTCGGTGCCGTTGGAGAGCGTTTGAATGAAGTTGGTCGGAACGTGCAGGCGCAGGCAGAGGCAACTTCAGCCCTTGCGAAAGCGGCCATGATTAACCCCGACTCTGCGTTTACGCCAATAGCAAACACAGGCTCCTCCGGCGCGCCAGCGTTTTGATGGCTTAAGCATGGCGGATCTAACTGAGGGGCTGCGGTCCAGTTATTCGGGCCGCAAGAATGACCAAGTATTCCAGCTTTCTCTGACAGAGATTGCATTCACTCTCATTTTCATTTTGCTGCTGCTGCTTGGGTATCGGCTTATCACAGCGCAAAAAGAGAAGGAGCGGGCGGAACAGGCGCTGGCTCAAGCTCAGGGCGCTGAACAGGCGCAGAAGGCGCTCGAGAGTGCGCAAAAGGTGCTTCAGTCTACGATGACGGCAGGAGGCGTTTCGAATCCGTCTGAGGTTATCAGCAAGCTGATCGACAACTCAAAGGTTGAAAGAGAGCGCGAAGAGCTCCGTCAGCGCGTCCAAGACCTCGACGCTAAGGTTATAGCCCTCACCGAGTTGAAGCGCTTGGTTGAGTCTGTGGCGGCGGAGAGGCGTGATGAGACGGTCAAAGACGAAGTCGTTACCGCATTGACGCTTCAGCAAGAGATCCGCCAAGCGCTGGAACGCCAAGCGACTTTTCAAGAACCGTCCGGCGGGCTAGCGAATATCGAGAAAGGGCCCGCTAAACAGCCTAAGGCCCCGCCTGCTGTTGGAAAGTCGGATAAGAGCAAGGTTGATCAGCCCACGTCCGCACAGGAGCAAGACTCGGCGACAAATAGGGCCGCGGCGCCGACCGACCCGAACAAGGGCCGGGACGGTGTTTTGATGTCGTCCGAGTCGAGCCAACTTTCGACTAAGCAGTTAAGCGCGGAGGAAGTTCGGAAACGCGCACGTCAGTCGATCGAAGGTAATGAGGCGATTCGGCGTGAACTGCAGCGCGCGCTTGGGAGGGAGGTTGCGAGGGGGCGAGAGGATGAGGCACTTCGACGACTGATTGATGCGTCGGGCGTAACGAAGACCGAAGTGCTTGCCAAAGAGAACGCTGATTTGCGCGGTCAGGTCATGTTTCTGCGCAATCGCCTTGAGGCTCGAGGGGGGCGCGACTACCCGCCCTGTTGGGCTGATGAATCAGGCAAGGTCGAGTTTCTGGCATCGATCGATCTGCGGCCGGATGCAATTGTCGTTGCTCCCGCATGGCCCGCTAAGCGCGAGGCTGATGCCAAGGCATTGCCAGGAATCCAAGAGCTTCTTGATGGGTCCCATACTTTCGCAGAATTCCAAAGTCGCGTGAGCGGGGTTTTCGACTGGAGTCGCAAGCAAGATCCCCAGTGTCGGCACTATGTGCAGTTGCGAAGCAACATCAGCGATGCCGTGCAATCGGATCGTGCTCGATTGATGGTAGAGAATTACTTCTACAAGGTCGAGTTGAGGCGATGAAACTCTTTAGCGTTGCCGCTCACGTTGGATTCGTCGCATTTCTTGGGTTGATTGCGGAGCCCGCACTCGCGGCGGAACTCGAAGGTGTGGTGGTCGGACTGGCTGATGGCGACACAGTCACAGTGTTAGACAGTAGTCAGCATCAACACAAGATTCGGCTGGCAGGAATCGACGCTCCGGAGAGGCACCAAGCCTTTGGGGATCGTTCAACTAAGCACTTGGCTGGCTTGGTGTTCCGAAAGGCCGTTAGCGTTGAGTGGCATAAGACAGATCGATACGGGAGAATAGTGGGTAAGGTACTCGTCGATGGTGTTGATGCCGGCTTGGCGCTGATACACGCAGGCTTTGCTTGGCACTATAAGCAGTACTCGAATGAGCAGACTGCGGAAGACCGAGAGGCGTATGCCGCGGCTGAAGACGAGGCCAGGGCACGTCGTGTCGGCCTATGGCGCGATGCTGAGCCGGTTGCACCATGGGATTTCCGTCGCGCGCGGCGCTAAGTGATGTTCGCTGATGCGATCCAACAGGCCTTGATTCCGCGGATCACCACCTTCGATCCGTGGCATTGAGGTCTGTCGCGTGACTGCTGGGCGCGCTGCCGGTGCGAAAAGCGCATGAGGTCAGTTGGGAAGTAACCGTCCGCCCAGTACCGACTTGACTAAGGGCGTCAGCGAGATTTGCCCCGTAAGCGACCGGGCAAGTCATCTTGCCCGGCCTGCTGATCCGTGTCAGGTCGCCGCGCCGGGTGTCCAGCGATGCGGCAGCAACTCGTCGATCCGGCTGTTCGGCTGCGTGGGCAGCCGCGGGCCTGTCCGAATTTCTGTGTGTGGGGCATACCATGACTGCAAGGAGTCAGTATGCCGAGACCGAAGAAGCCGGCGCCGCCGGCAAGCCCCCCTGAGCTGAACATCCCGAAGGAGCTGC
>JBJOKE010000023.1:0-125646 GCA_046046245.1 Pseudomonadota bacterium | reverse complement strand
AGATCTCGGGGTCGGTGCGCTCCTCGAGGAAGGCCGAGGTCACGCGCGGCAGCAGGGTGTCCTGGCAGTACCGGGCGGCCGCGTCGCGGACCATCCGCTCGTCCTCGGTCAGCTGCGACTCAAGCAGCAGCGGGTCGTCCCACTTGAACGCGGCCTTCAGGCGCGCGGTGTCGGGTGCGTTCATGGCGTTCTCGGTCGGGGGGCGTAGGTCGGGCGTCGCGATCGGACGGATCCCGGGTCAGCGGTGGACGAACCGCGGCGGGCGCTTGTCGAGGAAGGCGTGCATGCCCTCGTGCGCGTCCTCGCTCGCGAAGCGCGCGTAGAGCTGGCGCCGCTCGAACAGGATGCCCTCGGCGAGGGTCGATTCGTGGGCGCGGTTCACCGACTCCTTGATCGCGGCGAGCGCGGGCCGCGAGAAGCCGGCGATGGTGGTGGCGAGCGCCATCGTCTCGTCGAGCAGCGTCGCGTCGTCGACGACCCGCGAGACCAGCCCGTAGCGGTCGGCCTCGTCGGCGTCGAGCGCGCGGCCCGACAGGCACATGTCCATCGCCTTGGCCTTGCCGATCGCGCGCGGCAGGCGCTGCGTGCCGCCCGCGCCGGGCAGCATCGCCAGCCGGATCTCGGGCAGCCCGAAGCGGGCGCTTCGGCCGGCGACGACGATGTCGCAGGCGAGCGCGAGCTCGCAGCCGCCGCCCATCGCCCAGCCGGCGACCGCGGCCAGCACCGGCTTGCGCACGCGTCGTACGGTCTCCCAGTTGCGGGTGATGAACTGGCTGCGCTCGACGTCCGCCGAGGTCCAGTCGGCCATCGCCGCGATGTCGGCGCCGGCGGCGAAGGCCTTCGGGCCGCCGGCGATCACGATCGCGCCGATCGCGTCGTCGGCGTCGAAGGCGAGCAGCGCCTCGCCGAGCGCGTCCATCAGGGCGTCGTTCAGCGCGTTCAGCTGCCGCGGCCGGTTCAGCGTGATCCGGCCGACGCGGCCGATCCGCTCGACGAGGACCGGCGCGGTCTCGGGCGCGGCCTCGGGCGGGAGCGCCACGGCGGTCGCGCCGCCGGACGATGCGCCGGACAGGGGGCGGGCGACGTCGCTCATTCGGCGCTGATCTTCCGGTTGCGGATCAGCGAGGACAGGACCTTGCCCTCGTCGGCGAGCAGCTTGCGGAACGCAGGCTGGTCCATCGACACCGGCTCGACGCCGACGCCGCCGAAGCGTTCCTTCACGGCCGGCTGGGCGAGCACCTTCGCCGCCTCGCGGTTCAGCCGCGCGACGATCTCCGGGGCGATGCCGTTCGGCGCCCAGATGCCGAACCAGATGTCGAGCTCCGCGCCCGAGACGCCCTGCTCGGCGAGCGTCGGCATGTCGGGGAAGAACGGCGAGCGCTTGGCGCTGGCGACGCCGAGCAGCTTCGCCTTGCCGCTGCGGATGTGCGGGAACGCGATGCCCGGATCGAACACGTAGTCGGCCTGCGAGGCGAGCACGTCCTGCAGCGCGGGCGCGGCGCCGCGGTAGGGCAGGTGGACGACGGCGATGCCGGCCTGCTGCTTGAACAGCTCGCCCGCGAGGTGCGGCGGCGTGCCGGATCCGGCCGACGCGTAGCTGAGGCGGCCGGGCTTGGCGCGCGCCATCGCGACCAGCTCGCGGGCGTCCTTCGCCTCGAAGCCGGGGCGGGCGACCAGGTACATCGCGCTCACGCCGATCGCGCCGACCGGCGTCAGGTCCTTCGCCGGATCGAACGGCGCCTTGAACAGCGAGGGGTTCGCGGTCTCGACCGAGGTCGGCGAGATCAGCAGCGTGAGGCCGTCGGGTGCGGCCTTCACCACGTCGCCGGCAGCGATGTTCGCGCTCGCGCCCGGCTTGTTGTCGACGACGACCGGCTGGCCCAGCGCTTCCGAGAGGCCCTGCGCGACCGTGCGCGCCATGATGTCGGTGGAGCCGCCGGGAGCGAAGCCCACGACGATGCGGATCGGGCGCGACGGCCAGGCGGGCGCCTGGGCGAGCGCGCCGGCGGGCAGCAGGCATGCGCCGGCCAGCGTGCCGGCGAACGCGCGGCGGGAAGGGGAACGGACGGACGAGGACATGGTTCGATCTCCGATGGAACGGCGTCGGTGGCGGGTCAGAGCGTTCCGTCCCGCAGCATCTCGCGCAGGCGGAACTTCTGGATCTTTCCGGACGGGGTGGCGGGCATCGCGTCGCGCACGATCAGCCGCTCGGGCAGGTACTGCATCGCGACGCGCTGGTCCTTCAGGAACGCGACCATCCCGTCGAAGTCGATCGAGGCGCCAGGCTTGGGGACGACGACCGCGCAGGCGCGCTCGCCGAGGCGCTCGTCCGGATAGGCGACGATCGCGACCTGCGCGACCGCCGGATGCCGGTAGAGGAGCGACTCGATCTCGAAGACCGGGATGTTCTCGCCGCCGCGGATGATCACGTCCTTGCTGCGGCCGCTGATGCGGATGTAGCCGCGCGCGTCGATCCGCGCGAGGTCGCCGGTGTCGAACCAGCCGTCGGCATCCGTCCCGTTCAGCTGCGGGCGCTTCAGGTAGCCGCCGAAGTTCGAGCAGGCGCGCACCAGCAGCCGGCCGGATTCGCCCGTCGGCAGCGTGCGCCCCTCGGCGTCGACCACCTTGACCTCGGTGCCCGGCAGCGGGCAGCCGTCGGTGGAGAAGGCGCGCTCGTCGTCGTCGTCGGGCAGGATCGTCGTCATCGCGCCGTTCTCGGTCATGCCCCAGGCCGAGACGATCTTCGTGCCGAGCACCGCGCGGGCCTGCTCGACCAGCGGGCCGGGGATCGGCGCGCCCGCGCACAGGAAGGTCCGCAGCGTGGGCACGCCGGTGCCGCGCTCCTTCACCACCCGCGTGAGGTCGGTGAGGAAGGGCGTCGAGGCCATCGTGAAGCTGACGCCCTCGGCGCGGATCAGGTCGGTCGCGCGGACCGGCTCCCAGATGTCGAGCAGCACGGCCCGCGCGCGCAGCCGCACCGGCATCATCAGCCCGTACATGAAGCCGGTCTGGTGGGCCATCGGCGAGGCCATCAGCACCACGTCGTCCTCGCCGAGCCGCAACCGGGTCGCGTAGGGGACGATGTTCGAGAACAGCGTGTTCGCCGAATGCATCACGCCCTTGGGCTCGCCGGTGGTGCCCGAGGTGTAGATCAGCTGCGTGATGTCGTCCGGGCCCGGGCGGGCGCGCGACAGGATCGCGGCGGCGTCGGGCTCGCGTTCCCAGGCGGGACCGGACAGCAGGGCCTCGAACCCGTCCGGGCCGTCGTCGTCGACGACGACGATGCGCTTCAGTGCCGGCAGCGACGGCTGCAGGCCGCGGGCCATCGCCTCGTGGTCGAAGCCGCGGAAGCGCTTGGGCACCACCAGCACCTTGGCCTCGCCGTGGGCGAGCATGAACGACAGCTCGCGCTCGCGGAAGATCGGCATCAGCGGGTTGAGCACCGCGCCGATCCGCGAGCACGCGAGGTAGAGCACGGTGAACGGCCAGCCGTTGGGCAGCTGCATGCCGACCACGTCGCCGCGGCCCACGCCGAGCCGCGCGAGGCCGACGGCGACGCGGTCGGCCATCGTCGCGAGCTCGCGGTAGGTGAAGCGGCGCGTCTCGCTGGTCTCGCCGCGGACCGCGACCAGCGCCTCGCGGTCGGGCGCGTGGCGCACGCAGTCGTCGAGCTCGTCGTTGATCGTGCGGTCGAGCCACAGGCCCTGCGCGATGGCGGCCGCCCGGCGGGGCGGCAGCAGCACGGCATCGAATTCCATCGTCGTCTCCTCCTGTCGTGTCGTGTCGTGTCGTCTCGTGTCGCCGCGGTCCGGCGCCTCAGGCCGGCACCGCCCTGCGCCCGGCCCGCCCTCGGGCCACGATCGTCTTCATGATCTGCGCGGTGCCGTCGCCGATCTGGAAGCCCAGCACGTCGCGCAGCCGCTGTTCCATGAGCCCGCGGTCGTAGCCGCCGTGCCCGTGCAGCAGCAGGCACTGGTGGATCACGTCGTAGGCGAGCTTCGGGCCCCACCACTTGCACATCGCCGCCTCGGAGGCGTGCGGCAGGCCTCGGTCCTTCAGCCACAGCGCCTGCAGGCACAGCAGCCGCGCGGCCTCGACCTGGGTCTCGAACTCGGCGAGCGGATGCGAGACGCCCTGGAAGGCCGACAGCGGCTGGCCGAAGGCCTGGCGCTCGACGACCCAGCCCCAGGTCTCCTCGAGCGCGACGCGCGCGACCGCGAGCACCTGCAGGCCGATCAGCGCACGCGAGAAGTCGAAGCCCTGCATCACCTGCACGAAGCCCTGGCCCTCGTCGCCCAGCCGGTGGTCGAGGGGCACGCGGACGTCGTCGAAGAACAGCGAGCCGCGGCCGATCGCGCGCTGGCCGTGGCAGTCGAAGCGGCTGCGGGTCAGGCCCTTCGCGTCGGTGGGCACCAGCAGCGCGGTCACGCCGCGCGCGCCCGAATCGGGCGCGCCGGTGCGGCCGAACACCACGACCGCATCGGCCTGGTCGGCCGCCGAGATCGAGGTCTTCTCGCCGTTGATCACGTAGGCGTCGCCGACGCGCTCGACGCGCAGCTGCAGGTTCGCCGCGTCCGATCCGCCGCGCGGCTCGGTGAGCGCGATCGCGACCAGCGCCTCGCCCGCGACCAGCCGCCTCAGCCAGGGGCCCACGACCTCGGGGCGGCCGTGCTCGGCGAGGATCTGCGCGTTCAGCGACGCGAGCAGGTTCACGTAGGACAGGCTGAGATCCGCGCGGGCGATCTCCTCGTGGATCACGCCGGCGGCCAGGCATCCCAGGCCCTGGCCGCCGTACGCCTCGGGCAGCTCGGGGGCGATGAAGCCCATCTCGCCCATCTCGCGCATCAGCGCGCGGTCGAGCGTGCGCGTGCGGTCGCGCTCGAGGAAGCCGGGCGCCACGCGCTCGGTCGCGTAGCGGCGCGCGTGCTCGCCCAGCGCCATCAGGTCGTCGTCGAGGTAGGGGTTCATCGTGCCCCTCCGCTCACTTCGCGTACTTCCGGAAGTCGGGCTTGCGCTTGTCCTTCAGCGCCGCCACGCCCTCGCGGGACTCTTCGGTGTCGTAGTAGAGCTTCAGCGCGTACATGCCCATGCCGGCGATGCCCGCCTGGTGCGCGGTGTCCATGTTGAAGCTGCGCTTGGCGATCGCGATCGCGGTCGGGCTGCGCTCGCAGATCGTCTCGGCCCACTCCTGCACCGTGGCATCCAGCTGCTCGTGGGGCACGCAGATGTTGGCGAGCCCCATCGCGACGGCTTCCTGGCCCGAGTAGCGCTTGTTCAGGTACCAGATCTCGCGGGCCTTCTTCTCGCCCACGACGCGGGCGAGGAAGGCCGTGCCGTAGCCCGGGTCCACCGAGCCCATCTTCGGGCCGACCTGGCCGAAGATCGCCTTCTCCGAGCAGATGGTCAGGTCGCAGATCGTGCACAGCACGTTGCCGCCGCCGATCGCGAAGCCCTGCACGCGCGCGATGACCGGCTTGGGCACGTCGCGGATCGCGGTGTGCAGCTCCTCCATCGGCAGGCCGATGGTGCCGCGTCCGTCGTAGTTGCCGTCGTGCGCGGACTGGTCGCCGCCGGTGCAGAACGCGCGCTCGCCCGCGCCGGCGAGCACGATCGCGCCGACCGAGCGGTCGTAGCCGGCGCGGTTCAGCGCGCGGATCAGCTCGTCGCAGGTCGTGCCGCGGAAGGCGTTCATCTTGTCCGGGCGGTTGATCGTGATCCAGGCGACGCCGTTGCGGACTTCGTAGAGCAGGTCTTCGTACTGGTGCTGGGGATTCATGGTTCGGTGTCCCGTGGTGTCGGTGCGGTGCGGTCCGGTCGGACGCTCAGCCGGCCATCGTCAGGCCGCCGGAGACGCTCAGGACCTGGCCGGTGACGTAGCCGGCGTCGTCGCTGGCGAAGAAGAGGACCGCGCCCGGCAGGTCGTCGGGCCGGCCGATGCGGCCGAGCGGGATCGAGCGCGTGAACGCCTCGACCAGCTTCTCGGGGTTGCCGGCGCCCTGCTTGTAGTCCTCGAAGAGCGCGGTCTCGGTGGGGCCGGGGCAGACCACGTTCACCGTGATGCCGTGGCGCGCGTGCTCGCGGGCGATGGTCTTGGAGAACGCGACCAGCCCGCCCTTGCAGGCGGCGTAGACCGCCTCGCCGGAGGAGCCGACGCGGGCCGCGTCCGACGACACGTTGACGATGCGGCCCGCCTTGCGGGCGACCATGCCGGGCAGCACCGCGTGGTGCATGTGCAGCGCGCCGGTCAGGTTGATCGCGATCAGCCGGTCCCACTGCGCGGGCTCGGTCTTCGCGAACGGCTTGAAGACGTCCCAGCCGGCGTTGTTGACCAGCACGTCGATCGGACCGAGCGCGGCCTCGGTGCCGGCGATCGCCGCGTCCACCTGGGCGCGGTCGGTGATGTCGCAGGCGAAGGGCTTCGCGGCACCGCCCGCGTCGCGGATCGCCGCGGCGACCGTCTCGGCCGCGGCGAGGTCCCGGTCGAGCACCGCCACCTTCGCGCCCTCGGCGGCGAAGCGCCGGCAGGTCGCCCCGCCGATGCCGCCCCCGCCACCGGTGACCACCACCGTCCGTCCTTCGAACCGTCGCATCGCGCTCCTCCTCGGGTGTCTGATAAAACGTGGCTCGGATCGGGCGGCTCGCCCGTCGAGATAGGGAAACATGTTGACGTATCGTAGCGCCGGCTTCGGCCTTGCGCAAGAGGGGGGCGTGGGAGATACCATGGTGCAAAGCGGCAAGAAAACGGATCAGACCAAGATGGACATGGCGAACAGGCTGTTCTTCCGCATGTACCAGTGCGCCAATATGTTGCACAAAACAGGTACGCGGGCGGTCGAGGCCGAGGGCCTGACGACGCAGCAGTGGGCGGTGCTCGGCGCGCTGTCGCGCGAGAAGGCGCAGGCGGGGATGAGCATGGGCGAGCTCGCCCGGTACCTGATGGTGAGCCGTCAGAACCTCTCGGGCGTGATCGGGCGCATGGAGCGCGACGGCCACCTCGCGGTCGTGCCCGACGCGCGCGACCGGCGCGCCCGCGTGGTGACCATCACCGACTCCGGCCGGCACGTCTGGCGCGCGCTCGCGCAGCCGAAGATCCGCGCCTACTACGAGGCGGCGCTGCAGGACTTCTCGATCAACGACACCGCGCACGCGCTGCACTACCTGCTCAAGATCCTCGACAACATGAAGCGGATCGACGCCGAGCAGTCGGGCGGCGAGGACGGCGACGACGGGGAGGGCGGCGACGCGGGCGCGGCCGCGGTGCCCGCGGTGTCGGCCCCGGGCGCACCGGCGGGGGCTCCTCGGGCCGCCACCGCGGCGGTGCCTCGCGCGTCGCGGCCGCGTCGCGGCTGAGCCGGGCATCCGGGCCGCGGTCCGCGGCGCGCGCCGGCAAGCCCCCGCGGCCTGCGGGGCCGCGCCCGACACCGGACAATGCGCGGATGCTGCTCGAACTCCGCCCCCAGGGCCTGTACTGCGCGGCCGGCGACTTCTACGTCGATCCCTGGCGACCCGTGCACCGCGCGGTGATCACCCACGCCCACGCCGACCATGCCCGCCCCGGCCACGGTGCCTACCTCGCGGCCGCGCCGGCAGAGGGCGTGCTGCGCGCCCGCCTCGGCGCGTCGCTGCCGCTGACCCCGGTGCGCTACGGCGAGACGGTCGACGTGAACGGCGTACGCGTGTCGCTGCATCCGGCCGGCCACGTGCTCGGCTCCGCACAGGTCCGCGTCGAGCACCGCGGCGAGGTCTGGGTGGTGAGCGGCGACTACAAGGTCGAGCCCGATCCGACCTGCGACGCGTTCGAGCCCGTGCGCTGCCACACCTTCGTCACCGAGTCGACCTTCGGCCTGCCGGTCTACCGCTGGGCGCCCTCGCGCGAGGTCTTCGCGGGCGTCGACGCATGGTGGCGCGCGAACGCGGCCGCGGGGCGTGCGAGCGTGCTGTACTGCTATGCGTTCGGCAAGGCGCAGCGCGTGCTCGCCGGCGTCGACGCGTCGATCGGGCCGATCGTCTGCCACGGCGCGGTCGAGCCGCTGAACCGCGCCTATCGGGCGGCCGGCGTGCCGCTGCCGCCGACGCGGCTCGTCACCGAAGTGAAGGACCGCGCCGAACTCGGCCGCGCGCTGGTGCTCGCGCCGCCGTCGGCCGGTGGCTCGACCTGGATTCGCCGCTTCCCCGATCCGAGCGACGCGTTCGCGAGCGGCTGGATGGCGGTGCGCGGCGCGCGCCGGCGCCGCGCGGTGGACCGCGGCTTCGTGCTGTCGGACCACGCCGACTGGCCGGGGCTGCAGGCGGCGATCGGTGCGAGCGGCGCCGAGCGGGTGTTCGTCACGCACGGCCAGGTGCCGGTGATGGTCCGCTGGCTGGCCGAGCAGGGGCTCGACGCTCAGGCGCTGGAGACAGAGTTCGGCGGCGATGAGGGCGACGCGGCGGCGGAGGCGGCCGAGGCGGCCGAGGCGGCGCAGGCGGCCACACCGGTCGGCGACGGCGTCGACGGGTCGGACGCGGGCGTCGCATCGTGAAGGCCTTCGCCGCCCTCTATGCCGAGCTCGACGCGTCGACCTCGACGCACCACAAGGTCGACGCGCTCGAGCGCTACCTGCGTCGGGCCGCCCCCGCCGACGCGGCCTGGGCGGTCTACGTGCTGGCCGGCGGCAAGCCGCGGCAGGCGGTGCCCTCGCGGCTGATGCGCGAGGCCGCGATGCAGGCCGCGGGCCTGCCCGAGTGGCTGTTCGACGAGAGCTATCAGGCCGTGGGCGACCTCGCCGAGACGATCGCGCACCTGCTGCCGCCGGCCGCGGCCGACGAGGACGCGGGGCTCGCGGACTGGATGGGCGCGCGGCTGCCGTCGCTGCGCGGCGCCGAGCCGGCGGCCGCCAAGGCGATGCTGCGCGGCTGGTGGAGCGGCCTCGACTGGAACGGCCGCTTCGTGCTCTCGAAACTGATCACCGGCGGCTTCCGGGTCGGTGTCTCTCGGCTCCTCGTGCTGCGTGGGATCGCGCGGGTGGCCGGGCTGGACGAGAAGCTCGTCGCGCAGCGGATGATCGGCTACACCGACGCGCGCGCCGCCCCGGACGCCGCGCGCTTCCTCGCGCTGGTCGCGCCGGCCGACGCATCGGCGCCGGGTGCGGCGGTGGCCGGCCATCCGTATCCGTTCTTCCTCGCGCATCCGCTGCAGCAGCCGCCCGGGGTGCTCGGCGCGGTCGACGACTGGCTGGTCGAGTGGAAGTGGGACGGCATCCGCGCGCAGCTGGTGCTGCGCGCAGGCGGCTGCTGGCTGTGGTCGCGCGGCGAGGAGCTGGTCACCGAGCGCTTCCCGGAGATCGAGCGCGCCGGGCGCGCGCTCGCCGCCGCGGTCGCGCGGGGTGGCCCAGGGCTGGTGCTCGACGGCGAGGTGCTGGCCTGGAACGCCGAGGCGGGACGCCCGCTGCCGTTCGCCGCGCTGCAGAAGCGGGTGACGCGCAAGACGCTGACGGCCGCGGTGCTGCGCGCGTCGCCGACGGCCTTCGTCGCCTACGACCTGCTCGAGTGGCGCGGCGAGGACTGGCGAGCGCGGCCGCAGGCCGAGCGGCGTGCGCGGCTCGAGGCGATCGTGGCCGACGCGGCGGTGCCTGGCCTGCAGGTGTCGCCGCGCGTGACCGCGGCCGACTGGCCGGCGCTCGCGCGGCTGCGCGAGACCTCGCGCGAGCGCGGCGTCGAGGGCTTCATGCTCAAGCGCACGACCGCGCCCTACGGCATCGGCCGCACGAAGGCCGACGGCGGCGACTGGTGGAAGTGGAAGGTCGACCCCTACACCGTCGACGCGGTGCTGGTCTACGCGCAGCGCGGCCATGGCCGCCGCGCGAGCCTGTACACCGACTACACCTTCGCGGTCTGGGACCGCTCCGCCGCGCCCGGCGACGACGCGCCGCGCGCGCTGCTGCCGTTCGCGAAGGCCTACTCGGGGCTGACCGACGACGAGATCCGGCAGGTCGACGCGATCGTGCGGCGGACCACGGTCGAGAAGTTCGGGCCGGTGCGCAGCGTCACGCCCACGCTGGTGTTCGAGCTGGGCTTCGAGGGCATCGCGCGCTCGCCGCGGCACAAGTCGGGCATCGCGGTCCGCTTCCCGCGGATGCTGCGCTGGCGCACCGACAAGCCGGTGGCCGAGGCCGACACGATCGACGCGCTGCACGCGATGCTGGGCGGCGGCACGGCCGCCTGAGCGCTCCGCGCCGTCCGGAATCGCGACCGCGGGGTGGTCCGCGTCGGGGCGCGCGGTTATCCTCGCCGCAGGAGACCGCGGGCCCCGGGGCCCGCGACACGAGCCGAGCCACCCGTGCGAGCCCACCCCGACGCCCCCCAGGCGGCGCTGCCGCGCTGCCCCGCGTTCCCGTTCCGCCGCGACGATCCGCTCGCGCCGCCCGCGCTCTACGCGGCCGCGCGCGAGCGCGAGCCGCTCTACCGCGTGACGCTGTGGGACGGCCGGCCGGCGTGGCTGGTGACGCGGCATGCCCACGTCCGCGCGGTGCTGTCCGACGACGAACGCTTCTCCGGCCGCTTCGACCAGGAGGGCTTTCCGCGCGTGACCGAGGCCCGCGTGGCCGTCGACCGCGACGAGCGGGCCTTCGTCGGCATGGACAACCCCGAGCACGACCGGCTGCGGCGGCTGTTCACCGCCGAGTTCAGCGTGCCGCGGATGCGCGCGCTCGAGCCGCGGATCGCGGTGATCGCCGAGCGGCTGATCGACGCGATGGTCGCGGCCGGACCGCCCTGCGACCTCGTCGAGGCGCTCGCGGTGCCCTTTCCCTCGCTCGTGATGTCCGAGCTGATCGGCTCGCCGCCGGAGGACGCGCCCTTCATCATCGAGTGCGCGGTGGCGCGGCACGGCCTCACGCAGAGCGTCGGCACCGCGCGCTCGAAGGCGCGCGAGCTCGCCGACTACGTGCGGCGGCTCATCGACGCGAAGGCACGCGCGCCCGGCGACGACCTGATCTCGCGCGTGCTGCACGAGCACGTCCGCGCGGGGCGCCTGACCGAGGACGAGCTGGCCGAGACCGGTGCGATGATCCTGCGTGCCGGCCACGACACCACGACCAACATGATCTCGATGGGCACGCTGCTGCTGCTGCGCGACGATGCGACGCGCGGGCGGCTCGCGGCCGACCCCGCGGGCCTGCCGCGCGCGATCGAGGAGTGGCTGCGGCTCGTCAGCCCGGTGCAGTTCTCGCCGCGTCGCGTCGCGCGGGTCGACCTCGAGCTCGGCGGCACCGCGGTGAAGGCGGGCGACGCGCTGTTCCTGCTGCTCGGATCGGCCAACCGCGACGCCGCGGTCTTCCCCGGGCCGGACGCGATCGACGTCGCGCGCCCCGAGGCCTCGCGCCACCTCGCGTTCGGCTTCGGCATCCACCAGTGCCTCGGCCAGACCCTCGCGCGGATCGAGCTGCGGATCGTGTTCGATGCGCTGCTGCGCCGGCTGCCGGGGCTGCGGCTCGACGCGCCGCTCGGGGAGATCCGCTTCAAGGACGACATGCAGATCTACGGCGTGCACGCGCTGCCGGTCGCATGGTGAGGGGGGCGCGATGAGGATCGAGGTCGACGAGCGACGCTGCGTGGGCGCCGGACAGTGCGTCTGGGTGGCGCCGCGCGTGTTCGACCAGCGTCCGGCCGACGGCGTCGTCGCGCTGCGCGCTGCCCGCCCCGATCCCGATGACCACCCCGGCGTGCGCGAAGCCGTCGTGCTGTGCCCGGCCCGTGCGATCCGCATCGTCAGCGACGATCCCGCTCTCGGCGACGCGGTCGCCGACCCACGCAACGACCCAGGAGAGACCCGATGAGACGACAGGCCCTGAAGGCGATCGCCGGACTCGCGCTCGCCGCCGCCGCCGGTGGCGCGGCCGCGCAGGCGTGGCCCGCCAAGCCCATCAAGCTGCTGATCCCGTTCCCGCCGGGCGGCGGTACCGACTTCGTCTCGCGCGCGGTCGGCCAGAAGCTCGCCGAGAACACCGGCTGGCAGGTGGTGCTCGAGAACCGGCCCGGTGCGGCCGGCAACATCGCGATCGCCGCGGCCGCGAACTCGCCGCCCGACGGCTACACGATCGTGATGGGCCAGTCGGACAACATGATGCTCGGGCCCTGGCTCTACCCGAACGCCGGCTACGACTCGGTGAAGAGCTTCGCGCCGATCGTCCAGGTCTCGGTCGCGCCGCTGGTGATCGCGGCCGCGGAGGGCTCGAAGCTGCGCACGCCCGCTGACCTGATCGCCGCGGGTCGGGCGGGGCAGGGCATCAACTGGGGCACGGCCGGCAACGGCAGCATGGGTCACCTGTTCGGCGAGCTGCTGCGGGCGCAGACCGGCATGAAGCTGACCCAGGTCCACTACAAGGGCGCGGCGCCCGCGATGACCGACCTGATCGGCGGGCAGATCGACGTGGTGATCCTGTCGTCGGGCTCGGTGCTGCCGCAGATCCGGGCGGGCAAGCTGCGGCCGGTGGCGGTGACCACCGCGAAGCGTTCGCCGGTACTGCCCGACACGCAGGCGGTGGCCGAGGCCGGCGTGAAGGACGTCGACGTCAGCATCTGGCTCGGGCTGTTCGCGCCGGTCGGCACGCCGCCGGAGATCGTCGCGCGGATCAACGCCGAGGTGAACAGGGTGCTCGCCGCGCCCGAGATGCGCGAGAAGCTCGGCGGCCAGGCGATCGCCGCCGCCGGCGGCACGCCCGAGCAGTTCGCCGCCTTCGTGCGCGAGGACTACGCGCGCTGGGGGCGGGTGGTGAAGGAATCGGGCGTCAAGGCGGAGTGAGCCGCGCGGGGGCGGCGCGCACGGGGCGCGCCGCAGGCCACGGGCCGCGGCGACGGAAGGCCAGGGAGAGGCGGGGATGCGGATCGAGTCGGTCGACTTCTTTTACCTGTCGATGCCGGTGGTGACCACCGAGGCCGACGGCAGCCAGGACGCGCTGCTGGTGCGCGTGCGCGGCGGCGGCTTCGAGGGCTTCGGCGAATGCGAGGCGGCACCGCTGCCGTCGATCGCGGCCTTCGTCTGCCCGATGTCGCACGGCGTGTGCCGGCCGGTGGGCGCGTCGGTGCTCGGGCGCGAGCTGCGCGGGCCCGAGGACATCGCGCGGATGGCGGCCGACGTCGCCTACGACAGCATGGACCTGCTGCAGGCCGCGCACACCTGGTCGGGCGTCGAGATCGCGCTGTGGGACCTGCTCGGCCGCGCGCGGGGCGAGCCGGTCTGGCGGCTGCTGGGATACGACCGCTCGACGCGTCGCACGCCCTACGCGTCGGTGCTCTTCGGCGACACGCCGCAGCAGACGCTCGAGCGGGCGCGCACGGCGCGCGTCCGCGGGTTCCGCGCGGCGAAGTTCGGCTGGGGGCCGATCGGCCGCGGTACGGCGGCGGCGGACTCGGACCACTTCGTCGCCGCGCGCGAGGGGCTCGGACCCGACGGCGTGCTGCTGGTCGATGTCGGCCAGGTCTTCGGCGAGGATGTCGAGCGCGCGGCCGAGCGGCTGCCCGCGCTCGAGGCGGCGGGCGCGACCTGGCTCGAGGAGCCGTTCGCCGCGTCGGCCTACGAGGCCTATGCGGCGCTCGCCGCGCGCGGCTCGGCGGTCCGAACGGCCGGCGGCGAAGGCGCGCACGAGGTCGCGATGGCCCGTCACCTGATGGACTTCGGCCGCGTGGGTTTCGTCCAGATCGACACCGGCCGGATCGGCGGCCTCGGCCCCGCGAAGCGGGTCGCCGACCTCGCGCTCGAACGCGGCGTCACCTACGTGAACCACACCTTCACCACGCACCTGGCGCTCTCCGCCTCGCTGCAGCCGTACGCGGGGCACGCGGAGCTCGCCATCTGCGAGTACCCGGCCGAGCCGAAGCCGCTCGCCGTCGAGCTGACCGCGAACCACCTCGAGCGCGGCGCCGACGGCACGATCGCCGCGCCCGACGCGCCGGGGCTGGGCATCGCGATCGACGGCGACGCGGTGAAGCGCTACCTGGTCGACGCGGAGATCTCGGTCGGCGGCCGGGTGCTGTACCGGACGCCGGCCTGGGCCTGAGTCGCGGTCGACTGCGCCGGCGCCGCCGCGTCGCCGCCCGGCCCGAACGGCCGGGCGAGGCGCCTCGGAGCCCGGCGCGGAGCGGTCCGTATACTGCGCCGCCATGAGCGTCGACCCGCGGTTCGCGACCCTGTCGAAGCGCCTCCTCGCGCGGCCGCGTCCCGGCGCCTGGCTGGGCCTGGTGATCCGCGCCTTCCCCGCGGCCGGCGAGGCCGGCGACGGGCCGCCGCACTGGCTGGTTGCGGGCTGGCAGGTCGACGACGACGGTCTGGCGCCGCGGCTGCCCGAGTTCGCCGCGATCGCGTCGCCCGACCGCGAGCGCGCGCTGGCCGAGCTGCTCGTCCACCTGCCGCCCGAGGCGCCGTTCCTCCTGGTCACGCCCGAGCGCGTCGATGCGGCACTGGTCGCGGAGATGGTGCTCGCGATCGACGCGCACCTGCAGCCCTGGCATCGCGCGGGCCTGCTGGCCTTCGTCGACGCGCAGCGCGAGGCGGACCGTGCGCGGGTCCGGGCCCGCTACACCGACCGCGAGGAAGGCTACGAGCGGATGTGGCGGACGCTGGTGGGCGGCGCGGCCGGCGACGGTGCCGGGCCGGCGCAGCCGGGCGGACCCGAGGCGGGCGGCGAAGGCGGGTCGGGCGGCGGCGGGCCGGAGGGCGGCGGGTCGGGCGGCGGCGAAGGCGGCGCCTGAATGCGGCTCCACGGCGTCGACTTCACCAGCGCCCCGCGTGTCCGCAAGCCGATCACCGTCGCGACCGCCGACGGCGTCGGCGCGGACCCGGACGCGCCGAGGATCGCGATCGCGCGGCTCGACACGCTCGAGTCCTTCGAGGCCTTCGACGCCTGGCTGCGGGCGCCCGGCCCGTGGCTCGCGGCCTTCGACGTCCCGTTCGCGTTCGCGCGCGACTTCGTCGCCGCCCAGGGCTGGCCGATCGACGGCGACGACGCGTGGGCGGCGATCACGCGCGAGGTCGCGGCGCTGACCCGCCCCGAGCTGATCGCGCGCTGCCGTGCGTGGTGCGATGCGCGGCCCGCGGGCGACAAGTTCGCGCACCGCGCGTGCGACGCGACCGCGGGCAGCAGCGCGTCGATGAAGTGGGTGAACCCGCCCGTCGCGCTGATGCTGCACGCGGGCGCGCCGCGGCTGCTCGACGCGGGTCTGACGCTGCCTGGCCTGCACGATCGCGGCACCGACCCGATGCGCATCGGGCTGGAGGGGTACCCGGGCCTGCCCGCGCGCGCGGTGCTCGGCCGCGCGTCGTACAAGAGCGACGATCCGAAGCACCGCGGCGATCCGGCGCGCCGCGCGGCGCGCGAGCGGCTGGTGGCCGCGCTCGAGGCGGGTGCTCATCCGTTCGAGGTCCCGGTGGACTTCGGCTCGTGGCGCGAGGCCTGCGTCGACGAGCCGGGCGCCGATCGCCTCGACGCGGTGCTCTGCCTCGTGCAGGCGGCCTGGGCCTTCGCACGTCGCGACGCGAATTTCGGCCTGCCCGAGCGCACCGACCGCATCGAAGGCTGGATCGTGGGGGCCTGAGCCGGGGTTTCGCCGAGCACTGCTCGGCGCCGGCCCGCCGGCCTTCGCGCGGGTCGCCCCGCGTGCCGGGCTACGATCTCGCGATGCCCGCCTTCCCCCGTCCCCGGCCGATCCCGCGTCGTCGAACGCCCGCGACCGGCGCGCCCGACGCCGCCGTCGACGGCACCGTCGCCACCCGCGGCATGCCGGCCGCCGTCGCGCCCGCGCCGCCCGCCCCCGTCGAGCCCACCGACGTCGACGGCTTCTTCGCCCGCCGCGGCTGGACGCCGTTCGCGTTCCAGCGCGAGGTGTGGGAGGCGACCGCGCGGGGCGAATCGGGACTGCTGCACGCGACCACCGGCGCCGGCAAGACCTACGCGGTCTGGTTCGCCGCGCTGTCGGCCGCGCTCGCGGAGCGGGCCGCGGCCCCGCGCGTCGACGCGCGCCGCTGGTCGCACGCGGGCCCGAAGCTGCTGTGGATCACGCCGATGCGCGCGCTCGCGTCGGACACCACCCGCGCGCTCGCCGCGCCGCCGCCCGAGCTCGGGCTCGACTGGCAGGTCGGGCTGCGCACCGGCGACACCGCGTCGGCCGAGCGCGCGCGGCAGGACCGCAAGCTCCCCGACGCGCTGGTCACCACGCCCGAGAGCCTGTCGCTGATGCTGTCGCGCGCCGACAGCCCCGAGCGGCTGGGCCGCGTCGCGATGGTGGTGGTCGACGAGTGGCACGAGCTGCTCGGCTCCAAGCGCGGCGTGCAGGTGCAGCTTGCGCTCGCGCGGCTGCGGCGGCTCAATCCCGCGCTCGTGGTCTGGGGCCTGTCCGCCACGCTCGGCAACCTGTCGGAGGCGATGGACGTGCTGCTCGCGCGGCCGGGCGGGCGGCTCGTGCAGGGCGTGCTGCCGAAGACCCTGGTCGTCGACACGCTGCTGCCCCCGAGCACCGAGCGCTTCCCCTGGGGTGGGCACCTGGGCACGCGGATGCTCGAACCGGTGGTGGCCGAGATCGAACGCAGCGCCAGCACGCTCGTCTTCACCAACACGCGCTCGCAGGCCGAGCTCTGGTACCAGGCGCTGCTCGACGCGCGGCCCGACTGGGCCGGGCTGATCGCGCTGCACCACGGTTCGCTCGACCGCACGGTCCGGGACTGGGTCGAGGCGGGCCTGAAGGACGGGCGGCTGAAGGCGGTGGTCTGCACCTCGAGCCTGGACCTCGGCGTGGACTTCTCGCCGGTGGAGCGCGTGCTGCAGGTGGGCAGCCCGAAGGGCGTGGCGCGGCTGATGCAGCGCGCCGGCCGTTCCGGCCACTCGCCGGGCCGGCCCTCGCGCGTGACCCTCGTGCCCACGCACGCGCTCGAGCTGGTCGAGGGCGCGGCCGCGCGCGACGCGGTCGCCGCGCGGACGATCGAGCCGCGCGATGCGCCGGTCAGGCCGCTGGACGTGCTGGTGCAGCACGTGGTGACGATCGCCGCCGGCACGGGCTTCGTGCCCGACGCGCTGCGCGACGAGGTCCGCGGCTGCCACGCGTATCGCACGCTGACCGACGACGAGTGGGCGTGGGTGCTCGACTTCGTCGTCCGAGGCGGCCGCTCGCTCACCGCCTATCCCGAGTATCGCCGCGTGGTGCCCGACGACGAGGGCGTGCACCGCGTGCCCGACCGCGCGGTCGTGCGCCGGCACCGGATGTCGATCGGCACGATCGTGGCCGACGCGACGATGTCGGTGAAGTACCAGACCGGCGGCACGATCGGCACGGTCGAGGAGGGCTTCGTCTCGCGGCTCGCGCGCGGCGACTGCTTCCTTTTCGCGGGCCGTCTGCTCGAGCTCGTCCGCGTCCACGAGATGACCGCGTACGTGAAGCGCGCCACCGGCCGGCGTGCCGCGGTGCCACGCTGGAACGGCGGCAAGATGCCGCTGTCCTCGGAGATGGCCGATGCGGTGCTCGCCCGGCTCGCGCAGGCCGCGCGCGGCGTCTTCGACGGGCCGGAGATGCGGATGGCCGAGCCGCTGCTGCGGCTGCAGGCGCAGTGGTCGCGGCTGCCCGCCCCGGACGTGCTGCTCGCCGAGCGGCTGCGCTCGCGCGAGGGCCACCACCTGTTCCTCTATCCCTTCGCGGGCCGTCACGTGCACCTCGGGCTCGCGTCGCTGCTCGCCTGGCGCGTCTCGCGCACCGTGCCCGCGACCTTCTCGGTCGCGGTCAACGACTACGGGCTCGAGCTGCTCGCGCCCGAGCCGGTCGACTGGTCGGGACTCGCGGACGGCACGCTGCTCGCCGACGGCGATCTCGCCCACGACGTGCTCGCGAGCCTGAATTCGGGCGAGCTCGCGCTGCGGCGCTTCCGCGAGATCGCACGGATCTCCGGGCTGGTGTTCCAGGGCTTCCCGGGCGCGCCGAAGTCGTCGCGGCAGCTGCAGGCCTCGTCGGGACTGTTCTACGAGGTCTTCCGCCAGCACGACGCGGACAACCTGCTGCTCGGTCAGGCGCAGCGCGAGGTGCTCGAGCAGGAGCTCGACCTCGGACGGCTGCGCGCCACGCTCGCGCGGCTGCGCGCGCGGCGGCTCGTCGAGGTGCGGCTCGAGCGCCCGGGGCCGTTCGCGTTTCCGCTGCTGATCGAGCGGCTGCGCGAGCAGGTGAGCACCGAGAAGCTCGCCGACCGCGTCGAGCGGATGGTCCGCGAGCTGGAGCGGGCGGCGGGGCTCGGCGCGGCCTGACGCCCGACGGGGTCGCCGCCGCGCGACGGCGCGCGCCCCGCCGGGGCGAAGCCGCGCACCGTCCGTCGGGCGCGCGGGGCCGGCCGGTTCCTCGCGATCGGCCGTCCCCGCACACTGCACGGATCCCCGGCCGGCCGGCGCCGCCGCCGCCGAAGGCGATCCGGCTTCCTTGACGACCTCGCTCGATGCCCCGCACGCCCGCCGGCCGACACCGGCGGGTCCGGTGTCGCCCGCCGCCTCGCCGTCGGCGGCCGGCGCGCGCCCGTCGGCGGCCGCCGCGAGGGTCGGAACGGCCGCGGGCGCGGCGGCATCGAACCCCTCCGCGGCGGCATCGAACCCGTCCGCCGTGCCGACCGCGAAGTCGATCGTGCCCGCCGCGTCCTCCGTCCCCCGTCCGCCCGACCCGCGTGGGCCCGCCCCTCGTGCCGCCGATCCGCGCCCGGCCGATCCGCGCCCGGCCGATCCGCGCCCGGCCGACCCGCGCCTCGACCTCGTCCGCGCGCTCGGCGACGCCGACGACTTCGAGACCGCCGCCGCCGAGCTCTGCACGCGGCTGGCCACCGGACTGGGCGCCGCCCGCGTCGTGCTCGGCTGGCGCGCCCGCGGCCGCCCGCCGGCGCGCGCCGTCGCGCTGTCGGGCGCCGGCGAGCCCGAATGGGACGGCGAGATCGGCCGCCTGCTCGGCGCCGCGATGGACGAGGCGATCGACCAGGCGCGCGCGCTGGTCTGTCCGCCGCCCTCCGGGCAGCGCGGCGTGGTCCGCGCGCTCGACGCGCAGCGCCGCGCCGGCGGCGCGCAGGCGGTCGCGGTGGTGCCGCTCGCGCGCCGTGGCGAGGTCCACGGCGCGGTGCTCGCCGAGTTCGAGCGGCCGATCGGCGCGCCCGAGCTCGACCGGCTGCGCGAGGCCGCCGCGCTCGCGGCGCCCTGGCTGCGGCTGCAGCATGCGCGACGGTCCGGTCCGCTGCACCGCGGCCTCGTCGCGCTGGGCCTCGCGGGCGCACCCGCCGCCCGCCGCCCGTGGCGGCGCCGCGCGCTCGCGCTGAGCCTCGCGGCCGCGGCGCTCGCCGCCTTCGCGCTGCCGATCGACCTCACCGTCGGCGCGCCCGCGCGCGTCGAGGGCGAGCTGCAGCGGATCGTGCCCGCGCCGATCCGCGGCTACCTGAAGGCGGTCCACGTGCGTCCCGGCGACACGGTCCGCGAGGGCGACCTGCTCGCCGAACTCGGCGACCGCGACCTCGAGCTCGAGCGCGCGAAGCTGAAGAGTGAGCTCGCGCAGCACGAGGGCAACGTCGCCGCCGCGATGGCGCGCGGCGAGCGCGGGCCGATGGCGGTCGCGCAGGCGCGCGTCGACGAGGCGCGCGCGCGGATCGCGCTCGTGGACCATCAGCTCGAGCGGATCCGCGTGCGTTCGCCGATCGACGGTGTCGTGCTCCAGGGCGACCTGTGGCAGCAGGTCGGCACGCCGCTCGACCGGGGCCGCGAGCTCTTCGTCCTCGCGCCCGCGCGCCGGCACCGCGTGGTGATCGAGCTCGACGAACGCGACCTGCGCCGGGTCCCCGAGGGCGCCCGCGGCCGGCTGGCGCTGTCGGCGCTGCCGTGGGAGACGATGCCGATGTCGGTCGAGCGGATCGCGCCGGCCGCGACGACGATCGAGGGCCGCAACGTCTTCGAGCTCGAGGCGCGCCTGGATGCGGGCACCGAGCCGCTGCGCGCGGGCCAGCGTGGCGTCGCCCACCTCGATGCGGGCCGCGGCCCGGTCGGCGTGGAGTGGGCACGCCGTGCCGGCGACGCGCTCGCGCGCCTCGTCTGGCGCTGGATGCCCTGAGCGCGATGGACCGGCCGCTGCACAGCGACCGCTGGCATCGGGTCGCGACCCTGCGCCCGCGCTGGCGGCTGCACGCGCGCACCGATCCGCAGCGCGTGCGGGGCGAGACCTGGCACGTGGTCAGCGGCGACGGCCGCGGCGGCTCGATGCGGCTCGACGCCGCGGCCTGGTCGATCGCCGGTCGCTGCGACGGCCGCCGGACGATGCAGGCGATCTGGGAGGAGGCGGTCGCCGAGGACCCGGCCGGCGCGCCGACGCAGGACGAGTCGATCGAGCTGCTGGCGCGGCTGGTCGACGAGCGCTGTCTCGTCTGCGAGGGCCTGCCCGACGTCGGCGTGCTGCGCGAGGACGACCGTCGGCGCGCGTCGCGCCGGCTCGCCGGCCGGCTGAATCCGCTCGCGCCGCGGATGGCGCTCGGCGACCCCACGCCCTGGCTGCGGCCCTTCGAGCCGCTCGCGCGGCGACTGTTCGCGCCGCTCGGCGCGATCGCCTGGCTCGCGCTCGCGCTGGTGGCGCTGGCGATGGCCGCCGGCGACTGGGACGCGGTCGCGACCCACGCCGCGCGCTTCGCCGCCTCGCCACGCCAGTGGCTGCTCGCCACGCTCGTCTGGGTCCCGATGAAGGCGCTGCACGAGGCCGCGCACGCACTCGCCGTGCGCCGCTGGGGCGGCACCGTCCGCGAGGCCGGCATCTCGTGGATGATGGGGCTGCCGGTGCCCTACGTCGACGCATCGGCCGCCGACCGCTTCCCGCTCGCCCGCCAGCGTGCCGCGGTCGCGGCGGCCGGCATCCTCGTCGAGACCGCGCTGGCCGCGCTCGGCCTGGTCGCATGGGCGATGACCGAGCCCGGCTGGGCGAACGACCTGGCCTTCGCCGTCGCGCTCGCAGGCACCACGTCCACCCTCCTGTTCAACGGCAATCCGCTGATGCGGATGGACGGCTACTTCGTGCTCTGCGACCTCGCCGGCCTGCCCAACCTCGCGACCCGGTCGGGGCAGTGGTGGCGTGCCGCCGTGCAGCGCGCCCTCGGCTGGGAGGACGCGCGGCCGCCGCGCGCCGCGCCCGGCGAGCGCGGCTGGCTCCTCGCCTACGCGCCGCTCGCCTGGGGCTGGCGGGCCGGGCTGATGGGCTCGCTGGCCCTCTGGGCCGGCGGCCAGCATCGGTTGGCGGGCGCCGCCGTGGCCGTGCTCGCGCTCGTCTGGCTGGTGGCGCTGCCGGTGCGGGCGACGCTGCGGGGCCCGGTCGAGGCCGGTGTCCGGGCGTCCGTCCGGATGCGGATGCGCGCCCGTGCGCTCGCCGTCGGGGCGGTGGCCGCGGGGCTCGCCGCCTTCGTCCCGCTGCCCGATCGCAGCGTCGCGCCGGGCCTCGTCCGGATGCCCGACGACGCCTGGGTGCGCGTGGGCGTCGACGGCTTCGTCCTCTCGGCCGAGGCGGCCGGCCGCGTGGTGGGCGTCGGCGATCGGCTGCTGCGGCTCGACGACCCGGCGCTGCGACAGGAGCACGAGCGGCTGGTACAGGCCCGCCCGGGGCTGCGGGCCGAGCTCTTCGCCAGCCTGCGGACCGACCCGGCACGGGCCCGACAGGCGGAGGAAGCGCTCGCTTCCCTCGAGGCCGAGCTGGCCTCGGTCGACGAGCGGCTCGGCAAGCTCGAGGTCGCGGCGGCGGCGGCCGGCCGCTTCGAGGTGGTCCGGCCCTCGGACCTGCCCGGCCGCTTCGTGCGCGAGGGCGACGCGATCGGCGTGATCGTCGGCGCCGCGCCGGTGCACGTCCGCGTGGCCCTCGACCAGGACGAGGCGGCGCGGCTGCGCGACGGCGTGTCGGGCGTCGAGCTGCGGCTCGCCGAGGCGCCGGGCCGCCGCTGGCCGGGGCGGCTGCTGCGCCAGGCGCCGGCCGCGGTCGACGCGCTGCCCGGTGCGGCGCTCGGCGAGCGGCACGGCGGCCCGATCCCGGTCGACCCGGCCGACGAGAAGGGGCTGAAGCCGGCGCGTCCGACCTACGTGGTGGACGTCGCGATCGACGCGCCGCTCGAGCCCGCGCCGCGGCCCGGCGGCCGCGCGTGGGTGCGGATCGACCACGGCCACGCGAGCCTGGCCGGGCAGGGCCTGCGCTGGCTGCGCCAGACGGTGCGCGGCCGTTTCGCGCCCGACGCGCTGTGAGCGCCGGGGCGCGGCTCGCGATCCCGGGTCCGGTCTTCGGCGAGCGGCCGCGGCGCGCCGAGCCCGATGCCGCGGGCGATGCGCCGACCGCCGCGCCGCGCCGCGGTCCGCCGGCGAACGCCGCGGCCGGCTTCTTCGCGCGCCGGCGCGGCGAGGACGCCGCCACGGTCGCCCGGCGCGCCGAGCGTCGCGCCGAGGCGCTCGCCCGCGTCGACGATCCGAAGGCGCTGCGCGCGGCCGTCGGCGAGGCGGCGGCCGCGCTCGCCGCCGGCGGGCTGGCGCCCGGCGCGGTGGCGCGTGCGCTCGGCGTCGCCGGGGCGGCGCTCGCGCGGCGGACCGGCCTGGTGCCGCGCGACACGCAGTACCGCTGCGCGGCGCTGCTGCTCGCGCAGCGGCTCGTCGAGCTCGATACCGGCGAGGGCAAGAGCGTCGCGGTCGCGCTCGCGGCGGGCGTCGCCGCGCTGGCCGGTGCGCCGGTGCACGTGCTGACCGCGAACGACTACCTCGCCGCGCGCGACGCCGAGGCCTTCGCCGCCTACTACCGGACGCTCGGTCTGCGGGTGGCCGCGGCCGCCGAGTCGATGGACGACGATGCGCGCCGCGCGGCCTGGGGCGCCGATGTCGCCTACGCGACCGCGCGTGCGGTCGGCTTCGACGAGCTGCGCGACGGGCTGGAGGCCACCGGCGGCGGATCGCCCCGGCTCGGGCGCGGCCTGTGCGTCGCCATCGTCGACGAGGCCGACGCGATCCTGCTCGACGAGGCGCGCACGCCGCTGATCATCGCGCAGGAGCGTCCCGACCCGCAGGCGCGCGCCCGCGGCTGGCGCGCGCTCGACCTCGCGCGCCGGCTCGACCCCGACGTCCACGCGCACGTCGACGTCGGCGCGGCCACCGCGACGCTGACGCCCGCCGGCCGCAAGCGGGTCGCGGCGCTGATCGCCGACGACGCGGCCGCGGCGGGCGACGCGCCGGTCGCGTCCGGCGCCTCGGCACGGCCCGCCGCCGACCCTGCCGCCGCCGACCGGTCCGCCGACCGGTCCGACGAGCGGGACGCCGCCGCCCGCACCGCGCTCGACCTGCGCCTGCTGTCCGAGCTGGTCGAGCAGACGATGGCCGCGCTGCACGCGATGCGCCGCGACGTGCACTACGTCGTCGTCGACCGCGAGGTGGTGCTGGTCGACGCCACCACCGGCCGGCCCGCGCCCGAGCGGCGGCTGTCCCGCGCGATGCACCTGCTGGTGGCGCTGAAGGAGCGCCTGCCGCCGCCGCCCGGCACCGAGGTGCTGGCGAGCGTGACCTATCCGCGGCTGCTCGCGCGCTACCACCACCTGTGCGGCACCAGCGGCACGCTGCGCGAGTCGGCCGCCGAGCTGCGCGCCACCTACGGACTGGCGGTGGTCCGCGTCGGGCGCGCGACGCCGTCGGCGATGCGGCGCATGCCCACCCGGCTCTTCGTCGACCGCAACGCGCAGTTCGACGCGGCGGTCGCCCGCGCGGCGCGGTTGGCGCGGCGCGGCCGATGCGTGCTGGTCGCCACCGACTCGGTCGCCGACTCGGGAGCGCTCGCCGAGCGCTTCGCGGCGCACGGCGTGGCGGTCGAGCGGCTCGATGCCCGCCACGACGACGACGAGGCCCGCCGGATCGCCCGCGCGGGCGAGAGCGGGCGGATCACCGTGGCCACCCAGATGGCGGGCCGCGGCACCGACGTGCGGCCCGCCCCCGACGCACTGCGCGCGGGCGGCCTGCACGTGCTCGCGCTGCAGCACAACCGCAGCGCGCGGATCGACCGGCAGGTCGCCGGACGCGCGGCCCGCCAGGGCGACCCGGGCAGCGTCGAGCGCTGGCTGCGCGCCAACGACTCGCCGCTCGAGCCGTCGCGGCTGCCGCCGCCGCTCGCGCTGGCCGCGGTCGCGGTCGCGTGTCTCGGCGAGCGCCCCCGTGGCGGCTCGCTCGGCCGCCCTCGGGCTGCGCGGCTGCGCGGCGCGCTGGTCGACACGCTGTGGCGTGCCTGCCAGCGCTGGTGGGCGCACGAGGACCGGGTCGCACGCGCCGATGCCCTCGGACACGATCGCCGCTGGTCAAGGCGCTTGCATTTCGCTACGATGTCCGATATCGAGAAACAGGCTTAGGTTGTTGCGCCATGTGTCTGATCCAGCGTCGAATTCCGCCTCATGGCCGGGTCCGGGCCCGGCTCGGAGCCACGGCGGTCGCGCTGGCCTGCGCCGCGGTCGCGCCGGCGCTGCAGGCGCAGACGCCCGCGCCGCCGAATCGCCCGGCCCCCGGCGCTCGGCCTGCGCCCGCCCCGACGCCGTTGCCGGCGCCCGCGGCGCCGCCGACCACGCTCGGCTGCGTGATCGAGCCGACCGCGGTGGCCGATGTCGCCGCGTCGGCACCGGGCGTGCTGGAGTCGGTCAAGGTGGAGCGCGGCGCGCGCGTGCGGCGCGGCCAGGTGCTGGCCACGCTGCAGTCCGACGTCGAGCGCGCCGCGGTCGAGACCGCGTGGGCCCGCGCCTCGGCCGAGTCCGAGGTCAACGCGCTGGCCGCCACGCGCGACTTCGCGAAGCTGAAGCTGCGGCGGATGCACACGCTCGCCTCGCTCGACTCCGGCGGGCGGCTGGAGCTCGAGAACGCCGCGGCCGAGTTCGAGATCGCCGACCACCGGCTGCAGCAGGCGCGCGAGGCCCTGTCGGTCGCCCACCGCGAGCACGAGCTCGCGCGGCGCCAGCTCGAGCTGCGCCAGGTCCGCAGCCCGATCGACGGCATCGTCGCCGACCGACTGCTGAACCCCGGCGAGCGCGTCGACGGCCGGCCGATCCTGCGGCTGGTGTCGCTCGACCGGCTGCGCGTCGAGGTCGTGGTGCCGGCCGCGCGCTTCGGCCGCATCCGCGAGGGCATGGCCGCGGTCGTCAAGGCCGACGGCGTCGACGGGCCCGAGGTCGGCGCGCGCGTCTCGCAGGTCGACCGTTTCGTCGATGCCGCGAGCGGCACCTTCCGCGCGCGGCTCGACGTGCCCAATGCCGACGGCGGCCTGCCCGCCGGCGTGCGATGCCAGATCGCGTTCGACGAGGCCGGCAACGCACCGGTCAGGCCGGCCTCCGCGCCGGCCGTCGAGGGCACGCGCGGCCGCCCGGCGCCACGGATCTGAGGGCGGCGCCGGCCCGCTTCCTCGCCTGCTGAGGCGCGGACCGCCGACCGTCGCCCCGCCGCCCGCCCCCCGCCCCCCGCCCCCCCGCCCCCCCGCCCCCCGCCCCCCGCCCGCCGCGCCCGCCGCGCCCGTCGCGCCCGCCCGCCCGCCCGCCCGCCGCGCCCGCCCGCCGCGCCCGCCGCGCCCGTGACCGGGCGGGCGACCCGCCCGACCTCCCCGCCGACGTCCCGGCTGCCGGTTCCGACCGCTCGGCGGTTCCGATCGCGCCGGATGGTGGCCGCCGCCGACCGGGCGTCGGTTCCGGCGCGATCGGATCGCGCGTCCGTCCGGATACTGACCGGATGGACATCCTCCGAGCTGTGCGCCCCGCGCGCCCCGACCGTCGAGCGCCCGCCATGGAGGCCCTGGAGCCGAGGCTGCTGCATTCGGGCGACGGGGTCGGGGCGGCGGTGGGCGAGGCGGGTGCGGCCTTCGCGGCGTCCCAGCCCTGGGTGGCGACGGCGATCGTGCCGTCGACGCAGGCGGCGGCGACGCAGGGCACTGCCGCCGCGGGCGAGCTGGTGGTGGTGGACGCGCGGGTGCCGGATGTGCAGCGGCTGATCGCGGGGTTCGAGGCCCAGCGCGATGCGGGCCGCGCGCTGCACGTGGTGCGGGTGCAGGCCGGCGAGGACGGCGTGCGGGCGATCGACGCGGCGCTGGGCGAGGCGGGCGCGGGCTGGAGCGCGGTGCACCTGGTGGGGCACGGCGAGCCGGGCGAGCTGACGCTGGGGACGGCGCGGATCGACGCGGCGCTGCTCAGGGCGAGGGCCGTGGAGATCGCGCAGTGGTCGACGCGGCTCGGCGACGGGGCGGACCTGCTGCTGTGGGGCTGCGACAGCGGGGCGGGCGAGGCGGGCGCGGCGCTGCTGGACGGGCTGTCGGCGCTGACCGGCGCGGACGTGGCGGCCAGCGACGACGCGACCGGCGGGCTGGCCTGGGGCGGGGACTGGGCGCTGGAGGTGAGCCGCGGTCGGATCGGGACGGATGCACCGATCGACGCGGCGCTGCAGGCCGCCTACGACGGCGTGCTCGCGATTCCCGGCGGCGGCGCGTCGGGCACGGTCGACGCCGCCAAGCCGGTGGTGGTCGCGGAGACGCTGACGGGCGTGAACGGCACGAACGTCAGCGTCCCCGCGCGCCAGGTCGCGGTGGGCGCGGCCGGCACGGTCACCGTGTGGATCGAGGACGACGGCACCGGCACACGGATCGCCGGCCGCTTCGACGCGGCCGCGGGCGGGACCGGTACCCGATTCGTGATCGCCTCGGGTGCCGGCGTCAACCGCGACACGCCGTCGGTGGCCGTCGACGCCGACGGCAACGCGTTCTTCGCGTGGCGCGACGGGAGAACCGTCCGGGTCGCCTACTACGCGCCACCCGCGACCGCCGGCGGCGCGATGGTCCTGCTCGACGCCGATCGGGCCGACATCTACGTCGATGACACGATCCGCGGGGCGGTGTCCGCCTCGATGTCCGCCAACGGCCGCGTCGCGGCGGTCGCCTGGGCGATTCAGGAGCTCCCCGAGGTGGTGGGCGTCTCCACTCCCGTGCGAGACATCCAGGTGCGCCGCTACGCGCTGACGCCGCCAGGCCAGCCGTCTCCCGGGATGAGCACACTGGACGGGGCGCCGATCAGGATCACCGACTATCAGGGCATCCCTGACTACCATCCCGACGTCGCGATCCGGAACGACGGCTCGGGCGTGGTCGTGCTGCATACCCTCCCCGATCCGCTGCAGATGGTGGCGCAGGAGCCGATGCGAGGCGTCTTCGCCGTCCCCTTCGACACGAACGGCACCGTCCCCGGCAACGGCAGTCTGCTGGGCACTCGCCTCGCGGACGGCCGGACAGGGCCGGTCGGACCGATAGGGGTCGTTTTCCCGAGCGTCGCGCTCGGCGCAGGGAACACGGGCCTCGCGGTCTGGATCGAGTCCGAGGGCTTGACGAGCACCGTGCAGGCCGTGGCCATCGACGCATCCGGCAATCCGATCGGCGACGTGGTCGCGCTCGGCGTCGGCGTCCAGCCGAGCGTCGCGGCCGTCGCCGGTGGCCGCTTCGCCGTTTCCTGGACCGCCCCGTGGCAGGTTGGGGACGGTGCCGACATCTCGCTCGTCGAGGTCCGGGTCGACGCGGGCGGCGCGACGGTCGACGGCGCTCCGATCCGCGTCAACCCGACCGGCAACAAGGACCAGATCGCCTCCTCGGTCGCGGCGGGAGGCGGGCGCATCGTCGTCGCCTGGACCGATCTCGGCGGGAACGGCCCCAACGACGACACGCTGCAGTACCGCAGCTTCGCGCTCCCGCCGCCGGCCGTGACGATCCAGGCGGTCAATGGCACGCAGGCGACGGAGGGCGGCGCGGCCCTGGCGTTCGACGTCCGCCTCGCCGACGCGCCGGCGGGCGACACCACCGTCCTGCTGCGACTCGCCGCGCCCGGCCAGGCGTATGCCGCGGCCGCGCAGGCCGGCTTCGTCACGGCGCCGGGCGAGGGGCTCGCCTCCGAGCGGGTCCTGCAGTTCACGGCGGCCAACTGGGACAGCCCGCAGCGCGTCATGCTGGCGGCGATCGACGACCGTGTCGTCGACGGCAACCTCGCGGTGCGTCTCGGGGCCACCCCCTCCGGCGGCACGACCGCGGCCGTGGACCTGACGATCATCGACGACGACACCCGCAACGTGTTCGTCGTCACCACGACCGCCGATGTCGACGACACCGGCGCCGACGCGCTCACGCCGCTCGCGCTGCACGAGCACCGCATGGCGGGCAACGCGGTCTCGCTGCGCGAGGCGCTGCAGGCGGCCAACGCCGACGGCGGCAGCGCGACTGCGCGCGACCGGATCGTGTTCGCGCTGCCCGGCGGCGTCGGCCGGATCGTGGTCACCAGGGATCCGCTGCCGACGATCGCCTCGGCGATCGACCTCGACGGCGGACCGTTCTCCGACGACGCGCCGTCGGTCGAGATCGTCCGGGGCAACGGCGTGGGCGGTGGCGCGGACGGACTGGTGCTGGGCGCCGGCAGCGACGGTTCGCGTATCGCCGGGCTGGCGGTCGGCGGCTTCTCCGACGCGATCTCGATCCGCTCGGCGTCCAACCTGATCGAGAACAACTGGCTCGGCATCGGACGCGCCGGCGTCGTCGACGCGGGCTCGGACTTCGCGAACAGGGCGCGCGGCGTCGAGACGACCGACCTGGGCGACACGCAGGTCTCGCTGGCGGGCAACGTGATCCGCGGCAACCGGATCGCCAACAACGGCGAGGGCGGGATGCGGATCCTCGGCTCGCGGGCCGACGGGACGGAGATCACCGGGAACACGATCGAGGGCAACGGCCTGGCGAAGAACGCGAGCGACGGCGGCTACGGCATCAAGCTCACGAACAACGCGGACGGGGCGACGGTCGGTGGGGACCCGCTGACCGCGCCGGAGCGGGCGAACCTGATCCGCGGCAACGGTGCCTACGGCATCCTGGTGAACGCGGATTCGGCCTACAACCGGATCGTGGGCAACGAGCTGACCGGACAGGGGACACCGTTGCGGGTCGATACGCCCGCCCCCGGGGCGCCCGCCGCGCCGATGCTGTCGGGGGCGCGGCTGTTCACCGGCGACGACGGGTCGGTTCGGGCGGCGGTCGCGGTGTCGGTGGCCGCGCCGCCCGGTCAGGAGGTGCGCATCGACGTCTACGCCGGCGCGACGGCGGGGAGTGTCGCCTGGGTCGCGAGGGCGCTGCTGACCGCGGATGCGGACGGACAGGCGACGGGCGTCGTCGCGTTGCCCTCGTCCGTCGGCGAGGGCAGCGTCCTGGTGGCGACCGTGACGCGTGCGCTGCCGTTGCCGAACACGGGCAGCGCCACCCGCGACACCACGTCCGGGCTGTCGGCCGGCGTGCCGGTGAAGCAGGTATCGGGCGGCGGGTCCGCCCCGCCGTCCGCCGCCAGGATCTCCTCGGCGGCGGGCCCGCCCATGCAGGTTGCGAGCCTCGCGATCCAGACCATGTTCGCCGCCGACGCGGCCGTCGCCACGGCCACCTCGGCTTCGAACCCGGCTGCCGCCTCCGCCTTGCCGGCAGCCTCGGCCTCGGCGTCGGTCGCGGGCAGCGCCGCGGTCGCCCCGGCCGGGGAGGCCGCCGCACGTGCGGCCGCCACCGCCACCGCCACCGCGCCTTCGGGCGCCTCGACGGCTTCGTCGGTGTCGTCACCGGCCGCCTCGAGCGCGGCGACGCCGGTCCAGAGGGCGGCCGTGTCGGTCCCCGGCAGGTCCGCTGCCGCCGGGCCCGCCGAGGCGGTCATCGGCATCGGTGCCCCGCAGTCCGGCTCGATCGGCATCGCGGTCGCGTCGACCGGAGCCGCGGTGGGGGGCGGGGCCGCGCTCGCGGCGATCGAGCACGGCGCGGAGCGCGGCGACGTCGCGCGCGGCGGTGGCGCCGGCCCGGCGGACGGCTCCGGCCCCACGCGCGGCGCGGCGTCGTCCTCGCTCGGCGACGCACTGCGCCGGTCGGGCGCGTCCGCGTCCGGCGTCGAGCGGCTCTCGGACGTCCAGCGCGAGGCCTGGTCGCCGGCGATCGCACTCCAGGAGACGGCCTACTCGGAGGTGATGAGGCAGGCGCGCGAGGAGGCGGGTGCGCAGTTCGAGACGAGGACGGTGATCGTGACCTCGACGATGATGCTGGGCACGTCGATCTCGATCGGTTACGCGGTGTGGATGGCGCGCGGCGGGGTGCTGCTGACGAGCCTGCTGGCGTCGATGCCGGCGTGGCGCTCGATCGACCCGCTGCCGGTGCTGGCGCGCACGGACGCGCGGGGTCGCGACGACGAAGGCGAGGACGACTCGCTGCGCGGCCTGCTGGCGCGCGCCGCCGAGCGGGCCGCGGGGCCGGGGCGCGGCGCCGACGCCGAGCCCGCCCCCGAGGCGCCGTCCGTCGACCTGCGGCCGGGCCTCTCCGCTGTCTGACCCGAGCCCGCGGTGCGACCGCTCTGGCGGGACGGCGAGGGACGTCGTGCACACCCGGGAACCGGACAGGCGGCGTCCCCGACCGAGTGTCGGATGGTCCGCCGCGCGAGCGCGACGGTGTCCGGATACTGATCGGATGCGTCACCCCTGTCCCGCCCGACGATCGGCCGCCGCGGCCGCGCCGGTGCCCTCCGCCCGGCCGCGCGGCGCCATGGAGGCCCGCGCGTGAAGGCCGCGCCGCTGTCCCGGCGCGCGAACGCCCGGGCATCGCGCGGTGCCGGCGCCGACGGTCCGGCCCTCGCGTCCGACGCGCGGCTCGCGTCGAAGTCGTCGCGCCCGGTGGCACCCGCCGCGAGCGGCGGGCTCGCCGCCGCCGTCGACCGGCGCCTCGCCGCCGCCTCGCATCGGCTGCAGGCGCTGTCGCGCGTGCGCGGCCTGCGCTGGCTGTCGAACGCGCGGCTGCTGATGACCGCCGGCCTGGTCGGCATGGTCTTCAGCGCCTACACCGTCGCCACCTCGCCGCTGCTCGGGCTCGTGCCCGACGAGGCGCGGCTGCGCCTCGACGCGCGCGTGGCGCTGGTCGAGTCGATGGCCGCCGGCAGCATGGGCGCGCTCGCGATCGGCCAGGACGAGGCCGTGGGCGACCTGCTGGCCTTCGTCCTCCAGCGCAACCCGTCGATGCGCTCGGCCGCGGTCCGCCGGGTCGACGGCGAGCTGGTCGCAGAGGCCGGTCCGCACGCGACGGCCTGGACGCAGGCCGGCGACGCGGTCCATGCGACGCCGGCCGAGCTGGCGGTGCCGCTGTACTCCGGCGGCACCCGCTGGGGGCGGCTGGAAGTGGCCTTCGAGCCGATGCCCGACGGCCTCGCGGCCCAGCTCGCGGACGGCCACAACCGCGCGCTGCTGCTGATCCTGCTGTCGTGCTTCGGCGGCTTCTGGCTCTACCTCGGCCGGATGCTCAAGCAGCTCGATCCCTCGCGCGCCGTGCCCGACCGGGTGCGCAATGCGCTCGACACCCTGGCCGAGGGGCTGATGCTGGTCGATGCCGACGGCGGCGTGGTGCTGGCGAATGCCGCGCTCGCCGAGCTGCTCGGCCGGCCGGCCGAGGAGGTCGCCGGTCGGCCCGCGGCCGAGATCGGCTGGCTCGACGCCAACGGCCGACCGCTCGACGCCGCCGCGCTGCCCTGGGCCCGTGCACTCGCCGAGCGCCGCACGCTGAAGCTCCAGCCGGTCTCGCTGGTGACCGCCGACGGGCAGCGCCGCAGCTTCCTGGCGAACTGCGCACCGGTGGGCGCCGACGAGAACACGCCGCCGGCCGGCGTCCTGGTCAGCCTCGACGACATCACCGAGCTGCAGCGCAAGGAGGTGCAGCTGCGCGAGGCGACCGATCGCGCCGAGCAGGCGAACCGCGCGAAGTCGGACTTCCTGGCCAACATGAGCCACGAGATCCGCACGCCGATGAACGCGATCCTCGGCTTCACCGAGATGCTGCGCCGCGGACGCGTGAAGGACGCGATCCAGGCGCGCCGTCACCTCGACACGGTCCATGCGAACGGCGCGCACCTGCTGTCGCTGATCAACGACATCCTCGACCTGTCGAAGGTCGAGGCGGGCCAGCTCGAGGTCGAGCGGATCGACTGTGCGCCGCACCGCGTGATCGCCGAGGTCGTGGATGCGCTGTCGGTGCGCGCGGCCGAGAAGCGGATCGGGCTGCGCCGCGAGGTGGAGGGCCCGGTACCCGCGACGATCCAGGGCGACCCGTCGCGGCTGCGGCAGGTGATCACCAACCTCGTGGGCAACGCGATCAAGTTCACCGAGACCGGCGAGGTCGTCGTGTCCGAGCGCTGGATTCCCGCACGTGCCGGCCGGCCTGCCGCGCTGCGCATCGCGGTCCGCGACTCCGGCATCGGCATCCCGGCCGACAAGCTCGGCGCGATCTTCGAGCCCTTCGTGCAGGCGGAGTCGTCGACCGCGCGCCGCTTCGGCGGCACCGGCCTGGGCCTGTCGATCAGCCGCAAGTTCGCGCGCGCGCTGGGCGGCGACATCGTCGTCGAGTCCGAGCCCGGACGCGGCAGCACCTTCATCGTCACCATCGATCCGGGCAGCGTGGACGGCGTGCCCATGCTCGAGCCCGCGCAGGCGATGGCCGACGGCGCCGAGACCGAGCAGGCGAGCGCCGCGTCGTGGCGCTTCCCGCCGCGCCGCCTGCTGGTCGTCGACGATTCCGCCGACAACCGGGAACTGGTCTCCCTGGTGCTGCAGGACTGCGGGCTGGTCGTCGTGCAGGCCGACTCCGGCCAGGCCGCCCTCGACGCGGTCGCCGAGCGGCTGCCCGACATGATCCTGATGGACATGCAGATGCCGGGCATGGACGGCTTCACCGCGACGCGGCGCCTGCGGGCCGCCGGCGTCCGCATCCCGATCTATGCGTTCACCGCGCATGCGCTGCAGGGCTTCGATCGCGAGATCGCCCAGGTCGGCTGCGACGGCTACCTGACGAAGCCGATCGACCTCGACGCGATGATGGCCACGCTCGCCGAGCGGCTGGGCGGCACGCGCAGCGATGCGTCCGCCGCGACCGCGGCCGACGCCGGCACGCTGCTGGTGGGCGCCGTGCCGCCGGCGCGCGGCGGCGCCGGCGAGGGGCCGCTGGCCTCGCGCCTCGCGGGCCAGGCGCGCTTCGCGCCGGTGGTCGCGAGCTTCGCCGCCCGACTGCCGGGGCGGCTCGCCGCGCTGCGCGCCGCATTCGTGCGCGGCGACGCCGACGCCTGCGCCGAGATCGCCCACTGGCTGAAGGGCTCGGCCGGCTCGGTGGGCTACGACGCCTTCACCGAGCCCGCGCGCGAGGCCGAGAACGCCGCGCGCGCGGGCGACCTCGCCACGGTCGGCACGCAGCTGGACCGGATCGACGCGCTGGCCGCACGGGTGGTCGTCCCGCCCGTTCCCGCGCAGGCCTGACCCCGAAGACCGATCATGGGCGCCAACGACTCCCTTTCCGTGCAGGCCGAGCCCTTCGTCGAGCGCCGTGCGCCGGCGCTTCCCGAGCCGCCCGCGGCCGCCACCGAGTCCGCGGTCGGCGCCGAGTCGGCCGACGCGGTGCGCCCGACCGCCGACCCGATGGTCGCCAACGCGTCGGTGATGATGATCGACGACGAGCCGATCCTGGTCGAGCTCGTGCGCGCGTTCCTCGAGGAGGCGGGCTATCGCGACTTCCGCGGCGAGACCGACCCGGTGGCCGCGCTCAAGCGGCTGCGCGAGGCGCCGCCCGACGTGCTGCTGCTCGACCTGATGATGCCGGGCATCTCGGGCTTCGAGGTGCTGCGCAGCGTCCGCGCCGACCCGCAGCTGAAGATGATCCCGGTCATCGTGATGACCTCGGCGAGCGACGCGCGTACCAAGCTGCGCGTGCTCGAGCTCGGCGCCACCGACTTCCTCGAGAAGCCGGTGGATCCGTCCGAGCTGGTGCTCCGGCTGCGCAACACGCTCGCGTTCAAGGCGATGCGCGACCGCAGCACCTGGTTCGACGTCGCGACCGGGCTGCCGAACCGCCGGCTGATGCTGACCCACGCCGGCAGCACGCTGCGGCGCGCGGCGCGCCGCGACGAGCTGTGCGGCCTGCTGCAGATCGAGATCGGCCGCGTGCGGCAGCTGAGCGAGACGCTCGGCCACCGCGCCGCCGACGAGGCGATCCGCGCGATCGCGCAGCGGATCCAGCGCTGCATGCGCACCGGTGAGCCGGTCGGCCGCGTCGGCGACGACGTCGCCGGCCCGATGGTCTCGCGGACCGGTCCCGATGAGTTCGCCGCGCTGCTGCCCGCGCTGCGCCGGATCGAGGACGCCGCCGGCATCGCGCGCCGGCTGCTCGCCACGGTCGCGCAGCCGCTGCAGATCGAGGGCCACGACTGGTATCCGCAGGTCTCGATCGGCATCGCCGGCTCGCCCTCCGACGCGACCGAGGCCGAGGCGCTGCTGCGCTGCGCGCGCGCCGCCGCGTCGTCCGTCCGCGGCCGGCCCGGCAACGGCTACGGCTTCTACAGCGCGGCGCTGAACGCGCAGTCGCTCGCACGCCTCACGCTTGAGGCGCAGCTGCGTCGCGCCCTCGAGCGCAGCGAGTTCGAGCTGCACTACCAGCCGAAGGTGGCGATCGAGACCGGGCGCGTGATCGGCTGCGAGGCGCTGATCCGCTGGCGCCATCCCGAGCGCGGCCTGGTCCCACCGGGCGAGTTCATTCCGGTCGCCGAGGAGGCGGGGCTGATCGTCGAGCTCGGCACCTGGGTGGTCAACGAGGCCTGCCGCGCCGCGCGGCGCTGGGTCGACGCCGGTCATCCGGGGCGCGTGGCGGTCAACACCGCTGCCCCGCACTTCCGCGACGGCCGGCTGATGCGCGACGTCGACCGCGCGCTCGCGGCCACCGGCCTGCCGCCGCGGCTGCTGACCGTCGAACTGACCGAGAGCATGGTCATGCAGGGCAGCGACGACGGCATCGGGACGCTGAACCAGCTGAAGTCGCTCGGCGTGTCGATCTCGCTCGACGACTTCGGAACCGGCTACTCGTCGCTCGCGTACCTGAAGCGCATGCCGATCGACGAGCTGAAGATCGACCGCTCGTTCATCGCGGGGCTGCCCGCCGACAACGACAGCGCGGCGATCGTCCGCGCGATCGTGGGCATGTCCGGCAGCCTCGGGCTCGAGGTCATCGCCGAGGGCGTCGAGACCGCACAGCAGGCCGACTTCCTGGTGTCGGTCGGCTGCCGTGCGGCGCAGGGCTGGCTCTACGCCAAGGCGGTGCCCGAGCCGCAGTTCGTCGAGATCCTGCGCGCCGGCGTCATCCCTCGCGGCTGAACGAGAGCGCGTCGCCGAGCCCCACCGGGGCGGGGGCGGTCGCGACGATCCGGGAGAACAGCGCGCGGAACGCCTCCTGCGGCGGATGCCCGGTCAGCGGGTCGCGGTTCGCCGCGAAGGCCTCGTCGATCCCGCGCCAGTCCGGGACGTCGAGCGCATGCTCGGCGAACGGCAGCACCTCGCGCTCCTCCGTCTCCATGTGCCGAAGGTAGGCGTCGACGTAGCGCTCCACCGCGTCGGCGAATGCCGGCAGCCGCGGCTCGCCGAGCTGCTCGACCTCGATCAGCGCCATCGCGAGCCGCAGCACCGCGTCCTCGCCGCGGCCGTGCTCGGCGTCGAGCCGGTCGAGCGCGGCGACCGGCGCGCCGGGCTTGCGGCGCAGCGCGGCGAACAGCAGGTCGGTCTCCTTCGGATGGTGCAGCCGCTCGGGGAAGGCATGCACGTAGAACACCATCGAGCGCAGCACGCCGAGGTCGGGGCGCAGGCCGCGCGTACGCCAGTCGCGCACCAGGGTGCGCAGCCCGATCAGCATGCCGGCGAGCGCGCGGTGTTCGTCGCGGATCACGTCGAGGGCGCGGGCGGTCATCGCAGTCTGTCGAGGGGTCCAGGGGATCGGGCGACCAGTATCGCGACGGGTCCGCGCCGGGGGCTTGACGCGCGTCAAGCCGACGCGCCGGCGGCGGGGCGGCGAGCGGCGGTAGGATCGCGACATCCACGAGGAGGGCGGACGATGCGCATCGGAGACGGACTGCGCGGTCAGCGCGTGCTGATCACCCAGAGCGAGACCTTCATGGGGCCGGTGCTGGCCGAGACCTTCGCCGCGCACGGCGCCGAGGTGATCGGCGTGCCCGGCCCGCTCGCCGAACCGGCGGCCGCCGAGGACGCGGTCCGCGCGGCGGGCCGCGTCGACGTGCTGATCGCCAACCTCGGCGTGCCTGCGCCGTCCACCCGCGCGCACGAGGTGACCGACGACGAATGGCGCCACGTGTTCGCGCACCTCGTCGACCCGTTGCCGCGCCTGGCGCGTGCGGTGCTGCCGCAGATGCTCGGGCGGCGCGCGGGCAAGATCGTCGTGATGGGCAGCGCCACCGCGTTGCGCGGCCAGAAGCGCACCGCCACCTACGCGGCCGCCCGCGGCGCGCAGCTGTCGTGGGCGCGCGCGGTGGGCGTCGAGGTCGCGCCGTCGAACGTGCACGTGAACCTGATCGCGCAGAACTTCGTCGAGAACCCCACGTACTACGGCCCCGAGGTCCAGGCGCTGCCCGCGTTCCAGGAGCGTCTGAAGCGCGAGGTCCCGCTGGGGCGCCTCGCCCGACCCGAGGAGGACGCGCTGTTCGCCGTGTTCCTGTCGTCGACCGAGGTCGAGTTCTTCGCGGGGCAGGCGATCCCGTTCTCGGGAGGCTGGGCCTAGGCCGCGGGTCACCATCGTCGGGGGACGGACCGCGTTGCCTCCGACCGTGACGCCGCGGACGCGTCCGCGGTGTCCGTCGGGTCGGGTGCGATGGCTGTGTCGGGTGCGACAGGTGTGTCGGGCGTGTCAGGCGTGTCAGGCGTGTCGGATGCGTCGGTCTCCGGTGTCGCGATCGCTCCCGACGCGTCGACGGCATCGATCGCGGTCACCGCCCGCACCGTCGTGCCCGGCGTCGTCATCGGTTCCGCGCCGCGGATGCATGCCGTCCACGATCTCGGTGTACCGAGCACGCACGCGTACGCGTTCGGGCTCCGGCACCGAGACGCTGCGCGTCGGGCCGCACGGGCGGCCCGCGGACGAGTCGCGAGTCGTGGGGCGCGAGTCGTGGGGCGCGAGTCGTGGGGCGCGAGGGCGGAGTCGCGATTCGCACGAACGCATCGGACGAACCAGACGTATCGCGCGATTGTCGACTGTCGACGCCGGATCCAACCGATGTCCTAAGTCGGAAGACGTGTACGCACTCGCGGGTCGACGCAGGCCGACACCCGCTTTCGTCGCGACGAGCAGAGTCTTAGAATACTGTACATAAATACAGATCTCGAGGGCTGCCATGGACTTCCGCTCCGAAGGATTCACGCGCTTCGATCAGACTGACGGAGACGCCTCTTTCGCGGACCTCGCGGGCAGTTCGATCCGTGCCGACCGCGTCCACGGCAGCGCGACCGAAACGACCGAAACGACCGACAGCGTCGACGCGACCGACGCGACCGACGCGACCGACGCGACCGACGCGACCGGCATCACCGTCGACCCATCGTCCCTGCCCCTGCCAGCCCTCGAGGCCCGCATCACCGAGCTGGCGGGCCATCTCAACGCGGCGGAGCATCGCTTCCTCGTGCTGGTGGCCGAGTTCGACCGTCGTGAGGGCTGGGCCGATGGCGCGACGCGATCGTGCGCGCACTGGCTGGGCTGGAAGTGCGGCCTGGACCTGGGTGCGGCGCGCGAGCGGGTACGGGTGGCCCGCGCGCTGGAGCGCCTGCCGAGGATCTCGGAGGCGATGGCGCGCGGGGCGCTGAGCTATTCGAAGGCGAGGGCACTGACGCGGGTCGCCACGCCCGAGACGGAGGAGACGCTGCTGATGATCGCGCTGCACGGCACGGCGCATCACGTGGAGTCGGTGGTGCGGGGTTTCCGCCGGGCGCGGCAGGCGGTGCTGCTCGAGCGCGAGGCGCGCCAGCAGGCGAACCGCGGCCTGACCTGGCACTGGGACGATGACGGCACGCTGCACCTGAAGGCCTGTCTGGCGGCCGAGGAGGGCGCACGGGTGCTGAAGGCGCTGCAGCGGGCGCTGGACGACGAGGACCGGCAGGCCCGCACGGCGACCGCCGAGGCCGACGTTCCCGCGGAAACGTCCCCGGCCCGCAGCCACCCGACCGCACCGTGCACGCGAATGGCGTCAGACGTCGCCGATGTCGCCCAGGGCGCCGATGTCGCCGAGGGCGCTGATGTCGCCCAGGGCGCCGATGTCGCCCAGGGCGCCGATGTCGCGGACGCCGACGCCGACGCCCACGCCCACGCTCACGCCGACGCCCACGTTTCCGCTGAAACATCCGCGCCTGGCGCACGCACCGTGCCGGTCGAACCGCCCCGCTCCCTGTCCCAGCGTCGCGCCGATGCGCTGGTGCGCTTCGCGGAGAGCTGGCTGGCGCACGGCGATGGGGACGTGTCCGGCGGCGAGCGCCACCAGATCGTCGTGCACGTGGACGCGCGCACGCTGGTGGCCGACGCGCCGGGCCGCAGCGAGCTCGACGACGAGGGCCCGGTGCTGGCCGCCGAGACGGTGCGCCGGCTGGGGTGCGACGCGAGCCTGGTGGCGATCGTCGAAGACGCCGAGGGCAGGGTGCTGGACGTGGGCCGCAGGACGCGGAGCATCCCGCCGGCGATCGCCCGCGCGCTGCGCGCGCGCGACCGGGGCTGCCGCTATCCCGGCTGCACGCAGCAGCGGCACGTCGATGCCCATCACGTGGAGCACTGGGCGCACGGCGGCGCGACGCGGCTGTCGAACCTGGTGCTGCTGTGCCGGCGACACCATCGCCAGGTGCACGAGGGCGGGGTGACGGTGAAGCGGGTGGACGACGGCGCGCTGGTGTTCGCCGACGCGACGGGGCGGCGGATCGAGGCCGCGCCGGCGACGACGGGCGACATCGCATGGATCGTCGGCGAGCATCGACGACACGGCCCGAGGATCGATGCGCGGACGGCCACCGGGCTGTGGTGCGGCGAGGATCTCGACCTCGGCCTCGCCGTGGCGGGGCTGTGCGACCTGCAGGCACGGGCCCCGAAGCGTCCGTCGGCATCTCCCTGAGACGTCCCGGCGTCGCCGGCGTCTTCCTCGGACGCCCGAGCCGGACCTCGCTCCAGCGTCTCGCTCCAGATCGTGGCCGAGGACGTACCGGACGGGCGCGCTCGGCACCCGTCCTTGCGGCTCGACCTCGCGAGTCGTCGTCCGGCCCGCGCCGTCGACGTACCGGAACGCGACGACCCGGCGCGCGATGAACGCCGCCTGCAATGCGTCGGCGATGCCCTGACCGGGCGGCGCCCGCCAGCTCGCGGCCACCGCCGGCGATGCGGCCGGGCCGATGAGCACGCATCGCCGCAGCGACGCGAGTTCGCGCCGGTCCGAGGCCGGAAGCGCCGCCGAGAGCTCGGTGCGCAGCGCGGGCAATCGCTGGCCGAGGATCGGCAGCCGCGTGGACGGCGCCCACGCGAGCGCGAGCAGCAACGTGACGATTTCAGCGTGGTCGAGCCCCCGCCGAGGCAGCCGGGGGCGCAGGGCCAGGCTCGTCGCGGACGCGACCCCGGACGGGGCAGCGCGCGGCCATGCGCACGCTCGGGACCTGGGCCGCCGCGCGACCTGGGCCGCTGCGCGCCCTGGGCCGCTGCGCGCCCCGGTTCGCGACGATGCGCGGCGGGCGTTCACCCGATGACGTTCGCCTCCATCACCCGCCGCCCCGCCGCGAGACGCGCCACCGACAGGTCGGACAGGTCCAGCGTCCGCCAGCCGCCGTGCAGCACGCACTCCGCGACACCTCGCCCGGCCGCCGGCGCCTGCTGCATCCCGTGCCCGGAGAAGCCGGTGGCCGCATGCAGGTTCGGCAGCGTCGGCCACGGCCCGAGCAGCGCGTTGTGGTCCCAGAGGTTCATCTCGTAGTACCCCGCCCACGCGCGCTCGATGCGCAGCGCCTCGAACGCCGGCACGCGCCGCGCGAACGCGGTCCACAGCGTCTCGTCGAACTCGGCGAGGTTCGGCTCGAGCGGCAGGTCGTCGGCGTCGGGGTCGGGCGTCGTGCCGCCGATGAAGGTGCGCGCCTCGCGCGCGCGGCCCTCGGGCCGGAACCAGAATCCGGTCGGGTCGATCACCAGCGGGCAGTCGCTGAGCGGGGTGGGGCACGAGAACACGAACACCGTCCGGCGACGCGCGTGCACCGGCAGCGCGAGGCCCGCGGTGGCCGCGACGGCACGCGACCACGCCCCCGCCGCCAGCACCGCGTGGCCGCAGTCGAGCCGCACGCCGTCGGCGAGCCGCAGGGCCGTCACGCGCCGCGCGTCGCCGTCTCCGGCGGTCTCGATCGCCGCGACCTCGCCGCGCACCAGCCGCGCCCCCTGCGCCCGCGCGCGCCGCAGCATCGCGGCGTGCAGCGCCGGGCCGTCGAACCAGCCCTCGACGCCCGCGCCCAGCGAGCCGATCGCGAGGTCGTCGGTGGCGAGCCACGGGAAGCGCGTCGCGAGCGCGGCCGCATCGAGCAGCTCGATCGGCGCGTCGTGGGCGCGCTGCACGGCGTTCTGCGCGCGCAGTCCGTCGGCCTGCGCGGCTGTCGCGAGGTAGAGGTACCCGGGCTCGGTGAGCCCGACCGCCGGCGCGTCGCCGTCGACCTCGAGCCGCGACGCGGCCTCGCGCAGGAACTGCAGGCCGAACTGCGACATCCGGATGTTCACGGGACTCGAGAACTGCTGGCGGATCGAGCTGGCCGAGCGCTGCGACGACGCCAGCGCGAAGCCGGTGTCGCGTTCGACGAGCGCGACCGAGATCCCCGGCGACAGGCGCGTCAGCCAGTAGGCGACCGAGGCGCCCGCGATGCCCGCGCCGACGATCGCGACGTCGACCCGCTCGGGGATGGCGTTCGTCGCGGCGGCCCGTCCCGCCGCCGGTACCCCGCTCGACCCGACCGTCCCGCCGCCGACCCCGCTCACCCCCGCCTCCCCGCATCCCGCGCCGCCACCCCGCGGTCGTAGACCAGCCGCGCCGCCACCGCATCCTCCACCGCCTGGCCCAGCGCCTTGAACACCACGGTCGAGCCGACCGCGGGGCGCGGCGCGGAGCCCGCGAGGATCTCGCCGATCTCGGCCGTCACCGCGGCGCCCGACAGGATGACGTCGCCGGCCTCGTGCTCGGCGGAGTGGCGGCTGTCGGCGATCACGACCGCGCCGCGCATCGCGTCGTCGTCGAGCTCGCGCCAGGTCGGCCGCGGCGCGCCCACCGCGGCGACGAAGGCGCCGGGCTTCAGCCACGCGCCGCGCAGCACCGGCTCGGACGCGTTGGTCACCGTGCACACGACGTCGGCGCCGCGCACCGCCTCCTCGGCGCTCGCGCACGCGACGCCGCCGATCTCTGCCGCGCAGCGCGCGACGTTCGCCGGGTCGCGGCTCCAGACGCGGATCTCGGTCACCCGCCGCACCGCGCGCAGCGCGAGCGCATGGCTGCGCGCGAGCGCGCCGCTGCCCAGCATCGCGACGACCTGGGGGCCGGCCGGCACGATCGCGTCGACCGCCACCGCCGACACCGCCGCGGTGCGCAGCTCGGTGAGCCAGGTCGCGTCCATCGTCGCGAGCGTGCGGCCGGTCGACGGGTCCATCAGCACCACGGTCGCGAGCAGCGTCGGCAGGCCGCGCGCCGGGTTGCCGGGGATCAGCGTGATCAGCTTCGTGGCGAGCGCGTCCGCGGTCAGCGCGGGCTTCAGGAAGAACAGGCCCTGCTCGGCGGGCACCTCCATCACCGTGCGCAGCGGCTGGACGACGCGGCCGGCCGACAGGTCGACGAGCGCGCGCCGCATCGCGGGCAGCAGCGCGTCGAGCTCGAGCAGCCGACGCACGTCGGCGTCGTCGAAGTGCAGCGCGGTCACGGCGGATCTCCTCGATCGGGCGGCGGAGCGCGCAGCCTAGCGCAAGACGGGACCGTCCCGCGTGCCGGCTAGAATCGCCGGATGGATTCCGTGCAGGCCGAGACCCTCGACATGCCCGCGGCCGGCCTCGCGGTCGAGCTCGCCGGCGAGCGGGTACGGCTGCTCGCGCAGCGCGCGCTCTGGTGGCCCTCGACCGCGACGGTCTTCGTCGCCGATGTCCACCTCGGCAAGGCCGAGTCGTTCCGCGCGCTCGGCGTGCCGGTCCCCGCCGGCCCCACCGAGCTCACGTTGCGCCGGCTCGGCGCGCTGGTCGACGGCTGCGGCGCGCGGCGGCTCGTGGTGCTCGGCGACCTGCTGCACGCCCGCACCGCGCACGAGCCGGCGACGCTGTCGGTGCTGCGGGCCTGGCGCCGCGAGCGGTCGGCGCTCGACTGCGTGCTGGTCCGCGGCAACCACGACGACCGGGCGGGCGACCCGCCCGCGGACCTCGGCATCCGCGTGGTCGATGCGCCGTCGCCGCTCGGCCCGTTCGCGTTGTGCCACGAACCCGCCGACGACGCGCGCCCGGCGGCGGCGGCGCGCCGCGAACCCCGCGCCATCGCCCGTACCGAACCGCGGGGCGCCGGCGCCGACCCGTACACCGCCGCCGACCCGCACGCCGGCGCCGACCCGCACGCCGGCGCCGACCCGCACGCCGCCCCCGTTCCCTACCGCCTCGCCGGCCACGTCCACCCCGCGGTGCGCCTGCACGGCCGCGGCGGCGATACCGTGCGCCTCGCGTGTTTCCGGATCGGCGCGGACGAGGCGGTGCTGCCGGCCTTCGGCGAATTCACCGGCGCCGCGCTCCAGCCCCGCCACGGCGCGGCGCGCCTCTACGCGATCGCCGGCGAGCGGGTCTTCGAGGTGCCGCGCGCCGGGCGCTGACCGGCCCGTCGCAGCTCCGCCGCATCACCTCGCGGCCCCACCGCGTCACCTCGCGGCTTCGGCCAGCTCCGGCGTCTTCTCCGGCTCGATGGCCAGCGCCACCTTCGTCTTCGACGACGGCTCGCCGCGGCGGCTCTTCAGCTTGATGTTCAGCCGCAGCTCGTTCTGGCTGTCCGCGTTGCGGATCGCCTCCTCGTAGGTGATCTCGCCCGCGTCGTAGAGGTCGAAGAGCGCGTCGTCGAAGGTCATCATGCCGAGCTCGCGCGACTTCGACATGATCCCCTTGATGTCCTGGAACTCGCCCTCGCGGATCTTCTCGGCGAGCGACGGCGTGTTCAGCAGCACCTCGATCGCTGCCCGCCGTCCCCTGCCGTCGGCGGTACGCACCAGTCGCTGCGAGACGATCGCCTTCAGGTTCGACGACAGGTCCATGAGCAGCTGGCCGCGCCGTTCCTCGGGGAAGAAGTTGATGATCCGGTCGATGGTCTGGTTCGCGTTGTTGGCGTGCAGCGTGCCCAGGCACAGGTGACCGGTCTCGGCGAACGCGATCGCGTGCTCCATCGTCTCGGTGTCGCGGATCTCGCCGATCAGGATCACGTCCGGCGCCTGCCGCAGCGTGTTCTTCAGCGCCGCGTGCCACGACAGCGTGTCGACGCCCACCTCGCGGTGCGTGATCAGGCAGCCCTTGGACGGATGCACGTACTCGACGGGGTCCTCGACCGTGACGATGTGGCCCTTCGAGGTCCGGTTGCGGTGGTCGATCATCGCCGCGAGCGTCGTCGACTTGCCCGACCCGGTGCCGCCCACGACCAGCACCAGCCCGCGCTTGGTCATGATGACCTGCTTCAGCACCTCGGGCAGGCCGAGCTTCTCGAAGTTCGGGATCTCGGCGGCGATCGTCCGGATCACCATGCCCACGCACTGCTGCTGGACGAACACGTTGACCCGGAAGCGCGAGACCCCGGGCACGCTGATCGCGAAGTTGCACTCCAGCTCGCGCTTGAACTCCTCCGCCTGCCGCTCGTTCATCAGCGCGTGCGCGAGCTTCTCGGTCAGTGCCGGCGCGAGCCGCTGCTCGGCCAGCGGCTTCATCTCGCCGTGCGCCTTCATCGACGGCGGGAAGTCGGCCGAGACGAACAGGTCGGAGCCGCCCGCCTTCACCATCGCGGCGAGCAGGCGGTGCATGTAGTCGCGCGCCTGGTCGGCGCTCGGTGAAACGGTCATGGGGAAGTCCGTGCCGGGGCCGCGTGGCGCCGGGGGAGTCGGAGACGGCCGCAGCGTGCCACGTGGTCCGCGGACGCGGCCGCCCGCCCGACGGTCGTACCGCCGCGGCACACGGACGGTCGCCGGCATCGTGGGCGCCCCGATGCGCCGGCTCCGGCCCAGACCCCGCCGCGCCTCGCCTCGCCTCGCCTCGCCTCGCGGGGACCGCTAGTACGCCGCCTTCGGCCCCGACTCCACCTCGCCGCGGATCCGGTCGCAGGCGGCCTGCGCCGCGCCGCGCAGCAGCGCCGCGTCGTTGCCCGGCACCAGCATCTGCCAGCCGGCGGCCTTCATGTCGATCGCCATCTCGACCGAGGTGCAGAAGATGCCGGCGAACTTGCCGTGCGCACGGCAGGCGGCGAGGACCTTCGCGATCGCGCCGCGCAGCGGCTCGTCGCGCCACTTCACCGCCGGCGCCACGCCGAGCGCGAGCGACAGGTCGGCCGGTCCGACGAACAGCCCGTCGAGGCCAGGCACCGCGGCGATCGCGTCGAGGTTCGCCATCGCCTGCGGCGTCTCGATCATCGCGAACGCGAGCAGCTCGTCGTTCGCGTGATCGGCGTAGTCCTGGCCGCCGTACAGCAGGCCGCGCGCCGGGCCGAACGAGCGGCGGCCCACGGGCGGATAGCGCATCGCCTCGACCACCGCGCGCGCATCGTCCGCGGTGTCGATCATCGGCACGATCACGCCGTAGGCGCCCGAGTCGAGGATCTTGTTGATCTCGAAGAACTGGTTCGCGGTGACCCGCGCGAGCGGCGTCGCCGGGGTCGCGGAGATCGCCTGCAGCATCGGCACCGCCTGGTCGAGGTAGACCTGGCCGTGCTGCATGTCGACGACCACACCGTCGAAGCCCGAGTGACCGAGCAGCTCGGCCGAATACGAGTTGCCGATCCCGGTCCAGCCGACGAGCGCCGTGCCGCCCGAGGCCATCACCGCCTTCACCGCGTTCTGCCGCATGTCCGTTCCCTCCGGTGGGCGGCGATCATACCGGCGGGGCCCCGCACCGCAGCGCCGCGGCGTGGCGTTGCGGAACCCGGTGCACGTGCGCGCCTACAATCCGGGACGACGACGGAGGACACGATGGTGGCGGGCGGGGACACGGACCGGATCCTGGTGGCGGGCGGCGGCATCGGCGGGCTCGCGGCGGCGCTCGCGATCGCGCGCCTGGGCCGGCCGGTGACCGTGTTCGAGCAGGCCGCCGAGATCGGCGAGATCGGTGCCGGCATCCAGCTCGGGCCGAATGCATTCACCGCGTTCGACGCCCTCGGCGTGGGCGGGCCTGCGCGCTCGCGGGCGGTCTACGTCGAGCGGATGGCGATGATGGACGCGGTCGACGGCTCGACGGTCGCGTCGCTGCCGGTGGGCGACGCGTTCCGCGCGCGCTTCGGCAATCCCTATGCGGTGATCCACCGCGCCGACGCGCACGGCGCGCTGCTCGAGGGCGTGCGTGCGCGCGACGACGTCCGGCTCGTGGTCTCGACCCGCGTCGAGCGCGTCGAGCAGCACGACGACGGCGTCGTGGTCGTCGACCAGCACGGCGCGCGGCATGCGGGCGCGGCGCTGGTCGCCTGCGACGGCGTGCGCTCGGCAGTCCGCGCGCAGCACGTGGGCGACGAGGTCCGCGTCTCGGGCCACGTCGTCTACCGCGCCGTCGTCGACGCGGCCGACTTCCCCGCGGACCTGCGCTGGAACGCGCCGGTGGTCTGGGCCGGCCCCGACTGCCACCTCGTCCACTATCCGCTGCGCGGCGGCGAGCAGTACAACGTCGTCGTCACCTTCCACAGCCGCGAGGTCGAGGAATGGTCGGTCCGCGAGGGCAGCCGCGACGAGGTGCAGTCCTACTTCGGCGGCATCCTGCCGCAGCCGCGCCAGCTGATCGACCTGCCGAGGAGCTGGCGGCGCTGGGCCACCGCCGACCGCGACCCGATCGCACGCTGGTCCTTCGGTCGCACGACGCTGCTGGGCGACGCGGCGCATCCAATGCTGCAGTACCTCGCCCAGGGCGCGTGCATGGCGCTCGAGGACGCGGTGACGCTCGGCGCGGCGATGGGCGCGCACCCGGACGACCTGCCGGCGGCGTTCGCGCGCTACGAGCGTTCACGCGTCGCGCGGACCGCTCGGGTCGTGCTGTCGGCACGCGAGATGGGCCGGCTCTACCACGCGAAGGGCGTCGAGCGGCTGGTGCGCAACGACCTGTGGCGCGGTCGCGAGCCCGCGCGCTTCTACGACGCGCTCGAGTGGCTCTACGGCTGGCGCGCGGAGCGCTGCCTGGCGGACTGAGCGCGGGTTCGCGGGCCCGCCGGCCCGACCGCTCAGCGCCGCGCCGTATCCCCGCGCATCCGCGCGACCGTCGCGTCGATCAGCGCGCGCGCGATCGACAGCCGCGGCGGCATCTGTGGCAGCGCGTCCAGGGGGAACCAGCGGGCGTCCGCGAGCTCCGCCGGGTCGTGCCGCAGCTCGCCGCCGGCGTACTCGGCGGTGAACGCGATCATCAGCGAGTTCGGGAACGGCCAGCTCTGGCTGCCGAAGTAGCGCAGGTCGCGGACCTCGACGTTCGTCTCCTCGCGGACCTCGCGCGCCACGCACTCCTCGATCGTCTCGCCGGCCTCGAGGAAGCCGGCGAGCGCGCTGTAGCGGCCCGGCGGGAAGTTGACGCCGCGGCCGAGCAGCAGCTCGTCGCCGCGGGTGACCAGCACCATCATCGCCGGCGAGATCCGCGGATAGACCGTGAGCCCGCAGGACGGGCAGCGCTTGGCGCGTTCGCCCTCGGCCTGAACCGTGGGCGTGCCGCAGGCGCCGCAGAAGCGGTGCGTGCGGTCCCATTCGAGCATCTGGACGCCGCGCATCGCGATCGCGAGCGTCTCGTCGTCGAGCGCGCCGAACCAGTTGCGCAGGCCGGCTGCGCGCCAGCCCTCGGGCATCCGGTCGGCCGGGTGGTCGTCGGGCAGCGCGACCGCGACGTGGTCCGTGCCCTCGTGCCGGCCGATCGGCTGCACGCGGCCCGGCTCGAAGCCGAACATCCTCAGCGTCCGCCAGCGCAGCGGCTTCGGCTCGTCGAGGGTCTGCACGAGCGCGTCGCGCACGAACAGGTGCACGACGGCGTCATCGTGGAGCGCGACGTCGAGCGCCGGGACGAAAGAGTCGGGGGTGCGGATCATCGGCGGGCCGGGGTCGTGGGCGCAACGGCGTCGATTCTCCCACGGCGTCCCCGCCGTCCGGGCACCGGGCGCATGCCGTTTCCGGCCCCGCCGGGTCGCGCGCAGGCGCCGGCGCCGGCGCGCGACCCGGCCTGTCCGTTCGTCGCCCCGCCACGGCGGCCCGGCCGCCCGCCGTCCGTCGGCCGGTTAGAGTACGGACCGCCGGCAACCGGTCCGCCCGCGTCCGGCCCCTGCCCGTCCCCTGGGATCCCATGCGCGCACCGACCTCCCCTCCCGTTCCCGGACCCCGCCGCGCCATCGCGGTCGCGCTCGCGATGGCCCTGGCCGGCCTCGCCGGGTGCGGCGGCGGCTCGAGCGGTTCGGTCGTGACGACGACCCAGACCGGCACCGGCACCGACACGGGCACCGGCACCGGCACGGGTGCCGGCGGCACCCCGATCCCGACCACGCCCGTCACCCCGACCGGGGGCACGACGCCGGCGCCGGTCGGCGACAAGGTCGCGGTCGGCCCCGGCTGCTTCGCCTACACGCTGACCGCGTCGCCGGTGCTGACCGGCGCCGACCCGCTGCTCGCGCAGCAGTGGCACCTGCAGAACACCGGCACCAACACCGGCGCGCCGAACGCGGTCGCCGGGATGGACCTGAACGTGATCCCGGCCTGGCTGTCCACCCGCGGTGCCGGCACCCGCGTGGTGGTGATCGACGACGCGATCGAGATCACCCACCCGGACCTGTGGCCCAACGTGGTCGAGGGCGCGAGCCGCTCGTACCGGCCGGGCAACGTCGGCAGCCTGTGGCCGCTGCCGTGCAGCGTGAGCGACGAGCGCGAGGGGCACGGCACCTCGGTCGCCGGCCTGCTCGCGGCCCGCGACGGCAACGCGATCGGCGTCGCCGGCGTCGCGCCGCGGGCCTCGCTGGTGGCCTTCGACGCGCTGGCGGGGGGCACCGAGGCCGACATCGCCGACGCGCTGGTCCGCGACAGCGTCTCGAATGCGATCTACCACAACAGCTGGGGTTCTCGGGACGACGCCAAGCTCAACGGTTCCAGCCTGACGTTCCGCACGGCGATTCGGCAGGGCGTGGATTCCGGCCGCGGCGGGAAGGGCGCGATCTACGTCTTCTCGGCCGGAAACGGCAACGGGCTCAACGACAACTCGAACTTCGACGGTTACGTGAACGTTCTCGGCACGAGCGCCGTCTGTGCGGTCGACAACGGCGGCCGTCAGGCGCCGTACAGCGAGCCGGGCGCGAACCTGCTGGTCTGCGCGCCGTCGGCCGGCGCCGTCTCGAACGTCGTCACCACCGATCTGAACGGCCGCTACCGCAGCGACTTCAACGGCACGTCGGCTGCGGCACCGATGGTGTCCGGGGTCGTCGCCCTGATGCTCGCGGCGAACCCGGCGCTGACCTGGCGCGACGTACGGCTGATCCTCGCCAGGACAGCGCGGCGGGTCGACACGGCTGACGTCGCGACGCCGTCGAGTCCGACGGGCTGGGCTCCGAGCGCGCTCGGCCCGAGCGTACAGTTCAACCACAAGTACGGTTTCGGCGTGGCCGATGCCGCTGCGGCGGTCGCGGCGGCGAAGACGTGGACGTCGGTCGGCGGCAGCGACACCCTGAAGACCTGCACGCGCGACGCCGGCACGCTCGCGCTCGCGATTCCGGATGCCGGAGCGGGGAACACGCCGGGGACGTCCGTCATGCATCCCCTCGTCGTGTCCGGCTGTGCGATCTCCAGCATCGAGTGGGTCGAGGTCGAGGTCACGCTCGATGCCGGGTATTCGGGCGATTACCGGATCGACCTGATGCGGCCCGTCGGCGGCGGCAATTCGATCAGCCGTCTGGCGAGCGAACGGGTGTGTCCCCTGCTCGACGACCAGGGACAGCTGGTTCTGGGGCTGGACAACCGGCCGATTCCGGTGCCCTGCGGAGACTACGCGGCGTGGCGCTTCGGATCGGCGCGCCACATGGGCGAGACGGGAGACGGAACCTGGACGCTCAGCGTGACCGACATGTACAACCGGGACCTCGGCACGCTGCGGAACTGGAGCATCACACTGTATGGCAAGTGACCGCACATCCTTCCCGAGCCGAGGCGCGTCGCGGCCGAGGCTCGCCTCGGCGCTGCTTGCCCTGACGCATCTGACGATGCTGCCGATGACCGCGGATGCGGCGGGCAAGCTGCCCGAGTCCCAGGCCGGCGGAAAGGCGAGCCTTGCGGCGACACCCTCGCACTTCTGGCGCGACGGCGCGACGATCCGGCCCTTGACGCTGCAGTCCGAGCTGCAGGCCGACTTCTCGCCCGGCCCGCAGGGCAAGTCCAGCGTGCTGCGGCCGTCGACCGGCGTGCTGAAGGACGTCTCTCCCGCGCTGCAGTCGCCGGTCTTCCGCGACGAGAGCGGACGCCTGCGCGCGCTGCCGGGCGGGGTGCTGGTGGTGCTCGCCGCGCCGCTCGCCGACGACGCGGCCACGGCGCTGATCGCCTCGCACGACGCGCGTGCGGTGCGGCGCATCGGCGAGCGTACCTGGCTCGTCGAGTCCGCCGCCGGGCTGCCCTCGCTCGAGCTCGCGAACCGGCTCGCCGCGACCGGCGCCTTCGCCGCCGCGCAGCCGAACTGGTGGATGGAGCGGACGCGCAAGTAGCCGCGTCGCTATGATGCGCGGCGTCGCCCGCGCCTCCCGCGCGGGCTCCCGCCGGACCCCGCGATGCCCGCGCACCTGCTGCTCGACTTCGGCTCGGTCGTCGGGCTGAGCCTCTTCGAGGACCTCGGCTCGATCGAGCGGGCCTTCTCGCTGCCCGAGGGCAGCCTCGATTGGACCGGCCCGCTCGCGCACGGCGACGACCCGCTGTGGAACGCGATGCAGGCCGGCGAGCTCTCCGAGCGCGACTACTGGCGGCGCCGCGCGGCCGAGCTCGGCGCGCGCGTCGGCCGCCCGCTCGACGTCGTCGGCATGATCCGCGCCGCGCGCGAGCCCGACCCCGACGGTTGCGTGCGGCCCGAGGCGCGTGCGCTGATCGACGCGGCCCGCGCCGCGGATCGCCGCGTCGGCCTGCTGACCAACGAGCTGGTGCTGTTCTACGGCGAGGACCTCGCGCGTCGGCTGCGCGTGCTGGACGCCTTCGACACGATCGTCGACGGCACCTGGACCCGGATCCTGAAGCCCGATCCGCGCGCCTACCGGATGGCCTGCGTCGCGCTCGACGCGGCGCCGTCGGACGTGGTCTTCGTCGACGACCAGCGCCGCAACGTCGCGGGCGCGCTCGCCTGCGGGCTGCAGGCGATCCACCTCGACGTCAACCGGCCGCGCGCCGCGTTCGAGGAGGCCGCGCGCCGCCTCGGGCTCGACGTGCCGGCTCTCGCCACCGCCACCGAGTCCCGGCCATGACCGATCCCGACTTCCTCGACGCGCACAACGCGCGCCACGTCTGGCACCCGATGGCGCATCCGCGCGAGATGGAGCAGGTGCCGCCGCGGGTGATCGCGTCGGCCGAGGGCGTGCACGTGACCGACCACCGCGGCCACCGAGCGATCGACGCGGTGGGCGGCCTGTGGAACGTCAACCTCGGCTACTCGAGCGCGCCGGTCAAGCGGGCGATCGCCGCGCAGCTCGACGTGCTGCCCTATGCGTCGGCCTTCCGCGGCGGCACGAACCCGCCGCTGATCGAGCTGTCCGAGCAGCTGGTGCGCTGGCTCGAGCCCGAGGGCATGCGCCGCTTCGCGTTCACCGCCGGCGGCTCGGATTCGGTCGAGGTCGCGCTCAGGCTGGCGCGCCAGTACTGGAAGATCGTCGGCCAGAAGGACCGCACGAAGTTCCTGGCGTTCCGCAAGGGCTACCACGGCACGCACTTCGGCGCGGCCTCGGTCAACGGCAACGACCGGTTCCGCCGGCCCTACGAGCCGCTGCTGCCGGGCTGCTTCCACGTGCCGTTCCCGTGGCCGTACCGCAATCCGTTCGGCGAGACCGATCCGGCGCGTCTCGCGCGGATCTGCCTCGGGCTGCTCGAGGAGGAGATCCGCTTCCAGGGCGCCGACACGATCGCCGCGTTCATCTTCGAGCCGGTGCTGGGCGCGGGCGGCGTCTTCGTGCCGCCCGAGGGCTTCGTGCGCGACGTGGTCGCGCTGTGCCGGAAGCACGGGATCCTGACGATCGCCGACGAGGTGATCACCGGCTTCGGTCGCACCGGGTCGTGGTTCGGCGCGCGACTGTGGGGCGTGCAGCCCGACCTGATGTGCCTCGCGAAGGCGATCACCTCGGCGTATTTCCCGTTCGGCGCGGTGGGCGTGGGCGAGCGCGTCGAGCAGGCGTTCATGCAGGCCGACGCGGCCGGCGGCATCTACTCGGGCTACACCTACTCGGGCCATCCGGTGGGCTGCGCGGCGGCGATCGCGGCGCTCGCCGAGACGCGGCGGCTCGAGCTCGCGTCGAACGCGGCCCGCGTGGGCGCGACGCTGAAGGCCGGGCTCGAGGCGTTCGCCGCCGGCTGCCCGTCGATCGGCGAGGTCCGCGGCATCGGGCTGATGCTCGCGCTCGAATGCGTGGCCGACCGCGACACGAAGGCGCCGGTGGACGCCGCCTTCATGGCGCGGCTCGCCGACGGCGCCTGGGACGCGGGCGCGCTGATCCGCACCTCGGGCAACGTCGCGATCCTGTCGCCGCCGCTGGTGATCGACGAGGCCGACGCGGCGCGGATCGTCGAGGCGCTGGCGGCGGGCTTCTCGCGGGCGCGCGGGGGCTGAGTCAGCGCGCGCCGGGGGCGATCAGCCCCTGGGCGACCCAGCGGTCGAAGATCGCGAGCACCGCGTCGCAGAACGCCGGGTCGTTGACGTGCGCGTCGACCTCGACGCATTCGACCGGCGCGCGCACCGCGCCGCGCGCGGCATCGACGAAGGCGGCGAGCCCGGCGGGGTCGTGCAGCGGCTCGCCCTCCCGGTCCCACTGCTGGATGCCGCGCAGCGGCATCACGAAGGCCGTCGGGCCGGAGGCGGCGGCGAGCCGCTCGCCGATCGCGCGTGCCGCGCGGCGACGCTCGTCGGGCGTCGAGGTCACCACGCCGATCAGCCGGTTGTGCGCGTGGTAGGGCCGGTCCGCGTACTCGGCGGGCACCGGCTTCCACGCCGGCAGGTCGATCATGTCGGTCGCGCCCGGCGCGACGATCTGCGGCACGCCGGCGCGGCCCGCGTTCGTCAGCCGATCGTCGCCCGCGCTCGCGACCGAGCCGGCCAGCGCGTCGACCAGCTCCTGCAGGCACAGGTCGAGCACCGCGGCGAAGACGCCCCGGCCCGCGAGCGACTCCATCGCGCGGCCGCCCATGCCGGTGCAGTGGAAAACCGCCACCTCGTAGCCGCGCGACTCGAGCGCGGGCTTCAGCGTCCGCACGTACGACAGGCACGAGGTGCCGAGCGAGCTGATCGCGACCCGCGGCCGCGCGTCGCCCGGCGGCCGGACCGCGCCGCAGGCGCCGACCACCGCGCCCGCGGCCTGGCCGAGCGTGGTGCGGCACAGGTCGTTGAGCCCGTAGAGGCCGCCCGGCCAGCCGATCATCATCAGGTCGGGCGCGATCCGCTCGGGCGGGATCAGGTGCGAGAACGAGACCGTGGACACGACGACCTTCGGCAGGCCGAGCGGCAGCGCCGCGCACAGCTCGAGCGCGAGGTCGGTGCCCATCGTGCCGCCGAGCGCGAGCACGCCGTCGAGGCGGCCGGCCGCGTGCTCCCGCACCGCGAGCGACGAGGCGCCCACGGCCATCGCGGCCATCGCGACGTTCTCGTCGCCCTGGGCGGCCAGCGCCGCGAGCGTCGTGCCCGCGGCCGCGGCGACCTCGGCGGCCGGCAGGTCCGGATCGAAGGGCGGCGTGCCGAGCACGCCGACGTCCATCACCCGCGGGCGGCCTCCTGCACGCACGATCGCGTCGCGCAGGAACAGCAGTTCGTCGGCCTTGGTGTCGGCGGTGCCGACGATCAGGATGCGGGGGGAGGGAGGCATCGGATCCGCCGCTGGGGGTCGGGCCCGGCGCGCGCCTCAGTGAGGGCGGCGCGTGTCCGGCAGGCCGGCGATGCAGAGGTTGCGGCGCATCCAGGTCGGCTGGTCGAGTTCCCGGGCCCGCTCGCGCGACAGCACCGGTGCTGGCGTGCTGATGGCCATCGCGCGGCCGCGGCGGCTCCAGAAGGCGGTGGCCCATTCGATTCGCTTGATCATGTCGGTCTCCGTGAAGCGGGCCGCGACCTGCGCGGCGATGCATGGGACTGTACGCCCGTACAGTATCTCCGCGCAAGCCGGCTCGGCGCCCGCGCCACAGGCCGCGGGCCGCGGCCGGCACGACCGCAGCCGGAGCGTCGTTCGCGATTGACACAAGTTTGTGTCGCGGTAAGCTGACTGTGGTGGACGAAGGCTGCTTCCGGCGACCCGTCCCCACCGGTGGACCGCGGCCGACCCGGGCCGCGCTGCCGGCCGCCCCGGAGCGCCGACATGAGCCATCGCCTCGTCCCGTCCGCCGCCTGGACCGATCCGGGTCGCCGGCTGCGGCGCGCAGTCCTCGCCCTGTGCGGGGCGGGCCTCGCGCTGCTCGCGGGCTGCGACCGCCCCCCGGTCGAGACCCTCCAGGTCGGGTTCCGCGGAACCTCGATGACCCAGGTCTACAACCCGCGCACGCTCGAGGCGACCGCCGCCACCCATGCGCTGCCCGAGATCACCGCGCCGGCCCGGATCCGCGCCGGCGGGCCGACCGCGGGCGCGGTCTACCAGAACGTGAAGGTGCTCGGCGACCTGAGCCTGGGCGAATTCGGCCGGACGATGGACGCGTTCACGCTGTGGATCGCACCGCGCGAGAGTTGCTCGTACTGCCACGTCGAGGGCAACTTCGCCGACGACTCGAAGTACACGAAGGTCGTCGCGCGCCGCATGATCCAGATGAGCCGCCATGTGAACGCGGCCTGGTCGGCGCACGTCGGCGAGACCGGCGTGACCTGCTGGACCTGCCACCGGGGCCAGGCGGTCCCGTCGCAGGTCTGGTTCCGGCCGGTGCCGGCGCCGGAGCGGCCGAACGGGCTCGGCGACCGGGCGGGCCAGAACGCGCCGGCGCGGGCGGTCGCGCTCGCGTCGCTGCCGTCGGATCCGTTCACGCCCTACCTCGCGGACCGCGACGCCTCGGCCCCGATCCGCGTGCAGGGCGGCACCGCGCTGCCGAGCGGCAACCGCAGCTCCACGAAGCAGGCCGAGTTCAGCTACGGCCTGATGATGCACATGTCCGGCGCGCTCGGCGTCAACTGCACCTACTGCCACAACAGCCGCGCGTTCTCGAGCTGGGAGGAGAGCACGCCGGCGCGCGCGACGGCGTGGCACGGCATCCGGATGGTGCGCGATCTCAACTCGGCCTACCTCGAGCCGCTCGGGACGGTCTTCCCGGAGGTGCCCGCCGGGCGTCTCGGGCCGATGAAGGACTCGGCGAAGGTCAACTGCGCGACCTGCCACCAGGGCGCGTACAAGCCGCTGTACGGCGCGCGGATGGCGGGCCTGTACCCGGCGCTCACCGGCCGGCCCGCGGTCGATCCCGACGGGCTCGCGGCACGCTGAGCGCCGCGGGCCGCCGGCTCACTTCGCCTTCACGTACGAGCTGCACCAGCCGCCGCCGGAGACCGTCCGGTCGGCCATCAGGTCGCACTCCGCCCAGGCGTCGGCCGGCTTGCCGAGCCACGCCATGCAGTTGCTGCACTTCTCGGCCGGCGAGTGCTTCGGGAACTTCGCCTTGTCCACTTTCGTCGTGTCGTGCCGATAGCCGAGCGAGACGGCCTTGGGCTCGTTCTCCTCGATGCGCCTGGGCGCTGCGGCGGTCGGGCCGGCGCAGGCGAGGGCGGCGCCGCCGGCGGCGACGCGGAGCATGAAGGTCCGGCGGTTCGTGGTGCTCATCGTGTGACTCCTGTCGGGAAAGGGCGGGGGATGCACGGGGCCGGCTCAGGCGGTCTCGCTCTCGAGCCGGAAGGTGCGGACCGATTCGAGCAGGGTGGCCGCCTGGCTCGCGAGGTTGCCGGCCGCGGCCGACGACTCCTCCACCAGCGCGACCGTCTCCTGCGTGACGCGGTCGAGTTCGGACACGGCATCGCCGACCTGCCCGATGCCGTCGGTCTGCTGCGTGGTCGCGAGGCTGATGCCGGCGATCAGGGCGGCGACCCGGCCGACGTCGGTGACCAGCCCGGTGATCGTGCGACCGGCGTCTCCGATCAGCCGCGAGCCCTCGTCCACCCGGGACGTGCTCGCGTCGATCAGGCCACGGATCTCCCGGGCCGCGGCGGCGCTGCGTTGCGCGAGGCTGCGGACCTCGCTCGCCACGACCGCGAAGCCGCGGCCCTGCTCGCCGGCGCGCGCGGCCTCGACCGCGGCGTTGAGCGCGAGGATGTTGGTCTGGAACGCGATGCCGTCGATCACGCCGATGATGTCGGCGATCCTGCGGCTCGCGTCGGTGATGCCCTGCATCGTGCGGACCGCCTCGTCCATCGTCGCGCCGCCGCGAGCGGCGGCCTCGCTCGCGGAGTCGGCGACGCCGCTCGCCTCGCGCGCGGCGTCGGCGTTCTGGCGGACCGTCGCGCGCAGCTCCTCCATCGACGAGGCGGTCTGCTGCAGGCTCGCGGCCTGGCGCTCGGTGCGCTGGCTCAGGTCGGCGTTGCCTTCCGCGATCTCGGCCGTGCCGATCGCGATGCGTTCGCTGCCGCGGCGCACGTCGCCGACGACGCGGATCAGGTTCTCGTTCATCGCCTGAAGCGCCGAGAGCAGCTGGCCAGCCTCGTCGCCGCGGCGCGCGGTCGGGCGCGGGCGCAGGTCGCCGGTCGCCGCCGTGCGCGCGAGGGTCACGGCCTCGCGGATCGGTCCGACGATCGATCGCGTCACGAGCCAGGCGAGCACCATGCCGGCGAGCAGCGCGGCGCCCACGAAGCCGCCGAGCATCCAGCGGGCGCGGTCGTACTGGACGGCCGCGTCGGCCGCGTACTCGGCGCTGGTCTTCGCCTGCAGGCCCGAGAGCGTCTGCAGCACGGTGATCCAGCGCGCCTGGCGGGGGCGCAGCTTGTCCATCAGGAACGCGATCGTCTCCTCGCCACGCCCCTCGGCGGCCAGCGTCTCGGCCTGCGTCATCAGCGCGACCGCGGCGGTCTCGGATCGCTTGATCGCCTCGAGCAGCGCCTTCTCGGCCTCCGAGGCGTCGAAGCGCGCGATCCGCGCGAGCAGCTCGCGCTCGGCCGCCGAGTAGACCTCGGCGGCGTCGGCGATCGCACGCCGCTCCGCGTCCTTGAGCGCCGGATCGGACAGCAGCGCGAGGTTGCGGATCGCGATCGAGCGCTGCGCGACCGAGTCGATCATCCGGGCGACCTGCGCGGCCTGCTGGCTGTTGCCCTCGACGATGTGCGTCAGGCGCCGGTTGCTCTGCGCGAGGTGCAGCGTCGCGAACACCGCCATCGCGGCCATCAGCAGGAACACGCCGCCGAACGAGATCCCGAGGCGGGCGCCGATCGGAAGGTCGTTCAGCGGCGCGGCCAGCGCCCGCCGCCAGCGGGGCCCGTGCGTGCGACCGGAGTCCGTGGCGAGACCACCCAGGGGGCGGGGACCGGCGGGATCGGTCAGGTTGCGGTCGGACATCGTCACTCCTGTCTTCGGGACGGCCACCGGCTCGACGGGGCGCGGCGGTGGGTCCGGAGTCGGACGGTATGGAGCCGCGGCGGCGCCGGTCGGCGGAACAGCAGGCGGGTTGCAGCCCACTTCCCGACGGTCGGTCCGCCCCGTCCCGCGGCAGTGGATCGACCGCCGGTCGCCGCGCACCCGCCGCTCGCGGGCGCGACGCCGGGAGCCCCTGCGCGCGACTCGGGATTCGGAACGGCACGCGGGCGCGACGGGCGCGCCGTCGCGCTGGTATCGTCGGCCGACACCGACGACCGGGAGGAGACGCCCATGGACTTCGACACGCTGCTCGCGCGCTTCGCGAAGGCGGTCCACGCACACGATGCGGCCGGCCTGGCCGCGCTGTTCACCGAGGACGGCACCTACGACGACTACTTCTTCGGCGCGCACCACGGCCGCGACGAGATCGCCGCGATGCTCGAACGCTTCCACGTGGGCGGCGAGGCCTTCCACTGGGAGTTCGTCGAGCCGGTCTGCGTCAACGACACCGGCTACGCGAGCTACCTGTTCAGCTACCGGTCGAAGGAGCCGGAGAGCGCGGGCAGGCTGATCGTGTTCGAGGGCATGTGCCGGATGCGGCTGCGCGAGGGCCTGATCGCCCACTACGCCGAGGCCTTCGACCGCGGCGTCGCGTTCTCGCAGCTCGGCTACGCGACCGAGCGCACCGCGAAGCTGCTAGCCCGCTATGCGAAGGGGCTGCGCACTCAGCCGGCGATCGAGCGGCATCTCGCGCACCGGCGCGCGCGCGGCCTGCCGGTCTGAGGCGACGCGCCGACCGTTCAGAACAGCCCGGTGATCCGGCCGTCGTCGTCGACGTCGATCGCGTGCGCGGCCGGCACCTTCGGCAGGCCCGGCATGGTCATCACGTCGCCGCAGATCATCACGACGAAGCGTGCGCCCGCCGCGAGACGCACCTCGCGGACGCGGACCACGTGGCCGCTCGGCGCGCCGCGCAGCGACGCGTCGGTCGAGAACGAGTACTGCGTCTTCGCGACGCAGACCGGCCAGCGGCCGTAGCCGTCGGCCTGCAGCCGCTCGACCTGCGCACGGACCTTCGCGTCGGCCTCGACGCCGGCGGCGCCGTAGACCTTCGTCGCGATCGCGGTCATCTTGTCCCACAGCGGCGTGTCGTCGTCATAGGCGAAGCGCAGCGTCGCCGGCCCGGCAGCGGCAGCGGTCACCACCGCGCGCGCGAGCGCCTCCGCGCCCGCGGCGCCGTCGGCGTAGTGCCGCGCGACCTCCACCGGCACGCCCATCGCACGCACCCGGCTCGACAGCAGCTCGAGCTCGGCCGGCGTGTCGTGCGAGCGGTGGTTGATCGCCACCACGCAGGGCAGCCCGAAGGCGCGCAGGTTCGCCAGGTGCCGCTCGAGGTTCGGCAGCCCGCGCTCGAGCGCCGCGAGGTCCTCGCGCTCGACGTCGCGGACCTCGACGCCGCCGTGGTACTTCAGTGCCCGCACCGTGGCCACCACGACCGCGACGGCAGGCCGCAGCCCCGAGATCCGGCACTTGATGTCGACGAACTTCTCGGCGCCGAGGTCCGCGCCGAAGCCGGCTTCGGTCACCGCCCAGTCGCCGAGCTTGAGCGCGGTCCGGGTCGCGATCACCGAATTGCAGCCGTGCGCGATGTTCGCGAACGGGCCGAGGTGGACGAGCGCCGGGGTGCCTTCCAGCGACTGCACCAGGTTCGGCTGCATCGCGTCGCGCAGCAGCGCGGCCATCGCGCCGACCGCGCCGAGCTCGCGGGCGCGGATCGGCACGCCGTCGGCTCGGTATCCGACGACGATCTCGCCGAGCCGTGCCTTCAGGTCGGCGAGCCCGTCGGCCAGGCAGAGGATCGCCATGATCTCGGAGGCGACGACGATGTCGAAGCCGCTCTCGCGCGGGATGCCGTTCGCGGTGCCGCCGAGCCCCACGACGATGTCGCGCAGCGCGCGGTCGTTCATGTCGACGACCCGCCGCCAGGCGATGCGGCGCACGTCGAGGCCGAGCGCGTTGCCGTGGTGGACGTGGTTGTCGATCAGCGCCGCGAGCAGGTTGTGCGCGAGCGCGATCGCGCCGAAGTCGCCGGTGAAGTGCAGGTTGATCTCGTCCATCGGACCGAGCATCGCGCGGCCGCCGCCGGTGGCGCCGCCCTTCATGCCGAACACCGGGCCGAGCGAGGGTTCGCGCAGCGCGATCACCGCGCGCTCGCCGATCCGGTTCAGGCCGTCGGCCAGGCCGATCGTCGTCGTCGTCTTGCCCTCGCCGGCGGGCGTGGGCGAGATCGCGGTGACCAGCACCAGCCGGCCGTCGGGCTTCGCGCGCAGCGCCTCGACGCGGCGCATCGACAGCTTGGCCTTGTGATGCCCGTACGGCGACAGGTCCTCGTCGGAGAGGTCGAGACGGTCGCGGGCGAGGTCGAGGATGCGGCGCAGGGCGGGTGCGGTCATCGGCTCTGGAGTCGGCATTGGACGGACCGCCCGGAGCGTACCTGCGAGCGGCGCGGGCGAGCGAACCGCCGACCGGGCCGGCGGGTCAATGCGTTCCGCTCCGCGCCCGGCCGGTCGCCCGGCTGCCCCGAACCGGCGGCGCCCCGCGCGGGTTCAGCCGCCGGCCTGCGCGAGGAGTCGCCGGGCGCGCTCGACGACGGGGTAGTCGAGCATCTCGCCGTCGAGCCGCAGCGCGGCGAGTCCCTGTCGCTCGGCTGCGGCGAAGGCCTCGACCACGCGGCGCGCCCAGGCGAGCCGCTCGGCGCCCGGCGAGAACACCTCGTTGACGGCGTCGATCTGGGTCGGATGGATGCAGGTCTTGCCGCCGTAGCCCAGCGCCTTCGCGCGGGCCGCGCTCGCGCGCAGCTCGGCCAGGTTCGGGATGTCGGTGAACGCGGTGTCGATCGGCGGCGCGAGCCGCGCCGCGAACGATGCACGCGCGATCGCGAACCGGGCCTGCTGGGTCGCGCCCGCCGCGTCGTCGATCTCGACGCTCATGTCGGCGGCGAGGTCCACCGCGCCGAACAGCAGCCGCGACAGCCGCGGCGACGCGCCGGCGATCGCGTCGACCGCGACCAGCCCGCGGCTGGTCTCGACGATGCCCATCAGCGCGACGCTGCCGGCTGCGAGGCCCGCCTCGCCCTCGAACTGCGCCATCGCCCAGTCGACGGCACGCACCTGCTCGGCCGACTCCACCTTCGGCAGGATGACCCCGGTCACGCCCGGGGTGCAGCAGGCCTGCAGGTCGCGCAGGCAGAACGCGGTCTCGGTGGCGTTCACGCGGACCCAGGTGGGCAGCCGTCGCGTCACCGCGACGATCTCGCGAAGCAGGCCGCGGGCGGCCGGCTTCTCGGCGGTCGCCACCGCATCCTCGAGGTCGAGGATCACCGCGTCGGCGGCGCTCGAGTAGGCCTTGTCGATCTTCCGGGTGCTGGTCGCGGGGACGAACAGCATCGAGCGCGCGAGGCGCGGCACGCTCATCGCGCCGCTCCCGGCGCGATCGGAGCGGCGACCGTCACCGAGCCCGCCGCCGCGTGGGAGTGCATCGGTCGGCCGGCGACCGGCAGGCGCGCGCGCAGGATGCGGCCATCGCCGGAGTCGGTGATGAACAGCGAGCGCATGTCCGGCCCGCCGAAGGCGACGTTGGTGACCAGGTCGCTGCCGCAGCCGAGTACGCGGTACAGCGGCTCGCCGCGCTTGCTGAACACCCAGACCGAGCCCATGCCCGGATGCGCGACGACCAGTCCGCCGTCGGCGGTCAGCGCGAGTCCGTCGGGGCCGATGCCGCCGGACATCTGGATCGCGGTGCCGACGGCGATCGTGCCGCCCTCGGGCATCAGCGGCAGGTGCCAGACCGCATTCGCGCCGGTCATGCCGACGTAGAGCTGGCTCTCGTCGAGGTTCGTGACCAGGCCGTTCGGATTGATGCCGGTGGCGAGCAGGCACTCGAGCCGGCCGTCGGCCCGGACGCGATAGACGCGGCCGGTCGGATCCTGGTGGCCGGTGCGGCCCTGGTCGGTGAAGTACATCGATCCGTCGGCCGCGAAGAACAGGTCGTTCACGCCCCGGAAGTGCTCGGTGTGCAGCCGCGAGATCACCGGCGACATCGTGCCGCGGGCGGGATCGAGCTCCATGATCCCGTTGCGGTAGTCGGTGACGAAGACGCGGCCGTCGGCGCGGATCTTCAGGCCGTTCGGCTCGCCGTCGTACTCGCAGACGAGCGAGACCGTCCCGTCGGAGCCGGCACGGAAGATCCGGCCGTGCGGGATGTCGGTGAACCAGAGCCGGCCCTCCCGATCGAAGGCCGGTCCTTCGAGGAAGCTGTGCACCGGCCGGCCGCCGCGGCGCGCGTCGCTCCAGCGCGAGGGGCGGACGCGCCGGTGCTCGGGCGGCAACTCGGCGAAGACCTCGGTGGGGACGATCTCGGGGGGCGCGAACATGGGCGGTCGTCCGTCACCTGGTCCCGGCGATGCGGGCGATCGTCGGGCCGTACTTCTCCGAGTACTGCTTGTATACCGGCTCGAGCTTCTGCTGGAACGCGGCCGCGTCGACGCGCTCGACGACCGTCATCCCGTTCTTCTTCAGTTCGGCGATCCCGTTCGCGTCGACCTCGTCGACGTACTTGCGGTTGGCGGCTCGGCCGACCAGCGCGGCCTTGCGGACCGCGTCCTGGTCGGCGGGCGAGAGCTTGTCGAAGAACGCGGCCGACATCGTGAACGAGATCGGCGTGAACACGTGGCGGGTGAGCGTGACGTTCTTCTGGGTCTCCCAGAGCTTGGCCGAGACCAGGATCGAGATCGGGTTCTCCTGGCCGTCGATCGTGCCCTGCTGGAGCGCGGTGATCACCTCGGTCCAGGCCATCGGGGTGGGCTGCGCGCCGAGCGCACGGAACGCGGCGAGGTGCACCGGGTTCTCCATCGTGCGGATCTTCAGCCCCTTCATGTCGTCGGGGCCGTTGATCGCGCGCCGGGTCGAGGTCATCTGCCGGAAGCCGATCTCGCCGAAGGTGAGGCCGACCAGCCCGCGCGCCTTGAACTTGTCGCGCAGCTCCTGGCCGATCGGGCCATCGACCACGGCGCGCGCGTGCGCGGTGTCGCGGAACAGGAACGGGATGTCCAGCACCATCATGTCCGGCACGAAGTTGGCCAGGATCGAGGTGCCGTGGACCGCCATCTGCAGCGTGCCGAGCTGCAGGCTCTCGACCATCTCGCGCTCGCCGCCGAGCGATCCGTTCGGGAAGAACTGCACCTTGAAGCGGCCGGGGGCGAGCCGCTCGAGCTCGTCGGCGAAACCCTTGGCGCCCGCGCCGTGCGGGCCCACCAGCGGCGAGGGCCAGCCGATCCCCAGCTGGATCGGGTCGGCGGCGCGCGCGGCGCCGGCCGTGGCGAGGCCGATCGCGGCCGCGACCAGCGGGGCGAGCAGGGTGGCGAACCGTCTCTTCGAAGCCTTCATCGTCGTCTCCTCGTGTCGTCGTCGCGCGGGCCGCACCCGCGCCGGGTCGGATCGTGTCGTCGCGGGTCAGCCGTCCACCGTGACCAGGCCGTCGTCGGCCAGGGCGCGCAGGGTCGCGTCGTCGACGCCCGCCTCGGCCAGCAGCTCGCGGGTGTGCTCGCCCACGCGCGGCGCGGGCCGCCGGAACGCACCCGGCGTGCCGGAGAGCCGCGGCACCACGTTGTGCATCGGCAGCGAGCCGGCATCGGCATCGGGAAGTTCGACCAGCACCTCGCGGCCGTGCGCGTACGGGTGGCCGGCGAGGTCCTGCGCGTCGCAGACAGGGCCCACCGTCACGCCCACCCGGTCGAACAGCGCGAGGTTCTCCGCCTGGGTGCGCTCGAGCATGAACGCGGCGACGATCGCGTCGATCTCGTCGTTGTGCCTCACGCGGTCGGTGTTGGTCGCGAAGCGCGGGTCGGCGAGCAGGTCCTCGCGACCCATCGTCCGGAACAGCCGCTCCGCCATCGACTGCATCGACGCCGACAGCGCGACGTACCGGCCGTCCTTGCAGCGGTAGACGTTGCGCGGCGCGGTGTTCGAGGCCTTGCTGCCGTTGCGGCGCGTGGGCCGGCCGGTCATCCGCAGGTTCGCCGCCTCGGGCCCGAGGATCGCGTGGATCGGCTCGAACAGCGACAGGTCGATCACCTGGCCGCGGCCGCCGTTCACCTCGACCTCGCGCAGCGCGATCATCGCGGCCGATGCGCCGTAGACGCCGCTCACCATGTCGGCGAGCGCCAGCGGCGGCAGCACGGGTTCGCGGTCGGGAAAGCCGTTCATCGACGCGAAGCCGCTCATGGCCTCGACCAGCGTGCCGAAGCCGGGCTTGTGCGAGAACGGGCCGTCCTGCCCCCAGCCCGAGACGCGGACGATCACCAGCCGCGGGTTCGCGGCGAGCAGCACCTCGGGGCCGAGGCCCAGCCGTTCGAGCTTGCCGGGCACGAAGTTCTCGACCAGCACCTGCGCGCGCCGCGCCATCGCGAGCAGCAGTTCCCGGCCGCGCGGCGCGCGGATGTCGAGTGCGAGGCTGCGCTTGTTGCGGCCGTAGACCTTCCAGTAGGTGGGCACGCCGCCGACCTTCCAGGCGCGCAGGTCGTCGCCGCGGCCCGGCGCCTCGACCTTCACCACGTCGGCGCCGAAGTCGGCGAGCACGTGCGTGACCACGTTGCCGGCCACCAGCCGCGACAGGTCGAGCACGCGCACGCCGCCGAGCGGGCCGCGCGCCTCGGGCGTCCAGTCGCGCGACGGCGCGCGACATTCGGGATCGGTGCTCGTCGGCATCGTTCGGCTGCTCTCCTCCGTCGTCGATTCTGGCACCGGGTCGCGCCGCGTCCGGCACCGTTCCGGACTACCATCCATTCCGATTCGGCATGGATGTCCGGTGGACGCACGCAAGCTCAGGTATTTCGTGACGGTGGCGCAGCTCGGCAGCTTCTCGGCCGCCGCGCGCAGCCTGCACGTCGCACAGCCGGCGCTGTCGCGGCACGTGCGCGCGCTCGAGGAGTCGCTCGGCGTCGAGCTGCTGGTGCGCGAGGCGCGCGGCGTCGCGCTCACGCGCGAGGGCGAGGAGCTCTTCGTCCACGGCGCACGTGCGCTCGAGCAGCTCGACCTGCTGCCGCGCGTGGTCGGCCCGCGCAGCCGCCGGGTGTCGGGTCGCGTGGTGATCGGTCTGCCGACCTCGGCCGCCGCGGTCGTCGCGGTGCCCTTGCTCGAGGCCGCGTTCAGGCGGCTGCCGCTGGTCCGCGTGCACCTCGTCGAGTCGCTGTCGGGCTACCTGCGCGAATGGATCGAGGCCGGGCGGCTCGACCTCGCGGTGGTCTACGACCCGACGCCCAACCCGGTGCTGCGGCTCGACCCGATCCTCGTCGAGGACCTGTGGCTGGTCGGCGCGCCCGGCGCGCTGCCCGGACGAGGCGACGAGATCGCGTTCCGCGACGTGCCGCGGTATCCGCTGGTGGTGCCGGGGGCGACGCATTCGCACCGCCGGCTGGTCGAGGGCGTCGCGCTCGGTCGCGGTCTGCGGCTCGACGTGCGCGCCGAGGTCGACTCGCTGACCGTTCAGAAGGGCATCGTCGCATCGGGCCAGGTGTTCACGATCCTGCCGCACGGCTCGATCCAGGCCGAACTCCGGTCCGGCACGCTCGCCGCGCGAAGGATCGTCGACCCGACGGTCAGCCGCTCGGTCGTGCTCGCCTCGGCCCTCGCCCGGACCGACAACCAGGCCTGCAACGCGGTGGCCCGGCTGCTGCTCGACGTCTCGCGGCGCGCCGTGGCCGGCGGGACCTGGCGCGGCCGGATCGACGAGGGCACGGGCTGAGCCGGCGCGCCGTGCCGTCGCGCGAAGGCAGCCAGACCGAATCGGCATGGCGATTGACGCGACGGGCGCGCGACCGGTAGCGTCCGCCGGACCTGCCGGCGGCCCGCACGCCAGCCACGAGATCCCGGAGACCTTCCCTGTTCGCCACCCTCGACCGTGCCCTGGTCGCCGTCAACCGGTGGGCGATGATCGTCGCGCTCTGCGTGATGTCGGTCGTCGTCTTCGTCTCCGTCGTCGTCCGCTACCTCGTCGACTACTCGGTGCCCTGGTCCGAGGAGGTGGCGCGTTACCTGATGGTCTGGCTGACCTTCCTCGGCATCGGCCCGGTGCTGCGGATCGGCGGTCACGTCGCGATCGACTCGCTGCAGGCGTCGCTGCCGCCGCTCGCTGCGCGCGTGCTGCGTGCGCTGATCCTGTCCGCGGTCGCGGGCTTCCTGGGGCTGCTCGTCTGGACCGGCCGCGCGCTGGTCGAGCGCACGGTGTTCCAGACCACCGCTGTCACCGAGGTCTCGTTCGCCTGGGTCAGCGCGGCGGTGCCGGTGGGAGCCGCGTTCGCGCTCTGGCATCTCGCGGCCGTCGCGCGCGTGGTGGTGCTCCACGGCCGCCACGAGCCCTCGCGCGACGTCGACGCGTCGCAGATCGCCGCCCCCTGAGCCCGCTGCGATGACCGCCTTCGTGCTGTTCGCGTCGCTTGCGGCCCTGCTGGCGCTCGGCGTGCCGGTGGCCTTCTCCATCGGGCTGGCCACCGTGTCGGCCATGACCGCGCACGGCCTGCCGATGGTCGCGATCGCGCAGAAGGCGCTGACCGGCATCGACAGCTTCCCGCTGCTCGCGCTGCCCTTCTTCCTGCTGGCGGCCGAGCTGATGAGCGGCGGCTCGTTGTCGGAGGTGCTGCTTCGGCTCGCGCGCGTGCTGGTCGGCCACCGTCGCGGCGGCCTCGGCCATGCGAACGTCGTCGCGCTGACCTTCTTCTCCGGCATCAGCGGCTCGGCGCTCGCGGACGCGGCCGGGCCGGGCGCGATCCTGATCCGGATGATGAAGCAGTCCGGCTATCCGGCCGCCTACGCGGCCGCGCTGACCGCCACCACCGCGGTCGTCGGGCCGATCATCCCACCGTCGATCACGATGGTGGTCTACGCGCTGCAGGACGAGCGCGTGTCGGTGCTCTCCCTGTTCTGGGCGGGGGTGCTGCCGGGGCTGCTGATCTCGGCGAGCCTGCTCGCGTGGAACGAATGGGCGAGCCGGCGGCGCGGCTTCCGCAGCGAGGGCGAGGCCGCGTCGTGGACGACGATCGGGCGGGCGACCGTCCGCGCGGTCCCCGCGCTGCTGCTGCCGGTGCTGATCGTGGGCGGGATCCACGGCGGGGCGTTCACGCCGACCGAGGCCTCGGTGGTCGCGGTGTTCTACGCGCTGCTCGTCGGCCGCTTCGTCTACCGGACGCTCGCGTGGTCGATGCTGCCCTCGATCCTGTCCCGCTCGGCGCTGATGACCGCGGGGCTGCTGCTGATCGTCACCATGTCCTCGGCCTTCGCCTGGGTGCTGAACATGGCGCAGGTGCCGCAGGCGATGTCGGTCTGGGTCGGATCCCTGGGGCTCGGGCCGATCGGCTTCCTGTTCGCGGTCAACGTCTTCCTGCTGGTCTTCGGCATCTTCATCGAACCGCTGCCCGGCGTCCTGATCCTGGTGCCGATCCTCGCGCCGATGGCCGCGGCGCTCGGCGTCGATCCGATCCACTTCGCGATCGTCGTGATCGTCAACCTCACGCTCGGGATGATCACGCCGCCGGTGGGCACGCTGCTCTTCGTCACCGGGCAGGCGGCCGGCGTGTCACCGGGCGAGCTCAACCGCGAGCTCTGGCCGATGCTCGCGCTGCAGGTGGTGGTGCTCGCGGCGATCACGCTGGTACCCTCGCTCAGCACCTGGCTGCCGGCGGTGATGCGCGGCGGCTGAGGGTGACGCCCGCGACGACCCGGACTCGACACCGACCATGCACTTCGACGCCGCCACGATCGACCGGCTCAACGACAACCCGCTCTACCTCGCGCTCGGCATCCGGCTCGAGTCGGTCGCCGCCGGCGACGCGCGCGCGGTCCTGACCCCCACCGCGGCCGCCTGCTGGCCGTCGCCCGCGCAGCCGCACGGCGGCGTGCTCTTCACCGTGATCGACACCACCGCCGCGTGGGCGGCGTCCTCGCTGGCCGGCGAGGGCGAGGGCTGCGTGACGGTCGACTGCAGCGTGCAGTACGTCGCGCCGGCGCGCGAGGGGCCGTTCACCTGCACGGCGACCACCGCGGCGCGCGCGGGGCGCAGCGTCTTCGTGCGGGCCGAGGTGCGGGATGCCCGCGGCGCGCCGGTGGCGCTCGGGCAGGGAACCTTCCGGATGGTGGCGGGGGGGTCAGGCACTGCCTGACCGGCACTGCCTGACCGGCACCGCCTGACGAGGGCGGCCCGACCGCCGCGGCCCCGTCGCGTCAGCCGAGCAGGTCCCGCAGTGCTCGCGCCACCACCTTCGTCGCGTGTCGCAGGTCCTCGAGCACCAGGTGCTCGTCGGCGCGCTTGGCGTTCGACTCCAGCACCGTCCGCGGTCCGGCGCCGTACAGCGCGCAGGCCGCGCCCGCCGCGCCGTAGAGGCGCGCGTCGGTGTAGAGCGGCGTGCCGGAGGTGGGGATCGGCTCGCCGAAGACCGCCTCGCCGTGCCGCTGCAGCGCCCGCACCAGCGGCTCGGCCGCGGGCTGCGGCTTCAGCGCGTGCGCGAGCAGCAATCGGCGGATCCCGATCGTCACGCCCGGGACGGTGTTCGCCGCGTCCTCGATGACGCGGCGCACGTCGGCCTCGACCTGCGCCGGATCCTCCTCGGGGATCATCCGGCGGTCGAGCTTCATCACGACCCGGCCGGGCACGACGTTGGTGTTCGTGCCGCCCTCGATCCGACCGACGTTCAGGTACGGGTGGTCGATGCCGGGCACCGCCGAGCGTCGCGTCCGATAGAGGGCGTTCTGCGCGTAGAGCGCGTTCAGGATCGCGGTCGCGCCCTGCAGCGCGTCGATCCCGCTGTGCGGGATCGCCGCATGCGCCATCCTGCCGTGCACCGTCACCTCGAGCTGCAGGCAGCCGTTGTGCGCGGTGATCACCTGGTAGGAGAAGCCGGCGGCGAGCAGGTAGTCGGGCTTCGTCGCGCCGGTGCGCAGCAGGTACCCGGGCCCGAGCTCGCCGCCGAACTCCTCGTCGTAGGTGAAGTGCAGCTCGACCGTGCCCTTCAGCGCGGCGCCGAGCGATTCGAGCGCGCGCAGCGCGAACGCGTAGGTGGCGAAATCGCTCTTGCTGACGGCCGACGCGCGGCCGTAGAGCTTCCCGTCGACGATCTCCGCGCCGTAGGGGTCGTGGCGCCAGCCCTCGCCCGGCGGCACCACGTCGCCGTGGGCGTTCAGCGCCACGACGGGGCCGTCGCCGAAGCGCCGGCGCACGATCAGGTTGGTGATCGACGCCATGCCCTGCTCGCGGACCTCGGCGGCGGGCACCGCGTGCCGCTCCACCGTCCAGCCCATCGCGCCGAGCAGCTCCGCGGTGCGTTCGGCGTGCGGCGCGTTGTCGCCGGGCGGCGTGTCGGTGGGCACGCGGACGAGCGCCTGAAGGAAGCGCACCTCGTCGTCGAAGTGGGCGTCGATCCAGGCGTCGAGGGTCTCGTGGTCGGTCATCGGGGGCGCGGGTCGGAGGAGGGCGGCCGGCGGCGGGCGCTCAGGCCGGATGGGCGACGAGGTCGTCGAGCAGCGCGGCGAACGCGCGCACGACCAGCTCGGCGTCGTCGCTGGTGATCGCCTCGAGCGGGTTGTGGCTGATGCCGAGGTTCAGGCCGCGGCAGAAGAGCATGGCCTGCGGCATGATCCGGTGCAGCATCATCGCGTCGTGACCGGCGCCCGAGGGCATGCGGAACACCGGCAGCCCGAGCGAGGCCACCGCGCGCTCCCAGCGCGCCTGCCACGCGGGATCGCTCGGCGCGGCGGGCGCGCGCATCGTCTCCTCGATCCGGAACGTCACGCCGCGCGCCGCGGCGATGCGCTCGGCCTCGGCGAGCACGTCGGTCGCGCAGGCGTCGCGCGCCGCATCGGTGGTCGCGCGCAGGTCGAGGCTGAAGCGGCAGCGGCCGGGCACGACGTTGATCGAGCCCGAGGGCACCTCGAGCAGGCCCACGGTGCCGACGACGTCGGGCACCGCGGATGCGCGCCGCTCGACGTAGAGCAGCAGCTCGGCAACCGCGGCAGCCGCGTCGCGGCGCCGGCCCATCGGCGTGGTGCCGGCGTGCGCGGCGAGGCCGGCGCACTCGCAGACGTAGCGGACGCTGCCGTTGATCGAGGTGACCACGCCGAGCGGCAGGTCGGCCTCGGCGAGCACCGGGCCCTGCTCGATGTGGACCTCGACGAAGCCGAGGTACCGCGACGGATCGCGGCGGATCGACGGGATGTCCTCGGGCCGCAGGCCGGCGGCCGCCATCGCGTCGCGCATCGTGATGCCGGCGGCGTCGGCCTGGTCGAGCCAGGCGGCGTCGAAGCGGCCGATCAGCGCGCCCGACGCGAGGAAGGTCGCCCTGTAGCGCTGGCCCTCCTCCTCGGCGAACGCCACCACCTCGATGCCGAAGGGCAGCCGACGGCCGGTGCGCGCCAGCTCGCGCACGCAGGCGATCGGTACCTGGATGCCGAGCCGGCCGTCGTAGCGGCCGCCGTTGCGCACGGTGTCGTAGTGGCTGCCGGTCAGCAGCCGCTTCGCCGAGGCATCCGCGCCGTGGTAGACGCCCACCACGTTGCCGACCGCGTCGTGCGCGACCTCGTCGAAGCCCGCCTCGCGCATCCACGCGTCGATCCGCGTCGCGCAGGCGCGATGGGCGTCGGTCAGGTAGGTGACGGTGAGCTCGCCGCGCTCGGCGAAGCCCGGGTCGGAGTGCGCGGCGAGTTCGGCGGCTTCGTCGAGGATCCGGTCGCCCAGCGCCGGCACGTGGCCGAGCTTGTCGTCGAGCCGCAGCTCCACCACGCGGTGGACCTGCCGCAGGCATTCCTCGAGCTCGTGGTCCACCGGGTTCGCGAGCCGACGGCTGAACTCCGCGATGATCTGCGCGCGCGACAGCCCGGTGCCGCGCGGACCGCGGACCGCGAGCATGAACGGGAAGCCGAACTTCGCGTTCCACTCGGCATTGAGCCGATGCAGCGTCTCGAACTCCTCGGGCGTGCAGGCGGTGAGGCCGGCGCGCGACTGCTCGTCGGTGGACTCGGTGGTCAGCGTCTTCGAGACCATCGCCCGGCCGGCGAGCTCGGGGTGCGCGCGCAGCAGCGCGAGGCGCTCGCCGGGCGAGGCCTCGCGGACCACCTCGACCAGCGCGCGCTTGAGCGCGGCAAGCGATGCGAACGGCCGGCGCGAGGTGGCCCGTTCGACGATCCACGGCGAGTGCTCGTAGGTGCCGGCGAGCAGTGCGGCGAATTCCGCCGCGGGCGCGGCGTTCAGGGTCTCGAGGGTGAGGCTCACGGGGACGGCTCCGGCGGGCTCGCGCAGGCCGCCTCGGCCGGCGCGCAGGCGCCAGTGTAGGCGATCGTGCCGGGCCGTCCGGCGCGACCCCCGGGTCAGTCGGCGAGCACGCGGGTGCCGGCGATGCGGTCGTGCAGCGCGCGGCGGTCGCGGCGGACGAGCATCATCGCCGCGTCGGCGACCAGCACGCCGACGCCGATCGCCGGGATCCCGTAGACCAGCGGCACCGCGACGCCGCGGACCGCGACGCCGCGCAGCCATCCGGGCGGCTCGCCGTCGTCGTCCCGGACCACGTGGATGCCGGCGGCGAGCTTGCCGAGCGACTGCCCGCGGGTGGCGAGCAGCCAGGCCTGGACGCCGGCGAGCACGAGCGCGCCGATCGGCAGCGCGAGGCCGGGCGTCCAGGCGGCGATCGCCGCCTGATCCATCCGTGCCAGCGCGCCGACCGGTGCGGTGGTCGCCGCGAGCGCGAGCCACGCGGCGAGGTCGATCGACGTCGCGAGCACGCGTCGCGTGCGGGTCGCGGGCTCGGCATCGGCGGCGCTGAGCGCCAGGCCGTCGCCCGGCGCGTCGCCCGCCGCGTCCTCCGGCGGGTCGGCGCGGTGCAGCGGCGCCGGGCGCTCGACCTCGGTCGGGAACATGCCGCCGCCGACGACGCCGCGCGGGGTCGACAGGCTCGGCAGGTCGATGTCGTGCCGATCGAGCAGCACCGCGGCCACCTCCGCGAACGCGTCGGGGCCGAGCGCGCGCATCGCGGCGGCGAACTCGGCGGCGACCTCGAGGTGGCCGCAGCGCAGCAGCTCGGCCGCGAGGTGGCGGACCGGCGGGTGGTCGACCCAGCGCGCGCGCACGTGCTCGTCGAGCAGCCGGCGCTCGAGGCGCCTCGGCTCCGCGCCGTCGGCCGACGCCTGCTCCAGCCAGCGGGCGGCGAGCGTGCCCGAGACCCGCGCGAGCCGGGCATGCGTTCCGGCGAGTTCGGGGGGCATGGCGGCCGGTGCGCGCGGGGCGGACGCAGCGCGCGGGGCGGACGCGGCGCGCGGGGCGCTCGGCGTCGCCGGGCGGGCGCTGCGGACGGAGGCGGCGGTAGCAGGGTCGGTCATCGAGGCGGACGGGTCCGGCGGGGTCCGTGCAGTCGTGTCCGGCCATGGTGCCCCCCGCCGTCCGGCCGCGTGCGGCCGCGCCGTCGCTGAGGGCGCTGCGGCCCGACCGCCGGCGGCCGCGGCTCCGCCATGAGCCGACGGCCCGCACCGGGCGCGATCCGCTTCCGGACCGGTCCGCATTGACAAGTTTCGTCCAGCCGACCACGATCGAAACCCGGAAGCGCGTGAAAAAGCGCCCTACAACGACGGAGGAGATATCGTGTTTCAATCATTGAAACTGATCCCGAAACTGCTGGCCGGCCTCGCGCTCGCCGGCGTGGTGGGCGCCGCCCATGCGCAGAACACCATCAAGGTCGGTTGGCTGTCGTCGCTGACCGGACCGCTGTCGTCGGCGGCCATCGCCGAGAACCAGGGCGTGCAGCTCGCGGTCGACGAGATCAACGCGGCCGGCGGCATCAACGGCCGCAAGATCGAGCTGCTGACCCGCGACACGGCGGGCGACCCGACCAAGGCGGTCAACTTCGCGCAGCAGCTCGCCTTCCAGGAGAAGGTCCACTTCGTGATCGGTCCGGTGAACTCGGGCGAGGGCCTGGGCGCCACGCCGATCATCGCGAAGGCCGGCATCCCGAACCTGGTGATCGGCGCGCTCGAGGAGCTGATCGACCCGATCAAGTACCCGCGCGCGTTCCGAGTGATCAACACCAACCGGCAGTGGATCTCCACCGCCAACGACTATGCGCTGAAGAAGCTCAAGCGCAGCAAGGTCGCGGTGATCGGCGACACCACCGGCTACGGCACCGCGAGCGCGCGGACCGCGACCGGCATGCTCGAGTCGGCCGGCATCAAGCCGGTCTACACGGTCCTGATCGACCCGAACAAGACCGACCTCACGGACGAAATGCAGAAGGCGCGCGCCGCCGGCGCCGACGTGATCATGCCCTGGTCCGCCGCGACCGGCCTGCTCGGCCGGCTGCTGAACGCCCGCGGCGACATGGGCTGGGACGTGCCGGTGGTCGGCCACCCGGCGCTGATGGCCGCGCAGATCCGCAAGCTGCTGAACAAGCCCGAGTACTGGGCGAACACGTACGGCTCGGGCTACGTCAGCACCTCGTTCGGCGAGGACGGCAAGCTGCCCGCGCAGACCCAGCAGCTGGTCGACAAGGTCCGCGCGAAGCTCGTGCCCGGCGGCGGCGAGATCGACATCCTGTTCTGGTGGGTGGCGATGGGCTACGACTGCGTGAAGATCATCGAGCATGCGGTCAAGACCGCGGGCTCGACCGATCCGGCCGCGATCCAGAAGGTCCTGGAGAACACGAAGAACTTCAAGGGCGTCTACGGGACCTACACCTGGGGTCCGACGCAGCACGACGGCTTCCCGGACAGCGGCATGGTCGCGAACGTGGCGAACACGTTCAAGGACGGCAGCTTCAAGGTCGCCCGCTGAGAAGCCGCGGATAGGCCTGCTGCGCGTCCCGGCCCGGCGCCGGCGGTGCTCGCCGTACATCACGCACGGCTGCGCTCCCCGCCACCGGTCCGGGCCCGTTCGCTGCGGTTTCTCCGCGATTTCCCGACGAACCGGTCTTCTCCCCAGCGGCGGATCAGTCCATGCTGTTCGTGATCGTCTCAGGCCTCGCCACCGGCGCACTGTTCGCCGCGACGGCGCTCGTCTACAACGTGATGTTCTCGACCTCGAAGGTGCTGTCGGTCACCACCGGCCACATTCCGATGCTCGGGGGCGTGTTCGGCGCCTACGCGATCTCCGGGCTCGGGCTGCCATGGTGGCTCGGGCTGGTCGCGGGTGTCGGTGTCGGCGCGCTGTTCGGCTGGCTGACCGACGTGGTCGCGATCAGGCGCGTTCTGGCCCGCAGCGACGAACACCTGTGGCTGCTGTCCACGCTCGCCGTGGCCACGATGATCCAGCAGGCGGTGGGGCTCTGGTGGGGCACCGAGCCGAAGCCCTTCCCGCGGCTGATCCCGCAGGAGTTCAGCGCCGGCATCGTCGACCAGAAGTTCTGGCTGCCGGTGGCGCTCGCGGTGGTGATGGCGGTGGGCCTCGAGCTCTTCTACTCGCGGACCCTGTACGGGAAGCTCTTCGTCGCGATGTCCGAGGATGCGTTCGCGGCGCGGGCGCGCGGCGTGTCGACCGACCGGATCCGCGTCGCGTCCTACGTGCTCGCCGGCGCGCTGGGCGGGCTCACCGGCTTCGCCGCCGGACAGCTGACCTTCGCCTACTTCGCGCTCGGCATGACGCTGACGCTCAACGGCTTCATCGCGCTCGCGGTGGGCGGGCTGGGCTCGAACGTCGGCGCGCTGATCGGCGGCTTCTCGCTCGGGCTGCTGAACGCGTTCGCCAGCTACTTCTTCGGCGGCGAGTACCAGCAGACGATCGCGGTCGGCCTGCTGATGGTCGTGCTGCTGGTCAAGCCCGAAGGACTGCTCGGCTCGCGCAACGTGCGGCCGGTCTGAGGAGGGCCCGGAAGATGGACACGAAGCGTCTCGCGGCCGGCGTCGTCTTCGCCGTGGCCGCGGCCACCCTGCCGCTGTGGGCGGGCGACCAGTACCAGCTGCACCTCGCCACGCTGATCGCCGCCTACTGGGTGCTGATCGGCGGGCTCAACCTCGTGATCGGCTACAGCGGCCAGCTGTCGATCGGCCACGTGGGGCTGCTGTCGATCGGTGCCTATGCGTTCGCGATCCTCGCCGGCAAGGCGGGCCTGCACCCGGCGCTCGCGGTCGCGGGCGCGGGCGCGCTGTGCGGGCTCGCGGGCCTCGTGCTGGGGCTGCCGAGCCTGCGCCTGCCGGGCTTCTACTTCGCGATGGCGACGATGGCGGTCTCGCTGATCGTCGGCGAGTTCGTGCTCGCGCAGGGTGAGCTGACGGGCGGCGGCGTGGGCCTCGCGGTGCCGTCGTTTCCCGCGCCCTTCGACTCGCCGGCGGGCTTCTACTACCTCGTCGCGGCCACCGCCGCCGTCGTCACCTGGCTGACCTGGAACGTCGCGCGCCGGATGACGGGCCGCGGACTGATCGCGATCCGCGACAGCGTGGTCACCGCGCAGGCGGTCGGCGTGCCGGTGTTCCGGGCGAAGCTCGCCACCTTCGTCTTCAGCGGCGTGGCCGCGGGCGTCGGCGGCGCGCTCTTCGCATCGCTGCAGAGCTACATCACGCCCGACACCTTCCACTTCGAGCTGTCGATGTTCTTCTTCGTGTGCATCATCATCGGCGGGCGCGGCTCGATCCTCGGGCCGTTCATCGGCGTGGTGGTGCTGACCGCGCTGCCCGAGCTGGTCTCGCCGCTGGCGAAGCTCGGCAACTTCTTCTACGGGCTGATGCTGCTGCTGGTGGTGCTGGTGGTGCCCGAGGGCATCGGCCGACTGTTCGAGATCGTCGCCGAGCGGATCCGACCCAGGAAGGTCGAGAGCGTGCCGGTGAAGCCCGACCTTCCGCGGCTGTCGCGCGCGATCCGGGGGGCCGAATGAGCGCCCCCGCCGCGGCCTCCGCGGACGCCGGGGCGGCGGTGTCGACGACGCCTGCCGCGCAGTCCGGTCCGCCGCTGTGCGCGGTCGACGTCACCAAGGCCTTCGGCGGCCTGGTCGCGCTCGACCACGTGTCGCTCGAGCTGCGACCCGGCGAGGTCCACGGGCTGATCGGTCCGAACGGCAGCGGCAAGACGACCCTGCTCAACATGCTGTCGGGCTACTACGAGCCGAGCTCCGGCGTGGTGACGCTGGGCAGCGAGCGGCTGGAAGCCGCGTCGGTCCAGCGCCGCGCGGCGCTGGGCGTCGCCCGCACCTTCCAGAAGCCGCGCCTGCTGCCCACGCTGTCGGTGCTCGAGAACGCGATGCTGGGCGCGTGGGTCCACGCGAGGGCCGGCTTCCTCGGCACCGCGTTCGGCCTGCCGCGCGCGGCCCGCGAGGACGCGGTCGCCCGCGAGCGCGCGGCCGAGCTGCTGCACGGCGTCGGCCTCGGCCATGCGATCGGCCGTCGCGCGAACCTGCTCGAGCACGCCGAGCAGCGTTTCCTCGAGATCGCGCGCGGGCTCGCGATGAGGCCGCGCTTCATCCTGCTCGACGAGCCCGCCGGCGGCCTGTCCACCGACGAGATCGACCACCTCGGCGGCATCGTCCGCACCATGCGCGACGCCGGTATCGGCGTGCTGCTGGTCGAGCACCACACCGACTTCGTCTTCCGGGTCTGCGACCGCGTCACCGCGCTCGACGTCGGGAAGATGATCCGGCACGGCACCCCGGACGAGGTGCGTACCGATCCGGAGGTCATCCGGGTCTACCTCGGAGCCTGAGCGATGAGCGCCCCCCCGTCCCGCCCCGGGAAGGTCCTGCTCGACGTCCGCGGCCTGCGCGTCGCCTACGGCAAGGCCGAGGTCGTCCGCGAGGTCTCCTTCGACGTGCGTGCAGGCGAGTTCGTCGTGATCCTCGGTCGCAACGGCGCCGGCAAGAGCACGATCCTGCACGCCGTCTCGGGCCTGATCCCCAAGCGCGCCGGCACGGTGAGCTTCGAGGGGAAGGACCTCTCCGCCGCGACGCCGCGAGCGATCGTGCAGGCCGGCATCGTCCAGGTGCTGGAAGGCCACCGCGTGTTCCAGACGCTGTCGGTCGAGGACAACCTGCTGATCGGCACCTATGCGAACGCGCCGCGCGGCGACCGCTCGAAGCTCGAGCGGATCTACGCGCTCTTCCCCGAGATGGCCGAGCGCCGCACGCAGATGGCCTCGCGGCTGTCGGGCGGCCAGCAGCAGATCCTCGCGGTCGCGCAGGGCGTGATCGGCGATCCGCGCCTGCTGATCCTCGACGAGCCCTCGGGCGGCCTCGCGCCGATCGTGATCGACCGGATCCTCGAGGTCGCGGCGCGGCTCTGCGCCGACGGCCTCGCGATCCTGCTGGTCGAGCAGCTGGTGGAGAAGGCGCTGCGGCACGCCCACTGGGGCTACCTGGTGGAGACCGGGCGCATCGTGGTGAGCGAGCCGGCCGACGCGCTGCGCGACGGCGAGCGGATCCGCGAGGTCTACCTCGGCGGCCATGCGAAGACCGCCTCCTGAAAACCCGAACGAGCGAGGAGACGCAACGATGACCGACGCCACCGCCCCGCGCTGGGTGCGCCGCCCCGAGGGCTCGAACTGGGGCGAGTTCGGCCCCGACGACCAGCTCGGCCGCCTGAACCTCGTCGGCCCCGAGAAGGTCAGGCAGGGCGTCGCCGAGGTTCGCGAGGGCCGCACCTTCTGCCTGTCGCTGCCGCTCGACCTGCCCGGCGGCAACGCGCTGAACCCGCGCCGCAACCCGCCGATCCTGCGGCCGACGGTCCGCAACGGCCGCCCGAACATGGTCTACCGGCTGTCCGACGACAACCCGAACCACAGCGACGTCGTCTGCGACGACCTCGTCGTGCTGACGCTGCAGTACTCGACGCAGTGGGACAGCTTCGCGCACGTCGGCTCGATGTTCGACGCCAATGGCGACGGCCTGCCCGAACCGGTCTTCTACAACGGCTTCCGCGGCGGCTTCCACATCTTCGGCCCGACCGACGCGGCCGACGCCGGCCCCGGCCCGAAGACCACGTCGGGCGCGCGTGCGCTCGGCGTCGAGAACATGGCGAGCCACGGCCTGCAGGGCCGCGGCGTGCTGATCGACCTGCGCGCGCACTTCGGCGACACGCGGACCGTGGTGGGCTACGAGCAGCTGATGCGCGTGATGGAGGCCGACCGCGTCGTCGTCGAGCGCGGCGACATGGTGCTGCTGCACACCGGCTTCGCGCAGCGGCTGGTCGAGATGAAGGGGCAGCCCGACCCCGAGGTGCTGCACGGCGCCTGCGCGGTGCTCGACGGCCGCGATGCCCGCTTGCTGCAGTGGGTCACCGACAGCGGCCTGGCGATCCTCGCCGCCGACAACTACGCGGTCGAGGCGCACCCGGCGACCTCGCAGCCGGCCGATGCCTGCTGCGCGACGCTGCCGCTGCACGAGCACTGCCTGTTCAAGCTCGGCGTGCACCTGGGCGAGCTCTGGTACCTGACGCCGCTCGCCGACTGGCTGCGCGCGGCCGGCCGCAGCCGCTTCCTGCTGACCGCGCCGCCGCTGCGCCTGCCCGGTGCCGTCGGCTCGCCGGCGACCCCGATCGCCACCGTCTGAGGGCGCGTCGCGATGCCCAAGGCCTCCGACTCGAGCTCGATCCAGAAGGTCTGCCGGATCCTGCGCGCGCTGTCGGTGCCGGATGCGCTGCGTCTGGCCGACGTCTGCGCGGCCACCGGGCTCAACAAGGCGACCGTGCTGCGACTGCTCGAGGCGCTCGCCGACGAGGGCTTCGTCGAGCGCGACGAGCCCACCAAGCGCTACCGGCTCGGCGAGGCCGCGATGATGATGGGGCTGGCCGCGCAGGGGCGGGACCACCTGCGCGACCGCGCGCGGCCGTGGCTGATGCGGCTGGCCGGCCTGTGCGGCGACACGCTCATCCTGTCGGTGCGCAGCGGCGCCGAGGCGCTGTGCGTGGATCGCGAGTCCGGCAGCTACCCGATCCGCGCGAACTACCTCGACGTCGGCAGCCGGCGGCCGCTCGGCGTCGGCGCGGGCAGTCTCGCGCTGCTCGCCTGGCTTCCCGACGCCGAGGTCGACGCGGTCCTGGCCGACTCGATGCCGACGATCGCCGCCCGCTATCCGCGGATCGACGAGACGCTGCTGCGCACGAAGGTCGCCGAGTCGCGTCGCCGTGGCTTCACGCTGCTGCTCGACGTCGTCGTCGAGCGCATGGGCGGGATCGGCGTGCCGATCCTCGGCACCGACGGCCGCCCGATCGGCGCGCTGTCGATCGCCGCGCTGAACGAGCGGCTGACCGACCGGCTCGACGTGCTGGTCGCGTCGCTGCAGGAGGCCGCCGAGGCGCTGTCGCCGAACCCGCCGGCGCAGGCGGCGCTGCGGCCGCGCGCCGTTCATGCGAGCGGCCGCGAGGCCGCGGAGATCCTCCGATGAGCTTCCTGCTCGGCAGCGGGCTGACCCGCTTCGGCCGCCACGAGGGCCGCACGACCCTCGACCTGATGAGCGAGGCCGCCGCGGCCGCGCTCGCCGACGCCGGCCTCGAGCGCGGCGACGTCGACGGCCTGATCTGCGGCTACGCGACGACGATGCCGCACATCATGCTGGCCACCGTCTTCGCCGAGCACTTCGGGCTGAAGCCGTCCTACGCGCATGCGGTCCAGGTCGGCGGCGCGACCGGCTTCGCGATGACGATGCTCGCCCACCTGCTGGTCGAGTCCGGCGCGGCGAAGCGCGTGCTGGTGGTGGGCGGCGAGAACCGGATGACGGGCCAGAGCCGCGATGCGTCGATCCAGGCACTCGCGCAGGCGGGACACCCGGTCTACGAGGTGCCGCTCGGGCCGACCATCCCCGCCTACTACGGGCTGGTCGCGTCGCGCTACATGCGCGAGCACGGCAGCACCGAGGCCGACTTCGCCGAGCTCGCCGCGCTGATGCGTCGCAACGCGGTCCGTCATCCGGGCGCGCACTTCCGCGAGCCGATCACCGCCGCCGACGTGCTCGCGTCGCGACCGATCGCCACGCCGCTCAAGATGCTCGACTGCTGCCCGGTGTCGGACGGCGGCTGCGCCGTGCTGATCGGCCGCGAGCCGGGCGTGCTGCCGCCGGTCGCGATCCGCTCGGCGACGCAGGTCCACACCTCTCAGCACGTGAGCGCCGCGCCCGACCTCACGACCTTCGGTGCCGGCCGCTCGACCGCGCGCGCGCTCGAGGCGGCCGGCCGCATGCTCGCCGACGTGGAATACGGCGCGATCTACGACAGCTTCACCGTGACCCTCGCGCTGCTGCTCGAGGAGATCGGGCTGGCGCCGCGCGGCGGCTCCGGGCGCCTGGCGCGCGACGGGCACTTCGAGCGCGACGGCGCGCTGCCGCTCAACACCCACGGCGGCCTGCTGTCCTACGGGCACTGCGGCGTCGCCGGCGCGATGGCGCACCTGGCCGAGACGCACCTGCAGATGACCGGCCGCGCCGGCGATCGGCAGTCGAGGCGTGCCGGCGTCGCGCTGCTCCACGGCGACGGTGGCGTGCTGTCCTCGCACGTTAGCCTGGTGATGGAGGCCGCATGAGCACGCCCGGATCGACCGCCCCGACCGCGCCGGACGCAGGCGTCGCCGTCCCCGACTGGACGCGCGGCGGCCGCGGCGTCGCGCTGCAGCGCTGCGCGGGCTGCGCGCACGTCTGGTACTTCCGCCGCGCGTTCTGCCCGGCCTGCGGCCGCGCCGACCCGGTCGCCTTCGCTGCGGCCGGCACCGGCATCGTCCACGCCGCCACCGTCGTCCACCGCGCGCCCGACGACACCTTCCGCGCGCTCGCGCCCTACGGTCTCGTGCTCGTCGAGCTCGACGAGGGCCCGCGGATGATGGCCCATGCCCCGATCGACGTCTCGATCGGCGAGCGCGTCTCGCTCGGCTGGCGGGACGTCGCCGGCCGCGCGCTCCCCTTCTTCGAACGCTCCGCCCCATGACCCGCCACGATACCCGCGACGGCCTGCGCGTCGCCCTCGCCCCGCGCTCGATCGCCGTGATCGGCGCGTCCGAGAACCCGAACAAGATCGGCGGCCGGCCGATCGCCTACCTGTCGCGCTTCGGCTACCGCGGCGAGGTCTACCCGATCAACCCGATGCGCGACACGCTGCAGGGCGTGCGCGCGTACGGGAGTCTCGCGGACCTGCCCGTCGTGCCCGAGGCCGCGGTGGTGGCCGTCCCCGGGCAGCTCGCGGTCGACGCGGTGAAGGCGTGCGCGGCCGCCGGCGTGAAGCTCGCGATCGTGATGGCCTCGGGCTTCGGCGAGACCGCCGACCCGACGGGCCGCGCGCAGGAGCGCGAGATGGTCGCCGCCGCGCGCGCGGCCGGCATGCGGATGGTCGGCCCGAACTCGCAGGGCCTGGCGAACTTCGGCAACGGCGCGGTGCCGAGCTTCTCGACGATGTTCGTCGAGACGCAGGCCTTGGACGGCCCGATCGGCATCATCAGCCAGTCGGGCGCGATGAGCGTGATTCCCTACGGGTTGCTTCGCGCCCGCGGCCTGGGCGTGCGGCATGCGCACGCCACCGGCAACGACGCCGACATCACCGTCTGCGAGCTCGCCACCGCGGTCGTCGAGGACCCGGCGCTGAAGCTGCTGCTGCTCTACCTCGAGGGCCTGCCGGATCCGCATCACCTCGCCGAGGCGGCACGGATCGCGCGCCGGCGCGGGCTGCCGATCGTGGCGCTCAAGGCGGGCCGCTCGGCCGCCGGCGCCGAGGCCGCGCGCTCGCACACCGGTTCGCTCGCGACCGAGGACCGTCTGGTCGACGCCTTCCTCGAGGACCAGGGCATCTGGCGCGTGAGGACGATGGCCGAGATGGTCGACGTCGCCGAGCTCTACCTGAAGGGCTGGACGCCGCAGGGCCGGCGCCTGGTCGCGATCAGCAACTCGGGCGCGGTCTGCGTGATGACCGCGGATGCCGCGACCGACGCCGGCATGCCGCTCGCGCCGCTCGCCGACGGCACGCAGGCCGAGCTGAAGACGATCCTGCCGGGCTTCGCCACGACGAGGAACCCGGTCGACATCACCGCTGCCCTGCTGTCCGACAGCAGCCTCTTCTCGCGGATCCTGCCGGCGATCGCGAAGGACCCGGCTGCCGACGCGTTCTTCATCGGCATCGCGGTGGCCGGCGCCGGCTACGACGTCGACCGGTTCGCGCGCGACAGCGCGGCCTTCGCCGAGGCGACCGGCAAGCCGCTGGTGGCGGCGGCCTCGCAGCCCGGCGTGTCGGAGCGCTTCAAGGCGCACGGGGTGTCGGTCTATCCCACCGAGGGCGAGGCGATCCGCGCGCTCGGCGCGTACCTCGCGCACGCCGAGCGGCTGCGCGCGGCGCGCGAGGCCGACCTGCCGGCGCCCGCGCGGCGCGCGGCGCCCGCCGCGACGCGGATGCTCGACGAGACCGAGAGCCTGCGGCTGCTGGGGCAGCGCGGCGTGCCGGTGGTCGCGCACCGGGTCTGCTCGAGCGCGCCCGAGGCGCGCGCCGCGTACGGGGCGCTCGGTGCCGCGCGCGTCGTCGTCAAGGGCTGCTCGGCGCGGATCGCGCACAAGTCGGAGCTCGGCATCGTGAGGCTCGGCCTGGCGTCGGTCGATGCGGTCGAGGCCGCGTACCGCGAGGTGGTCGAGGCGGCGGCGCGCGCCGGCGAGACGCTCGACGGCGTGATCGTCGCGGCGATGGCCTCGGGCCTGCGCGAGCTGATGGTCGGCGCGCACCTCGACCCCACCTTCGGCGCGGTGCTGGTGGTGGGCGACGGCGGCAAGTACGTCGAGGCGATGCCCGACGTGGCCACCGTGCTCGCGCCGTTCACGCCCGAGCGGATCGAGCGCGCGCTGCGCAGGCTGCGGCTCGCGCCGCTGCTCGGCGGCGTGCGTGGCGAGCCGCCGATGGACATCGCCGCGTTCTGCCGCGCGGCTGCGGCGATCGGCGAGTGGGTGGCCGACCCGGCCTCGGGCGTGGCGAGCCTCGATGCGAATCCGGTGATCGTCGGGGCGCGCGGCGACGGCTGCGTCGCCGTCGACGCGCTGATCTACCGCGCGGTCGCCCTCTGAGTAAGCCGAGGCCGCGTTTCCAGGAGGACGCAGATGGATCGGGGACGCAGGACCGCCGCGGCGCGCGTCGCGGCACTCGGCGCGCTGGCCGCGGGCGGCACGACCGCCTTCGCGCCGCGCGCCGCACGCGCGCAGGCGCAGTCCGCCTGGCCGACGAAGCCGGTGCGCGTGATCGTGCCCTACCCGCCGGGCGGGCCGACCGACATCGTCGCCCGGCTCGTCGGCCAGCGGCTGCAGGACCGCACGAAGCAGTCCTTCGTGATCGACAACCGGGCCGGCGCCGGCGGCAACCTCGGCGCCGAGGCCGCGGCCAAGGGGCCGGCCGACGGCACGGTGCTGCTGCTGGGCACGACCGCGCACGCGATCAATCCGTCGCTGTTCCCGAACCTGGGCTACGACATCCGCAAGGACTTCGCGCCGATCGCGCTGCTGACCAGCATGCCGCTGGTGCTGGTGGTGCCCGCATCGTCGCCCGCCGCCACGGTCGCCGACGTGATCGCGATGGCCAGGGCGAGGAACGGCGGGCTGCCGTACGCGTCGTCGGGCAACGGGCAGTCCACGCACCTCGCCGCCGAGCTCTTCGCGACGATGGCCGGATCGCCGATGACCCACGTGCCCTACAAGGGCAGCGCGCCGGCGCTGACCGACCTCGCCGGCGGCCAGGTCGCCCTGATGTTCGACACGATGCTGTCGGCGATGCCGCAGGTGAAGGCGGGCCGGCTGAAGGCGATCGCGGTGACGAGCAGCCAGCGTGCGCCGTCCGCGCCCGATCTGCCGACGGTGGCCGAGGCCGCCCCGGGCATGGCCGGCTACGAGGCGACCGCGTGGAACGGCCTCTTCGTGCCGGCGGGCGTGCCCGCCGACGTGCAGGCGGCGATCGCGCGCGCGGTCGCCGAGGTGCTCGCCGAACCCGAGACGCGACAGCGCTTCGCCGCCGACGGCGCGATCGCCGGCAGCGGGACGCCCGCGGCCTTCGGCGCGTTCGTCGCGAAGGAACTCGACAAGTGGCGCGCGGTCGTCCAGCGCGCGAACGTGAAGGTGGACTGAGATGACGAAGAAGGTGGTGAGGGTCGGCTCCGGGTCGGCCTGGTGGGGCGATCGCGTGGAGCCGGCGCGCCTGAACGCGGAGCAGGGACAGCTCGACTACCTGTGCTTCGAGACGATGGCCGAGGCCACCGTGTCGGCCGCGCAGGTGCGTGCGCGGCGGGACCCGACGTTCCCCGGCTACGACACCTATCTCGACGACCGGATGCGCGCGGTGCTGCCGGGCTGCCTGCGCAACGGCACGAAGATCGTCAGCAACCAGGGCTGGATCAACCCGACGGGTGCGGCGAAGCGGATCGTCGAGCTGCTGCGCGAGATGGGGCACACCGGCATCAGGGTCGCCGCGGTCGAAGGCAGCCTGATCACCGACCGCGTGCTGCAGCTGACCGACCGTATCCTCGAGAACGGCCAGCCGACCTCGACGCTGGCGCCGACGCTGATCTCGGCCGAGGTCTATCTCGGCGCCGAGCCGATCGTGGAGGCGCTCCGGGCCGGCGCGGACATCGTCGTCACCGGCCGCGTCGCCGACCCGTCGGTCTTCATGGCGCCGCTGATGTTCGAGTTCGGCTGGGACCCGCTCGACCACGAGCGGCTGGGGCTCGGCAACGGCCTGGGTCACCTGCTCGAGTGCGGCGCGCAGGTCACCGGCGGCTACTTTCCCGACCCCGGCTTCAAGGACGTGCCCGAGCCCTGGAACCTCGCGTTCCCGATCGCCGAGGTGAGCGAGGACGGCACCGCGGTGCTCACCAAGGTCGCCGGCACCGGCGGCGCGGTCACGCTGCAGACGGTGAAGGAGCAGATGCTCTACGAGGTCCACGATCCGGCGAACTACATCACGCCCGACGTCGTCGTCGACTTCACCACCGCGAAGCTCGAGCAGGTGGGCCCGGACCGCGTGAAGGTCTGGGGCATCTCCGGCAAGCCGCGCACGCCGACGCTGAAGGTCTCGATCGGCTGCACCGAGGGCTTCATCGGCGAGGACATGTTCTTCTACGCCGGTCCGGGCGCGCTGCGTCGTGCACGGCTCGCGAAGCAGGTGCTCGAGGAGCGGTTCCGGATCGTCGGCCTCCAGGCCGAGGACGTCCGCATCGACTTCCTGGGCCTGAACGCGATCCACGGCGCGGCCACGCCCGCCGACGCGCCCGAGCCCTACGAGGTCGCGGTCCGCGTGGCGGCCCGCACGAGGACGAAGGAGGAGGCGATCAAGGTCGGCCGCGAGGTCGACGGCATGGCCGTCTCCGGCATCGCCCACACCGGCAAGCGCGTGCCGCACCAGGACCGCACCCGCGAGGTGATCGGCGTCTGGTCGTCGCTGGTGCCGCGCGAGCAGGTGCCCGCCACCGTGTCCTACTTCGAGAGCTGACCGACATGAAGGTGAAGCTGCAGCACGTCGCGCACGCCCGCTCGGGCGACAAGGGCGACACGTCGAACATCGCGGTCTTCGCGTACGAGCCCGAGCTGTACCCGCTGCTGGTCGAGCAGCTGACCGTCGAGCGCTTCACGCGCTTCTACGGCGGCGCGTTCCGTGGCGAGGTGCACCGCTATCCGGTCGATGGGCTCCACGCGATCAACTTCGTCTGCCACGGCGCGCTGGGCGGCGGCGTCTCGCGCAGCCTGTGCCTCGACAACTACGGCAAGTCGCTGTCGGCGGCGGTGCTGGGCTTCGAGCTGGAGGTGCCGGACGCACTGGTGCCGAAGCTGAAGAATCCGCCGGCGCAGGCCTGAAGGGGAGGGACCATGGCCAAGCACACGATGCTGGTGGCGGGCGCGGGCGGCGTCGTCGGCGCCGCGGCGGTCGAGCACTTCGCCGCGCTGCCCGACTGGAACGTGATCGCGGTCTCGCGCCGGCGGCCGCCCGAGCTGCCCGCGGGCGTGACCCACCTGTCGCTCGACCTGACCGACGCGGCCGCGTGCCGCGCGGCCGGGGCGGCGCTGTCGAAGGTCACGCACCTGATGTTCGCGGCGCTCTTCGAGAAGCCCGACCTGATCGCGGGCTGGCGCGATCCCGAGCAGATGGCGGTGAACCTCGCGATGCTGCGCAATCTGCTCGATGCGCTCGAGGCGTCCGCGCCGGGACTGCGCCACGTGTCGCTGATGCAGGGCACGAAGGCCTACGGCGGCCACGTCGAGCCGGCGCCGGTGCCGTGCAAGGAGCGCTGGCCGCGGCACGCGCACGAGAACTTCTACTGGCTCCAGGAGGACCTGCTGCGCGAACGGCAGCCGCGCGCCGCGTGGACCTTCACCGTGCTGCGGCCGCAGATCGTCTTCGGCTACGCGGTCTCGAGCCCGATGAACATCGTCGCTGCGATCGGCGCCTACGCGGCCGTGATGCGCGAGCTCGGCCGGCCGCTCGCCTGGCCCGGCGGCGGGCGCTACATCAATGGCGGCAGCGACAGCCGGCTGATCGCGCAGGTGGCCGAGTGGGCCGGCACCCACGAGATCGCGGCCAACGAGACCTACAACGTCGTCAACGGCGACGCGCTGCTCTGGCAGGACTTCTGGGCCTCGATCGCGCGGCATTTCGGGATGGCGCCGGGCGGCGCGGTGCCGATGAACCTCACGAGGGAGATGCCGGCACACGCCGACACCTGGCGCGCGGTCGTGAGGAAACACGGGCTGCGCGACGTGACGCTCGACGGTCTCGTGGGCAGTTCATGGCAGTTCACCGACCGCGCGTTCGCGCACGGCGTCGACAACCCGCCCGACTCGGTGCTCTCGGGCATCAAGCTGCGGCAGCACGGCTTCCACGGCTGCATCGACACCGAGGACTGCGTGCTGCACTGGCTCGAGCGGATGCAGCGGGAGAACCTGCTGCCGCGCTGAGCGGGAGCCCGCCCGCAGGCGAGGGCCTCGCCCGGTCGCCGCGTGCCGATCGGTTACATCCGATACCGGTCGCGACCGCCGGGTGTCCGCGCGCGGCGCTCCAATCGGGGGGCCGCCGCCTCGCGCGTCGCGGGGCGGCCCCGATCCCCGAGGTCTGCCGATGTCCCGCTCCCGTGTCATGCTGAGCTCCGCCGCCATCACGCTCGCTGCGGCCGCGCTGTCAGGCTGCGTCGTGGCCCCGGTCGGGCTGCCCGTCCACGGCCCGTCGCCGGTCGTGGTGGCGCCCGCGCCGTACTACGCGATGCCCGCACCCGGCTACGCCTGGGGCCGCCACGCGCACTACGGCTGGGGCTGGCGCCACCCGCACCACGGCTGGCACCGCGGCTGGCGCTGAGCCGGGCTCAGCCCCCTGCCGGATCGATCCTGGCCAGCGCGCCCCCGATCGCCGCGCCCTCGCGCGGCCGCACGAGCCGCGCGACTTCCGTGCCGTCGCGCAGGAACACCAGCGTCGGCCAGAGCTTCACGCCGAACGTGCGTCCGAGCCGCCGGCCCGGCCCGTCCTCGATCCGCAGGTGGCGCACCGCCGGGTGGGCGGTGATCGCCGCGTCGGTCAGTGGCCGCGCGGCCGCGCAGTGGCCGCACCAGTCGGTGCCGAAATCCAGCAGCACCGGACCGCGCAGCGCCTCGATCTCGTCGCGGTCGGGAGCCGGGCTCGAGTAGGGGGTCGTCGCCATCGGGGCCTCCGTCTGCCTCGGATCGTACCGTGCCCGTGTGCTGCCCGGCGCGACGGCCGGCGCCGTCCGCATCGCGCTGCGACCGCCGCGGCCGGGTCGAGGTTCAGCGCAGCACGAGCTCGCGTTCGACCACCACGGTCTCCGCGCCGTCGCGCAGCAGCGCGTAGCTCGCGCGGTAGGTGCCCGCCGGCCAGCCGCCGCCGGGGTTGCGCATCGCGATCTGCAGCACGCCGCTCGGCCGGTGGGTGGTCTGCTCGAACACGTGCTGGGCCGTGGTGGTGCCGGCGGGCGGGACGATCCGTACCGTCTCCCGGTCGCCGGGCCGGATGCCGGCGCGGCGGACCCAGAAGCCGATGTGGGTCGATTCGCGGGTGACCGGCGCGAGGTCGCCGGCCTGCACCGCGGCGATGTCGACGTCGCGCGCGACGAAGCCGGCGTCGAGCACCGCGCTCGGCCGGTAGGCGAGCGCGGCGAGCGCCTCGGTCGTCCAGCGCGCGTGCTCGGGAGCCCCGCAGGCCCCGGCGACCGCTCCGGCCGGCCGGAACGGATCGATCGCGCGGCCGTCCTTCAGCACCGCGAAGCCCATCAGCGCGGCCGGCGTGCCACCGCCCCACGGGTAGGGACCGACCGTGCCGAGCAGGTCGCCGCGACGCACCGTGGCGCCGGCCGCCACGACGGCGGTCCGCGGGTCGAATCGGTAGACGGTCCGCCAGCCGTCGCCGTGGTCGATCACCAGGCCGGCGTCGCCGCGCGAGACGACGCGGCCGTCGGCGGCGGCGAGGACCGGCAGGTCGTGCCGGGCGAGCCGCTCGCCGAGCGGCGCGAAGCGGGTGAAGACGCTGCGCGCGACGGCCCGCGTGCCGCAGGCGTAGTCGCGGGCGCCGCCGTGGTCCACGTGATCGAGCAGCGCGCACTCCACGCCCGGCGTGCAGCGCAGCGGCAGCGACAGGCGCGGTCCGCCGGCGAGCTCGGCGGGGTCGAGCATCCCGAGGACGGCGACCCGCGACGCGTCGGGCGCGGACGCGCCGGCCGACGGGGTCGACGGGGCGGCCGGGGTCGGCGGGGCCGCCGCCGACGGCAGCGGCGGCGGCGCGCCGAGCCCGGCCGGCGCGGGGCCGTTCGCCAACGCCTCGCGTTCGGGCTCGCATTCGAGCAGCACGGTGAAGGCGCGCGCGGCCTGGACGATGTCGGCGGTGCGTCGCCGGGGCGCGTCGGGCGGCGCGGCCGCGGGCTCCAGGCCCTGCGCGCGCAGGAACCCCTGCGCGATCTCGCCCTTGACCGCGAAGTTGATGTTCTGCGGCACGTCTCCGGTCAGCCGCGCGACGCGCAGCGCATTCAGCTTCGAGACGACGACGCCCACCACCGCGCCCGACTCGTCGAGCAGCGGTCCGCCCGAGTTGCCCGACTGCACCGGCGCGGAGATCTGCAGCCGCGTCGGGTCGTCGCGAAGCCCGGCGAGCGCGCTGACGATGCCGGTCGACACGTTGACGTCCATCGCGAGCAGCCCGCGCAGCGGGTAGCCGAGCGCGACGACGTCGTCGCCGGCGCGCGCCGCGCGGCCGAACGCGGCGACCACGGGGCGGGCCGCGAGTCCCTCGACGATCGCCAGGTCGGCCCGGGCGTCGCGGGCGCCGACGCGGCCGCGCACCCGGCCGCCGTCGGCGTAGGCGACCTCGACCCGCGTGCAGCCGGCGACGACGTGCGCATTGGTCAGCACCTGGCCGTCGGCGCCGACGACGAAGCCGGTGCCGGTCCGCTGTCGCGGCACCGTCGCGGGCGGGGCGGAGGGCAGGGGGTCGAGGACGCCAGCCGGCGCCGGCGCCTGCGCCTGCGCGACGGCGGGCGCGCCCGCGAAGGCGGCGATGGACGCGACCGCCGCCGCCAGCGCGCGGCCGAGCGTGCGGCCGAGCGCGCTGCGCGCCGGCGCGCGACCGGTCCCGGGGCGGATCCCGAGGCGGATCCCGAGGCGGACGGACGAGGCGGACGGAGCGGCCATGACCGCCGCAGCGTACCGCAGCGCGCCGCGCCGGCCGTCGCCTGCGCCCCGGACGTCGCGGCGGGGACCGACGGACGGACGGCGCGCGTCGCGTGCCGGCGACCCGACGCCCGGTGGGGTCGGCTGGACAGCGGGCGCCGCGCCCGCGCAGACTCGCGACGCGCCGCCGGGCCGCGCGATCCAGACGCGCGGGTCCCGCCCGCGGCCCGCGCCGCGTCCCGTTCCTGCCCCGCCCGCCTGCCCATGTCCGCATCCGTCGCGTTCCCGCCGGCCGCCCGCGACGGCCTGCCCGTCGTCCTGCTGTTCGCCGCGACGATCTTCGCCAGCGCCTTCCTGCTGTTCCAGGTCCAGCCGATGGTGTCGAAGGCGATCCTGCCGTGGTTCGGCGGCAGCCCCGCCGTCTGGACAACGGCGATGCTGTTCTTCCAGTGCGTGCTGTTCGGCGGCTACGTCTACGCCCACCTGCTCGGCGGACGCCGCTCGGTCCGCATGCAGGCGGCGGTGCACCTCGTGCTGCTCGCCGTCGCCGCCTGGGCCGCGCGCTCGGTGCTGCCCGACCCGTCGCTCGAGCCGCGCGGCGACGAGGCGCCGGCGGGACGGATCCTGCTGATCCTCGCCGCGAGCGTCGGGCTGCCGTACTTCTGCCTCGCCAGCACCGGTCCGCTGCTGCAGCACTGGTTCGCGCGGACGGGCCGCGGCGACGCGGCATTCCGGCTGTACGCGCTCTCGAACGTCGGCTCCTTCGTCGCGCTGCTGTCCTTCCCCTACGTGTTCGAGCCCGCGTTCGCGCTGCCCGGCATCGGCCGGATGTGGACCTGGGGCTTCTGGGCCTTCGCGATCGCCTGCGCGGCGGTCGCGATCGTCGCGGCGCGCCGACCGGGTCCGCTGCCGGGCCCGGTCGGTGCCCCCGCGTCCGCCGACGCGCCCGCCTGGACGCAGCGCGCCGCCTGGCTCGCGCTGCCCGCGCTCGCATCGCTCGCGTTCGTCGCGGTCACCGACCATGCGAGCCACGACATCGCCCCCGAGCCGCGGCTGTGGATCGCCACGCTCGCGCTGTACCTCGCGACCTTCGTGCTCGCCTTCGACCATCCCCGCTGGTACCGGCCCGCCTGGACCGCGGTGGCGACGATCGTCGCGGTCCTCGCGCTGTCGGGTCGCGACGCCGTGCCCGCGTGGTTCGGCGCCGACTGGGACTACGGCGTGAGCGCGCTGCGGCGCCTGCACTACGCGGCGCTGTTCGCGGTCTGCCTGCTCTGCCACGGCGAGCTGTACCGGCGGCGGCCGATGGCGCCGGCACGGCTGACCGAGTTCTACCTGTGGATGTCGGCCGGCGGCGCCTGCGGCGGGCTGTTCGTCGCGGTGGTGGCCACCAACCTGTTCGACGACTACCACGAGTGGCCCGCGACCCTGGTCGCCGCGCTCGCGCTCGCGTGCGCGGTGCTCGCCCGGGAAGGGCGCGCCCGGACGACTGCGGCCCGGCGCGGGCCGATCGCCGCGGCGGCCGTCGCCGGTGCGCTCGGCCTCGCCGCGCTGGTGCTCGCATGGGAGGATCCGCTGGGGCTGCGGCCGCCGTCCGGCGGCGACCACACCGTGACGCGGCTCGACCAGTCGCGCAACTTCTACGGCACGGTCTCGGTCGCCGAGCGTCGCTACCCCGCCGACCCGGCACGCGACCACCGCGTCTTCTACAGCGGCCAGATCACCCACGGCATCCAGTACCTCGCACCCGACAAGCGGCGGATGCCGGTGACCTACTACTCCGAGGACAGCGGCATCGGCGAGACGCTGCGCTGGGTGATGCGCCGCCAGCCCGAGGCCCGCGTCGCGCTCGTGGGCCTGGGCGCGGGCACCCTCGCCACCTACGCGCGCGAGGCCGACCGCTATGACTTCTACGAGATCAATCCCGAGGCGGTGCGCATCGCCGAGCGCTGGTTCGACAACCTCGCCGCCTGCCGCGCGCGCGAGCAGCGCATGCTGGTCGGCGACGCGCGGCTGAAGATGTCGCAGCAGCCGGCGGCGCTGAAGTACGACGTGATCGTGCTCGATGCGTTCACCGGCGGCTCGGTGCCCATCCACCTGCTGACCCGCGAGGCCTTCGCGATCTGGCGGCGTCACCTCGCCGACGACGGCTTCATCGCGATCAACATCACGAACGCCTACCTGAACCTCTATCCGGTCGTGAAGCGGCAGGCCGAGGCGCTGGACATGGGCCTGCGCAACCGCTGGCTGGCGTCCGACCCCTCGCGCCACGTGCGGCAGAACCAGCACGTCGTGATGACGCACGATGCAGCCTACCTGCGCGAGCACCCGTCGGTCGACCGGGTCTGGACCGACGCGCAGGGCCGCGTGCTGCGCACCGAGCGGCTCGACCGGCCCGGCGTGCCGCTGTGGACCGACGCGCACAGCAGCCTGGTGCCGATCGAGCTCGACGACTGAACCGCGGGCCGCCCTGCGCGGCGGCACACCGTCCGTTCGTCCGCCGCGGCCGTCCCGCCGGAGGGCGGCCCGATACCTGCGCGCGCCGCGGTCCGACAGTCGCGCCAACGAAGTCCCAAGCCGCCCCGGCCACCCCCGGAATGACTCGAACGTTCGATCGGGCCAATGCACACGCGCTCGCCGCCATCGTGGAGGCGAGCGGCTCGCATGACATCGCGGCCTGCGAGGACATCGTCGACGACCGCGGCACGATGCTCTGGGCCCGCGGCAAGCCGGTCCGGCCCGAGCTGATGGAACGGCTGCTGGAGCGCACGCTGCGCCGACCGATCGAGCAGTGCCTGTCCGCGCGCGACGGGGTCGCGTCGCAGGAGGTCGCGCAGTGCGTCGAGCGCCTCCTGGACGGCAGCGGTTACCTGTCGGCACTGGCCGGGGGCGACGGGCGCCGCATCGTCGCGACCGCGCGCACGCTGCCGCTCGAGGGACCGGTGGCGCTGCTGCTGACCGCCGCGCAGTCCCGCGGCGAGGGCTTCGTGCACGCCTGCCTGGGTCTGCTGCTGGCGGGTGCGCTCGCCGCGCGCGGCGGCGTCGCCGACGGCGCACTCCAGCGGATCGCGCTCGCCGGCCTGCTGCACGATCTCGGCGAGCTCTACGTGAATCCGGACTACATCAAGAGCCGCCGTGAGCTGAGCCTCGACGAGTGGCGCCACGTCGCGGTCCACCCGCGGATCGGCGAGCTGTTCCTGCGCGAGCAGACCCGCTACCCGGCTGCGATCGCGGCCATCGTCGGCGCCCACCACGAGCGGCTCGACGGCTCGGGGTATCCGGCGCGCAGCACGGTCGCGAAGCTGCCCGACGAGGCCGGCTGGGTCATCGCCGCCGAGACGATGGCCGGCGTGCTCGCCGATCCGGTGGCCGCACCGGCACGCGCCGTGCTGGCGATGGGCCTGGTGTTCGGCGAGTATCCGATGACCCCGGTGGGGATCGTCTCGAGCGTACAGCGCGGCTTCGCGGTCGAGGTCGATTCGTCCTTCGACCGCGAGGCGGCGCGCGCCGGCGTGGCCGCGGTCCGCGAGTCGCTGCGGACCGCGAACGCGACCGCCCGCGAACTCGAGGAGCGTGCGCCCGGCGAACGCGAGCGCCGCACGCTCGCACGCCTGGCGCCGCTGCTGCGCCGCCTCGATCTGGCCTTCGTCTCGAGCGGTACCGCCCACTTCTTCGAGCTGCTGGGTGCGTCGGCCGAGACCGACGACGCCGAGATCGTGCTGCAGCTGCGGCTGGTGCCGCGCGAGATCCGCTGGCGGATGCGCAGCCTCGCGCGCGACATCGCGCAGGACCTCGGCGGCTTCACCGAGCGCGGGCGCGACGCGTTCGAGCCGCTGCTCACCGTGCTGCGCGGCGAGCCTCCGCCCGCCGGCGCCACCGCTCCGCGATCCGCCCCCGACGCTTGACAGGCCCCGCGGCGCCCGCCACCGTGCGGGCCTCGCCGCGGCGGCGCCCTCCGTGCCGCGCGGCGCGGCGCGGAGGACTCGATGAGGATCGCAGTGCTGGGCACCGGCATGATGGGCGCCCCGATGGCACGCCGGCTGTGCGAGGCCGGGCACGAGGTTCACGCCTGGAACCGCACGCGGGCGAAGGCCGAGCCGCTGGCGGCGCACGGGGCGCGCGTCCACGACGCGGCGCGCGACGCGGTCGCCCGGGCCGAGCTGGTCGTCTCGATGCTGGAGAACGGGCCGATCACCGAGACGGTGCTCTTCGATCCCGCGGCGGGCGCCGCCGACGCGATGCGCGCCGGCATGCTGGTCGTCGACATGGCCTCGATCAGGCCCGTCGAGGCGCGCGCGCACGCGGCGCGGCTCGCCGAACGGGGTATCGCGCACGTCGACGCGCCGGTCTCCGGCGGCACGCTCGGCGCCGAGGCCGGCACGCTCGCGATCATGGCGGGCGGCGAGGCCGCCGACGTCGAGCGGGCGCGGCCGGCACTCGCGGTGCTCGGCCGCCTGACGCACGTCGGCCCGCACGGCGCGGGCCAGCTCGCCAAGCTCGCGAACCAGATGATCGTCGGCATCACCATCGGTGCGGTCGCCGAGGCGCTGCTGCTCTGCGCGAAGGGCGGCGCCGATCCGGCGAAGGTCCGCGAGGCGATCTCCGGCGGCTTCGCCGACAGCCGGATCCTGCAGGTGCACGGCCAGCGGATGGTCGAGCGCGACTTCGCGCCGCGCGCGCGGATGAGCGTGCAGCTCAAGGACATGCGCAACGCGCTCGCCACCGCCGGCGAGATCGGGCTGCAGGCACCGATCACCGAGCTCTTCGAAGCGCTGTACGCCGATGCGATCGCGCACGGCCTGACCGACCTCGACCACTCGGGCCTGTTCGTCGAGCTGGCCCGCCGCAACGGACTCGATTGAGCACCACGATGGACACCACCCCCGACCTGCTGATCCGCCACGCGCTCGTCTTCGACGGCACCGGTGCCGAGCCCGCGGTCCGCGACCTCGCGGTCCGCGACGGCCGCATCGCCGCGATCGGCGCGGACCTTCCCGCGCGCGGCGCCGCGCGCGTCGTCGACGCCGACGGCCTCGCGCTGATGCCCGGCATCGTCGACAGCCACACCCACTTCGACGCGCAGGTCACCTGGGACCCGACGGTCCGACCGTCCCCCGCGCTCGGGGTGACCACCGCGGTCATCGGCAACTGCGGCTTCACGATCGCGCCGTGCCGGCCGCAGGATCGCGAGATCACGATGCGCAACCTGGTGCAGGTCGAGGGCATGTCGCTCGACGTGCTGCGCCAGGGCATCGACTGGAGCTTCGAGACCTTCCCCGAGTACATGGACCTGCTGCGCCGCAAGGGCAGCGTGCCCAACCTCGCCGCCTACGTCGGCCACTCGTCGGTACGCACCTGGGTGATGGGCGCGGATGCGACCGAGCGCGCGGCCACCGACGAGGAGATCGCGCGGATGGCGCAGGTGGTCCGCGAGGCGATGGCCGCGGGCGCCGTCGGCTTCGCGTCGAGCACCAGCCCCGCGCACAACGGCGAGGGCGGCACGCCCATGCCCTCGCGGCTCGCCTCCGACGAGGAGATGCTCGAACTGACCCGCGCGATGGGCCGCGCCGGCCGCGGCGTCTACATGGTGACCAAGGGCGGCCAGATGCCGGTGCCCTTCCTCGAGCGGCTGTCGGCCGAGTCGGGCCGCCCGGTGATGATCGCCGCGCTGCTGCACAACGGCACCAATCCGCAGGCCGTCTTCCGCGACCTGGACGCGATCACCGCGGCGAACGATCGCGGCCGCCGGCTGATCGGCCAGGTCTCGTGCTGTCCGCTGTCGATGGACTTCACGCTCGCCTCGCCCTATCCGGTCGAAGGGCTGAAGGCCTGGAAGCCGGCGATGGGCGTGCAGGGCGAGGCGCTGAAGGCGCTGCTCGCCGATCGGTCGTTCCGCGCGGCGGTGCGCGACGAGATCGGCGCGCCGGCGGTCTTCCGGCTCTTCAACGGCGAATGGGACAAGGTGCAGGTGACCGAGGTGGCGCTGCCGGCGAACGGGGCGCTCGAGCAGCGCAGCGTCGCCGCGATCGCGGCCGAGCGCGGTGCGGACCCGCTCGACGTCTTCCTCGACCTCGCGATCGCCGAGGACCTGCGGACGGTCTTCACCGCGATGCTGCTGAACAGCGACGAGGAGGCGGTCGGCCGGATGCTGACGCATCCGCACAGCCTCGTCTCGCTGTCGGACGCGGGTGCGCACCTGACCTTCTTCAACGACGCGGGCTTCGGACTGCACCTGATGGGGCACTGGTCTCGCGCGCTCGGCGTGATGGGCCTGTCCGAGGCGGTCCGCAAGCTGACCTCGCAGCCCGCCTCGGTGTTCGGCATGACCGACCGCGGCGTGCTGCGCGAGGGCCTGGCTGCCGACCTGCTGCTCTTCGACCCGAAGACCGTCGATCGCGGCCCGAAGAAGCGCGTCTTCGACCTGCCCGGCGGCGCGCCGCGCCTGACCACCGACGCGGTCGGCGTGCACGGCGTCTGGGTCAACGGCCGGCAGGTGGCCGACGCCCGCGGCCTGCTCGAGGACGCGCCGCGCGCAGGACGCCTGCTGACCGACTTCGCGGCCTGAGATCGCCGCCCCGCCACCGACACGAGGACACGACATGGCCCGACGCATCGGCATGATCGGCATCGGCCTGATGGGCCATGGCATCGCGTACAACCTGCTGAGCAAGGGCCACGCGCTCGCGGTGCTCGACCACCCCGGCAACCAGCCGCTCGACGAGCTGCGCGGCCTCGGCGTCACGGTCCGCGCGAGCGGGGCCGAGGTCGCGGCCGATGCCGAGATCGTGATTCTGTGCGTGACCGGCAGCCCCGAGGTCGAGGCGGTGCTGACCGCGCCCGATGGCGTGCTGACCGCGCTGCGGCCCGGCACGATCGTCGTCGACTGCTCGACCGCGGTCCCCGACTCGACGGTCCGGATGGCCGAGCGCGTGCGCGCCGCCGGCGGCCGCTTCGTCGACGCGCCGATGACGCGCCTGCCGAAGCATGCGCGCGAGGGCACGCTGAACCTGCTGGTGGGGGGCGACGCAGCCGACTTCGACGCGGTGCGCCCGGTGCTCGGCTGCTTCGCCGAGAACGTGACCCACGTCGGCCCGGTCGGCGCGGGCCACCGGATGAAGCTCGTCCACAACTACGTGTCGCTCGGCACGGTCGCGGTGATCGCCGAGGCGGCCGCGCTCGCCGGCGGCGCAGGCATCGACCCGGAAGTCCTGGTCGACGTGCTGGCCAGGGGCGGCGGCTACGGCGCCGCGCTCGACCGGCTCAAGCCCTACCTCGTCGCACGCGATCCGTCCGGCCTGCAGTTCTTCATGGCCAACGCGGTGAAGGACCTGTCGTACTACACCGAGATGGCCGGCCACTCGGCCGCCGCGCACGCGATCGCGGACGCGATCCGCGAGACCTTCGGCGAAGGCGTGCGCCGTGGCGGGCCGAAGGCGCTGGTGCCCGAGCTGGTGACGCTGCTGCAGCGTCCCTGAGGCGGCGGGCCGGCGTGGCCGGCCCGCCATGCCGGTCAGCGTATCCGGAACGTGGCCACCGCCTCGACCAGCGCGTCGGCCTGGCGGCGCAGGCTGGTGGCGGCGGCCGCGCTCTGCTCGACCAGCGCGGCATTCTGCTGGGTGGCGGTGTCCATCGCGGCGACCGTCTGCGCGACCTGAGCGATGCCGTCGCGCTGCTCGGCCGAGGCCGTCGAGATGTCGGCGATCAGCGCGTCGACCGTGGCGATCGACGAGACGATCACGTTCATCTTCCCGCCGGCGCGGTCCACCAGCTCGGTGCCGCGCTCCACCCGCGAGACCGAGTCGGCGATGAGCGCCTTGATCTCGCGCGCCGCGTCGGCGCTGCGCTGGGCGAGCGTGCGGACCTCGCTCGCCACCACCGCGAAGCCGCGCCCCTGCTCGCCGGCGCGCGCCGCCTCGACCGCGGCGTTGAGCGCCAGGATGTTGGTCTGGAACGCGATGCCGTCGATCACCGAGATGATGTCGGCGATCCGGCGAGAGCTCTCCTCGATGCCGCGCATGGTCTCGACGACCTGGCGCACCGACTCGCCGCCGTCGCGGGCCACCGCGGCGCTCTCGCCCGCCAGCGAGGCGGCGCGCTGCGCGCTCTCGGCGTTCTGCGCGACCGCGGTACCCATTTCCTCGGTCGACGACGCCGTCATCTGCAGCTCGGCCGCCTGCCGCTCGGTGCGCGCCGACAGGTCGTTGTTGCCGCTCGCGATCTCGGCCGAGGCGCTCGCCACCGCGTCGGCATTCTCGCGGACCCGGGAGACCGTGCCGGCCAGGCCGTCGCGCATCCGCAGCAGGCTGGCCAGCACGCTGCCGGTGTCGCCCCGGCGCAGCGCGGCGTCGGCGGTCAGGTCGCCGCCGGCGATGGCATCGACGAAGCGGCGCAGTTCCGCCGGGTCGGTGCCGAGCTGGCGGCGGGTGACCCGCAGCAGCCCCCAGCCGCCCGCGATCGCGAGGAGCGAGATCAGCACGCCGCCGGCGACGATCGCGTTGCGCGTGCCGGTCTCGCTCTCGGCGAGCTCGCCCATCTCCTTCTTCAGCATCAAGTCCTGACGCTTGCGCTCGGCATGCACCGACTCGACGAGCCTGTTGCGCATGCCGACCGTCCGGTCGACGAGCATCGCGAAGCCCTCGGTGTTGCGGCCGTCGATCACCAGCTTCAGGTTGGCTGCGGCGACCTCCCAGAACGCGTCGTAGACCGGGCGGATCTTCGCGGCCTCGACCCGGCCGGTCTGCGTCAGCGCGCCGTCCTCCACCGCCTTCATCGTCTCGTCGGCGAGCCGCTTGCGCTCGAGGATCTCGTCGAGTGCCGCCTGGCGCTCGGCCTCGCCGCGGCCGAGCATCATGTGGCGCAGCCCGAGCGAGGCGCGCGTGATGTGCACCTCCAGGTCGGCGAGCCGCATCATCTGCGGCACCCGGTAGTTCTTCAGCTTGGCCGCGCCCTGCGTCGAGTGGCCGAGGGCGGTGAAGCAGAAGGCGGTCAGGGCGAGCAGTGCGGCCACCAGCGCGGCGACACCGAGCTGCACGCGGCGGTTCAGGGTCAGGGTTTGCATCGTCGTGTCCTGGGTGAAATCGGGTTTTCACGAATTCGTCACGGGGCGCAGTATGCGAAGGAATGCGCCAGCGTGGTGCGTCGAGGCACCGGCCCCTGGGCATCGACCCTGTGTCCGCGCGACCTGCCGGGCGACCGTCACCGACGCGTGGTCGATCTGCCGCGTGCGCCCGGACCGAAGGCCCCTCGCCACATCGGGGCGTCGCGACCCCTCGGCTCAGTAGCGCAGCGCGAACGCCACGCCGAGGATCGTCAGGTGCGCGCCGGCGACCCGCCGATCGTCCTGCCGCGCGAGGTAGACGTCGAGCGAGCGGTCGTCGCGCAGCGCGAACTCCACGCCCGCCTGCAGGTAGCGGCGCGACCAGGCGCCGTAGCGGCTGTCCCAGAAGAACTCGGCCGACGCGTAGGGCGTGACGGCGGTCAGCGAGGGCAGCCAGCGGCGCAGCGGATCGGACGGATCCGCGGCGAGCGACGATACCGCCCAGGTCCGTTCCAGCCGGGTCCGGTTCCGGTAGCGCCACGACGCCTCGTCGCCGGCGAACCGCAGGTCGATCCGGTTGCGGTTCGCGATCACGAGCGCCTGCCACAGCGGCTTGGAGCGGGCGCTCGCCTCGAGCACCACGCGGTCCTCGCCCGGTCCGCGGCGGCCCGGCGTGTCGTGATGCTGAAGGCCGACCCGGTACCAGAGTCCCCAGTACCGCTCGACGCCCGGCCACAGGGACGCGAGCGGGGCCGGCAGCTCGGTCGGCAGGTAGTCGAGATGGACGCCGAGCGCGGTCTCCTTCGACTGTCCGGTCTCGGCCGCGCGAGTGATCGAGCCCATCAGGAACAGCCGCCAGTGCGGGTCGAGCCCCAGGTAGACGTCGAGTTCGGGCCAGGCCTCGTTGAGGGTGGTCTCGACCGCGGTCGCGATGCGCGGCGCGAGCGCGGTCGCCGCGGCGATCGCGCAGGCGGCGACCGTGCGGGCGACCGTGCGGGCGGCCGTTCGGGCGACCAGGGCGCCGTCGCCCGCGCGCCGCGCCGGCGACGGGGTCGCCGCCCCGCGCTCACGCATCGGCCACCTGAACCAGGCGCTTGCCGATCGCCTCGCCCTTCAGCATGCCGACGAACGCGGCCGGCGCGCGCTCGTGGCCGCGGACCACGTCCTCGTGGAAGACCAGTTCGCCGCTCGCGATCCACGGCGCCACCCGCCGCTGGTAGTCGGCGAGCTTGTGGACGTGGTCGTAGACGATGAACCCGGTCATCCGGATCCGCTGCGTGAGCAGCCGCTGCAGCCCGCGGATGCCGAGGTCCTCGGTCGCGTTGTAGGCCGAGATCATCCCGCAGACGGGGAAGCGCGCGCCGACGTTCGCGTGCCGCAGCGCGGCCTCGAGCGTCGTGCCGCCGACGTTGTCGAAATAGACGTCGAGGCCGCGCGGGCAGGTCTCGCGCAGCGCCTCGTCGAGGTCGCGCGCCGAGTAGTCGAAGGCCGCATCGAAGCCGCAGCGCTCGCGCACGTGGGCCAGCTTCGCCGCGCCGCGCGCCGAGCCCACCACGCGCGCGCCGGCGCGCTTCGCGAACTGGCCGGCGAGCTGGCCGACCGCGCCGGCCGCCGACGAGACGAACACCGTGTCGCCGGGGGCGGGCTCGCCGAGCTCGATCGCGCCGACCCAGGCGGTGAGGCCGGGCATGCCGAGCGCGGAGATCGCGAGGCTCGGTCGGCCGAGCGACGGGTCGATCCGGTGCAGGCCCTCGCCGCGGGGCGCACGCACCCGCAGCGCCCAGTCGAGGAAGCCCCAGACCCAGTCGCCCTGCGCGAAGCCGGGACGGCGCGACGCGAGCACCCGGCCCACCACGCGCGAGACGATCGGCGCGTCGAGCGCGAAGCCGGGCGCATACGACGGACCCTCGTTCATCCGGCCGCGCAGGTAGGGGTCGAGCGACCACCAGACGGCCTCGACGACGACGTCGCCGTCGCCGCAGACCGGCTCGGCGCAGGGTTCGATGCGGAAGCAGGATTCGTCGACCCAGCCGACCGGGCGGCGGGCGAGCACGATGCGGGTGTTCAATCGGGGCTCCTCGGCGTCGGCTCGCGCGAGGCCGCGCGACCGCAGTGCAGCCGCGCTTGTAGCACGCGCGGCGGGGCGGGCGCGAGCGGCGCGGCCGTGGACGGAACGGCGGGCGCCGCGAGGCGGGGCGTCACCGGCGGCCCGAATCCGCCCGCGAAGGCCCGTGCCCACCGGCGCGCGCGGCCTCGTGCTCCCGCTTTGACGCCCGCACCGTCGACGCCTACCCTCGGCGCGTCCCGCCGCCCGTCGCCCGTCGCCATCCCTCCCGGAGCCCAGCCATGTCCGAGGACGCCGCCCTCATCAGCGAAGCCGGTCCGCGCGACGGCCTGCCGCTCGCCGGCCTGCGGGTCGTCGAGATGACCCACATGGTCATGGGCCCGACCTGCGGCATGATCCTCGCCGACCTCGGCGCCGAGGTCGTCAAGGTCGAGCCGCTCGCCGGCGACGCGACGCGCCGCCTGCTCGGTTCGGGTGCCGGCTTCTTCGGGACCTTCAACCGCAACAAGCTCGGCCTCGCGGTCGACGCCACCTCGCCGCGCGGCCGCGAGCTGGTGCTGAGGCTGCTCGCGCGCGCCGACGTGTTCAGCGAGAACTTCAAGGCCGGCACCGTCGACGCGCTGGGCTTCGGCGCCGATGCGCTCGCGACGCTGAACCCGCGGCTGATCCGCGTCTCGCACAAGGGCTTCCTGCCCGGCCCGTACGAGCACCGGACCGCGCTCGACGAGGTCGTGCAGATGATGGGCGGGCTCGCGTACATGACCGGCCCCGAGGGACGCCCGCTGCGCGCCGGCACCAGCGTCAACGACATCATGGGCGGGATGTTCGGCGCGATCGGCGTGCTCGCCGCGCTCGCGAAGCGCGCGCGCACCGGCCGCGGCGCCGAGGTGCAGAGCGGCCTCTTCGAGAACGGCGTGCTGCTGGTCGCCCAGCACATGATGCAGTACGCGGTCACCGGCCGGCCGCCGTCGCCGATGCCCGCGCGGATCAGCGCCTGGGCGGTCTACGACGTGTTCACCGTGAAGGACGGCGAACAGGTGTTCCTCGCGGCGGTCAGCGACACGCAGTGGGCGCAGCTGTGCGAAGCCTTCGGGTTCGCCGACCTGAAGGCCGATGCGCGGCTCGCGTCCAACAACGACCGGGTCCGCGCCCGCGACTGGATGATGCCGATCCTGCGCGAGCGCTTCGCCGCGTTCGGCGCGGCCGAGCTCGCCGCGCGCTTCGACTCGGCCGGCCTGCCGTACGCGCCGATCACGCGGCCGCAGGACCTGTTCGACGATCCGCACCTCCTGGCCACCGGTGGCCTCGCGCCGGTGGTGCTGCCGGCCGATGCGAGCGGGGCGGGGCGGCCGGTCGCGACGCGCACCGCGCTGCTGCCGATCGCGATCGACGGCGAGCGGCCGCCGCTGCGCCGGCCGCCGCCCGCGATCGGCGAGCACACGCGCCGCCTGCTCGACGAGCTGGGCTACGACGGGGTGCAGGTGGACACGCTGGTCGCCGACGGCGTGGTGGGCCTGCCGCAGGCGGGCTGAGCCGCGGGTCGGCGGCCCTGCGACGCGGTACGCTGCGGGTCCGACACCACGACCCGCCGACCCCGCGACATGTACGTCCCCGCCCACTTCGAAGAGACCCGCATCCCCGAGCTCCACCGGATCATCGGCGCGTATCCGCTCGGCGTCCTCGTCACCGGGGGCGCGGCGGGCCTCGACGCGAACCACCTGCCGTTCGAGCTCGATGCGGCCCGCGGCCCGCAGGGCACGCTGACCGCACATGTCGCGCGCGCGAATCCGGTCTGGCAGCAGGTGGCGAACGGCGACGAGGTGCTGGTGATCTTCCGCGGCGCCGAGGGCTACATCTCGCCGAGCTGGTATCCGTCGAAGTTCGAGACCCATCGCCTCGTGCCGACCTGGAACTACGAGGTGGTCCACGCGCACGGCCGCATCACGATCCGCGACGACGAGCGTTTCGTCCGCGGCGTGGTCGCGCGGCTCACGCGCGAGCACGAGGCCGCCGAGGCGAAGCCCTGGAAGATGGGCGATTCGCCGGCCGACTACATCGACGGGATGCTGCGCGCGATCGTCGGCATCGAGGTCGAGATCGGGCGGCTGGTGGGCAAGGTGAAGCTCAGCCAGAACCGCGAGCGGCGCGACCGCGACGGTGCGGTCGAGGCGCTGCGCGAGCGCGAGCGGGTCGCGCTGTCGGAGGCGATGCGCAAGGCGCCCTGAGCCGGAGGTCGACGCGCAGGCGAGGGCACGGCCGGCCGGGCCGGCGTGACGTACCGCACATCGCTGCCGGGACGGCTGCACTACGCTGGCCTGCCGACGCCTTGCTTCGACCCCGACCCGGACCGTGGTGATGAGTGCCAACATGCCCAAGGCCGACCGCCTGTTCCGCATCGGATCCGATGCCAGGCTGTTCGTGCGATGCGTGCGCGAGTACGGACTCGCGAGGACCGTGACGCTGATGAAGGCGTCGGTCTAATACCGGCTCTGCCAGTACGGGGGGCGCCGTTTCGATGCGCGTCACGGGGTGCAGACCTGCCAGCTCGTCCATCTCGACGACCTGACGACCCCGACCGACGTGACGCGGGGCACGAACTACGTCGGATCCTCGCCGGCGATCGTCCGCCACACCTTCGGCCTGCTTCCGGTCGCACCCGCCGCCCTGACCCTGGTCGATCTGGGCTGCGGGCCCGGCCGGGTGGTCATGCTGGCCGCCGAGGCGGGCTTCGGGCAGGTCATCGGCTGGGACATCGGCGAGGAACTCGTCGCGGTCGGCCGTGACAACCTCGAGCGTTTCCGTCGGGCGTCGGGCCATGCCACGCCCGCCCGGATCGAGGTCACCGACGCGACCTCGGCACCGCTCCCCGACGGCCCCTGCGTCCTGCACTTCTTCTCGCCGCCCTATCCGGACCCCGTGCTGGCGGCCTGCCTGCGCAACGCCCATCGCTCCTACCTGGACAGTCCGCGGGACCTGTTCCTGATCCTCGTCAACGACCACAACCCGAGGATCACCGAGGACTTCCCGTTCCTGTCGCGCGTCGAGCCCTCGCGATCGCGGTTGCGGGCGGCGGTGCTGCGATGGCTGTTCTCGGCGAACGTCTACCGCATCGGGAGGCGGCCGACCGCAGCCGCGCCGCGCCCCTAGCGCACGCCGTGCCTCGCGCTCAGGCGCCCTTGGGCATCCGGTGCAGCGCGCAGATCTTGTTGCCGTCCGGATCGCGCAGGTAGGCCAGGAAGAGCTTGCCGGCCGCGCCCTCGCGCACGCCCGGGGGGTCCTCGCAGCTCGTGCCGCCGTTCGCGAGGCCGGCCGCGTGCCAGGCCTGCGCCTGCTCGGCGTTCTGGGCTGCGAAGCCGATCGTGCCGCCGTTGCCGACGGTCGCGGGCTTGCCGTCGATGGGGATCGAGACCGAGAAGACGCCGGTCGGCGTGCGCCAGAAGACGCGGTGGCGATCGACGTTGCCGGCGGGGATGCCGAGGGTACCGAGCACCGCGTCGTAGAAGCGCTTGGCGCGGTCGAGGTCGTTCGTGCCGATCATCACGTGCGAGAACATGGCGGACCGTCTCCGGTGTGTGGGAAGGCCCGCAGCGTAGCGAGGTCGTGCCGGGCCGCGCAACGTGAGCCTGAGCCGTGCGAGTCGAATTCCGCGTCGGCGGACGGGTCGGCGCCCGCGAGGTCGGCACCCCCGACTCGGGCGGCGCCATGCGCCTGTCATCGCCGGGTCATCGCCGGGTCATCGCGCCGCAACGCGATGCGTCGAAGCTCGCGCCGTCACGTTCGACGGAGGGCAGGTCGATGTCGGCAGTCTTCGAGCAACGGAGCCGTTCGCGCGAGCTGGCGCGGGGCGGGCGACTGGTGGTGCGGCTGGCCGCAGGGCCCGACGAGATCGAGGCCGCGCAGCGGCTGCGCTGGCAGGTGTTCGTCGAGGAGCTGGGTGCGCGGATCGCCACGCCGCGGCCGGGCGTGGACGCGGACCGGTTCGATCCGTTCTGCGAGCACCTGATCGTCGAGGACGAGTCGACCGGCGGGATCGTCGGCACCTACCGTGTCCTGTTGCCCGAGCCGGCGCGACGCGCGGGCTCGCTGTACATCGAGTCGGAGTTCTCGATCGACCGGCTGCACCGGATGCGACCGCAGCTCGTCGAGCTGGGGCGCTCCTGCGTCCGGCGCGAGTACCGGACCGGCGGCGCGATCCTGCTGCTGTGGACAGGGCTGGGCGAGCTGCTGGCCGATCGGGGCCACCGCTACCTGATCGGCTGCGCGAGCGTGCCCGATGCCGACGGCGGGCGCTTCGCGGCGAGCCTGTGGCGACGCCTGTGGGCGGATCACGCCGCGCCGGAACCGTTGCGCGTGTTCCCGAAGCGGCCGCTCGCGGTCGACGCGCTCGCGCACGACTGCGAGCTGGTCGTCCCTCCCCTGCTGAAGGGCTACCTGCGTGCGGGCGCGATGCTGCTCGGCGAGCCGCACGTGGACCGCGAGTTCGGCTGCGTCGACGTGCCGGTGCTGGTCGAGCTCGAGCGCCTGAGTTCTCGCTACTCGCGGCGGTTCCTGAGGGCCTGAGCGGCAGCGCCCCGCCACGGGAACCTGCCGCGCTGACGCGCTAGGGCGGCCTGGCGCTGCCCCCTGCGTGGCCGGCACCGATGTGTCCGCGTCGCCTCGTCGCCTCGTCGCCGGCGTCGCGGCCGGAGCGCGTGCGGCGAAGGCGTACGCTGTCGCCCCATGGGACGGAGGCCACCCCTGGCGATCGCGATCGCGCTCGTGCTCGCGTCGGCGGGACCGGCCTGCGGCATCGGCGTGGCATGCGCCGCCGACGACGCGACGATGCGGCGCCCGGCGCCGACGCAGGGCGAGGCCATGGCGCGGGCGTGCGCACGGCTGCCCCGGGTGACCGTGCATGCATCGTCGGCGCAGGACGCCGAGACCGCCTGCGAAGGCGCCGGCCGTGCGCTCGACTTCCTCGCCCGTGCCGGGCTCGACGGTCCGTCGGAGACGACGATCGAGATCGTTCCCGAGCTGCCCGGCGACCTGGCCGGGCGCGCGTTCGGCTGCTACGTCCCCGAGACCCGGCGCATCCTCCTCGTCGACTTCGATGCGTTCCGTGCGGCCGGCGGCTGGTTCGGGATGCCGCCGTCGCGCGAGCTGTACCGGGCGGTGGCCTCGCACGAGGTCGCCCATGCCGTCGCGGGGGGGCATGCGGCACCGCGGCGGCTGCCCGCCGCGGCGCACGAGTACGTCGCCTACGTGACGCTGTTCGCGACGATGGACCCGCCGCTGCGGGCCGCGATTCTCGACCGGTTCCCCGGCTCGGGGTTCGCGACGGTCGGGCAGATCAGCGATCTCAACCACGTCGTCGCCCCGAACCGGTTCGGCGTGGATGCCTGGCGGCACTACCTGAAGGCGCGGGATCGCGACGCCTGGCTGAGGCGGGTCATCGCCGGGGAGGTGGTGCCGGAGGGGGCGCCGGACCCGGACGCGTCGTCGAGGTGAGCGTCTCGGGCCGCCGTGAATCCGCCTCCTGCTGCGCTGCACCAATAGAGCGTCGCCCCCAATCCCCGCAGGTCCGGTCCGGCGCCGATTGACAATCCGGCCACGCCCGGAAATAGTACGGTCGTTCGCAATAGCACGACCGTTCGTTTTATTGCGGCCCGCCCCGTCGCTCCCCGAGTCCCCATGCGCAAAGGTGAACAGACCCGCTCCGCGATCCTCGCCGCCGCCTGCGAGCTGGCGGCGCGCGACGGCCTGGAAGGGCTGACGATCGGCGCGCTCGCCGAGCGGATGGGCATGTCGAAGAGCGGCGTCTTCGCGCACTTCGGCTCGCGCGAGGAGCTGCAGATCGCGGTGCTCAAGGCCTACGAGCAGCGGTTCGTCGAGGACGTGCTGCGGCCCGGCCTCGAGGCGCCGCGCGGCCTGGAGCGGCTGCGCGCGATCTTCGGCCACTGGCTGGACCGCACCGCGGTCGAGGCGGCGAGCGCCTGCATCTGGATCTCGGGCGCCACCGAGTACGACGATCGGCCCGGCTCGGTCCGCGACACGCTGGTCGCGATGGTGAGGTCCTGGCAGCGCGAGCTGGTCCGATCGATCCGCCAGGCCGTCGACACCGGCGAGCTGCGCGCCGACACCGACCCGGGCGAGCTGGTCTTCGACCTCTACGGCGTGATCCTCGTCCTGCACCACGACGCGCGGCTGATGGACAGCCCCGACGCGCCCGCCCGCGCGCGGCGCGCGTTCGAGCGGCTGATCGAGTCCTATCGCGCCGCCCCCACCCCGGCTCGCCGCGCCCCGCGCGCGCAGGCGGCCCGTTCCCACTGAACCCGTCTTCCCCAGGAGTACCCGCCATGCCCCAGTACACGCCCCCCCTGCGCGACATGCAGTTCGTCCTGCACGAGGTCCACGGCGCGATCGACGTGCTGCGCGCGCTGCCGCCGCACGCCGACCTCACCCGCGAGCTCACGGACCAGGTGCTCGAGGAAGGCGGCAAGTTCTGCGCCGAGGTGCTGTTCCCGATCAACCGCTCGGGCGACGAGGAAGGCTGCACCTACGTCGGCGACGGCGTGGTGAGGACGCCCAAGGGTTTCAGGGAGGCCTGGCAGGCGTTCAAGGAGGCCGGCTGGCCGACGCTGACCGCCGACCCGGCCTTCGGCGGCCAGGGCCTGCCCGCGACGATCGGCATGGCCTTCCAGGAGATGATGAACTCCGCCAACCAGGCCTGGACGATGTACCCGGGCCTCACGCACGGCGCCTACGACTGCCTGAAGGAGCACGGCACCGACGCGCAGAAGGCGCTCTACCTGCCGCGCCTGGTCTCGGGCGAGTGGACGGGCACGATGTGCCTGACCGAGCCGCACTGCGGCACGGACCTCGGCATGCTGCGCACGAAGGCCGAGCCGAACCCGGACGGCAGCCACGCGATCACCGGCACGAAGATCTTCATCTCGTCCGGCGAGCACGACATGGCGGACAACATCGTCCACCTGGTGCTGGCCCGGCTGCCCGACGCGCCGCAGGGCACCAAGGGCATCTCGCTCTTCATCGTGCCGAAGTTCGTCCCGAACGCGGACGGCTCGCTCGGCGCGCGCAACGGCATCCGGTGCGGCCGCATCGAGGAGAAGATGGGCATCCACGGCAACGCCACCTGCGAGATGAACCTCGTGGGCGCGACCGGCTGGCTGGTGGGCGAGCCCAACAAGGGCCTGAACGCGATGTTCGTGATGATGAACGCCGCGCGGATCGGGGTCGGCATGCAGTCGCTGGGCCTGATGGAAGTGGCCTACCAGAACTCGCTCGCCTACGCGAAGGACCGGCTGCAGTCGCGCTCGCTCACCGGCCCGAAGGCGCCGGACAAGGCGGCCGACCCGATCATCGTCCATCCGGACGTGCGGCGGATGCTGCTCACGCAGAAGGCCTACACCGAGGGCGCGCGCTGCTTCGCGCTGTGGCTCGCGATGCAGGCGGACGTCGCCCATTCGCACCCCGACGCGGACGAGCGCCGCGCCGCCCACGACCTGCTGTCGCTGCTCACCCCGATCGTCAAGGCCTTCATCACCGACAACGCGTTCCTGACGACGAACCTCGCGCTGCAGGTCTACGGCGGCCACGGCTACATCCGAGAATGGGGCATGGAGCAGTACGTGCGCGACGCGCGGATCAACCTGATCTACGAGGGCACGAACACCATCCAGTCGCTCGACCTGCTCGGCCGCAAGGTGCTGGGCGACGGCGGCGCCAAGCTGCGCGCCTTCGGGACGCTGATCACCGACTTCGTCGAGGCGCACGGCACGGACGAGGACCTCGCCGAGTTCGTGAACCCGCTCGCCGAGCTGGGCGACAAGTTCACGAAGTTCTCGATGGAGCTCGGCATGAAGGGCATGGGCAACGCCGACGAGGTCGGCGCGGCCGCGGTCGACTACCTGCGGGTGGCCGGCCACCTCGTCATGTCGTACTTCTGGGCGAGGATGGCGAAGGTCGCGATGGACCGGGTCCAGGCCGACGGCGACGCGGTGGACCCGTTCTACAGGGCGAAGCTCGCCACCGCGCGCTTCTACTTCGCGAAGCTGCAGCCGGAGACGGCCGCGGCGATGCGCAGCGCGCGCGCCGGCGCGAAGACGCTGATGGACCTCGAGCCCGAGCTGTTCTGACGGCCGACCGGACATCCACGACACGGAGACGCGACCATGCGAACGATCCTGCGCAGCGCCGCCTTCGGCGCCACCCTGGCCGGCCTGCTGATCGGCCCGGCCGCTCACGCCCAGTCGGCCGACACGCCGGTCGGCCTGTGGAAGACGATCGACGACGAGACGAAGCAGGCCAAGGCGCTGGTGCGGATCGTCGAGCAGGGCGGCCAGCTGATCGGCCGCATCGAGCGGATCTTCGCCGCGGACAAGGCGACCGCGGTCTGCGAGGCCTGCACCGACGACCGCAAGGGCAAGCCGGTGCAGGGCATGACGATCCTCGTCGGCCTGAAGAAGGACGGCGAGGAATGGACCGGGGGCGAGATCCTCGATCCGAACAACGGCAAGGTCTACAAGGCGAAGGCCAGGCTCGTCGACGCCGGCCGCAAGCTCGACCTGCGCGGCTACATCGGCGTGCCGATGATGGGCCGCACGCAGACCTGGATCCGCGAGCAGTGACCCCGCGGTCGCCGCTCCCCACCCCGAACACCACGGAGTCACCATGACATTCATCGTCCGCAAGGTCGCCGTCCTCGGCGCCGGCGTGATGGGTGCGCAGATCGCCGCGCACCTGGTCAACGCGAAGGTCGACGTGCTGCTCTACGACCTGCCCGCGAAGGACGGGGACAAGAGCGCCGTCGCCCGCAAGGCCATCGAGGGCCTGAAGAAGCTGAGCCCCGCGCCGCTCGGCCACCCGGACCTCGCCGCCTTCATCGTCCCCGCCAACTACGAGGACGACCTCGCGAAGCTCGGCCAGTGCGACCTGGTGATCGAGGCGATCGCCGAGCGGATGGACTGGAAACACGACCTGTACCGGAAGGTGGCGCCCGCGCTCGCGCCGCACGCGGTCTTTGCGTCGAACACCTCGGGCCTGTCGATCGCGGGCCTGGCCGAAGGCTTCGACGAGGCGCTCAAGAAGCGCTTCTGCGGCGTGCACTTCTTCAACCCGCCGCGCTACATGCACCTGGTCGAGCTGATCGCCACGCCGGCGACCGACCCGGCGATCCTCGACGACCTGGAGACCTTCCTCACCTCCACGCTCGGCAAGGGCGTGGTCCGCGCGAACGACACGCCGAACTTCATCGCGAACCGGGTCGGCACCTACGGGATGCTCGCCACGATCGCCGAGGCCGCGAAGTTCGGGCTGTCGGTCGACGTGGTCGACGACCTGACCGGCGAGAAGCTCGGCCGCGCGAAGTCGGGCACCTTCCGCACCGCGGACGTGGTGGGCCTGGACACGCTCGCGCACGTGATCGGCACGCTGCAGTCGACGCTGAAGGGCGACGCCTTCGACGCGGTCTACGCGACGCCGCCGGTGCTGAAGGCGCTGGTGGAGAAGGGCGCGCTCGGCCAGAAGGCGGGGGCGGGCTTCTACCGCAAGGTGGGCAAGGAGATCCAGCGGATCGACCCGGCCAAGGGCGACTACGTGCCGGCCGGCGCGAAGGCCGACGAGACGGTCGCGCGGATCCTGAAGAAGAAGGATCCGGCCGAGCGCGTGAAGCTGCTGCGCGAGTCGAAGAACCCGCAGGCGCAGTTCCTGTGGTCGATCCTGCGGGACTCCTGGCACTACGCGGCGGTCAACCTCGAGACCATCGCCGACAACGCGCGCGACGTGGACCATGCGATGCGCTGGGGCTTCGGCATGAAGGAGGGCCCGTTCGAGGCCTGGCAGGCCGCGGGCTGGACGCAGGTCGCGCAGTGGATCGCCGAGGACGTGGCGGCCGGCGCCACGCTCGCCGACGTGCCGCTGCCCGGCTGGGTGCTGGGCGGCCCGGTCGCCGAGCTCGGCGGCCCGCACCAGCCCGAGGGCTCGTGGTCGCCCGCCGCACGCGCCTTCGTCGGTCCGCGCGAGCTGCCGGTCTACGCGAAGCAGCTGTTCCGCCAGTCGGTCAGGGGCGCGAACGCGCCCGATGCGAAGGTCGCCGGCCATACGGTCCACGAGGACGACTCGGTTCGGCTGTGGACGCTCGAGGGCCGCGGGGTGGACGACGTGCTGGTCATGTCGATCAAGACCAAGGTCCACGCGATCGGCCCGGGCGTGATCGAGGGGCTGCTCAAGGGCCTGGAGCTCGCCGAGCAGCGCTACAAGGGCCTGGTGGTCTGGTCGCCCGACGAGCCGTTCTCGTACGGCGCCGACGTGCAGGCGATGGTGCCGGCCTTCATGCAGGGCGGCCCGAAGGCGATCGCCGAGCTGGTCCGGGGCCTGCAGGACGCGATGCTGCGGCTGCGCTACGCGCAGGTGCCGACGATCGCCGCGATCTCGGGCGTGGCGCTGGGCGGTGGCCTCGAACTGGCGCTCTACTGCTCGAGGCGCGTGGTCGCGCTCGAGAGCTACATGGGCCTGCCGGAGATCGGCCTGGGCCTGCTGCCCGCGGGCGGCGGCCTGACCCACGGCGCGCGCTCGGCGGCCGAGGAGGCGAAGTCCGCGCCGGATGCCTACCTGCTGCACTTCCTCACGAAGTACTTCACGGCCGCCGCCACCGCGCAGGTCTCGAAGTCGGCGATCGAGGCGCAGCAGATGGGCTACCTGAAGGAGACCGACCGGATCGTCTTCAACGGCAACGAGCTGCTCTACCAGGCGGTCCGCGAGGCGAAGGCGATGCACGACGCCGGCTGGCGTCCGCCGCGCCGCGCGGCCTTCCGCGTGATGGGCCGGGCCGGGCTGGCGACGATCACCGCGCAGCTGGTCAACATGCGCGACGGCGGCTTCATCAGCGCGCACGACGACCACTGCGCGCGCATGATCGCCGAGTGCATCTGCGGCGGCGACGTCGACGCGGGCTCGATGGTCGACGAGGCATGGGTGATGTCGCTGGAGCGCAAGGGTTTCACCGCGCTGCTGTCGCACCCCAAGACCCAGGAACGGCTGATGTCGATGGTCCAGACCGGCAAGCCGGTCCGGAACTGAGCGACGAAGGAGCACGAAGATGAGCAAGCAAGTCCAGGACGCCTACATCGTCGCCGCCTCGCGCACGCCGATCGGCAAGGCCCCGAAGGGCGCGTTCCGCAACGTCCGACCCGACGACCTGCTGGTGCGCGCCATCCAGGCGTCGCTCGCGCAGGTGCCGTCGCTCGACCCGAAGACCATCGAGGACGCGATCGTCGGCTGCTCGTTCCCCGAGGGCGAGCAGGGCGCGAACATGGCGCGGCTCGGCGTGCTGCTCGCCGGCCTGCCGAACACGGTGGGCGGCGTGACGGTCAACCGCTTCTGCGCGTCGGGCCTGACCGCGCTCGCGATGGCGGCCGACCGGATCCGCGTCGGCGAGGCCGAGGTGATGATCGCGGCCGGCGCCGAGTCGATGAGCATGATCCCGATGAGCGGCTCGAAGCCCTCGTTCAACCCGAAGGCCTTCGAGAAGGACGAGAACGTCGGCATCGCCTACGGCATGGGCCTGACCGCGGAGAAGGTCGCCGCGCAGTGGAAGGTCTCGCGCGCCGACCAGGACGCGTTCTCGCTGGAGTCGCACCGTCGCGCGCTCGCCGCGCAGGCGGCCGGCGAGTTCGCCGACGAGATCTGTCCGGTGGAGGTGATCGAGCGCTTCCCGGACCTCGCGGGCGGCCAGGTCGCCACGAAGACCCGCACGGTGAGCCTCGACGAAGGCCCGCGGCCGGATACCTCGCTCGAGGGCCTGGGCAGGCTGCGCCCGGTGTTCGCCGCCAAGGGCAGCGTCACCGCCGGCAACAGCTCGCAGACCTCGGACGGCGCGGGCGCGCTGATCGTGGTGTCCGAGCGGATCCTCAGGCAGTTCGACCTGAAGCCGCTCGCGCGCTTCGTGTCGTTCTCGGTCCGCGGCGTGCCGCCCGAGATCATGGGCATCGGGCCGAAGGAGGCGATTCCCGCGGCGCTGAAGTCGGCCGGCCTCTCGCAGGACGATCTCGGCTGGATCGAGCTCAACGAGGCCTTCGCCGCGCAGGCGCTGGCGGTGATCCGCGACCTCGGGCTCGACCCGGCCAGGGTCAACCCGATGGGCGGCGCGATCGCGCTCGGCCACCCGCTGGGCGCCACCGGCGCGATCCGCTCGGCCACCGTCGTGCACGCGCTGCGCCGTCGCAACCTGAAGTACGGGATGGTGACGATGTGCGTGGGCACCGGCATGGGGGCGGCCGGCATCCTCGAGCGCTGCTGAGGCGACCCGACCGATGAGCGTCTACCGCCCGCTCCACGACGCCGCGTGGTTCAACGCCCGCAGCCCCGGCCACCTGCCGGGGCTGCTCGGCGTGGAGATCCTCGAGGTGGGGCAGGGGCTGCTGCGTGCGCGGCTCGCGATCGAGCCGAAGCACTACGCGCCGAACGGCTTCCTGCACGCGGGCACGGTGGTGACGCTCGCCGACACCGGCGCGGGCTACGGGTCTGTGGCCCACCTGCCCGAGGGCGCCTCGGGCTTCACCACGATCGAGCTGAAGACCAACCACCTCGGCACGGCGAAGGAAGGCGCGATCGTCGCCGAGGTCCGCGCCGTGCATCTGGGGCGGACCACGCACGTCTGGGATGCGACGGTCTCGCACGTCGAGACCGGTCGCACGATCGCGCTGTTCCGCTGCACGCAGATGATCCTGTGGCCGAAGTGAGCCTCGGCCGCGATCCACACCGGACACCGGAGACCCCATGAGCATCGAGATCGGCACCGCCGACGGCATCGCGACGATCGCGTTCGCCCGGCCCGACAAGAAGAACGCGATCACCGCGGCGATGTACGCGGCGATGGCCGACGGCCTCGTCGCCGCGGCCGCCGACCCGGCCGCGCGCGTCGTGCTGCTGGCCGGCAGCCCCGACTGCTTCACCGCCGGCAACGACCTGCAGGACTTCCTCGCGAACCCGCCGTCGGGCGGCGAATCGCCGGTCTTCCGCTTCCTGCACGCGCTCGCCGCGTTCCCGAAGCCGGTCGTGGCCGCGCCCTGCGGTGCCGTGGTCGGGGTGGGCACGACGATGCTGCTGCACTGCGACCTCGTCTACGCCGGCGACAACGCGCGCTTCTCGGTGCCGTTCGCGCAGCTCGGCCTGTGCCCGGAGGCGGCCTCGAGCCTGCTGCTGCCGGCGATCGCCGGCTGGCAGCGCGCGGCCGAGAAGCTGCTGCTCGGCGAGGCGTTCGGCGCCGACGAGGCGCAGGCGATGGGCATCGTCAATCGCGTGCTGCCGGCCGCCGAGGCGATCGGCTTCGCGCGGGTCCAGGCGGCGAAGCTCGCGATGCTGCCGCCCGCGTCGCTGCGCGAGACCAAGCGGCTGATGAAGGCCGGCTACGCCGACGCGATCGCGAGGCGGATGGCCGACGAGGGCGAGGTCTTCGGCCGGATGCTGCGCGCCCCCGAGGCGCGCGAGGCCTTCACCGCGTTCTTCGAGAAGCGCCGGCCGGACTTCTCGCGCTTTTCCTGACGACCGCGCGCGGCCGGACGACGTGAAGACCGCCCTCGGCCTCGCCGCGGCCCTGCCGCTCGCTCCCGTGCTGGTCTGGCAGGGCCGGCGGGTACGGCGGGACACGCCGAAGCTGCCCGAGGCCGAGGGGCCGCGCGGCGCGACGCTCGGCGCCGACCGCCCGGGCAGGCCGCTGCGGCTGCTGATCGTCGGCGACTCGTCGGCGGCCGGCGTCGGCGCGGCCGTGCAGGCCGAGGCCCTCGCCGGACGTCTCGCCGAGCGCGTCGCGCCGCACATCGCACGTCCGCTCGAGTGGACGCTGCTCGCGCGCAGCGGCATCGCCACCCGCGAGGCGCACGCGCTGCTCGAGGCCGCGCCCGGCGGCCGCTTCGACGTCGCCGTGGTCGCGCTCGGCGTCAACGACGTGACCGCGATGCGGCCGGCCTCGCGCTGGCTCGCGGACGTCTCGCGGCTCACCGAGGGACTTCGCGAGCGCCACCGCGTGCGGCGCGTGCTGTGGTCGGGGCTGCCGCCGATGCACCGTTTCCCGGCCCTGCCGCAGCCGCTGCGGGCCGTCATGGGCCTGCACGCCCGCGCGCTCGACGCGGCGCTCGGCCGCTGGTGCGCGTCGCGTCCCGATGGCGCGCTGCCTCGCGTGACGCACGTGCCGCTGCCCCCGATGACCGACCCCTCGCAGGTGGCGAGCGACGGCTTCCACCCCGGGCCGGGCGCGTACGTCGTCTGGGCCGAGGCGCTCGCGCCTCACGTGCTCGGCCGCCACGGGTGACCGCCGCGGGCCCTCCTCAGGCCCCGTGTCCGCGTCCCGCCATCGCCTCGTCGACCGACACGATCCGTCGCGCGCGCACGTCCCAGAGAATGCAGCGCAGCGCCGCCGGGACCTCGCGGAGCCTCAGCCGGCGCACCTCGGTGAAGAGCTCGGCGCACTCCGCGTGGCAGCGTGCGAGGCGGTGGTTGGGGATGGCGGCCGACAGGTGGTGCACGTGGTGGTACGCGATGTCGGCGGTGACCCAGTTCAGCCACGCCGGCAGCACCAGCATGCTGGTGCCGTGCACGACCGCATCGTCCGGATCCCAGCCGGCGGTGTCGCTCGCGTACGAGTGCTCGAAGTTGTGCTGGACGGTGAACAGCACGATCGCGGCGCCGCCGGCGAGCGCGGTCGCGGCGAGGTGGATCTCCAGGAATGCGGCCGGCCCGATCGCCCAGGACATCGCCGCCCAGGTCGAGAGCACCGCGACGTTGTTCCACGTCATGTGCCGGAACTCCTTCGGCGAGCCCCAGGCCGTCGTCCGGAAGCGCGCGCGGAGCGTGGCGAGCGGCACCCCGGGCTCGGCGATCCGGCCGCGCACCTGGTGCGCGACCAGCCGCGCCGTGCCCCGCAGCCAGTTCACGCGCGGATTGACCGCCAGGTACAGCAGCCCCGCGAGCGGCGCGTTCGCGATGTGCCGGGCGCGCCGGTAGCGGCGACGCCCGCGCTCGCCGAGGGCGAGGTACGCGTCGATCGTGATGACCCCCAACGGACCGCCGTAGCGCGACCAGTCGCCGTTGGTCGCATGGTGGTGGGCGTGGTGCCGCGACCAGACGTACTGGGGCATGCCGGCGATGACGCCCAGCGCGAAGCCGACCCCGCGGTTGAGCGCCCTGCTCGCGAACAGGCTGTGGTGCCCGCAGTCGTGCATCAGGACGAAGACGCGCAGCATCAGCAGGGCGAGCGCCACGGTCGCGAAGAGCGCGACCCAGGGACTCCCGCCCCAGCCGGCGACGACGATCCAGACGAGCGCGAGCGGCACGAGCGTCGTCGCGACCTGCGCGAGCCCCGTGGCGTCGCAGGCGAGTGCGTGCCGCTGGACGGCGGCGCGGCGCAGGGCTTTCGGACAGGCGAGCCCGGTCTGCGTCGGTGCGTCGGGCGGCGCGGCTTCGGCGCGCATGGATCGGGGTCTCCGCTGTCGGCACCCCGCAGGTGCGCCGGTATCCGGCACGGATCGGCCGGGTCGGGCGACACTATGGCCCAGCTCGGCCGTCGTGGCGAGCGCCGACCCGCGGGCGGGCAGGGGGTTGCCCGGGATGCCGCCGCGGTTCGGGCAGCTCCGGTCCTGCCCCGTCTCGCCCGTTTCCCTCGGTTGGCGGTCCGCGAACCGATCCGGGCGGTTCCCCGCCCGGGCCGGTTCGTGCGAGCATCGGGCATGGACGAATTCGTGCTCGAGACCCGCGACGGCGGCGTCGTCACCCTCACCCTCAACGATCCCGACCGGCGCAACGCGCTGTCGACCCAGGCCCAGTGGGACGCGGTCGTCGACGCCTGCGAGCGCATCGCCCGCGATCCCGAGGTGCGCTGCGTGATCCTGACCGGCGCCGGCAGCGCGTTCTGCGCCGGCGGCAACGTGAAGGACATGAAGGACAAGGCGGGCATCGCGGCCGGCTCGCCCTACTCGATCCGCGAAGGCTACCGCGCCGGCATCCAGCGGATCCCGCTCGCGCTCTACCAGCTCGACGTGCCGACCATCGCCGCGGTCAACGGCCCGGCGATCGGCGCGGGCTGCGACCTCGCCTGCATGTGCGACATCCGGATCGCGTCCGAGCGCGCGAAGTTCGCCGAGAGCTTCGTGAAGCTCGGCATCATCCCCGGCGACGGCGGCGCCTGGCTGCTGCCGCGCGCGGTGGGCATGTCGAAGGCGGCCGAGATGGCCTTCACCGGCGACACCATCGACGCGCAGGATGCGCTCGCCTGCGGGCTGGTCTCGAAGGTGGTGCCCGGCGAGCGGCTGCTCGACGAGGCCCGCGCGCTCGCGGCGCGGATCGCGGCCAACCCGGGCCCGGCGCTGCGGATGGCCAAGCGGCTGATGCGCGAGGGCCAGCACATGCGGCTCGATTCGCTGCTCGAGCTCTCGGCGGCGTTCCAGGCGCTCGCCCACCACACGCCCGAGCACGACCGCGCGATCGACGCCTTCCTCGCCGCGATGACGAAGAAGTGACCGGCGGGCGCGGCCGGGCCGACCGGGCCTGCCGCGCCTGGCCGGCCGGCCGCCGCGGCGCGGCCCGCGTTCAGCCCGCTGCGTCCACCGCGCGCTTGTGGCCCTCGCGGTCGATCGCCACGTAGGTCAGCGTCGCCTCGGTCACCTTCACCACGAAGGGATCGGCCGGGTTGCGTGCGGCGATCACCTCGACGTGGACGGTGATCGACGTGCGGCCCACGGTCTCGATCCGCGTGAAGAAGCTGAGCACGTCGCCGACCGAGACCGGCTGCCTGAACTGGAACGCGTTGACCGCGACCGTGGCCACGCGGCCGCGCGCGCGCCGCGCCGCGGCGATGCCGCCGGCGATGTCGACCTGGGCCATCACCCAGCCGCCGAAGACGTCCCCGTTGCCGTTCAGGTCGGCGGGCATGGGCACGACGCGCAGCGTCAGGTCGTGTCCGGCGGGGGCGATCGGCTCGTTGCTCATCGGGGCTCGGTGCGGAGGTCGGCGGAGCCGGTGCGGTACCCTGTGGGTCCGGCCGGAGTCCCCCGACGCTACACCGGACCGCCCGACCCGCCAAGCCGGCCGGCCCCGCGCGACGCGCCGGCGTCCCGATGCGCCGTGCCCCCCCCACGCCCCCGACCCGATGCGCCGACACGCCGAACCGTCCTCGCCCGCCCCCGGGCCCCGACCGCGCCAGCGCTCCGACTGGCAGACGCTCGCGAGCCTGCTCCCGTACCTGTGGGCCTACCGCTGGCGTGTCTCGCTCGCCATCGTCTGCCTGGTCGCGGCCAAGGGCGCGACCGTCGGCGTACCGGTGCTGCTCAAGGAGATCGTCGACCGCCTCGCGCCCGCCGCCGGCCAGGCCGCGCCGCTGCTCGCGATCCCGCTCGGGCTGCTGGTCGCCTATGGCGCGCTGCGGCTCGCGTCCACCGTCTTCACCGAGCTGCGCGAGTTCGTGTTCGCCAAGGTCACGCAGCGCGCGGTCCGGACCATCGCGCTGCAGGTCTTCCGCCACCTGCACGCGCTGTCGCTGCGCTTCCACCTCGAGCGGCAGACCGGGGGCCTCACGCGCGACATCGAGCGCGGCACGCGCGGCATCTCGAGCCTGGTCTCGTACACGCTCTATTCGATCCTGCCGACGCTGGTCGAGATCTCGCTGGTGCTGGGCTACCTGGTGCTGCACTACGACGTCTGGTTCGCGGGCATCACCGGCGCAGCACTCGCGCTCTACATCGCCTACACGGTGGGCGTGACCGAGTGGCGGACCGAGTTCCGCCGCTCGATGAACGAGCTCGACTCCAAGGCCAACGTCCGCGCGATCGACTCGCTGCTCAACTACGAGACGGTCAAGTACTTCGGCAACGAGGACTTCGAGGCGCGCCGCTACGACGACAGCATGCAGCGCTGGGAGCGCGCGGCGGTCCGCTCGCAGACCTCGCTGTCCGTGCTCAACGTGGGGCAGGCGGCGATCATCGCGGTGGCGGTCACGCTGATGGTCTGGCGCGCGACGGTGGGCGTGGTCGAGGGCCGGATGACGATCGGCGACCTGGTGCTGGTCAACGCGTTCATGATCCAGCTCTACATGCCGCTGAACTTCCTGGGCGTGCTGTATCGCGAGATCAAGCAGAGCCTTGCCGACATGGAGCGGCTGTTCGGCCTGATGGATGCGCACCGCGAGGTCGACGACGCGCCGGGCGCCGCGCCGCTCGCGCTCGCGGGCGCGCCCGAGCTGCGCTTCGAGCAGGTCGCCTTCGGGTACGAGCCGTCGCGCGTCATCCTGCACGACCTGAGCTTCACCGTGCCCGCGGGCACGACCACCGCGGTGGTGGGCGCGAGCGGCGCCGGCAAGTCGACGCTCGCGCGGCTGCTCTTCCGCTTCTACGACGTGACCGGCGGGCGCATCACGCTCGACGGCCACGACCTGCGCGCGGTCACGCAGTCGAGCCTGCGCGCCGCGATCGGCATCGTCCCGCAGGACACCGTGCTCTTCAACGACAGCCTGCGCTACAACGTCGGCTACGGCCGGCCGGGCGCCTCCGACGACCAGATCGAGGCGGCCGCGCGCGCGGCGCAGCTGTCGGCCTTCATCGCGTCGCTGCCGCAGGGCTGGGAGACGCCCGTGGGCGAGCGCGGGCTGAAGCTCTCGGGTGGCGAGAAGCAGCGGGTGGCGATCGCGCGGATGCTGCTGAAGAACCCGCCGGTGCTCGTGCTCGACGAGGCGACCTCCGCGCTCGACTCGCGCAACGAGGCCGCGATCCAGGAGGCCCTGCGCGCGGTGGCCGCGCACCGCACGACGCTGGTGATCGCGCACCGGCTCTCGACGATCGTCGACGCCGACCAGATCCTGGTGATGGACGCCGGCCGCATCGTCGAGCGCGGCCGCCACGACGAGCTGCTCGCGCGCGGCGGGCGCTATGCGGCGCTGTGGGCGATGCAGGCGCGCGAGGAGGCGGATCCGGGCGCCGGCGGCCAGGCGGTACCGGCCTGACGCGCGGCGCTGCCCGAGAGGGCAGCGGCGCGCGCCGGAAACGGGGCGAGGCGGCGCCTATACTCGGCCGGCCCCGCGCGCGGCACGGACCGCGCGCGCGGATGCCGAGGAGACCCCGATGCCGTTCCCGTCCGCCGCCGCCCGAGCCGCCCGTCCCGCGCCCGCCGAGCGCTCCCGCTGGCGCCGGCGCGCATCGCCGCGTGCCCGGCTGATCGCGGTCGCCGCGCTGGCGCTCGGCGGCGCGTTCCCGGCGCTCGCGCAGACGCCCGGCGGCCCGCGGCCGGCGGACGATGCGACGAACGCGTCGACCGTGTCGAGCGCATCGGTCCAGCGAGGTCTCGCGCCCGAGCCCTGGCGCTTCTCCGTGACGCCGTACGTCTGGCTGCCGACGGTGAACGCCCACCTGAACCTGCCGGTGCCTCCGGTCGGAGGCGGCGGCGGTACCGGTGGGGGCGGCACGGGAGGGGGCGGCGGCACCGGCGGCGGCCTGCTCGACGGGCTGATCGAGACCGAGATCGGCCCGAACGACTACCTGACGCGGCTGAACTTCGCGCTGATGCTGGCCGGCGAGGCGCGCCGCGGTCCGTGGTCGGTCCTCGCCGACTACATCGGCCTGTCGGCGAGCGGCGAGGCGAGCCGCATCAACGGCGTCTCGGTCGGTGGCGACCGCCTGCCCGCAGCGAGCCTCGGCACGCAGACCGACACCCGGACGACGCTGCGCGCCTCGATCGTGACCCTGATGGGCGGGCACTCGCTCGTCGAGACCGAGCGCTACCGGATCGACGGCGTCGCCGGCCTGCGCGCGGCGCGCCTCGGCGCCGACCTCGACTGGAGCCTGTCGGCCTCGGTCGCGCTGCCCGACGGCACGCCGGTGCTGGCGCGTTCGGGCTCGACGAGCGTCACGCGCCGGCCGCTCGACGCCGTCGTCGGCTTGCGCGGCCGCTGGCAGCTCGACGAGCACTGGGCGTTCCCGTGGCACGTCGACGTCGGCGCGGGCTCGTCCGACCTCACCTGGCAGGCCTTCTTCGGCGCGAGCCGCCGCTTCTCCTGGGGCGAGGTGCTGGTGGCGTGGCGGCACCTCGAGATCCGCGACGAGCGGCGCGAGGTGTTCCGGCGGCTGACGCTCGGCGGCCCGACCGTAGGCGCCACCTTCCGCTTCTAGCACGCCGGTCCCGTCCGCGGTGCGGCGCGCACGCGGCCGAGCGTGCGGCGGCGCGCGCCTCAGCCCCCGAGCGCGACCAGCCAGCCCTCGCCCGCGCGCCAGGCGCGGGCGGGGCGACCGGCCTGCGCCGCGTCGTCGGCCAGCGGCGCGCCGGCAGCGTCGCGCAGCGAGACCGATGCGCGCGGCAGCCGGGTGCCTGCGATCGTCAGTGCGTCGGCGTCGGCCGACTCGATCGGGCCGGCGAGGTCGGGGGCGCGATCGGGCAGCGGCGCGACGAGCGCCGGCGCGGTCGACGACGGCACGGTCGACGACGGCGCGGTCGACGACGGCGCGGTTCCGGTCGAGGCGGTGGGGGTGCCGTCGCCGGGCGGCAGGCCGGTGCCGCCGGTGCCCGGGCCGCAGGCGGCGAGCACGAGGGCCAGGCACGCCGCCACGAGCCGCGCGGCGACGCGGGCGAGGGCGGCGTCACCCATCCCGGTCCGCCTCGACGTAGCCGTAGACGCCGAGCCGCACGCGGTGGCCGGTCGACGCGCCGCGCCTGCGGTCGCCGTCGTAGAGGTGCTGCAGCACCGGCATGAGGTCCTCACGGATCCGCTCCCAGGCGCGGCGGGTCGCGCGGTTGAAGGCCTCGGCCGACTCGGCCGACAGCCCGTCCGAGAACACCGCCTGCTCGAGGTGACGCTCGCCGCCGGCGCGCAGGTTCGCGGTCGCGGCGTCGAGGTGGTCGCCGACGTTGTCGGCGAGGATGCGCAGCATGTCGGCGCGGTCGCCGGCCGGCACGTAGGCCGCCGCGACGAGCCGTACGCGGTCGCGGTCGTCGAGCTCGACGAGGCCCAGGCGCAGCAGCTCGTCGAGCACCGCGCGCGGGTGGACGTCGGTGGTGACCGAGGCCGACAGCGCCTCGAACGACGGGCCGCCGCCCGGCGCCGCGACCCGCGTCAGCACCCGCGGCCGGCCGCGCGCGGTCAGGTAGGCCGGGTCGGCGAGCCAGCGCGCGAACACTTCCGGTGCCGGGGCGCGGGTGGGCCGCGGCACCGGGCGCTCGGCGATCCGCCGCAGGTCCTTGCGGTGCACGCCGGTGCGCACCGCGAGTCGCGACATCGATGCGTCCGGCTCGTCGCGGCGGGCGGCCGAGACCAGCGCGAGCTTGAGCAGCTCGGCCATCGGCTGCAGCGTCAGGCCCTGCGCGAGCGCGAGGCGAGCGAGCGGCTCGAGCAGCCGCAGCATCGCCTGCTGGCGAGGGTCGGTGGTGCTCGGAGCGGTCGGGGAAGGCGGCGCGGGCATGCGTTCGTGACGACGGTCACGCCGATGGTACCCCGGGGCTTGACGGCTCCGCAACGACTGGGATCTCATCCCAGTCGGGAAAAATTCCCGGCCAATGACCGCTCGGCGCCGCCGCGGTCGGGGCCGGTCACGGAGCCGAACCATGCACGCCCGTCCGAACCGCCGCGCACGCGGTCCGATCGCCGCGGTCCTCGCCGGCCTGCTCGTCGTCGCCTGTGGCGGCGGCGGCTCGGCGGACCCGACCTCCCCGGCCGCGCCGGATCCCGGGCTCGCCGCCGCGCTGGTGCCCACCGACGAGGCGGCGCTGGTCGCCGACTGGCGCGCGCGGCTGAAGGCCGGCCGCACCGCTGCCGCCGGCGCCGACGCGTTCGCGCTGTCGGGCACGGCGGTCCGCGCCGCCGCGGGCACGCTACAGGCCGCGACCGGCACGTCGACCCCGATGGCCTCGACGACGGTGGTCCAGGAAGCCGGCGTCGACGAGGACGACGTCGTGCGGGTCGACGACGGGACCGCGTGGGCGCTGACCCCGCCGCTCGCCGACGGCGCGCAGCGGCTGCGCGCTCACCGCGTCGCCGCGGGCGGCACCCGGCTCGATGCCGCCGGCGAGCTCGCGCTCGACCCCGCGCTGCGCTTCGACGGCCTGTTCGTCGATGCCCCGCGCGCGCGCCTCGTGCTGGTGGCCCGCCGTGGTGGCGCCGGCGACGTCGGTGCCGCTGCGATACCTCCCGTCGGCACCTTCGCGACCGGGCCGTGCTGCGCCGCGGTCGCCACCGCCACCGTGCTGTGGATCGTCTCGGCCGACCCGACGGCGCCGCGGCGGCTCCATGCGATCGAGTTCGACGGCGAACCGGTCGCGACCCGGCGCGTCGACGGCACGCTGTGGGTGGTCACGCGCCACCGGCCGACCTTCGAGGGCTTCGACTGGAGCTGGTCCGATCCGTCGGTCAACCAGCGCTGGCTCGATGCGCTGCGGGGCGACGCGGTGCTGCCGCGCCGCCTCGTCGACGGGCGCGCGGCGGGCCCGGCGGTCGCCGCCGGCGCCTGCCTGGCGCAGCCGGCGTCGCCCGCGCCGGGCGCGACGCTGACCACGGTGCTGGCGGTCGACCTCGCCGATCCGCTCGCCGCGCCGCGTGCCCGCTGCGTGGCGAGCGCGGTCGACACGGTCCACCTGACCCCCGAGTCGCTGGTGCTGGCGACCACGCGCTGGCCCTCGGCCGGCATGCCGGTGCCGGTGGCCGCCGCCTCCGGCGTCGCGCAGGTGCTGCGGCCTGGCGAGCCGGTGACCGACCTGCACCGCTTCGCGCTCGGCTCGGGCGCGATCGAGTATCGCGGCTCGGGCTCGGTGCCCGGCACGCTCGGCGGGTCCGCGGCCGACGCCGCGCGGTTCGCGCTGTCGGCCGACGGCCGCTGGCTGCGGGTCCTCACGCAGCGTGACCGATGGGCCGCGCCGGACGCCAGCCCCGCGCGCCTCACCGTGCTCGAGGACCGCGGCGACGGCCTGCTGACGATGGTCGCCACGCTGCCGAACGAACGCCGCCCGGCGCCGATCGGCAAGCCCGGGGAGCAGGTCCACGGCGTCCGGTTCGTCGGCGCACGCGGCTACGCGGTGACCTTCCGCCGCACCGATCCGCTGTTCGTGCTCGACCTGGCCGACCCGCGCGATCCCAGGCTGCTCGGCGCGCTCGAGGTGCCCGGCTTCGCGGACCGGCTGTATCCGCTGTCGGCGGACCTGCTGCTCGGCGTGGGCCATGACACCGTCGAGTTCGGCGGCATCGACCTGCGGACCGGCGTGCTGGTGACGCTGATCGACGTCTCCGACCCGGCGCGGCCGCGGGAGCGCGCGCGCCGCGTGATCGGCGGCGCCGGCAGCCGTTCGGCGGTCGACACCTCGCCGCACGGCGCGATGCTGCGCGCGGTGGCGGGCCGCTGGCGGATCGCGCTGCCGGTGGCCGAGCACTCGGGGCCGCCGCTCGACGACGGCGCGACGCCGCCCGCGGCCGCACGCTGGCGCGCGTTCAGCCGGCTCGCGGCATTCCGCTTCGAGGTCGATCCCGCCACGCCGGCGCTCGTCGAGCGCGGGCCGATCGACGCGCCGGGCGCGGCCACCGTCGGCACCCTGCCCTGGGCGACGCGCGATCCGGTCGCCGCGGCCTTCGACCGCGCGCTCGACGTCGGCGACACGGCGTGGCTCTGGTACGACGGCCGGTACGTCGGCGCACCGTGGTGACCCGCCGGCCGCCGTGCGGGGACCGTGGCGGCGGCGGGATCCGGGCTCGCGGCCCGGTCCTCAGCGATCGAGGATCTGGCTGAGGAACTGCCTGCTGCGTTCGTTCTGCGGGTTGCTGAAGAACGCCTCGGGCGTGTTCTGCTCGACGATCTCGCCGCGGTCCATGAAGATGACCCGGTCGGCGACCGCGCGCGCGAACCCCATCTCGTGGGTCACGCACAGCATCGTCATGCCTTCCTTCGCGAGGTCGATCATCGTGTCGAGGACCTCCTTGACCATCTCGGGATCGAGCGCGGAGGTGGGCTCGTCGAACAGCATGATCGACGGCGTCATGCACAGCGCGCGCGCGATCGCCACGCGCTGCTGCTGGCCGCCCGACAGCTGACCGGGATACTTAGGCGCCTGCTCGGCGATCTTCACCCGCTCCAGGAACTTCATCGCCGTCGCCTCGGCCTGCGCCTTCGCCTGCTTGCGCACCCAGATCGGCGCGAGCGTGCAGTTGTCGAGCACGGTCAGGTGCGGGAACAGGTTGAAGTGCTGGAACACCATGCCGACGTCGGAGCGGATGGTGTCGATGTTCTTGATGTCGTCGGTGAGTTCGATGCCGTTGACGACGATGCTGCCCTGCTGGTGCTGCTCGAGGCGGTTGATCGTGCGGATCAGCGTCGACTTGCCCGAGCCCGAGGGCCCGCAGATCACGATCTTCTCGCCGCGGGCGACGGTGAGGTCCACGTTCTTCAGCACGTGGAAGTCGCCGTACCACTTGTTCAGGCCCTTGATCTCGATCGCGGGACGGCCGTCGGCGGGCTTCGACTGGGGCTGTGCGCTCATGGCGGGGCTCCGGGGACGTGTGCGGGCAGGGGGTCAGCGGCGCTGGCCGCGGGCGAGGTCGCGCTCCAGCCACTGGCTGTACTTCGACATCGCGTAGCAGAAGATCCAGTAGACGACGATCGAGAACAGGAAGGCCTCGATGAAGTACTTCTTCCACGAGATGTCGGTCTCGACCGACTTCTTCACCGCGTAGGCGAAGTCGAAGATCGAGATGATCACCACCAGCGAGGTGTCCTTGAACAGCGAGATGAAGCTGTTGACGATCGGCGGGATCGAGATGCGCAGCGCCTGCGGCAGGATCACCAGGCCCATCGACCGCCAGTAGGGCAGGCCGAGGGCCTCCGCGGCCTCGTACTGGCCCTTGGGCACCGCCTGAAGGCCGCCGCGCACGGATTCCGCGAGGTAGGCCGCGACGAACAGGATCACCGCGATCTGCGCGCGCAGCAGCACGTCGATCCGCATGCCCTCGGGCAGCAGCAGCGCGAACATCACGCTCGCCATGAACAGCACGGTGATCAGCGGCACGCCGCGCACCAGCTCGATGTAGAGGATCGAGAACGAGCGCACGATCGGCAGCCTGGAGCGCCGGCCCAGCGCCAGCACGATGCCGAGCGGGAACGCGAAGCCGATGCCGAAGATCGCGAGGATCAGCGTGACGGGCAGGCCGCCCCACTGCTCGGTGCGGACCGGCGTGAGGCCGAAGCCGCCGCCCATCAGCCAGAACGACAGCACGATGCCGACGATCCAGATCGCGATCAGCGACGGCCGCCAGAAGGCCTTGAGCGCCGAGACGACGAGCAGGCTGCAGAGGATCGCGATGACCAGGCCGGGGCGCCACTGCTCGTCGAACGGGTAGACGCCGAAGAGCATGAACCGCATCTTCTCCCAGACCACCGCCCAGCAGGCGCCCTGTCCGCGCACGGCGTCGCAGGCCGAGGCCGGCTGCGCGCCCCAGACCGCGTTGAACACGAGCCAGCTCAGCGCCTTGGGCACGATCCACGCGAGCACCGCGAGGGTGACCAGCGTGATGAGGGTGTTGCCGATGCTGGAGAAGAGGTTGGCACGCAGCCAGCCGATCGGGCCGCCGGTCGCCTGCGGCCGCGGCTGGGCTGCCGTCGGCACGTGCGTGGAGAGGGTTCCGTCCGCCATCGCCGTCTCCTATCGCTCGACCAGCCGGACGCGGTCGTTGTACCAGTTCATCAGCAGCGAGATCGCGAGGCTGATCGTCAGGTAGACCGCCATCAGGATCGCGATCGCCTCGATCGCCTGGCCGGTCTGGTTCATCGTGGTGTTCGCCACCGCGACCAGGTCCGGGTAGCCGATCGCGACCGCGAGCGACGAGTTCTTCGTGAGGTTCAGGTACTGGCTGGTCATCGGCGGGATGATCACGCGCAGCGCCTGCGGCAGGATGACCAGCCGCATCGATTGCCCCTTGGACAGCCCGAGGCTCGAGGCCGCCTCCACCTGGCCGTGTGAAACAGACTGGATGCCGGCGCGCACCACCTCCGCGACGAACGACGCGGTGTAAAAGACCAGTCCGAGCAGCACCGCCATGAACTCGGGCGTCACCGCCGCCCCGCCCTCGACCATGCCATCGCCCCGACTCGGCAGATTCCAGGCCGTCGGCGCACCGCCGATCACCCAGCCGAGTACGGCGCTGGCGAGCACGATGCCGACCGGCA
>JBJOKE010000005.1:0-29997 GCA_046046245.1 Pseudomonadota bacterium | reverse complement strand
GTCACACGGGCGTCACACGGGCGTTACCGGGCGCCGCGCCGATTCCGATTCTCGAGCGCCGGTCGCGAAAGATTTTCCACGTCGTTGGACTTAGGCTCGTTCGAGGCTTCAAGGGGTCGGGTACGAACGATTCGACCGGAATAACCCGAAGACTTGCTGACCGTGAGGTTTACGGGGCGGTCAGGGGTGGCGGTGTTTGTCGGGTCTTGCTGTGATGGCTTCGAAGCCTGCAAGGTTCGCGTGGTGCCGAGATGAGTGCGAAGCCGGTGGTGGAGCCCCGAGTGGATGACCTGTTCGACCAGGAGTTGTCCAACCTCATCGACATGCGGCCCCGAGCCGGTTCGGCTGGCCGGGCTGCGGTACCCGAAGCACCTGTACGCGCCCAGTGACGAGGAGGTCATCGAACGCTGGCTCGAGAACCCCCGTCACTTGGTCCACTCCGAGGAAGAGCTCGGTGCCAACGCCGACAGCCCGAAGAACAGAACGCGTTGCACGGAGGCCTTCGGGACGTCGACGTCCGCTATGACGGAGGGGTCGGTCGCGTGGCGCCGTCGCGCTGATCGTCCGGCAGCGTGCGCGGGATCCGGCGGCCGCAGCTGCGGCGCGGGTGTGCGCCCTTCGAGCCGGCTGTAAGGCGGGTGAGCAGGCGGAAGATTCGTCTGGCCAGGGGCGAGCTTCGCAGGGAGCGAGAAGACCCGCGGGCGCACAAATGCCTGGCTGTCACCCTTCCGGTCCGTCGACCCGATTCTTGGGACGCTCGAGGACCATCATCCGCGCCAGCGCCGCGCGGAAGGGGACGTCGACGGGTCGCGGCAGGGGTTGACGCGGCAGCGTTGCGCGCCGACCTGATTGCGCCGATGGCGGCCGACGAGGGCCGTGCCGCAGCTCGCGAGCGCGACGTCATCGAGCGGAGCCGGATGCTCGTGCACGAAGAACCATGGGACGACGCCTTCGATCTGCGCCTCAGGCGCGGCGCACGCCGTCGTAGCGATGTCCGGCACGAGCTGGCGCGCCGCCACGACGCACCACGGGGCTGCGACGAGGTCGCAGCGCCGTCATGGCGAAGGGCCCGCGACGTCGCCGTGCGGGCCCTTCCGGTCGGTGCAGGGCGGCCTACTTCCCGCGCAGTTTCCTGATCGCCGCGATCTGCGCCATCGCCGTCGCGAGCTCGGCCTGGGCCTGCGCGTAATCGATGTCGGCGGAGCGGTTGTGCAGCGCTTCCTCGGCGGCCTTGCGGGCCTCCTCGGCCTTTGCCTCGTCGAGGTCGTGGCCGCGGATCGCGGTGTCGGCGAGCACGGTCACTCGGTTCGGCTGCACCTCGAGGATGCCGCCGGCAACGAAGACGAACTCTTCCTCGCTCTTGCCTGCGACCTTGATGCGGACCGCCCCCGCGCGGATGCGGGTGATCAGCGGAATGTGCTGCGGGTAGATGCCCAGCTCGCCCGACTCGCCCGGCAGCGCGACGAACTCGGCCTCGCCTTCGAAGATCGACTCCTCGGCGCTGACGACGTCGACGTGGATCGTGTGCATGCGTGTTTCCTGGCGGTGCGTGGCGTTCGCGGCCCGGCGCGCTCGGCGTCGGGCCGCGCCGTGATCACTTCAGCGTCTTGGCCTTCTCGATGGCCTCGTCGATCGTGCCGACCATGTAGAAGGCCTGCTCGGGCAGCGCATCGCACTCGCCGTCGACGATCATCTTGAAGCCGCGCAGCGTCTCGTTCAGCGGCACGAACTTGCCCGGCGAGCCGGTGAACACCTCGGCCACGTGGAAGGGCTGCGACAGGAAACGCTGGATCTTCCGCGCCCGCGCCACGGCCAGCTTGTCGTCCGGCGACAGCTCGTCCATGCCCAGGATCGCGATGATGTCGCGCAGTTCCTTGTAGCGCTGCAGGGTGGCCTGCACGCGGCGGGTGATCGAGTAGTGCTCCTCGCCGATGATGTGCGGATCGACCTGGCGCGAGGTCGAGTCGAGCGGGTCGACGGCCGGGTAGATGCCCAGCGCGGCGATGTCCCGCGACAGCACGACGGTGGCGTCCAGGTGGGCGAACGTGGTGGCCGGCGACGGGTCGGTCAGGTCGTCCGCGGGCACGTACACGGCCTGGATCGAGGTGATCGAGCCGGTCTTGGTCGAGGTGATCCGCTCCTGCAGGCGGCCCATCTCCTCGGCCAGCGTCGGCTGGTAGCCCACCGCCGACGGCATCCGGCCCAGCAGCGCGGACACTTCCGTGCCGGCCAGCGTGTAGCGGTAGATGTTGTCGACGAAGAAGAGGATGTCCTTGCCCTCGTCGCGGAAGCGCTCGGCCATCGTGAGGCCGGTCAGCGCCACGCGCAGGCGGTTGCCCGGGGGCTCGTTCATCTGGCCGAACACCATCGCGACCTTGTCGAGCACCTTCGACTCTTCCATCTCGTGGTAGAAGTCGTTGCCCTCGCGGGTCCGCTCGCCCACGCCGGCGAACACCGAGTAGCCCGAGTACTGCTTCGCGATGTTGTTGATCAGCTCCATCATGTTCACGGTCTTGCCGACGCCGGCACCGCCGAACAGGCCGATCTTGCCGCCCTTGGCGAACGGGCAGACCAGGTCGATGACCTTGATGCCGGTGGGCAGCAGCTCGACCGACGGCGACAGGTCGGCGAACTTCGGCGCCACCTGGTGGATCGCGCGGCGCTCTTCGGTCTTGATCGGGCCGGCCTCGTCGATGGGTCGACCGAGCACGTCCATGATCCGGCCCAGCGTGGCCTCGCCCACCGGCACCGAGATCGGGTTGCCGGTGTTGTTGACCGGCATGCCGCGGCGCAGGCCGTCGGACGATCCCAGCGCGATCGTGCGGACCACGCCGTCGCCGAGCTGCTGCTGGACTTCGAAGGTCAGGCCCGGCTCGGCGAGCGAGTCGCCCGCGTCACCCAGCACGAGCGCGTCGTAGACCCGGGGCATCGAGTCGCGCGGGAACTGGATGTCGACCACCGCGCCGATGCACTGAACGATCTGGCCTTGTTGCATGGTTGGACCTCGTTGATTCTCTGTATGCGTTGAATGCGTGCGGGGTGATCAGACCGCGGCGGCGCCGCCGACGATCTCCGACAGTTCCTTGGTGATGGCCGCCTGCCGCGCCTTGTTGTACGACAGCTGGAGGTCACCGATGACCTTCTTGGCGTTGTCGGAGGCGGACTTCATCGCGACCATGCGGGCCGACTGCTCGGACGCCATGTTCTCGGCCACCGCGCCGTAGACCACGGCCTCGACGTAGCGGACCAGCAGCTCGGTCAGAACCGACTGGGCGTCCGGCTCGTAGAGGTAGTCCCACGAGTACTCGCGCGAGGTCTCCTGCAGCCGCGACGGGTCGAGCGGCAGCAGCTGCTCGATCACCGGCTCCTGCTTCATCGTGTTGATGAAGCGGGTGTAGGCGAGGTAGACCGCGTCGATCTCGCCGCGCTCGTAGGCGTCGAGCTGGATCTTCACCGGCCCGATCAGCTTCTCGAGGTGCGGCGTGTCGCCGAGCTGGGTGATCTGCGAGACCACCGCCGCGCCGATCCGCTGCATGAAACCCAGGCCCTTGTTGCCGATCGCGGTGACCCGGACCTTCGTGCCGGCCTTGTCGAGCTCGCGCAGCCGGTTCGTCACCAGCCGCAGCACGTTGGTGTTCAGGCCGCCGCACAGGCCCTTGTCGGTCGTGACCAGGATCAGGCCGGCCGCCTTCGCCGTGTCCCGCTTCACCAGGAACGGGTGGCGGTACTCGGGGTTGGCGTTCGCCAGGTGCGCGGCGATGTTGCGCACCTTCTCGCCGTAGGGACGGGCATGCCGCATCCGGTCCTGCGCCTTGCGCATCTTGGACGCGGCGACCATCTCCATCGCCTTGGTGATCTTGCGCGTGTTCTGCACGCTCTTGATCTTGTTGCGGATCTCTCGCGAGCCAGCCATGGCAGCCCTTGTTCCCTACAGCGGTTTCGGTGCGGTGGCGTCGATCAGTAGGCGCCGGACTTCTTGAACGACTCGATCGCCTGCACGAGCGCGGTCTCGTCGTCCTTCGACAGGTCCTTCGACTGCTCGATGCGGTCGACCCAGGCGGCGTGCTTGTCGCGCATGAACGCGTGCAGCGCGCTCTCGAACGACAGCACCTTCTCGACCGGGATGTCGTCCAGGTAGCCCTTGGTGACCGCGTAGAGGGTCACGCCCAGCTGCCAGACCTGCAGCGGCTGGTACTGGGGCTGCTTAAGGATCTCGACGGTGCGGCGGCCGCGCTCGAGCTGCTTGCGGGTCGACTCGTCGAGGTCCGAGGCGAACTGCGCGAACGCGGCGAGCTCGCGGTACTGCGCGAGGTCGGTCCGGATGCCGCCCGAGAGCTTCTTGATGATCTTGGTCTGGGCGGCGCCACCGACGCGCGACACCGAGATGCCCGCGTTGATCGCGGGACGGATGCCGGCGTTGAAGAGGTCCGTCTCCAGGAAGATCTGGCCGTCGGTGATCGAGATGACGTTCGTCGGCACGAACGCCGACACGTCGCCGGCCTGCGTCTCGATGACCGGCAGCGCGGTCAGCGAACCGGTCTTGCCCTTGACCACACCGTTGGTGAACTTCTCGACGTACTCCTCGTTCACGCGCGCGGCACGCTCGAGCAGGCGCGAGTGGAGATAGAACACGTCGCCGGGGAACGCCTCGCGGCCCGGCGGGCGGCGCAGCAGCAGCGACACCTGGCGGTAGGCCACGGCCTGCTTCGAGAGGTCGTCGTAGACGATCAGCGCGTCCTCGCCGCGATCGCGGAAGTACTCGCCCATCGTGCAGCCCGAGTACGCGGCGATGTACTGCATTGCGGCGGATTCGGACGCGGTCGAGGCGACGACGATGGTGTAGGCCATCGCACCGGTCTCCTCGAGCTTGCGGACCACGTTCGCGACGGTCGAGGCCTTCTGGCCGATCGCCACGTAGACGCAGTAGACGCCCTTGCCCTTCTGGTTGATGATCGAGTCGACCGCGACCGCTGTCTTGCCGGTCTGGCGGTCACCGATGATCAGCTCGCGCTGGCCACGGCCGATCGGCACCATCGAGTCGATCGCCTTCAGGCCGGTCTGCACCGGCTGCGACACCGACTTCCGCGCGATCACGCCCGGCGCGACCTTCTCGATGACGTCGGTCATCTTCGCGTTGATGGGGCCCTTGCCGTCGATCGGCTCGCCCAGCGAGTTCACCACGCGGCCGAGCAGCTCGGGGCCGACCGGCACCGACAGGATCTTGCCGGTCGCCTTGACCGTCATGCCCTCGGAGATGTGCGTGTACTCGCCCAGCACCACGGCGCCGACCGAGTCGCGCTCGAGGTTCAGCGCGAGGCCGATGGTGTTGCCCGGGAACTCGATCATCTCGCCCTGCATCACGCCCGAGAGGCCGTGGATGCGGCAGATGCCGTCGGTCACGGAAACGATCGTGCCCTGGTTGCGCGTGTCGGCGGCGACGTCCAGGGACTGGATCTTGGTCTTCAGCAGTTCGCTGATTTCTGCGGGATTGAGTTGCATGTCCTTGTCCTTTTCCTGTTCGTCGCGTCAGCTCATGAGCGCGTCGGCGAGCTGGGCCAGCTTGCCGCGCACCGAGGCGTCCATCACCTCGTCGCCGATGCGGATCGACACGCCGCCGATCAGGTCGGGATCGACCGTGACCTCGGCCTTGACCTTGCGTCCGTACTTCGCCTCGAGCGTCGCGACGACGTCGGCGATCTGCTGTTCGGACAGCGGATACGCCGAGGCGATCCGCGCGTCGAGCACACCTTCGAAGGCGTTGCGCAGCGCCTCGTAGGCCGCCGCGATCTCGGGCAGCACCACGAGCCGTTCGTTCTGCGCGAGCACGGTGACGAAGTTGCGCTGCTCGGTGGACAGGCTGCCGGCGACGTCGGCGACCAGGCCGGCGACCTGCGCGTCCGACAGACGCGGGTTGCCGATCAGGTCGCGCGCGGCGTCGCTGCTCGCCACCGCCGACAGGCGCGCGAGCGCGTCGGACCACTGCGGCAGCGCGTTGCCCTCGCGGGCCAGCTTGAAGGCGGCCTCGGCGTAGGGCCGGGCGATGGTGAGCGATTCAGCCATGTCCGACCGTCCTCAGCGCAGCTCGGCCTTCAGGCCGGCCAGCAGGTCCGCGTGCTTCTGCGCGTCGATCTCGCGCTTCAGGATCCGCTCGGCACCGGCGACCGCCAGCGTGGCGACCTGCTCGCGCAGCGCATCCTTGGCGCGCTGGGCGGCCAGCGCGGCCTCGCCTTCCGCGGCCTTGCGGGCCTCGGCGACGATGCGGGCGGCTTCCGCGCGGGCGTCCTCGACGAGCGAGGCAGCCTGCTTCTCGCCGGACGCACGGACCTCGGCGGCGCTCGCGCGGGCCGCGTTGATCTCGGACTGCACGCGCTTCTCGGCGGCGGCCAGGTCGGCCTTCGCCTTGTCGGCGGCGGCGAGACCGTCGGCGATCCGCTTGCTGCGCTCGTCGAGTGCCTTGACGATCGGCGGCCAGACGAACTTGGCGGTGAACCACCAGAGCGCCAGGAACACGACGATCTGGACGAATAGCGTCGCGTTGATGTTCACGACCGGTTTCCTCTAAAGAGTTCCAGGGTGGCCGGCACGGTGGCCGACGCGGGTGCTGGGTTCAGCCCTGGATCACTTGAAGGGGTTGGCGAACGCGAACATCATCGCGATGCCGACGCCGATCAGGAACGCCGCGTCGATCAGGCCGGCCAGCAGGAACATCTTGGTCTGCAGCTTGTCCATCAGCTCGGGCTGACGCGCCGCGCCTTCGATGTACTTGCCGCCCATCATGCCGATGCCGATGCAGGCACCCAGGGCGCCCAGACCGATGATGAGACCGGCGGCGATCGCGACGAAAGCAACGTTGGTCATGACGACTCCTCGTGGTTTGACCGTTGGAACGAAAAAGGGGTGATGCGGGGTCTTCGGTTACGAAGCGGGGCTCAGTGATGCTCGTGCGCCTGGCCGATGTAGACCAGCGTGAGCATCATGAAGATGAACGCCTGCAGCACGACGATCAGGATGTGGAAGATCGCCCAGCCCAGGCCGGTGAGGAAGCCGAGGCCGAAGCCCCACCAGGTCGCCGTCGCGCCGAGCAGCGCGATCAGCATGAACACCAGTTCGCCCGCGAACATGTTGCCGAACAGCCGCATCCCGAGCGACACGGTCTTGGCCGCGTACTCGATAAGCTGCAGCAGGAAGTTGGGCAGGGCCAGCGCGATGCCGCTGCCGAACGGGGCCGAGAACAGCTCGTGCACGAAGCCGCCCGCGCCCTTGACCTTGATGCCGTAGTAGATCGACGCACCGAGCACGACCAGCGACATCGCCAGCGTGGCGTTCAGGTCGGCCGAGGGCACGACGCGCATGTACGCATGGTGCGGATCGCGGCCGGTGGCGGCGTAGAACATCTCCCAGAGCTTCGGGATCAGGTCCAGCGGCACCAGGTCCATCGCGTTCATGAAGAAGATCCACACGAACGAGATCAGGGCCAGCGGCGCGATGTAGGTCAGGTCGCCCTTGACGATGGAGCGGGCCTGCTCGTGCACGAACTCGACGACCGACTCGATCGCGCCGACGAAGCGACCCGGCACGCCCGAGGTCACCGCCTTCGCCGCGCGCCACATCAGGAATGCCGAGAGCAGACCCATCGCGATCGACCAGAAGGTCGTGTCGAGATTGATGATCGAGAAATCGATGACACGCTCCTGCGGGTGGCCCGAGGAGTTGAGGTGCGTCAGGTGGTGGACGATGTATTCGGAAGCGGTCGGTGCGTGCGCGGCGTCGGCCATGGTTCGTGTCGGTCGCGAGGACGTCTCATCGTCTACCGCCCGCCGCCGCGTCTTCCGGGATCCCCTCCCCTGGGGCCCCGGCCGCGTCGTCGCCCGGTCCCGGCACGTCGCGCTGCAGCAGCAGCGCGAAGATCGGGACCTGCAGCGCGGCGATCAGCCCGATCAGCAAGGCCAGCCAGTTGACCGACTCGAAGGACCTGGCCACCCACACGATCAGTGCGGCGGTCAGGCCGATCTTGGCGAACTCGCCGAGAAAGAAGACTGCGGGGTAGGACTCCGCGGGCTTTCCCCGGTGTGTCGCCAGTCGCAACGCGAACAGGCCGTTCGGAATGATCGCCGCCGCGCCGCCGAGCGCCAGGAACTTGGCACCCGTCCAGTCGAACCCGAATCCGGCTACGAGAGCCAGCACGGCGACCGTGGCGACTTGCAGACCGACCGCGATGAACATTGCTGATCTCGCAGTCAGACGTGCGGCAGGCAAAGACTGAAGAGTATAGGCGAAGGGCGGTTTCCGGTCAAAGAACGACGCTGCGGTGATGCGTCGCAGCATCGCCGGAACCCGGCCTGCGGCGCCGGATCGCGACTTTTTTCATACCGTTGGCCGCGGCGGTCGTGGCCGGACCGGCGGGCGGCGTCCCGTCCATCGCGATCGGGCCGCCGACGCGCCGGTCGCGCGGGGCCTTCGCACGGGTTCCCTTGCGTTTTCCCGACACCCGCCGAACAATCGGTTCGACCTGCATCAGGAGGTTGCGATGCCCCCACTCCCCTCCGGTGGCCCGGCCGCCGAGTCGATCCCGTTGCCCGACGATCGCGCCATCCCCGCCGGCGCCGCCGCGCGCGCCCGCCGCCGCCTCGCCGGGGCGCTCGCCGCCGGCGTCGCGACCGCCCTCGTGCCCGGGCTCGGTGCCGCGCAGCAGGCGCCGCGGCCGCCGCAGCAGGGGGGCCGTCGGCCGCCGCCGACGGACCTCGGGGACCTGACCCGCTTCAACGGCTCGATCGTCCGGCTCGACGCGAAGGTGCCCGACGACGCCACCTCGGCCGCGAGCCTGGGCGCGGAGCGGGTCGGCACCGGCATCATCCTCGACGAGCGTACGGTGCTGACCATCGGCTACGTGACGCTCGAGGCCGAGGCGGTGATGGTCACGACCGCCTCGGGCAAGCGCATCCCCGCGTCGGTCGCCGGCTACGACCACGCGACCGGTTTCGGCGTGGTGCGGGCGCTGGTGCCGCTCGACGGCCGGCCGATGGCGCTGGGCGACTCCGACCGGGTCCGCGAGAAGCAGCGGGTGCTGACGCTCGGCCACGGCGAACCCGAGGCGACCGAGATCTTCGTGCTGTCGCGCAAGCCGTTCTCCGCCGGTTGGGAGTACCTGCTCGAGACGCCGATCTTCACGTTCCCGCCGGTCAACAACTGGAGCGGCGCGGCACTGATCTCGGCCGACGACGGCTCGCTCGTCGGCGTGGGCTCGCTGATCGTCAACGACGCGGCGGCCGGCCAGCAGGGCATCCCCGGCAACCTCTGGGTGCCGGTGAACCTGGTCAAGCCGATCATGGCCGACCTGCTCGCGAAGGGCCGCCGGGGCGACGGCGCGAACCCCTGGCTCGGTCTGACCACCGAGAGCGTGCGCGGCAACCTGATGGTCGTGCGGGTGACCCGCAACGGGCCGGCCGAAGCGGCGGGCGTCTCGCCCGGCGACATCGTCGTCGGCGTGGCCGGCGAGAAGGTCGGCGACCAGGCCGAGTTCTATCGGAAGATGTGGAAGCTCGGTCCGGCGGGCACGACGATCCCGCTCAAGATGCTGAAGAACGGCGACGTGCGCGACGTCGCGGTCAAGTCGATCGATCGCGCGGATTTCCTGCGCAAGTCCACCGGCATCTGAGGGCCCGCGCGGCCGCCGGCCGCGCGCGTCAGTCGCCGAGGGCGGCGGCGTCCAGGCCGAGCGCCTCGCGCAGCCCCTCGAACTGCTCGATCGTGTTGAAGTGGACGATCAGGGTCCCGCGGCCCTTCGCGTTCGCCTTCAGCTCCACCGGCGCGCCGAGGTGCTCGGCCAGTCGCTCCTGCAGCCGCAGCAGGTCGGCGTCGGCCGGGCGCCGAGCACCGCGCTTGCCGGCCGCGGCCGGCGTCGTTCCGGCCGCGGTGGCCACCTGCTGGGCGACCAGCTTCTCCGTGTCACGCACCGTCAGCCGCTTCTCGACCACCCGGTTGGCCGCGAGGATCTGGTGCGCGCGGTCGAGCGCGAGCAGCGCCCGTGCGTGCCCCATCTCGAGGTCGCCGGCCAGCAGCATCGTCTGCACCGGCTCGGCGAGGTTCAGCAGCCGCAGCAGGTTCGAGGTGGCCGAGCGCGAGCGGCCGATCGCCTCGGAGGCCTGCTCGTGCGTGTAGCCGAACTCGTCGAGCAGCCGCCTGATCGCCTGCGCCTCCTCGAGCGGATTCAGGTCCTCGCGCTGGATGTTCTCGATCAGCGCCATCGCGAGGGCGCTCTGGTCGTCGACGTCCCGGACGATGACCGGCACGTCGGCGAGGCCGGCGAGCTGCGCCGCGCGGAAGCGGCGCTCGCCGGCGATGATCTCGTGCCGGCCGCCGCCGATCGGGCGCACGACGATCGGCTGCATCACGCCGTGGACGCGGATCGACGCGGCGAGCTCCTGCAGCGCGGCCTCGTCCATCCGCGTGCGCGGCTGATAGCGGCCGGCCTGCAGGACCGAGACCGGCAGTGCGGCGGGCGGGCGGCCGTCGGCCTCGGCCGGCGCCGGCGGGCGGTCCTCGCCGAGCAGCACGTCGAGGCCGCGTCCGAGGCCCTTGGGTTTCTTGGCGGTGGCGGCGGTAGGAGTCATCGCGGGGTCCGGGTCAGAGGTTGGCGAGGCGCTCGATCATCTCGGCGCCGAAGTCGACGTAGGCCTTCGCGCCCTTGGACGCGGGGTCGAAGGCGACGCCGGGCACGCCGTAGCTCGGTGCCTCGGCGAGGCGGATGTTGCGGGGGATCACGGTGCGGAAGACCTTCTCGCCGAAGTGCTGCTCGAGCTGCGCCGAGACCTGCTGCGACAGCGTCATCCGCGGGTCGTACATCACGCGCAGCAGGCCGATCACCTTGAGGTTCGTGTTCAGGTTCGCGTGGACCTTCTTGATCGTGGCGACCAGGTCCGACAGGCCCTCGAGCGCGTAGTACTCGCACTGCATCGGGATCACGACGCCGTGAGCCGCGCACAGTCCGTTGAGCGTCAGCAGCGACAGCGCGGGCGGCGCGTCGATCAGCACGAAATCGTAGTCGTCGTCGACCGCGGCGAGGGCGTCCTTCAGGCGCGTCTCGCGCTCCTCGAAGTCGACCAGCTCGATCTCGGCGCCGGCGAGCTCGCGGTTGGCGGGCAGTACGTCGTAGCCGCCCGCCTCGCTGCGCACGCGCACCTCGGCGACGTCGGACAGGCCGATCAGCACCTGGTAGACCGTCCGCTGCAGCGAGCGCTTGTCGATGCCGCTGCCCATCGTCGCGTTGCCCTGCGGGTCGAGATCGACCAGCAGCACGCGCTGGCCGAGCTTCGCGAGCGCGGCGGCGAGGTTGACCGAGGTGGTGGTCTTGCCCACCCCACCCTTCTGGTTCGCGATGGCGAAGATCTTGGCCACGAGCGGGCGGCTCCGGAAGTCAGGTCGGCCGGGACCCGGCGGGTCCGCGGCGGATCAGCACGAGGTGACGCTCGGCGTCGAGGAAGGGCACGCGGACCGGCTCGACGCCGGCGGTGCAGTCCGGAGGGAGCGCATCGAGCTCGTCGTCGATCTCGCGCCGAGTGCCCTTCATCGCGGCCAGCAGGGTCGCAGGTCCGGTGAGCCCGGCCGCCGCGTCGATGAAGTCCACCAGCGAGGCGAACGCGCGGCACAGCACCAGGTCCATCGGGCGGTGCAGCGTCTCGGCCCGCGCCGTCACGATCTCGACGTTAGTGAGCGCAAGCTCTGCACAGACCTGTCTCTGGAAGGCCGTCTTCTTTCCGACCGGCTCGATGGACACCAGCCGCACGCCAGGATGGACGATCGCCAGCGGCAGGCCGGGCAGCCCGGCGCCGGAGCCGATGTCCGCCACGGTCGCGCGGTCGAGGTCGAGTCGGGCGCGCAGCGCAGGCAGGATCGCCAGCGCGTCGAGCAGGTGCTGCACCAGCATCTGCGCCGGATCCCGGACCGCGGTCAGGTTGTAGACCGCGTTCCACTTGCGCATCAGCGCGAGGTAGTCGAGCAGCTTGCGCAGCGCGGGCTCGGCCAACCCGAGGCCGAGCTCGGCCGTGCCCTGCGCGAGGAGCCCGGCCAGGTCGACGTCGGTGCGATCCGCGCCGCCTGCCGGGCGTCGGTCAGGCCGCATCCCTCGCCGCCCCTGCGCGGCGGCGCTTCAGGTGGACGAGCAGCAGCGAGATCGCGGCGGGCGTGATGCCCTGGATCCGCGAGGCCTGGCCGACCGTCTCGGGGCGGTGCTGCTGCAGGCGCTGCCGTGCTTCGAACGACAGGCCTCGAACCTCCGCGTAGTCGAGGTCGGCCGGAATCGCGGTGTGCTCCTGGGCCGACTGCTTCTCGACCTCGGCCTGCTGCCGGGCGATGTAGCCCGAATACTTGAGCTGGATCTCGACCTGCTCGGCGACCGCCGAGTCGGTCGCGCCACCACCGGTTGCCGCGATCACCGCGTCGTAGCGGACATCGGGTCGCTTGACCAGGTCCGCCAGCGAATAGTCGCGCTCCAGCGGCGAGCCGAGCAGTGCCGTCGCGGTCGCGGCATCCATCACCCGCGGATTGATCCAGGTGCTGCGCAGCCGCTGCAGCTCGGCATCGATCGCGTCGCGCTTGCGGCAGAACGCGTCCCAGCGTGCGTCGTCGACGCAGCCCAGCCGACGCCCGATCTCGGTCAGCCGCAGGTCCGCGTTGTCCTCGCGCAGGCTGAGCCGGTACTCGGCCCGGCTCGTGAACATCCGGTAAGGCTCGGACACGCCGCGGGTGATCAGGTCGTCGACCAGCACGCCGAGGTAGGCCTCGTTGCGGGCCGGGCACCAGGGCTCGCGTCCGCTCACCTGCAAGGCCGCGTTCAGGCCGGCGAGCAGGCCCTGGGCCGCCGCTTCCTCGTAGCCGGTGGTGCCGTTGATCTGGCCTGCGAAGAACAGGCCGCCGATCGCCTTCGTCTCGAGCGAGGACTTGAGCGCCCGCGGATCGTAGTAGTCGTATTCGATCGCGTAGCCGGGGCGCAGGATGTGCGCGCGCTCCAGGCCCACCATCGATCGAACCAGCTGGATCTGCACGTCGAAGGGCAGGCTCGTCGAGACGCCGTTCGGATAGACCTCGTGCGTCGTCAGTCCCTCGGGCTCGAGGAAGATCTGGTGCGAGTCCTTGTGCGCGAACCGGTGGATCTTGTCCTCGATCGACGGGCAGTATCGCGGACCCACGCCTTCGATCACGCCGGTGTACATCGGCGAGCGGTCCAGCCCGCCGCGGATGATCTCGTGCGTCCGGGCGTTCGTGTGCGTGACCCAGCATGGCAGCTGCGTCGGATGCTGGTCCGGTGTGCCGAGGAACGAGAACACCGGGACCGGGTCCGAATCACCGGGCTGGACGTCGAGACGAGCGAAGTCGATCGAACGACCGTCGATGCGCGGCGGTGTCCCGGTCTTCAGCCGACCCTGCGGCAGCTGGAGCTCCTTCAGGCGCCCGCCGAGCGAGACCGCTGGCGGGTCACCCGCTCGCCCCGCCGGATAGTGCTCGAGGCCGACGTGGATCAGTCCGTTCAGGAAGGTGCCGGCGGTGACCACCACCGCGCGCGCGCGGAACCGGAGCCCCAGTTGCGTGATCGCACCGGCGACCCGATCGCCTTCGACCATCAGGTCGTCCACCGCCTGCTGGAACAGCCAGAGGTTCGGCTGGTTTTCGAGGCGGGTGCGGATCGCCTTCCGGTACAGCACCCGGTCCGCCTGGGCCCGGGTTGCGCGGACAGCCGGCCCCTTCGACGAGTTGAGGATCCGGAACTGAATGCCGGCCTCGTCGGTCGCGGCCGCCATCGCACCGCCGAGCGCGTCGACCTCCTTGACCAGATGCCCCTTGCCGATCCCGCCGATCGACGGGTTGCAGGACATCTGGCCCAGGGTCTCGATGTTGTGGGTCAGCAGCAGCGTTCGCGCGCCCATCCGCGCCGAGGCGAGCGCAGCCTCGGTTCCGGCGTGGCCGCCACCGACGACGATCACATCGAACGATTCCGGGAATTCCATGACGAGTGCTGCCGGTGAGAGGGGACGTCGAGCGGGAGGCGAATTATAGGCGCGGTTCCACGTGAAACATCGGCCATCGGATCGAGACGGAAGGTTCGGTCGGCGCGGCTCCGCCAGGAGGCAGCGGCACGCTGCGGCGCAATTGAGAGGTCGGCCTCGTCCGTCCTGTCGTTCGGCCGAAGGTCCGACGCGCTCCGACCCCATGGCTCAGCCGGATCCGGCGCTCGATGTTCCACGTGAAACACAGGGTCTGCCGACCCCGCGAGCGTCGAACACGACAAGCCTGCATCGAAAAGGAAGTGTGCGATGTGACCTGCGCCACCAACATGGCTGAGGGCACGCAGCCCGCACCAACGCTGCCCCAACGACCGCTACCGAGACGACACGGCTGCTGCGCTCGCCGGCACGGCACCGCCCGTCGGCCCGCGCAAGCGTCAGGTGCAAGGCTGATGTGCACCGGCACGGGGAGGAAGCCGCCCGACAACCTCGCTGGTTGCGACGGGGCTATCGCACCCAAATGCACCGGCTCCGGGACGCGGTGACGTCAAGCACGAACATCGCGTGCGACGGCTACAACGCCCGCACCCCATGCGACACCCCGGCAGCCCCTTCGCGCTGGTGCCCCCAACCACCCCGGACACGCCTGCGCGCCGACGCCCCCTGACCCCCTGCCCCCCTGCGGCACCTGCCGCCCCTGCCGCCCCTGCCGCCCCTGCCGCCCCTGACGCCCTGACGCCCTGACACCCCTGACGCCCCTGACGCCACTGCCGCACCTGCCGCCCCTGCCGACCCTGCCGCTCCTGGCGCCCCTGCCGACCCTGCCGACCCTGCCGCTCCTGGCGCCCCTGCCGCTCCTGCCGCCCCTGCCGCTCCTGCCGCCCCTGCCGCTCCTGGCGCCCCTGCCGCTCCTGGCGCCCCTGCCACCCCCGATACCCCCGACGCCCCCGACACCTCCGACGCCCCCGACGCCCCCGACACCCCCGCCCCCCCCGACGCCCACGACACCCCCGACGCCCACACGCCCCCGCCACCCCCGACAGCCCTGAGGCCCCGACCCACCCGAATCCGCCGAAAACCCAACCCCCGGACATGTCCCCAGTCCACGCAGCTCGCCGACTGGACGACACTCCGAAGCCCATCGATCCGCCCCCCAACTGCGCCGACGCACAGACGACTACACCGCAACGACACTTCACGTCGACGCGCCAAGACTGCGGCACCACCACGCATCGACCCGCCACCACCCCGAGACCACACTCAAGACCGCAACCGCACCTGGCCCGCTTGCCGCCTTCTGGCGGCGCGGCGACCCGTCGGCCCGCGACGACCTCGCCGCTGAACCGAGCCCGCGCATATGCTCCCTCCCGACCGGTCGATGACGATGGCGGATGTCCCTCGCGCAAGCCGTGAGTACTGGACGGTCCGATCCGTCCATGCCAACACGCCCAGCGGACTCCGATGCCCGGCCCTGCACAGCGGCAGGCGCAGGCCAGCCGACCGGTCGGTCCAGGCAAGTCGGCAGCAATCGAGCACGCTGAGAGGACTCCCGCCCCCGCACGGACACTCGAATGAAGCGAACCCCCGAGCTCGCGATGCCGGTTGCGCCGACGGCAACCCCGACGGCGGGCGCAGCTGCCGCTGGCCCGCACCACGCCCGTCACGCCGCACACGCCAAGCGGGGGCGCATCGCCCGACTCGCGAGCCCCCTTCTGTGGGCCCACGACGGATGTTCCACGTGAAACCGTAGGACGCGCAGACGGGTCGCTCGCGCAGCCCGGTGAGTGCTTGCCCCCGCGCGCCGCCTCAACCCGTGACCGGCGCCCCCTGGTGCCGACGCGCTGTTCCACGTGAAACAGCCTTTGCGTCCTCGAGCATCATCTCCGCACCCCGCTCGGCAATCATCAGCGTCGGCGAATTCGTGTTCCCTGAGGTGATCGCCGGCATCACGGACGCGTCGATGACCCGAAGCCCTTCGACGCCGCGCACACGCAACCGCGCATCCACCACGGCCATGGGATCCGAGTCTGGCCCCATCTTCGCGGTGCCGACCGGATGGAAAATGGTCGTCCCGATCTCGCCCGCCGCCTTGACCAGTTCCTCCTCGCTCTGGAACGCGCTACCCGGCTTGAACTCCTCGGGCTGGTACTTCGCGAGCGCGGGCATGCCGACGATCCGCCGCGTCACGCGAATCGCGTTCGCCGCAACCGCCTGATCGTATGGATCGCTCAGGTAGTTCGGCCGGATGACGGGCGCCTTCCGCCAGTCCGCACTGCCGACATGAACGGTCCCCCGCGATGCCGGACGAAGCTGGCAGACCGACGCGGTGAAAGCCGGGAACGGATGGAGCGGCTCGCCGAACCGATCCAGCGACAGCGGCTGCACGTGGTACTCCAGATCCGGATACTCGAGCGACGGGTCGCTGCGGGTGAACGCCCCGAGCTGGCTCGGCGACATGGTCAACGGGCCGCGCCGCCACAGGCCGTACTGCACGCCCATCCAGGCCTTGCCGAACAGGCTGTTGGCCTGACGGTTCAGCGTCAGCACGCCCGAAACCTTGAAGGCCAGCCGCAGCTGCAGGTGGTCCTGCAGGTTGCCGCCGACGCCGGGCGCGTCGTGGACGACGGGGATCCCGAGCGAGCGCAGGTGCTCCCCCGGTCCGATACCCGAGTGCTCGAGGATCGACACCGATCCGATCGCACCCGCGGACAGCACCACCTCCGACCTCGCCTTCACGAACTGCGGCGCCCCGGACTCCGCCGACCCGCGTACCAGCTCCACGCCCACCACGCGCCGGCCCTCGAACCGCAACCTCGACACCTGTGCGTCGGTCCACACCTCGAGGTTCGTCCGTGCGAGCACGGGGCGAAGGAATGCCTTCGACGCGTTCCACCGCACGCCCCGCTTCTGGTTCACCTCGAAGTACCCGCAGCCGTCGTTGTCGCCGCGGTTGAAGTCCTCGGTCGGCGGGATGCCCGCCTCCTCGGCCGCCTTGCGGAACGCGTCGAGGATCTCCCACGACACCCGCGGCCGCTCGACGCGCCACTCGCCGCCGTGCCCATGCAGCGGGTCGCTCCCGCCCTCGTCCAACCCGTGGTAGTCCTCGTGCTTGCGAAAGTACGGCAGCACGTCGTCCCAGTCCCAGCCGGGGTTCCCGGCCTCGACCCAGCGGCGGTAGTCGCCCCGCTGGCCGCGCATGTAGATCATCCCGTTGATGGACGAGCAGCCGCCGAGCGTGCGCCCGCGCGGGTAGAGCAGCGTCCGCCCGTTCAGCCCCGACTCGGCCTCGGTCCGGAAGCGCCAGTCGGTCCGAGGGTTGTCGATGCAGTACAGGTAGCCGACCGGGATGTGGATCCAGATCCAGTCGTCCTTGCCGCCCGCCTCGAGCAGCAGCACCCGCTTCGACGGGTCGGCCGAGAGCCGGTTCGCCAGCAGGCACCCGGCCGTGCCGGCGCCCACGATCACGTAGTCGAACTCGGCCACGGCCGTCTGATCGGTACCCATCGTCGTCTCCTCTACCCGGCCGCTGCTCAATGCATCAGGATGACCTGGCGGATCGACTCGCCGCGCGCCAGGCGGTCGAGCGCCGGGTTGATCTCGTCCAGCCGGATCCGCTCGCTCAGCATCCGGTCGACCGGCAGCTTGCCCCCCTTGAACATCGCGACGAAGCGCGGCACGTCCCGGCTGGGCACGCATGAGCCCACATAGCTGCCCTTCAGCGTCCGCTCCTCGGCGATCAGCGACACCGCCTGCAGCGGCCAGTTCGCCGCCGGATTGGGCAGGCCGGCGGTCACCGTCGTGCCGCCCCGCTTCGTGATCCGGTAGGCGAGCTCCAGTGCCGGCACCGCCCCGGCCATCTCGAACGCATAGTCGACGCCGCCCCCGGTCGCGGCCTTCACCTTCGCGATCACGTCCGGGTCACGCGCATCGAAGGTCGCCGTCGCACCCAGCGCCTTCGCCAGCTCCAGCTTCGCCGGCAGCATGTCGACGGCCACCACGTCCCGCGCGCCGGCGGCCACCGCCGCCAGCAGCGACGAGAACCCCACGCCCCCCAGCCCCACCACCGCGGTCCGCGATCCGGCCTCGATCTTCGCCGTGTTGAACACCGCACCCGCGCCCGTCAGCACCGCGCAGCCGAACAGGGCGGCCTGCTCCCAGGGCAGCTCGGGATCGATCGGCACCACCGACCGACGCGACACGGTGGCGTACTCGGCGAAGGCCGCGCACCCGAGGTGGTGGTTCAGCGCGCCGCCGCCCACCAGTCCGAGCCGCTTGTAGCCGCCCAGCAGCGAGCCCGTCGCATTCGACTCCCCGCCCGGGCCGCACAGCGCCGGACGGCCGACCGAACAGTCCGGGCAGGCGCCGCAGGACGGCCGGAAGATCAGCACGACGTGATCGCCCACTTTCACGTCGAGCACGCCTGCACCGACCTCCACGACTTCGGCGGCCGCCTCGTGACCCGGCACGATCGGAACCGGCCACGGCCGATCGCCGTTGATGGCCGACAGGTCGGAGTGGCACAGGCCGGCGGCGTGGATCTTCACCCGCAGCTCGCCCGGCCCGGGAGCCGCGAGCTCCACCTCCTCGATCGACAGCGGCTTGCTGTCGGCATAGGGCGCCGGCAGGCCGATCTGCCGCAACACCGCGGCGCGCATCTTCATCCTCGTCTCTCCTCGATCCGCGGCCCGCGCGGGCCGACAGCGACGCCGCGGGCCTGCGCCCACGCGCCGCGCGTTGCGAACATCCCCGCCGTCAGATCCCGGCGAGGCACAGGTACTTGATCTCCAGGTACTCGTCGATCCCGTACTTCGAGCCCTCGCGCCCCAGGCCCGACTGCTTGACGCCGCCGAAGGGCGAGACCTCGTTCGACAGCAGGCCCGAATTCACGCAGACCATGCCCGACTCCAGCGCCTCGGCGACGCGGAACACGCGGCCGATGTCGCGCGAATAGAAGTACGCCGCCAGCCCGAACTCGGTGTCGTTCGCCATCGCGATCGCATCGGCCTCGGTCTCGAAGCGGAACAGCGGCGCGACCGGCCCGAAGGTCTCCTCGCGCGCGACCTTCATCGCGGGCGTCACGCCGGTGATCACGGTCGGCTCGAAGAACAGGCCGCCCTTCGCGTGCGGCTTGCCGCCGAGCACCACCTTCGCGCCCTTGCCCACCGCGTCGGCGACATGCTCCTTGACCTTCTCGATCGCGGCCGGCTCGATCAGCGGCCCGATGGTCACGCCCGGCTCGGTGCCCGCGCCCACCTTGAACTGCGCGACCTTCTCCGCGAGCTTCGCGGCGAACGCATCGTAGACCCCGGCCTGGACGTAGAGCCGGTTCGCGCAGACGCAGGTCTGCCCCGCGTTGCGGTACTTCGACGCGATCGCCCCCTCGACCGCGGCATCGACATCGGCGTCGTCGAAGACGATGAACGGCGCATTGCCGCCGAGCTCGAGCGACAGCTTCTTCACCGTGTCGGCCGACTGCCGCAGCAGGATTCGGCCCACCTCGGTGGAGCCGGTGAACGACACCTTCTTCACCGTCGGATTCGTGCACATCTCCAGGCCGATCTCCGGCGCGTGCCGCGCGTCGCCGGTCACGACGTTGAACACCCCCGCCGGCACGCCCGCGCGGTGCGCCAGCTCGGCCAGCGCGAGGGCCGACAGCGGCGTGGCCTCGGCGGGCTTCGCGACGATCGTGCAGCCGGCGGCCAGCGCCGGCCCGACCTTGCGGGTGATCATCGCGATCGGGAAGTTCCACGGCGTGATCGTCGCGCACACGCCGATCGGCTGCTTGATGACCAGCAGCCGGCGATCGTTCGCGACCGTGGGGATCACGTCGCCGTAGACGCGCTTGCCCTCCTCGGCGAACCACTCGAGGAAGCTCGCCCCGTAGGCCACCTCGCCGCGCGCCTCGCCGAGCGGCTTGCCCTGCTCGGTCGTCATCAGCAGCGCGAGATCGTCGGTGTGCGCCATGATCAGCTCGAACCACTTCCGCAGGACCGCGGCACGCTCCTTGGCGGTCTTCGCGCGCCAGGCGGGCAGCGCGCGCGCGGCCGCATCGATCGCTCGGCGCGTCTCGGCCGCGCCCATATCCGCGACCTCCAGGATCTTCGCCCCGGTCGCGGGATCGGTCACCGCGAAGGTGGCGCCCGAATCCGCGCCGACCCACTGGCCGTCGATCCAGCCCTGGGCCTTCAGCAGCGACCCGTCCTTCAATTGCATCGTCATCGCATCGACTCCCCGGCGACCCCCGGCCGCCCGTGTGCGTCAGTCACCCGACACCAGCTTCAATCCCAGCACGCCGGCCACGATCAGCACGATGCACGCGAGTCGCGCCACCGTCGCCGCCTCGTCCAGCAGCACCATCCCCAGCAGCGCGGTTCCGGCCGCGCCGATGCCCACCCAGACCGCGTACGCGGTGCCCGCGGGCAGCACACGCATCGCGACCGACAGCAGCCAGAAGCTCGCAGCCGCACCCACGACCACCACCACCGACGGGACCGGCTTCGTGAACCCGTCGCTGTACTTCAGCCCGAGCGCCCAGACGACCTCGAGCAGCCCGGCGACGACGAGCAGCATCCACGCGGTGCCCACGGTCGGCGTCATCCGCGTACGCCCCCCAGGACACCCGCGGCCACGTCGTACTCCGCGACCAGCCGCGCGACCAGCGCCCGCACCGGCTCGCGCCGTGCGAGCGCCGCGCCCTGCCCGGCCCACAGCGACATCGCCTCGACGTCGCCGGTCCGGGTCGCGGCTGCACGCAGTTCGCCGGTCAGCGCGTTCTGCACCGGATAGACCGGCACCGCAGCCTCGTGCTCGCGCATCGCGTCCATGAAGCCGTTGACCAGCCCGCGCGCAGGCCGGCCCGAGAACACACGGGTCAGTCGCGTGCCGCGCGCGTCGGCCTCGGCGAGCGCGGCCTTCCACCCGGCGTGCGCGCCCGATTCGTCGCAGGCGAGGAACGCGGTCCCCATCTGCACGCCGGCCGCGCCCAGCGCGAACGCGGCCGCGATGCCGCGCCCGTCCATGATCCCCCCCGCGGCGATGACCGGCACCGCGACCGCGTCGACCAGTCGCGGCACCAGCGCGATCGTGCCGATCGCGCCCTCCTCGACGCCGCCCAGGAACGTGCCGCGGTGGCCGCCCGCCTCGGCGCCCTGCGCGACCACCGCGTCCGCGCCGGCGTCGGCCCACGCGCGCGCCTCGGCGACGTTCGTCGCACTGCCGAACACCAGGCTGCCCGCACGCCTGAGCGCGTCGAGCGCGTCGCGCGGCGGGATCCCGAAGTGGAAGCTCGCGACCGCGGGCGCCGTCTCGATCACCGCGGCGAGCTGCTCCGCGCACGATTCGCAGACCTTCGCGGGCGAGGTCTGCGGCGGCAGGCCGTAGCGGGCGCGCCAGGCCGCGAGCCGGTCGATCGACGCGGCCTCGCCGTCGCGCGGGAACGTGCCCGGCTCGTCGAGCACGAAGAGGTTCACCGCGAAGGGCCTCGCGGTCAGCGCGCGCACCGCGGCCACCTCCTCGCGGATGCGCGCGGGTGCGAGGACCGCCGCGGCGAGCGAGCCGAGCACGCCCGACTCGCAGGCCGCCGCGACGAGCGCCGGCGTCGTGATGCCGCCGGCCATCGGCGCCTGCACGATCGGCAGCGTCGTGCCGAGCCGCCGCGAGATGCCGCGGCCCACGAGCCCGGATGCGACCGTCATCGATGGCTCCCCGAGTGACGTCTCACGCAGCGGCGGCCCCGCTCGCGACACCGCCGCTCACTTCATCGTCGGCATCACGAACTCGGCGCCCGAGCGGATGCCCGCGGGCCAGCGCTGCGTGACCGCCTTGTAGCGCGTGTAGAAGCGCACGCCCTCGGGTCCGTGCATGTGGTGGTCGCCGAACAGCGAGTTCTTCCAGCCGCCGAACGAGTGGAAGGCCATCGGCACCGGGATCGGCACGTTGATGCCCACCATGCCGATCTGCACGCGGGTCGCGAACTCGCGCGCCGCGTCGCCGTCGCGCGTGAAGATGCACACGCCGTTGCCGAACTCGTGGTCGTTGATCAGCTTCAGCGCGTCCTCGAAGCCCGCGACGCGCGTGATGCCCAGCACCGGCCCGAAGATCTCCTCCTGGTAGATCTTCATCGACGGCTTCACGTCGTCGAACAGGCAGCCGCCGATGAAGAAGCCGTTCTCGCGCCCCGGCACCTTCAGGCCGCGGCCGTCGACCACCAGCTTCGCGCCTTCGGCCACGCCGGTGTCGACGTAGCCCTTGACCTTCTCGAAGTGCTGCCTCGTGACCAGCGGACCCATCTCTGCGGTCCTGTCCATGCCGTCGGCGACCTTGATCTTCCTCACGCGCTCGGACAGCGCGGCGACCAGCCGATCGGCCGTGCCCTCGCCCACCGCGACCGCGACCGAGACCGCCATGCAGCGCTCGCCGGCCGAGCCGTAGGCCGCGCCGATCAGCGCGTCGACCGCCTGGTCCATGTCGGCATCCGGCATCACGACGAGGTGGTTCTTCGCGCCGCCCAGCGCCTGCACGCGCTTGCCGTGCTTCGACGCCGTCTCGTGGATGTACTTCGCGATGGGCGTGGAGCCGACGAAGGACACCGCCTGCACCGCCGGGTGCTCGAGCAGCGCGTCGACCGCCTCCTTGTCACCGTTGACGACGGTGAACACGCCGTCGGGCAGGCCCGCTTCCTTCAGCAGCTTCGCGATGAACAGCGCCGCCGACGGGTCGCGCTCGGAGGGCTTGAGCACGAAGCAGTTCCCGCAGGCGATCGCGACGGGGAACATCCACATCGGGACCATCGCCGGGAAGTTGAACGGCGTGATGCCGGCGACCACGCCGAGCGCCTGGCGGACCGACCACGCGTCGATGCCGGTGCCCACCTGCTCCGTGTACTCGCCCTTCAGCAGCGACGGGATGCCACAGGCGAACTCGACGACCTCCATGCCGCGCGTGACCTCGCCCTGCGCGTCCGAGAAGACCTTGCCGTGCTCGGCGACGATGATCGCGGCGAGCTCGTCGCCGTGGCGCTCGAGCAGCTCCTTGAACTTGAACATCACGCGCGCGCGGCGCAGCGGCGGCGTCGCGGCCCAGGCCGGGAAGGCCTTGGCCGCCGACTGCACGGCCGCGTCGACCTGCTTCGTGTCGGCCAGCGCGACCTTGCGGACCGCCTCGCCGGTGGCCGGGTTGTAGACGTCGGCGTGACGGCTGCCGGCCGCGGGCGCGACGGGCGCGCCGTCGATCCAGTGGCCGACGACCGCGGCGAGTTGCAGGCCGGTGCCCGCGGCGACCTGGGGGTCGGTGGTGCCCATGTTCGAGTCTCCGTGCAGCGGCGCGCCGCAGCCGACGCGCCGGGGGTCGATGTCGAGGGTCTCCGCCGCAGCCGCGCGATCCGCGCCCCGGCGGAACGCGTTCAACCAGTTGAACGCGCGTTCAGGATCTGCGATGATTGTCCGCAGGCCCCGATCCCATGTCAACCGCACCCCCTCGCCCCGCCCCGCCCCCCGAACCGGCCCGCCTCGTGCCCGCGGTCGAGCGCGCGGTCGCCCTGCTCGATGCGCTCGCCGCATCCCGCCAGCCCCGCTCGCTCGCCGAGCTCTCGCGCGCGCTCTCGCTGCCGCGCTCGAGCGTCCACGGGCTGCTCGCCACGCTGGTCTCGCTGGGGCTGGCGCGGCGCAACGGCGACGCCGAGTTCTCGCTCGGCCCGAAGGCGCTGCAGTGGGCCGACGCCTGGACCGCGCAGTCGGACGTGCGTCGCGCGTTCGACGCGCACGTGGACCGCGTGCCGGAACTGGGGACCGAGACGGTCATGCTCGCGTCGCTCGACGGTGCCGACGTCGTCTACCTCGCCTGCCGGCAGGGCAGCCGGCCGCTCGCGGTGAACTTCCGCGTCGGCGGCCGCTTCCCGGCGGCCTGCACCTCGTCGGGCAAGGCGATGCTCGCGACGCTCGACGACGCGACGGTCCGCGCCCGGCTCGGCGAGGCGCCGCTGCCGCGCCTCACCCGCTACGGCGTCGCGGCCCTCGCCGCGCTGCTGAAGCAGCTCGACGCGGCGCGCCGGCAGGGCTGGGCGATCGACGACGAGGAGACCGCCGAGGGGATGCAGTGCTTCGGCGCGCCGGTGTTCGACGCACGCGGCGGCGCCGCCGGCGCCGCGGTCGCGGTCAGCGTGATCAAGGCGGGCCTGACGCCGACGCGGCGCGCGGAGCTGGCCGATGCGATCACCCGGCTGGCCGCGCAGGTGTCGATCGAGCTCGGCGCGCCGCTGCCCGGCGCGACGGGCGCGCGCGGGCGCTGACGTGCCGGGTCAGTCGTCCCGCCGCACACGCGCCTCGCGCGGGGGCGTCGTGACGGGCCGCGCGCCGAGCCAGTCGACCAGCGCCGAGACGTCGAGCACGCCGCCGGTCCGCTCGGTCCCGGCGCGGAAGACCTCGAAACCGTCGCCGCCGTCGGCGAGGAAGGCATTCACCGCCACCCGGTAGCGCGCGGCGGGATCGATGGGCACGCCGTCGAGCCGCATCTCCACCACCCGCGCCCCGTCGGCCGCCCGCGCGCGCCAGCGCCACTCGAAGCCCGCCGACGGCTGCAGCACCCGCGGCCGCTGCGCGTTGATGCCGGAGAACTGCTGCTCGAGCGCCTCGCGCAGCTGTCCGCCGGTCAGCGTCATCACCACCAGCCCGTTGCCGAAGGGCTGCGCGGCGAAGGCGTCGGCGTAGCTCACCGCGCAGGGGGGCGCCGCACAGGCGAGGTCCGCGCGCATCCCGCCGGGGTTGGTCAGCGCGATCCGCGCACCGCCGCGCTCGGGCGCGCGGGTCGCAGCCAGCTGCGCATCGGCCACCAGGCGCCCGAGCGGCGTGTCGCCACCCGGCGAGGGCTCCCGGCCCGCGGCCGCCGCGAGCCGGCCCACGGTGCGGCCCGCCAGCGGCCGCGCGCGCTCGACGTAGTGGTCGACGATCGCCTGCACCGCCGGATCCGGCGGCAGTGGCGGGAAGGCGGCGTCGGCCGCCCGGTCGCCGGCCGCGCCGTTGGCCACCGGGACGTTGCGCACCTGCGTGCGCGCGCGGACCACGTCGCCGCTCGCCCGGTCGATCTCGAGGTCGACGACCGACACCGCCCGCCCGTTCGCGAAGGCCTGCACGACCGGCAGCCGGGGGTTGCCGGGCGCATCGCGCAGGCAGGCGTAGCCCTGGTGGCTGTGACCGGAGAGCACCGCGTCCACCTCGGGCCGCAGCCGGTCGGCGATCGCGAAGATCTCGCCGCGCGCCCGCGGGCACGCCGGGTCGTTCCAGTCGCCGCCGGTGACCCCGCCTTCGTGGATCACCGCGACGATCGCCTCCACGCCGCGCGCCTTGAGCGCCGCCACCTCGCGGTTGATCGACTCGGCCTCGTCCTCGAAGCGCAGCCCCGCGACGCCGCTCGGCACGACCACCGAGGGCGTGGCGCGCAGCACCGCGCCGACGAAGCCCACCTTCACGCCGTCGACCTCGCGCACCACCGAGGCCGGCAGCAGCGACCCGCCGCCCGCGTCGCGGACGTTCGCGGCGATCACCGGGAATCGCGCGCCCGCGAAGCGCCCCGCCGGCCCTGCGCAGCTCGCCGCCGGCGTGTCGTCGCCGGCATGGCAGCCGCCGCGCAGCAGCCGCAGCAGCTCGGCCGTGCCGCGGTCGAACTCGTGGTTGCCGACGATCCCCAGGTCCACGCCGATCGCGTTCATCGCCTCGATCGTGGGTTCGTCGCGGAACAGCGCCGACGCGAGCGGCGATGCGCCGACCAGGTCGCCCGCCGACACGACGATCGCGTGCGGCGCCTCGGCGCGCAGCCGCCGGACCAGGGTCGCGAAGTGCGCGGCGCCGCCGGCGCCGACGGTGACCGTGCGCGACGGGTCCGCCGGATCGCGCAGACGCAGCGTCCAGCCGCCCGGCTCGAGCTGCCCGTGGAAATCGTTGAAGGCCAGCAGCCGCAGGCGGACGGTCGAGCCCGCGCCGCCGGCCGCGGGCCGCGCGCCGCCGTCGGCGACCACCCCCGCACCGCCCGCCTCGGCCCCGCGGCCGGTCGCCCCGGTGTCGGGCCGCGCGACGCAGCCGCCCAGCGCGAGCACCGCCGCGCCGAGCACCGTCGCCACGCCGGCCGCGACGCTCGCGCGCCGGCGCCGCCGGAAAGGACCCTCGCCTTCAGCCATGCCCTTCAACCCCTCTCCCGAGGCCGGCGTCCTCGCCCCGGCCGATCGAACGGCGACGACGATACTCCGCTCCGCCTCCGCGACCCCACGTTTGACGGAACCGCGCGCCTCGCGCAAGGTGCGGGCGTGCCCGCGTCGCGGGCCCGCCGCAGCCGCAGCCGCAGCCGCAGCCGCAGCCGCAGCCGCCGTCCCGCCCGCCCGCCCCGCCCGCCCGCCGCACCGATGAACGCACCGCTCGCCACCCCCACCGCCCTGTCCACCTCGTCCGACCGCCTCTGGGACACGCTGATGCAGCTCGCGCGCATCGGCGCCACGCCCAAGGGCGGCGTCTGCCGCCTCGCGCTGTCGCCGCTCGACGCCCAGGGCCGTGCGCTGGTCACCGGCTGGCTCGGTGACGCCGGCTGCACGATCCGCACCGACGCGATCGGCAACGTCTTCGCGATCCGCGCCGGCTCCGACCCGGACGCCGCGCCGGTCGCGATGGGCAGCCACGTCGACACGCAGCCCAACGGCGGCCGCTTCGACGGCAACTACGGCGTGCTCGCCGGCCTGGAGATCGTCCGCACGCTGAACGACGCGGGCGTGACCACGAAGCGCCCGCTCGCGGTTGCGATCTGGACCAACGAGGAGGGCACGCGCTTCCAGCCGGTGATGATGGGCTCGGGCGTGTACGCCGGCGCGTTCACCGCCGAGCACTGCCGCGCGCAGAAGGACGCCGACGGCGTCAGCGTCGGCGAGGCGCTCGCCGCGATCGGCGCCGACGGCACCGCGCCCGCCCCGGCCTTCGACGCCTACTTCGAGGCGCACATCGAGCAGGGCCCGGTCCTCGAGCGCGAGGGCAAGGTCATCGGCGTGGTCGAGTCCGCGCTCGGCCAGCGCTGGTTCGACGTCGTCGTCGAGGGGCAGGACGCCCACGCCGGCCCCACGCCGATCGAGATGCGCCGCGACGCGCTGCTGGCGGCCTCGCGGCTGGTGCAGGCGGTCCGCGAGGTCGCGGCCTCGCACCCGCACTATGCGCGCGGCACCGTCGGCCGGCTGATCGTCTCGCCGAACTCGCGCAACGTGATCCCCGGCCGCGTCGAGCTCAGCATCGACCTGCGCAACGCCGACGCGCCGACCCTCGACGCGATGGCCGACGCGGTCCGCGCGGCCGCCGATCGCATCGCGCGCGAGGACGGCGTATCGATCTCGATGCAGCAGACCGTGCACTTCCCGCCCTGCGCGTTCGAGCCCTCGATGGTCGCGTCGATCGAGGCGACCGCGGCCGCGTTCGGCTACCCGGCGCGCCGGCTCGCGAGCGGCGCCGGCCACGACGCGGTCTACGTCGCGCGCACCTGCCCGGCGGCGATGGTCTTCGTGCCCTGCGAGAAGGGCATCAGCCACAACGAGATCGAGAACGCCGACCCGGCGCACCTGCACGCCGGCGCCAACGTGATGCTGCACGCGGTGCTCGCCCGCGCGAACCGCTGAGCCCCGCCCCGCCGACCGGCGTCGCGGCCCGTCGCCCGCGACCCGATCGGGCCCGCGTCCGATGAACGCCGCCGAGTTCCTGTCCGCGCACCTGTCGACCGCGCTCGGCCAGCCGCCGGGCCTCGCCGTGCTCGCCGCGGTCGCCGGCGCCTTCGTGCTCGGCGGCATCGTGAAGGGCCTGCTCGGCGTCGGCCTGCCGCTGGTGATCGTGCCGCTGCTCGCGCTGGTGATCCCCACCCCGAAGGCGATCGCGCTGATGGGGATCCCGATCCTCGTCTCGAACGTGGTGCAGTCGATGGACGGCGGGCACGTCGGCTACGCGCTGCGCCGCTTCGCGTGGCTGCTGGTGCCGATGGTGGCGATCACCGCGCTCACGGTGCGCATGACGCTCGACCTGCCGCTGAAGCTGCTGAACGCGCTCGTCGCGGGCGCGCTGCTGCTCGCGATCGCGCTGATGACCTGGAACCCGCGGCTCGACATCGACGCACGCGGCGAGCGCCGCTGGGGCATCGCTGTCGGCGTCGCCTCGGGCCTGATGGGCGGCGTCTCCTCGATGATGGGGCCGCTGGTCATCACCTACCTCGTCGCGCTGGGACTCGACCGCGAGCGCTTCGTCGGCTCGATCAGCGTGATCTACCTCGCTGGCGCGCTGCCGCTGTTCGGCTCGATGGCCGCGCTCGGCATGCTCGGCGTGCCCGAGGTGGTCCTCTCGGGACTCGCGCTCGCGCCGATGTTCGGCGGCATGGCGCTCGGCAGGCGGCTGCGGCACCGGGTCGGCGAGGCGGCGTTCCGCCGGATGCTGCTGGCCTTCCTCACCGCGGTCGCGCTGCTGCTGGTGCTGCGCTGACGGGTCCGCGGCACGGCGCGCGCGTCAGCCCGCGCCGCCCGCCGCGACCCGGACCACCAGCCCCACCGCCATCAGCGCGAGCGTGGCCTTCAGCCAGCCGCGATAACGCGACGGGTCGGCGCGCCGCCGCAGCGCGAAGCCCGCCGCGTAGCCCGCCAGCCCGAGTGCCGCGAGCGGCAGCGTGGCCGACAGCACGGTCGCGTCGAACGCGCCGTGGCGCGCCATCAGCACCGCCTGCACCGACTTGCCCGCGAGGAACAGCCAGTTCATCGTCGCGATGATCGATGCCACCGGCAGGTCGAGCAGCAGGAAGTAGATGAGCAGCACCGGGCCGGCCACGTTCAGCGCCCCCTCGGAGAAGCCCGCGGCCAGCCCGAAGGGCGCGGCCAGCAGCGTCGGATGCGCGCGGGCCCAGGGCAGGTCGGTCCGGCCGAGCCGATCGAGCACCAGGTAGACGACCAGCACCCCGGCCATCAGCAGCATCAGCGCATCCGCGGGCACCGCGTGGAGCGCGGCCACGCCGGCCCACAGCCCCACCGGCATCAGCACCGCGAGCGGCCAGTAGTCGCGCGCCGCGGCACGCGGGTCGCCCTGGCCGCGGAACGCCACCAGCGGTCCCAGCGTGACCAGCCAGGTCGGCAGCACCAGCAGCGCCACCGCCGCCTTCCAGCCGAACATCAGGCCGAACAGCGGCGTGGCCAGCAGCGGGAAGCCGATGCCGACGAAGCCGTGCATCAGGCCCGCGGCGACGACGATCGCGAGCATCGCCGACCACTGGGCGGGCGTGAATCCGGACGGCGCGAGCTCGAGCATCGGGGGCGGCGGGGGTGGGCGGATGCATCGCGACACCCCGTTCGTGGCGGGGTCTTCGACGCGGCCGCCACGGTACACCGGCCGTTGCCGGTCGCTGGTGCGCCGCGCAAACGAACCGGAACCGTCGCCGCACGGGCCGCACGCCGCCGCGGGACGCGTGTCCGCCGCGCCGCAGCGCGGCCCGCCGCGCGCAGCGGCCCCCCATGCGGGAGCCGCCGAACTGCGGAACGCCGCTCCCGGTTATCCGATGTCCGGGGCCGCGGGCCCGGTGTAGCGTCGATCCGGACGGTCGCGAGCCGGCCGGAGGAGAACGACGATGCGATTCGGGACCGTCTGTGCGATCGGCGCGCTCTGCGCCGCGGCCGTGCTGCCCCAGGGCGCCGCCGCCCTCACCGTGACCCTCGAGGAGTGCGACGAGGGCGCGGACTTCATCCGCAACGCCGCCTACTCGCGCGAGAACGGGCTGTCCGGGGCCGCGTTCCTGCGCCGGATGGAGGACGACCTCGTGATGATCCGCAGCGTGCCCGCGCCGCTGCGCTGGTTCGTCCGCGACGAAGACGACGAGGCGATGCTGCGTACCGCCGCGATCGCGGTCTTCGCCGAGCCGCGCGGGCCGCACGAGCACCACCGGGACTTCCTCGCCGGCTGCCGCGCGACCGTCCGGGCCGCGGCCGACGCGCCGCCGCCGGTCGCCGCGATCCCGC
>JBJOKE010000085.1:0-24726 GCA_046046245.1 Pseudomonadota bacterium | reverse complement strand
GCACCGCGGCCGCCGGCACGAGCGCCGCTCCGGCGCCCAGCCCCCGCGCGGCATCGGGCACGGTGCGGGCCGGCAGCCGCGTCGCGGCCAGCGCGAGCGCGCCGGCCCGTCGCAGCGACTCGCGGCGCCCCGGGCTCACCAGTCCTGCCTCACCGCGGCGACCGGGCCCGCACCGAGCGCCGAGCGGGCCGCGAGCAGCGCGCTCGCGACCGCGGCCGCGACCAGGGCGGCCCCGCTGCCGGCGAGCAGCCCCCACGGCCAGTGGACGTCCATCGTCCAGTGGAACGACTGCGGGTTGACCCGCTCGATCAGCACCAGGCCGATCGCCGCGCCGATCAGCCCGCCCCAGGCGACCGCGACGGTGACGGTGATCGCCGCTTCGACGGCGAGCTGCGCCGCGATCTGCCGGCGCCGGACGCCGACGTGCCGCAGCATGCCGAACTCGCGCGCGCGGACCAGCGCCTCGCCGGCGCAGGCGGCGGCGACGCCGAACAGGCCGACGAGGATCGCGATCGCCTCGAGCGCGTAGGTGACCGCGAAGCTGCGGTCGAAGATCCGCAGGCTCAGCGCGCGCAGGTCGGCGCTGCTGCGCCATTCCAGGGCCGCGAGGACCGGTGCCGCGGCGGCCGCGGCCGCGATCACCGTCTCGGGGCGCGCGCCGGGCTCCAGCCAGAGCGCGACGTCCGAGGCGCCGTCGGCGCCGCCGAGCGCGCGCCAGTCGTCGCGGGCGATCGCCAGCGCGCCGTGCTGGCGCGCGTAGTCGCGCCAGACGCCGGCCACGAAGAAGCGCGGCGGCGACCCGGCCGCTGGCGATCCGACCGGCAGCTCGATGCGGTCGCCCGGCCGCATCCGGTAGCGGTCGAGCATCGGCTCCGAGATCCAGACGGGGATCGCGCCCGCCGGCGCCCCGAGCGCCTCGCCGGTCAGCGGCAGCCGGTGCTGCGGGTGGCGAGGATCGAGGTCGCGGACCAGCAGCGCGACCGTCGGCCGCGTCGGGTCCAGGCTCAGCTCGACCGAGCGCAGGAACTCCGCTCGTGCGACGCCGGGCGTCGACGCGATCGCGCGCTGCAGCGCCCCGTCGAGCGGCGCGGCGGATGCCGCGCCCGGCGCGCGCGCATAGACGTCGGCAGGCAGCACCGCATCGAGCCAGTCGGCTACCGACACGCGGAAGCTCGACACCATGATGGCCATCGCCGAGGAGAGCGCGAAGGCCGCCACCACGCCGGCCAGCCCGGCGGCCACGGTGCCCGGCGACTGCGCGATCCGCATGGTCGCGAGCCAGGCCGCGGGGCGGCGCCAGAGCGCACGCTCGGCCCGCCGCGCCAGCACGCGTCCGAGCGCGCGCACGACGAGCGGCACGCAGGCCACGCCGCCGACCAGCCAGGCGGCGATCGCGCCGTAGGACGGGATCGGCAGTCCGCCGACCGGCGGCAGCACGAGCAGCACCGCGCCGGCCAGGCCCAGGGCGAGCGCGACGTGGCCGCGCGCCAGGCCGGCCAGCGTGTCCTCGGCGCTGCCGCTGCGCAGCGCCCGCGCCGGTGCCATGCGCGCCGCCGCCCAGGCGGGCGCCGCGGCGCCGAGCACGCCCACCGCCAGGCCGAGGGCCGCGAAGCCGGCGATCGCGGCCGGCGGCAACGCGAGGCTCGGCCGCGAGCCGCTGAAGTAGCCGCCGCCGAGGTCGCCGCCGACCGCGGCGAGCAGCGTCGCGGCGAGCGCGATGCCGGCGGCCGTGCCGAGCGCGGCGCCGGCCGCGCCGAGCACCGCGCCCTGCGCGAGCACGGCGCCCAGTCGCGCCCGCCGCGGCGCCCCGAGCACGCCGAGCAGCGCGAGCTCGCCCTGCTGCCGGACCACCGACAGGGCCATCGTCGCGAACACGAGGAATGCGCCGGTGAACAGCGCGACCAGCGCGAGCACGTTCAGGTTCACCCGGTAGGCGCGCGAGACGTTCGACATCCGCTGCTCGGCCGCGTCCGGCGTGGTCCAGGCGGCGTCGGGGCCGAGGCGCGCGGCGACGGTGCGCTCGACGGCCGCGAGGTCCGCGCCCTCGGCCACGCGCAGGTCGATCCGCGACAGGCGGCCGAGCCAGCCCAGCCGCCACTGCGCGGTCCCCAGGTCCATCACCGCGAGCCGCTGGCCGGGCGCGACGCCGGGCACGGTGCCGGCCACCCGCAGCGTGACCACGGCGAGGCCGACGCGGACGACGAGCGGATCGCCGGGCGCGACGCCGAGCGCCTCGAGCGCGGCCTGCGACAGGAAGACCGCGTCGGCGTCGAAGAGCGACGAGTCGGCGCCGCCCCCCGCGGCCGGCTGCGGCAGCAGCGCCGGCGTGACCTGCGCGGCGGCGAAGGGATCGAGCGCCACCAGGCGCAGCGTCCGCGGGCGGGTCCGGCCGGCGTCCGCCAGCGACAGCTCGGTCTCGACGACCGGGCTCGCCGCCGCGAGACCGGTCACCGGGGACTCGAGCAGCCGCAGCCACGTGGCCTCGTCGAAGGCCTCGCCGCGCGCGCGGACCTGTGCGTGCGCCTCGCCGTTGACCGTCGCGATCGCCTGCCGGAACTCCTCGAGCGCGGACGCGTTCACGAGATGGATGGCGAGCGCGAGCGCGACGCCGATCGCGACCGCGACCACCGAGACGGCCGCGCGGCCGGGAGCGGCGCGCCACTGGCCCAGGGCCAGCCAGGCCCACCAGCGCAGCGTGGCCGCGTCGGGCGTCACCGGGCCTCCTCCAGCCCGGCGGCGGTCAGTCGCAGCCGGCGCTCGGCGATCGCCGCGGCCTGGCCCGAATGCGTGACCATCAGCAGCGCCGCGCCGTTCGCGCGGACCTGCTCGTCGATCAGCGCGAGCGCGGCCGCGCCGGTGCGCGGGTCGAGGTTGCCGGTGGGTTCGTCGGCCAGGATCAGCCTCGGCCCATGGACCAGGGCGCGCGCGAGCGCGACGCGCTGCTGCTCGCCGCCCGACAGCTCGCGAGGCAGCGCGCTCGCGCGCGTGCCCAGCCCGACGCGCGCGAGCATCGCCTCGGCGCTGCGCCGCGCGACGGCCGGGTCGGTGCCGGCGAGCAGCAGCGGGATCGCGACGTTCTGCCACAGCCGAAGGTGCGGCAGCAGGTGGAAGGCCTGGAACACGAAGCCGATCTCGCGGGCGCGCAGCCGCGCCGCCGCGTCCTCGGCGAGCGCGTGCATCGGCCGGCCCGACAGGCGGACCTCGCCGGCGTCCGGTCGCTCGAGGCCGGCGACCAGGTTCAGCAGCGTCGACTTGCCGACCCCGGACTCGCCGAGCAGCGCGACGCGCTCGCCCGCATGCAGCACGAGGTCGACGCCGGGGAGGACGTCGCGCTCCGGGCCGAACCGCTTGCGCAGCCCGACGACCTCGAGCACCGGCGCCGGGCCGGCCGCAGCCGGCAGGGCCGCGCCGCGGGGCGCGACGGCATCGGTCATGAAGGCGGACTCCGTTGGGAACGCCGGGCCGGACGCGCGCTGGGGGAGCGGGGGGGCCGGGCCGGGCCTGCAATGATACGGGGCCGACCAAGACCCTTGCGCGTGCCGGGCGTCCCGTGCCGTCGGGCCGTGGGGCGAAGCCGCCCGACGTTCACGCCGCGGCGCGGGCCCCCGCGGCGCGGCAGTGCGCGTCGATCTCGTCGACCAGCCTGGGCAGCAGCGGCTCGGGCAGGTCGTGGCCCATCCCGGGGATCGCGACGAAGCGCGCGCCGGCCACGTTCGCCGCGGTGTCTCGGCCGGCGCCGATCGGCACCAGCGGATCCTGCTCGCCGTGCATCACCAGCGTCGGTGCGACGATCCGCCGCAGCAGCGGCCTGCGATCGCCGCTCGCCATGATCGCGAGCAGCTGCCGCTGCACGCCCGCCGGGTTGTAGCCGCGGCGCATCGACGTGCGGAGCCGCTCGCGCAGCTGTTCGCGCGGCGGCTGCATGCCCGGGCTACCGATCAGCATCCACAGGCGCTCGACGTGCTCCAGCATCATGGCCTCGTCGGCGCCCTTCGGCGGCGGGGTCATCAGCGCGCGGGTGGCGGGCGACCAGTGGAAGGCGAAGCGCAGCGCGCCGCTCGAGGACATCACCGATGCGAGCGACGCGACCCGGTCGGGGAAGCCCGCGGCCAGCACCTGGCCGATCATGCCGCCCATCGAGACGCCGACCACGTGTGCCCGCGCGATGTCGAGCGCATCCATCAGCCCGATCGCGTCCCGCGCCATCTCGTCGAGCGTGTAGGGCGGGTTCACCCGCATCCGCAGCATGGCGCGGACCATCGCCGCGCGCAGGTCGGTCCGCGCCCCGCGGCCCGGCACCCGCGACGACAGCCCGGCGTCGCGGTTGTCGAAGCGCAGCACCCGCCAGCCGCGCCCGACGAGCCCGTCCACGAAGGCCGGCGGCCAGGCGATCAGCTGCATGCCCAGGCCCATGACGAGGAGGATCGTCGGTGCGGCAGCCGGGCCGTGGGACTCGTATTCGATGCGGATCCCGGAGGGCAGGTCGACGTGCATCGGCGCAGTGTAGCCAAGGGCGGCCGGCGGCCGCGGCGGCCCGGGGGCCGCGCGGCGGGCACCGTCAGCGCGGCGCGCAGCTCCGGAAGCCGGTGAAGGCATCGTGCCGGTCGGGCCGCAGGACGTTGCGCAGCCGCTTGTCGACCAGGTCGCGCGGCGTGGCGAACGAGCCGCCGCGCACGACGCGCTGCGACCGGAACCCCGGTTCGGCGTGGTCGCGATACGGTCCCGGCTCGAAGCCCTCGAAGGGCACGAAGGGCGACGAGGTCCATTCCCAGACCGAGTCGCCCCAGTCGAAGCCGTCGACCGTGGCTGCGGCGTGCTCCCACTCCGCCTCGGTCGGCAGCCGCCGGTTCGCCCAGGTGCACCACGCCTCGGCCTCGAAGGCGTCGACGTTGACCACCGGCGAGAACGGATCCAGCGGGATCCAGCGGTCGAACCAGCGCATCTGCCAGCGTTCCCCGACCCGTCGCCAGTTCGCCGGGCAGGTGCGGCCGCTCGCGCCGAGCTGCGCATAGGCGCCGCGCGGCCAGAGCCGCGCGCGATGGTAGCCGCCGTCCTCGACGAACTGCAGGAACTCGGCATTGGTCACCGGCTGCAGCGAGATCTCGAAGGGCTCGATGCGGACCGGATGCGCGGGCTGCTCGGTGTCGAACGCGAAGCCGTCCTCGCGCGGCGAGCCGATCATGACATCGGCGCCGGGCACGCGGACGTCGGCGCTCAGCGTCATCTGCGGCGGGGGATCGAACTCCGGGCCGGGCTGGGGCAGTCCGAGCACCTGCCGCGCCATCGCCATCGCCTCGACGTGGAAGGCCTCGTGGAAGAACGCCAGCCGATGGAAGTACAGGCCGGCGTCGTCATCCGACTCGATCTCCAGCCGCGCGAGCGTCTCGCGCAGCACGTCCTCCATCCAGGCGTCGAGCGCCGCGAGCGACGGCAGCTCGAGCAGGCCGCGCTCCTCGTGCGGCACCGCCGACGCATCGAAGAGCCGATCCGCATCGGCGAACCGTGACGGCGGGTGCATCCGGCCGGCGGGCCCGCGCCGCAGGCACCAGCGCTCCTGGAACCAGCCGACGTGGCCGTATTCCCAGACCGGCGGATTCAGGACGTGCAGGGCCGGAACGATGCGCTGTGCGGGCTCGAGGGTGGACACCAGTTGCCGCGTAGAATGGCGCACGCGTCGCAGGGCGTCGCCGAGCGCCTCGCGATCGGCCCGCCTCATGCCCGACGCTCCCATGCCAGACGCCTCGCCCGCATCGTCGACGGCGACCGGTTCCGGCCCAGGACGCATCCGCCCGAAGTTCGCCGTGGTCGCCCCTCCCAATCTCACGATCATCTCACCGGCGCTGGCGGCTGCCAACAACGGGAACTGGCATACGGCACGCCGCTGGTCGGCGTTCCTCGCGGCCGGCCATCGGGTCGAGGTCCGGACCGACTGGAGACCGTCCGACGGCTTCGGCGGCGACCCTTCGGCGGCGCCCGACGCGATGATCGCGCTGCACGCACGGCGCTCGGCCGCGCCGCTCGCGCGCTTCGCGGCGACGGGCAGACCGGTCGCGCTGGTGATGACCGGTACCGACCTCTACCGCGACATCGCCGCCGATGCCGACGCGCAGCGCTCGCTGCGGCTGGCGGACCGGATCGTCGTGCTGAACGACCGCGGCGCCGACGCGCTGCCCGCGGACCTGCGGGCCCGTGCCACGGTGATCGTCCAGTCGGCGGCCGTGCGCCGTCCGCTGCCGCCGCGACGCCGGACCCTCGACCTGCTGCTGGTCGGGCACCTGCGCCCCGAGAAGGATCCGCTCACCGCGGCCCGTGCGCTCGCGCGGCTGTCCGACCCGCGGCTGCGCCTGGTCCACGCGGGCGGCGTGGCCGATGTCGCCTGCGGCGCGGCGTTCGACGCCGCGGCCGCCGCCGACCCGCGGATCGAGCGCCGCGGTCCGCTGCCCCACGGCGAGGCGCGTCGGCTGATCGCCCGCGGCCGGCTGCTGCTGCTGCCCTCGGTGATGGAGGGCGGTGCGAACGTCGCGATCGAGGCGGTGACGAGCGGCACGCCGGTGCTCGCGTCGCGGATCGACGGCTCGGTCGGCCTGCTCGGCGAGGACTGGCCCGCCTATTTCCCGCCCGGCGACGACGCCGCGCTCGCCGCGCTCGTGGACCGCTGCCTGCGCGAGGAGGCCTTCGCGGCCGGGCTGCGTGCGCGCTGCGCCGCGCTCGCTCCGCGGTTCGCCCCCGCGCGCGAGCGCGAGGCCGTCCGCGCGCTCGTCCATACTCTGCTCGACCGACCCCCACGGAGTCCCGCATGAACGCACCCGTCACTCCCGGCCCGATCCGCCTGACCTCTTTCTCCCACGGCGGCGGCTGCGGCTGCAAGATCGCGCCCGGCGTGCTCGCCGACATCCTCAAGGACACGGCGAAGATGCCGGTGCCGCCGCAGCTGCTGGTGGGCATCGAGACCGCCGACGACGCCGCGGTCTACAGGCTCAACGACACGCAGGCGCTGATCGCGACGACCGACTTCTTCATGCCGATCGTCGACGACCCGTACGACTTCGGCCGCATCGCCGCGACCAACGCCATCTCCGACGTCTACGCGATGGGCGGCACGCCGATCATGGCGCTGGCCCTGGTCGGCATGCCGATCGACAAGCTGCCGGTCGAGACCATCGGCCGCATCCTCGCCGGCGGCGAATCGGTCTGCGCGGCGGCGGGGATCCCGATCGCCGGCGGCCACACGATCGACTCGGTCGAGCCGATCTACGGGCTGGTGGTGATGGGCCTGGTCCACCCCGACAAGGTCAAGCGCAACTCGGGCGCGCGCGCCGGCGACGTGCTGGTGCTGGGCAAGCCGATCGGCGTGGGCGTGATGTCGGCCGCGCTGAAGAAGGAGCAGATCTCGGCCGAGGGCTACGCGGCGATGATCGCGGCGACGACCAAGCTCAACACCCCGGGCCGCGTGCTCGCCGACCTGCCCGGCGTCCACGCGCTGACCGACATCACCGGCTTCGGCCTGCTCGGCCACACGCTCGAGCTCGCGCGCGGCGCGCGCCTGGTCGCGCGGATCGACTGGCCGAAGGTCCCGCTGCTCGAGGGCGTGCGCGGGCTCGCCGAGCGCGGGTTCCTGACCGGCGCGTCGGGGCGCAACTGGGCCGGCTACGGCCACGACGTGCGTCTGGGCGCGGGCGTGGGCGAGCTCGAGCGCGCGCTGCTGACCGACCCGCAGACCAGCGGCGGCCTGCTGGTCGCCTGCGCGCCCGAGTCGGTCGACGCGGTGCTCGCGGCGTTCCGGCGCGACGGATTCGAGCAGGCGGCCGTGATCGGCGCGCTCGCCGACGGCGAGCCGGCGGTCGAGGTCTCGGCCTGACGGGGGACGGCGCGCCGGGTGGAACGCGGGCCTCGGCCCGCGTGGCGACACCCGCAGAATGCGGGCTCCGCCGACCGTCCGGGCCCGCCATGCCGTCCTCCCCGCTGCTGTTCACTCCGCTCGCGCTGCGCGGGCTCGCGCTGAAGAACCGGATCGTCGTCGCGCCGATGCACCAGTACTCGGCGCACGACGGCCACGCCACCGACTGGCACCTGATGAACGCCGGCCGCTTCGCCGCGGGCGGCGCGGGGCTGGTGATGGTCGAGTCGACGAAGGTCGAGCGCCGCGGCTGCGGCACGGTCGGCGACCTCGGCCTGTGGGACGACGCGTTCGTGCCAGGCCTGGCCCGCATCGTCGATCTCGTGCACGCCAGCGGGTCGGCCTGCGGGATCCAGCTCGGCCACTCGGGTCGCAAGGCCCGCGTCGGCCGGCCCTGGGAGGGCGGGCGCCCGCTCGCACAGGCGACCGCCCGCGTCGCCGACTGGGACGCCTGGGAGCTGGTCGCGCCGAGCGCGCTCGCCGCCGACGACGCGTCGCCGGTCCCTCGGGCGCTCACCGTCGCCGAGATCCACGACGTGATCGAGGCCTGGGGCGCGGCCACGCGGCGCGCTCACGCCGCGGGCTTCGACGTCGTCGAGATCCACGGCGCCCACGGCTTCCTGCTGCACGAGTTCCTGTCGCCGCAGGCCAACCGCCGCGACGACGCCTACGGCGGCACGCCCGAGAAGCGGATGCGCTTCGCGCTCGAGGTGGCCGAGTGCGTCCGGGCCGCGTGGCCGGCCGACAAGCCGCTCTTCGTGCGGCTCTCGGTCGACGACGACGCCGGCTGGGCCCCGGCCGACAGCGTCGCGCTCGCGAAGCGGCTGGCCGCGCTCGGCGTCGACGTGATCGACTGCAGCGCCGGCGGCATCACGCCGAAGCCGGTCTCCAGCGCGCCGATCGGCTACGGCTACCAGGTGCCGTTCGCGCGCGCGATCCAGCGCGAGGCCGGCGTGCGGGCGATGGCGGTCGGGCTGATCGTCCATCCGGCGCAGGCCGAGCGCGTGCTGCGCGACGGCGACGCCGACCTGATCGCGCTCGCGCGCGAGGTGCTGTGGAACCCGAACTGGCCGATGGACGCGGCGATGAAGCTGGGCGTCGATCCGTTCGGGCTGGTGCCGCCGCAGGCGGGATGGTGGCTCGAGCGCCGGGCGCGGTCGATGCCGTCGCTGGTGCCCTCGACGGCCGCGGGTGCGGACGGGCCGGGCTGACCCCGGCCGCTCGGGCCGGGCAGGAACGGCCCGTCGACCCGGTCAGCGGAACCGCACCGACACGGTCGGATTGCCCGGCAGCCCCTCGTAGACCACGCGGACGGTCTGCCCCGTCTGCGGCGGCGTCAGCGGGGTGAACGAGCCGAGCGACAGCAGATCGCCGGGCCTGAGCACGATGCCGGCGCGCTTCAGGTCGTCGGCGAGCCAGGCCACCGCGTTCAGCGGGTGCTCGAGGATCGCCGAGCCCTTGCCCTGCGAGAGCTCCTTGCCGGTGCCGTCGAGCACGCGAACGGTCATGTCGCGCAGGGCGTCGGCGAGCCTCGGGTCGGTCACCGGGATCGGCGCACCGAGGACGCCGGCGCGCGCGCCCACGTTGATCGCGGTGACGCCCGCCCCGTCGAGCTTCGTCGGGTCCTGCACGACCAGGTCGGGCAGCTCGATGAACGGCCGCACGCTGCGCAGGTTCGCGAGCACCTGCGCGGGCGTCCTGGCGTCGTGGATCGCGCTGCTGGCGACCTCGACGACCAGGTCGGCCTCGTACAGCGGACGCGCGCCGAACTTCGCCGGCAGTTCGGCGCCGTCGGCCAGCATCCCGCGCTCGAACAGCGTGCCGCGAACCGGCGCGCTCGCGTTGAAGCGCTTCTGGACCGCGGGGTTGGTCAGGCCGGCCTTGTAGCCGACGACCCGGCCCTGCGTCGCGCCCAACGCGCGCACGAGCTTGTCGCGCGCACATTCGGCGGCGGCCATCGTCATCGCGGCTGGCGGATTCGGCTCCACCTCGAGCGCCACGTAGCGCTTCGCGGTGGCCGCGATCTCGGCGTCGGTCGGGCAGCCGGGGGGCTCGGGGCGCAGGCTCGCGCAACCGGCGAGCGCCAGCGCGGCGAGCAGCGCGGCGAGCGTGGTCTGACCGGTGCGGGCGGGCAGGGCGGGGCGTCGGATCATCGGGTCTCCCTGGATCGTCGGTGGGGGGCGACCCGGATGATCGCGCGTCCCGCGTCCGACGCGCTACTCGACCGATGGCATGCCGCTGCCGATCGAGAAGCCGGCGTCGACGTAGGTGATCTCGCCGGTCACGCCCGACGCCAGGTCCGACAGCAGGAAGGCAGCGACGTTGCCGACCTCGTCGATCGTGACGTTCTTGCGCAGCGGCGCGTGTTGCTCGGCATAGTCGAGCAGCTTCGAGAAGCCCTTGATGCCCGAGGCCGCGAGGGTCTTGATCGGGCCCGCCGAGATGCCGTTCACCCGCGTTCCCTGCGGGCCGAGGCTGGAGGCCATGTAGCGCACGCTCGCCTCGAGCGAGGCCTTGGCCATGCCCATCACGTTGTAGTGCGGCACCGAGCGGACCGCGCCCAGGTACGACAGCGTCAGCAGCGCGCCGTTGCGGCCGGCCATGAGCGGGCGCGCGGCCTGCGCGACGCCCGCGAAGCTGTAGGCCGAGACATCGTGCGCGATCCGGAAGGCCTCGCGCGAGAAGCCGTCGAAGAAGTCGCCGGAGATCGCCTCGCGCGGCGCGTAGGCGATCGCGTGGACGAGTCCGTCGAGGCCGTCCCAGGTCCTGCCGAGCGACTCGAAGAGCGCGGCGATCTGGGCGTCCTCGGCGACGTCGCACGGGAAGACGGCCGAGGAGCCGAAGTCGGCCGCCATCTCGGTGATCCGGTCCTTGAAGCGGTCGGTCTGGTAGGTGAACGCGAGCTCGGCGCCCTGCGCGCGGCACGCCTTCGCGATGCCGTAGGCGATCGAGCGATTCGACAGCAAGCCCATGATCAGGATGCGTTTGCCGGCCAGGAACATCCGGAATCTCCGATAGAATTTTCGCGATGCGGATTGTCTCACGATGGGTCGCGGGAATCGCCTCCGGCATCGCGCTGGCGGTGGCGGCGCCGCTCGCGCCGCCCGCCGCGGCCGCCGACGCCGCATCGGCCGGCAGCTTCGTCCACGGGATGGCCTGGGGCGCCGAGCCGAAATACCCGCCCGGCTTCCGGCAGTTCGACTACGTGAACCCGGACGCCCCGCGCGGCGGCACGCTGAACCTCGACGGCTTCGGCTCGTTCGACAAGCTCAATCCGTACACCCTGAAGGGGGTGCTCGCCGCGGGCTTGGGCGTCCTGATGTTCGACACGCTCACCGAGCAGGCCGACGACGAGCCGTTCTCGGTCTACGGGCTGCTCGCCGAGAGCATGAGCTTCGCGCCCGACGGCCTGTCGATCACCTTCCGCCTGAACCCGAAGGCGCGGTTCTCGAACGGCGACCCCGTGCTGGCCGCGGACGTGAAGCACACCTTCGACACGCTGATGGGCAAGGGCGCCCATCCTCGCTACAAGAACTACTACGGCGACGTGAAGGCCGCGGTGGTGGTCGACGATCGCACGATCCGCTTCGACTTCAAGCGCCGCAACCACGAGCTGCACATGGTGCTGGGCGGCCTGCCGGTGTTCTCGCGCAAGTGGGGCGAGGGCAAGCCCTTCGACCAGGTGGTGCAGGAGCCGCCGATCGCCAGCGGCCCGTACCTCGTCGAGCGCGTCGAATGGGGCCGCACGATCGCCTTCAGGCGCCGCGCCGACTACTGGGCCGAGGGCCTGCCGGTACGGCGCGGCATGTTCAACTTCGATCGCGTCGTCTACAAGTACTTCAAGGACGATGTCGCGCGGCTCGAGGGCTTCAAGGCCGGCCAGTTCGACTGGATCTTCGAGAACTCGGCGAAGAACTGGGCGCGTGGGCACGCCGGCCCGAAGTACCGCTCGGGCGCGATCCAGAAGAAGACCTTCGCGCACTCGAACAGCGCCGGCATCCAGGGATTCGCGCTGAACACCCGCCGCACGCTCTTCGCCGACCGGCGCGTGCGGCTCGCGCTCGCGCAGGCCTTCGACTTCGAGTGGATGAACCGACAGGTCTTTCACGGCCAGTACGTCCGCAGCCCGAGCTACTTCACGAACAGCGAGATGGAGGCCAAGGGGCCGCCCGGGCCGGACGAGCTCGCGCTGCTCGAGCCGCTGCGCGACAGGCTCGATCCGTCGGTCTTCGACCCGGCGCCGCTGCCGCCGGACACCGTGCCGCCGGCCACGCTGCGCGACAACCTGCGGACCGCGCTCGCGCTGCTGAAGGAGGCGGGATGGACGGTCGCCGGCGACGGGATCATGCGCAACGCGAAGGGCGAGCCCTTCGAGTTCGAGGTGCTGTCGTACTCGAAGGCGCTCGAGCGGATCGCGGTGCCCTGGGCGCGCAACCTCGAGAAGCTGGGCATCCGCGCGAACCTGCGGGTGACCGATCCGGTGCTGTTCCAGAAGCGCATGGACGAGTTCGACTACGACGTGACCGTGGTGTCGTTCCAGGCGAGCCAGACACCCGGCAACGAGCTGCTCGATCGCTTCAGCTCGGCCGCAGCCGAGGAAAAGGGCTCGGACAACGCGATGGCGGTGCGCGATCCGGCCGTCGACGCGCTGATCCGCACGCTGCTCTCGAGCGGCAACCGCGCCGAACTGGTGACCGCAGCGAAGGCGCTGGACCGCGTGCTGCGTTCCGGCTGGTACCTGGTACCGCATTTCTACGTCGCGTCGCACCGGGTCGCCTACCGCGACGTGCTGGCCTATCCGGCCGCCTTGCCGAAGTACTACGCGGCGCCCACCTGGATGCTGAAGACCTGGTGGTTCAAGCCGGACACGGAGGGCCGCTGAGGTGCTCGCCTACATCGTCAAGCGCGTGCTGCTGATGATCCCGACGCTGCTCGGCATCCTGCTGATCACCTTCGCGGTGATGCAGTTCGTGCCGGGCGGCCCCGTCGAGCAGCTGCTCCAGGAGATGCGGGGCCGCGACCAGGCGGGCGAGGTCTCGTCGAGCGACAACACCTACCGGGGCCGGCAGGGCGTCGACGCGCAGAAGATCGAGGAGATCAGGAAGCTCTACGGATTCGACCAGCCGGCCCCCGTGCGCTTCTGGGAGATGCTCAAGCGCTTCGCGCGCTTCGACCTCGGCACGAGCTACTTCCACCACAAGAGCGTCTGGGAGCTGGTGAAGGAGAAGCTGCCGGTCTCGATCAGCCTCGGGCTCTGGACCTTCTTCATCTCGTACCTCGTGAGCATCCCGCTCGGCATCGCGAAGGCAGTGCGCCATGGCTCGCGTTTCGATCTCGCCACCTCCACCGCGATCCTCGCCGGCTACGCGATCCCGAGCTTCGTGCTGGGCGTGGTGCTGCTGGTGCTGTTCGGCGGCGGCACGTTCTGGCAGCTGTTCCCGCTGAGGGGCCTGACCAGCGACGGCTTCGACGGCCTGTCGCCGCTCGGCAAGGTGATGGACTACCTGTGGCACATCGCGCTTCCGGTGACCGCGATGGTGGTCGGCAGCTTCGCGGTCACCACGATGCTGACCAAGAACACCTTCCTCGAGGAGATCCGCCGCCAGTACGTGCTGACCGCGCGCGCGAAGGGGCTGTCCGAGCGGACCGTGCTCTACAAGCACGTGTTCCGCAACGCGCTGATCCCGCTGGTGACGGGCTTCCCGGCCGCCTTCATCGGCGCGTTCTTCACGGGCTCGCTGCTGATCGAGACGCTGTTCTCGCTCGACGGACTGGGCCTGCTGTCCTACGAATCGGTGATGAAGCGCGACTATCCGGTGGTGATGGGCACCCTGTTCCTGTTCACGCTGATCGGGCTCGTCACCAAGCTGGTCACCGACCTGTGCTACGTCTGGGTCGATCCGCGAGTGAAGTTCGAGGCGGCCTCGTGAGCGCCGCGGCCGCGAACGGCATGGCGCCGGGGAAATCGCCGTCACCCGCCGCGCGCGCGTGGCGCCGGTTCCGCTCCGACCGGCGCGGCTGGTGGAGCCTGTGGATCTTCACCACGCTGGTGGTGCTGAGCCTGTTCGCCGAGGTGCTGTCGAACGACCGGCCGATCGTCGCGCGCTACGAGGGCACGACCTACTTCCCGCTGTGGAACGACTATCCGGAGACCACGTTCGGCGGCGACTTCCGCACCCGCACCGACTACCTCGACCCGTTCATCCGCGAGCAGCTGGCCAAGCCGGGCAACGGGGCGATCTACCCGCTCAACGCCTACCGTTTCGACACGATCAACTACTTCTCGCCGAGCCCGAATCCGGCGCCTCCGTCGTCGGTCAACGTGCTGGGCACCGACGACCGCGGGCGCGACGTGCTGGCCCGCCTGATCTACGGATTCCGGGTGTCGGTGCTGTTCGGGCTCGCGCTGACCGCGATCGGCGTGGCGATCGGCGTCGTCACCGGCGCGATCCAGGGCTACTTCGGCGGCCGCATCGACCTCGCGTTCCAGCGCTTCATCGAGGTCTGGGGCTCGATGCCCGAGCTCTACCTGCTGCTGATCTTCGCGTCGCTGTTCGAACCGGGCGTGACGATCCTGCTGGTGATCCTGTCGCTGTTCGGCTGGATGGGACTCTCGGACTACGTGCGCGCCGAGTTCCTGCGCAACCGCAACCTCGAGTACGTGACCGCGGCGCGTGCGCTCGGGCTCTCGTCGGGGCAGATCATCCGCCGCCACGTGCTGCCGAACAGCCTGACGCCGGTGATCGCGTTCCTGCCGTTCCGCATGAGCGGCGCGATCCTCGCGCTCACCAGCCTCGACTTCCTCGGCCTCGGCGTGCCGCCGTCGACACCTAGCCTGGGCGAGCTGCTCGCGCAGGGCAAGGCGAACCTCGACGCCTGGTGGATCACGCTGTCCACCTTCGGCGTGCTGGTGGGCACCCTGATACTGCTGATCTTCATCGGCGAGGCGCTGCGCACCGCCCTCGACACGCGGCGAGGCTGAGACGATGAGCGCGCTCCCCCGCGAATCCGCCGCGCCGCTGCTCGAGGTCGAGGGCCTGACCGTCGAGTTCGACGGGCCGACGGGGCCGGTCCGCGCGGTCGACGGCGTGTCCTTCACGATCGGCCGAGGCGAGAAGTTCGCGCTGGTCGGCGAGTCGGGCTCGGGCAAGACGGTGTCGGCGCTCTCGATGCTGCGGCTGGCCGGCGACGCGCGCGTCTCGGGCCGCGTGCGGCTCGCCGGCCGCGACCTCGCGACGCTCGACGAGCGCGCGATGCGCGGCGTGCGCGGCAAGGAGATCGCGATGATCTTCCAGGAGCCGATGACCGCGCTGAATCCGCTCTACGCGATCGGCGAGCAGATCGGCGAGACCCTGGTGCTGCACGAGGGGATGACCCGTGCGCGGGCCCGTGCGCGGGCGATCGAACTGCTCGAGCTGACCGGCATCCCCGAGCCCGCGCGCCGTGTCGACAGCTACCCGCACGAGCTGTCGGGCGGGCAGCGGCAGCGCGCGATGATCGCGATGGCGCTCGCCTGCAGCCCCTCGCTGCTGGTGGCCGACGAGCCGACCACGGCGCTCGACGTGACCATCCAGCGGCAGATCGTCGAACTGCTCGACGACCTGCAGCGCCGGCTCGGGATGTCGGTGCTGCTGATCACCCACGACCTGCCGCTGGTGCGCCGCTTCGCCGACCGGGTCGGCGTGATGCGGCGCGGGCACCTGCTCGAGGTGGCGCCCACCGCCGAGCTCTTCGCCGCACCGAAGGACCCGTACACCCGCCGGCTGATCGACAGCCGGCCGCGCCGTGCGATCGAGCCGCTGCCCGTCGACGCACCGACGCTGCTGCGCGGCGAGGGCGTGGGCTGCCGCTTCTGGTTCAGGTCCGGATGGTTCGGCCGCAAGCCCTTCGACGCGGTGACCGGCGTCGACATCGCGATCGCACGCGGCGAGACAGTGGGCATCGTCGGCGAATCGGGCTCGGGCAAGACCACGCTCGGCATGACGCTGCTGCGGCTGTCGCAGGGCTCGCCCTCGGGCACGGTCGCGTTCGAGGGCGAACGGCTCGACGGCCGCACGCAGGCGCAACTGCGGCCGCTGCGCCGGCGGATGCAGGTGGTCTTCCAGGACCCGTACAACGCGCTGTCGCCGCGGATGACCATCGAGCAGATCGTGGGCGAGGGCCTCGGCCTGCACCGCCCCGACCTGGATGCGGCGGCGCGCCGCGACGCGATCGTCTCGATGCTCGACGAGGTGGGCCTGGAGGCGGGCGCGCTGTCGCGTTATCCGCACGAGTTCTCCGGCGGGCAGCGCCAGCGGATCGCGATCGCGCGTGCGGTGATCCTGCGGCCGGACCTGATGCTGCTGGACGAGCCGACCTCGGCCCTCGATGTGTCGGTCCAGCAGCAGGTGCTCGAGCTGCTGCTCGGGCTGCAGCGGCGCCACGGGCTCGCCTACCTGTTCATCACGCACGATCTCGCGGTGATCCGCGCGATGGCGCACCGGGTCATCGTGATGAAGGACGGCCGCGTGGTGGAGGCGGGCGAGACGCTCGGGCTCTTCGCCGCGCCGAAGGCGGACTACACGCGGGCGCTGCTGGCCGCGGCCTCGGACTGAGGCGCGCGCCGGGACGGGCCGCTCAGGTCCGCGGCCGCTTCGGGTCGAGCTTCGCCGCGGCCCTGATCGGCTGGCGCGGCGGCTTGTAGACCGCCTGCACCGGCGTCGACGACGCAGCAGCCTTCGCCACCGGCGCAGCCTTTCCGGTCGGCGGCGGCGCGGCCTTCGCCACCTTCGCGGGCGCGGGTGCCGCCTTCGCGACCTTCGCCGGCGCGCCCTTCGGACCACGCTCGGCCTTCTCGGGCGCGGCGGCCTTCGCGACCGCTGCCGGCTCGGGCGATTCGGGCCGAACCGCCGGCATCGGCGCCGCGGCTCGGGCGACCACCTGCCGGGATCCGTCGACGGTGGTCAGCACGGTCTGCGTGGAGGCCGGCCGCACCAGCAGGCTCGCGCCCGGCGAGACCTTCTTCACGCCGCCGTTCCAGGCGCTCAGCTGGTCGGCCGAGACGCCGTAGCTCGCGGCCAGCGACGCGACCGAGTCGCGCTTCTGCACGCGGTGGTAGACCGCGGGCACGGTGACCTGCTCGTAGACCTTCGGCCCCGCGAACGACTCGACCTGCATCTCGTCCTTCACCGACGACTGCGGCGCGAGGACCTGCGTGCCGGCCAGCAGCTTCTTGCCCGCCGGCAGGCCGTTGGCGCGCAGCAGCTCCGAGGTGGAGACCCCGCCGCGGTGGGCGACCTCCTCGAGCGTCTCGCCCGGCTTCAGGGTGTAGGGCTGCCACGACGCGAGCGGCTTGTTCTCGCGGTCGTGCTTCTCGACGGCCTTCACGAAGGGCTCGACGCGATCGGCCGGCAGCTTGATCTCGTTGTTCTTCGAGGCGGCGATCACCGGGCGGTTGTGCGCCGGGTTCAGCGCGACGAACTCGTCGACGCTCATGCCGGCGAACTGCGCGGCGAGCTTCAGGTCGATCGGCCGGGTCTTCTCGATGGTCGCGAAGTAGGGCCGGTTCGGGATGTCGGGCAGCGCGACGCCGAGCTCGTCGGCGCGCATCACGATGTGCTTGAGCGCGATCAGCTTCGGCACGTAGTGCCGAGTCTCGCCCGGCATGTTCAGCGACAGGTAGTCGGTCGGCAGGCCCTTCGCGCGGTTGTTCTTCACCGCGCGCGCGACCGCGTTCTCGCCCCAGTTGTACGAGGCGAGCGCGAGGAACCAGTCGCGATCGTGCATCTCGTAGATCTTCTGCAGGTAGTCGAGCGCCGCGTTGGTCGACTTGACGACGTCGCGGCGGTTGTCGACCCACCAGTTCTGGGACAGCTCGTACTGCCGGCCGGTCGAGGGGATGAACTGCCAGAGGCCCGCGGCCTGCGCGGACGACAGTGCGACCGGGTTCATCGCGCTCTCGACGAAGGGCAGCAGCGCGAGTTCGGTGGGCATCCCGCGCTTCTCGACCTCCTCGACGATGTAGTGCAGGTAGCGACCGCCGCGCGCGAACATCCGCTGCAGCGCCTCGGGGCGCTGCAGGTAGAAGCGCTCCTTCTCGGCGACCAGCGGCGTGGCGAGCTCGGGCATCGCGAAGCCGGCGCGCATCCGCTGCCAGACGTCGCGGTGGAGGTCGGCGGGCTTCGGCGGCGCGACGACCACGACGGGCGCAGGCGTGACCTGGGCGAGCGGCGGGAGCGGCGCCACCGGCGTGGCCGGGACGACCGGTTGCGGCGCGGGCGCGGCGACCTGGGGAACGGGCTTCGGGGTCGGTACGGCCTGGACCGGCGCCCGGACCGCCGGTGCCGCACCCGGGTCGACCGGCCCGGTGCCGGCGCAGCCGGCGAGAACGAGGAGGCCACCGAACAGCCCGGAGCGCAGGATGGCGCGCGCCGCGCCCTTCGGTACGATCGTCAATATCCTCTCCTAACTGGCTGTTTTTGCTGGGAAACCAGCAAACGGCGATCGTACGGCCCGCGCGGGTGCTCGGTCAAGCCGTGGCGTGTGCGACCGGAGGGGCGGCCAGCCAGCCGGCCGGCGCGGGCCGTCACCGGAAGCCGTCCTTCCACTGTCGGACCGCCGCGAAGGTCTCGACGGCGTCGGCGGGCTCATGGCCGAGGCGCGCCCGCACCGCCTCCCGGACCGCGGGCTCGTCCGTCCGCAGGAACGGATTGGTCGCGCGCTCGAGCGACAGGCGCGAGGGCACCGTGGGCGTTCCGGCGGCCCGCAGCGCGGCGGTGTCCCGCTCGCGTTCGGCGAGCGCCGCGTTCGCGGGCTCCACGGCGCGCGCGAAGCGCAGGTTCGACGCGGTGTACTCGTGCGCGCAGAAGACGAGGGTGTCGTCGGGCAGCGCGGCGAGCCGGCCGAGCGACGCGGTCATCTGCTGCGGCGTGCCCTCGAAGACCCGGCCGCAGCCGCCGGCGAACAGCGTGTCGCCGCAGAACAGCACCGGGCGGGGGTCATCGCCGATCCGCGTCGCGAAGTAGGCGACGTGGTCGAGGGTGTGCCCCGGCACCTCGATGACGCGGAGGCTCGCGTCGAAGCCCTCGAGTGCCAGCGTGTCGCCGTGCCGCCAGCGCCGGTCGATGCCCTCGGCGCGGCTCGCGGCCGGGCCGTGGACGACGGCATCGGGGAAGGCCTCGCGCAGCGCGGGCAGGCCGCCGACGTGGTCGGCATGGTGATGGGTGACCAGCACCGCGGCGAGCGTGAGCCCGGCTGCCGACAGCGCGGCGAGCACCGGGTCGGCGTCGCCGGGGTCGACCACGACCGCCCGACGACCATCGAGGTCGCGCAGCAGCCAGATATAGTTGTCTGCGAAGGCGGGGACCGGCGCGATCGCCGGGTGGGCCGGCGCGGCGGCGCCCGGCGCCTGTGCCGTGGCGGATGGGGTCATCGGGGCAGCCGCCCCGAAGGGACGGACGACGTGCGGAACGAGACGGCGATTATAGGTGGGCCCGATGGGCCGCGCGCGGCGCGGGGCCTGCGCGCCGTCCCGCTGCGGCAGGACCCACCGGGCGATGCGTCCCCGCCCCCGATGGCCGGGCCCGGGCCGGCACCGGGCGCGCCCGGGCCTGACGGCCCGCCCGTCGCGCCGCCGACCGAATGGCAGCGCTGGCTCGAGTCGCCCGCAGGGCGCTACGTGATCGACTGGGAGCAGGCACACCTCGATCGGGCCGTGGGCGACGTGTTCGGCTACCACGCGGTCCAGCTCGGCGAGCCCGCACTCGACGCGCTGCGCGCGAACCGGATGCCGCACCGCGTGCACGCGCAGCGTGCCGGCGATCCGCCGCCCGGGCACGAGGGCCCGCGGGTCTGCGTCGAGCACTTCGAGGAGCTGCCCTTCGACACGCAGTCGCTCGACCTGGTCGTGCTGCCGCACGTGCTCGAGTTCGCGCACGACCCGCACCAGGTGCTGCGCGAGGTGGACCGGGTGCTGCGCCCCGAGGGCCGGCTGATCGTCACCGGCTTCAACCCCACGAGTCTCTGGGGCGCCCGCCAGTGGCTGCTGCGCGGCCTCATCCGGCCCTTCCTGCCCCGCGAGGGTCACTTCATCGGCGTGCCGCGGCTGCGCGACTGGTGCAAGCTCCTCAGCTTCGAGATGGAGCGCGCCCGCTACGGCTGCTGGCGCCCGCCGTGCAGCACCCAGCTCTGGCTCGACCGGACCCGCTTCATGGAGCGGGCGGGCGACCGCTGGTGGCCGATCTGCGGTGCGGTCTACATGGTGTCGGCCGTCAAGCGGGTGCGCGGGATGCGGCTGGTCGGCCCGGCCTGGAAGCGGTCGCATCCGGCGCGCGCGATCGCCGTGGCGAGTCCGAGTCCGAGCCCGCAGCGGCGCGGGCTGCCCGACGACACCGCGGGCTGAGGCCCGCCGGACCTACCGGGTATCGCCGCGCGGGCCGTAGATGTAGTCCCGGGTCAGCGGCAGCGGGCTCGCGCCGTCCGGGCTGCGCACCGCGAGCAGCTGGTAGATGTTGATCCAGCCCTTCGCGAACGCATGGGCGCAGCCGGCGAGGTAGACCCGCCAGATCCGCGCGCGCTGCGCGCCCGCCAGCCGCTCGAGCCCGGTGATGTGGCGCTCGAAGCCGTCCGACCAGTGCCTGCAGGTGAGTGCGTAGTGCCGGCGCAGCGACTCGGCGTCGACCAGCTCGAGGCCGGCTGCCGACAGCTCCCGGATCGCGAGCGAGACGTGCGGGAGCTCGCCGTCGGGGAACACGTAGCGGTCGATGAACTCGCCCGCGCCGAGCCCCACCGAGCGGCTTTCCGCGTCGGCGGACGTGATGCCGTGGTTCATCACCACGCCGCCCGGCTTCAGCAGCCGGTGCACGGTGCGGAAATACTCGGGCAGGTTCTTCAGGCCGACGTGCTCGAACATGCCGATCGACGAGATCTTGTCGAAGACGCCGTCGCCGGGGACGTCGCGGTAGTCCTGCAGGCGGATCTCGACGCGGTCGGCCAGCCCGGCCTCGCGCACGCGCTCGGTCGCGAGCGCGTGCTGGTTCGACGACAGGGTCACGCCCACCGCGCGCACGCCGTAGTGCCGCGCCGCGTGGATCGCCATCGCGCCCCAGCCGCAGCCGATGTCGAGCAGCGTCTCGCCCGGTGCGAGCCGCAGCTTGCGGCAGACGTGGTCGAGCTTCGCGACCTGCGCCGACGCGAGGTCGCGGTCGGGTCGGTCGAAGTACGCGCAGGAATAGACCATCCGCTCGTCGAGCCAGTGCGCATAGAACTCGTTCGAGACGTCGTAGTGGTACTCGATCGCCGCGCGGTCGCTCCTTCGCGTGTGGCGGGTGATCCAGCCGGGCAGCTTGCCGCGGCCGTTGCGGTCGTCGGCGTCGCGGGCGAGCGTCTCGGCAATCTGCACGATGTCGCCGATCGGCCCATCGACGTCGAGATGGCCCTCGACGTAACCCTCGCCGAGCGCGTCGAGCGAGGGCCTCAGCAGGTAACGGGCGGCGCCGGTGGACTTCAGCCGGATCGCGACGCGGCGGTCGTCGCCCAGCGGCACCTCCGTGCCGTCCCACAACGCGACGGTGACCGGCATCGGATGCCGCGAGCGCAGCGACTGCAGATACTTGACGACCTGGGACTCGAGCATGGGGCCCTCGGGGTCGGGACGGAGGAGATCGCCCGATTACAATGCAGCCGGCCCGTCCGATCAAGAGCCCCCGGAGTGCCCCGACGCGCTGGTCGGGAATGCCCGGCGCCCACCGAGAACCGCATGTCCGCCTCCCGCCCCGCCCCCGATGCGTCCCGATGGGTCGCCTACACCGACGGCGCCTGCGCGCCGAGCAACCCGGGTCCTGCGGCCTGGGGCGCCGTGATCCTGCGGCCCGACGGCGCCGACGCCGAGCACGCACGGGGCTTCATCGGACACGGCACCAACCAGATCGCCGAGATCACCGCAGCGATCGAGGGCCTGGCACGCGTGCCCGAGGGCGCGTCGGTCGAGCTGGTGTCCGACAGCCAGTACGTGCTGAAGGGGCTGTCCGAGTGGCGCGCCGGATGGATCCGGCGCAACTGGCGGAACTCGAAGAACGAGCCGGTGGCCAACCGCGCGCTGTGGGAGCGGCTGTTCGCGATCGCCGACGCGCGCCGCGTCAGCGTCCGCTGGGTCCGCGGCCACAACGGCGACCTGCACAACGAGCTGGCCGACCAGCTGGCGAACGCGGCGCTGCGCGACGCACGCCGCTGAGCAGGGCCCTCAGCGGGTCGAGAGGAAGCGCGCCAGGCGGTCGACGCCGTCGCGCAGCGTGACCGCGGGCCGCGCGACGCACCAGCGCAGGAAGCCCTCGCCGCCGTCGCCGAAGGCCACGCCGGGTGCCAGGCCCAGGCGTGCGTCGCGGACCAGCGACTTCGCGAGCGCGAGGCTGTCGGGCTCGCCGTCGACGCGCAGCAGCACGTACATCGCGCCGTCGGGCACGACCGCGCGCACCCGCGGCACCGACGCGAGCGCGTCGACCAGCGCGGTCGCGCCGTCGCGGACGTAGGCCTGGAATGCCCGTGCCGCGGGCTCGCCGTCGCGGACCGCGGCCAGGCCCGCGCGCTGCACGAAACCCGGCGCGCAGGAGGTGTTGAACTCGACGAGCTTCTCGACGTCGGGGGCGAGCGCCTCGGGCACCACCAGCCAGCCGAGCCGCCAGCCGGTCATCTGCCAGGTCTTCGAGAACGTGTTCGCGACGACCAGCCGGTCCTCGGGGTCGGCACCGTCGAGGAACGACGGCGCGCAGGCGGCGCCGTCGAAGACCAGCCGCTCGTAGGCCTCGTCGGACAGCACCCAGATGCCGAGGCGGCGGCAGTGCTCGCGGACCGCGCGGACCGCATCGGCCGGCATCACCCAGCCCGTGGGATTGCCCGGCGAGTTGATCATCAGCAGCCGGGTGTCGGGCGTCAGCGCCGCGAGCAGCCGGTCGAGGTCGAGCGTCCAGCGCCCGCGCGCCGGGTCGACGCCGAGCGCCACGGTCTCGACGCGTGCGCCGAGCACGCCGGCGATCGCGGTGAGGTTCGGCCACAGCGGGACCACCGCCACGACGCGGTCACCCGGCGAGACCAGCGCCTGCGCGGCGAGCATCAGCCCGGAGACGCCCGAGCTGGTCACCGCGATGCGGCCGGCGCCGATCGGTGCGCCCGCGCCCGCGTGCAGGCGGCTCGCGTAGCCGGCGAGCGCCTCGCGCAGTTCGGGCAGGCCGAGGTTCGGCAGGTAGAAGGTGTCGCCGGCATCGAGCGCGCGGTGCGCGGCCTCGACGATGAAGCCGGGTGTCGGCCGGTCGGGCTCGCCGAACCAGAACGCCAGCACGTCGGCGGCGCCCATCGCGGCGTTGGCGACTTCGCGGATCCGCGAGGCGGCGAGCGCTCGGACCGGGTCTCGGGCGATCGGAGGGAACATGGGCGGCGCGCTCGGCAAAAGCCGCGGAGTGTAGCGCCGGTTCGCGGGAGCGTCGCGGGGCCCCGTGCTATCGTCGCAGGTCCCCCGGTCCCGGTCCGTCATGAACACGAAGCTCGTCGTCTCCGCCCTCGCCGTCGCCGGTCTCGGCGGTCTGGGCTGGTATGCCTACACGACCCAGCGTCAACCCGCTGCCACCGGGTTCGAGGTGAAGACCGACGCTCCCAAGGGCGTCGACGGCAAGGCCGGTGAGGGCCGCGGCGGCGATGCGAAGGGGGCCGGCCCGCAGGCGGGCGCCGGGTCCGGTGCGCCGGGGCCGGGCGCCGGTGCGGGGGGAGGCGGCGGTCCCCGTGGTCCCGTGGGCGTCGAGGTCGCGAAGGTCGAGGTCCGACCTGCCGTCGAAGAGGTCGTCGCCGTGGGCTCGCTGCGCGCCAACGAGACGGTCGCGCTGCGCTCCGAGGTCGCGGGCCGCATCGAGCGCGTGGGCTTCACCGACGGACAGCGGGTCGCGCGCGGCGTGGTGCTGGTCGCGCTCGACGCCTCGGTCGCCGCAGCCGAGGCGGAGCAGTCGCGCGCCGAGCTCGCGCTCGCGCGCGCCAACCACGACCGCACGGTCGAGCTCGCGCAGCGCAATTTCGTCTCTGCCAGCGCGAAGGACCAGGCGGCGGCGAACCTCAAGGTCCAGGAGGCGAAGCTGCGGCTCGCCGAGGCGAAGCTCGCGAAGTCCGAGATCCGCGCGCCGTTCGCCGGCGTGATGGGCCTGCGCAACGTGAGCCCCGGCGACTTCGTCAAGGACGGTGCGGACCTCGCGGTGATCGAGGACATCGCGACGATGAAGGTCGACCTGCGTATGCCCGAGCGCTACTTCGGCCGTGTGAAGCCCGGCCAGGCGGTGCAGCTGTCGTTCGACTCGATGCCCGGGCGCACGTTCGGCGCGACCATCAAGGCGATCGACGCGCAGATCGACGCGAACGGCCGCTCGCTGCTCGCGCGCGGCCAGCTCGCGAACGCGGACGGCGCGCTGCGCACCGGCATGTTCGCGCGGGCGCGCGTCGTGCTGCGCGAGAACCCGCAGGCGCTGTCGATTCCCGAGGAGGCGGTGATCGCCCAGGGCGCCGACACCTTCGCGTGGAAGGTGGTCGACGGCAAGGGCGTCCGCACGAAGATCGCGATCGGCCTGCGCCGCGACGCCCGCGTCGAGGTGCTCGACGGGCTCGCCGTGGGCGACCTCGTCGTGACCGCCGGCCAGCTGCGACTGCAGCGCGACGGCCAGGAGGTCCGCGTGATCGATCCCACGCGCCGGCAGGGCGGTGGCGGCGGCCCGGCGGGGACGGGATCGGCGCCGCCGCAGGGCGGGTCGGCTCCGGCGGGCGCGCCTTCCGCCGCGCAGACCCCCCCGGCCGCCACAGCCCCGGCCGCCGCACCCCCCGCC
>JBJOKE010000068.1:0-33047 GCA_046046245.1 Pseudomonadota bacterium | reverse complement strand
GGCGCGCTGCTGCTCGAGCAGAACGACGAGTACGCCATCCAGAAGCGCTACATGGGCGTGGAATCGATGGCGCAACTGAGCGAGAATCCAACCGTCAGGCTGCCGGCTGCGCCGGCTCTGGCCTGACGTAAAGAGCGACCCGAGCGGACGATCCGATCGTCATTGCTGCCGGCTTTCTACACCACGTCCCGGGACGCCACCGCGAGGAGGCTGTCGAGGCACTGACGCCGCTTCAATGAGGCCGAGGCCATAGGCCTCGGATCAGGGTCGCTCACGGCCGCGTCGCTCGCGTTCGACGAGTCGGCGCTTCAATGAGGCCGAGGCCATAGGCCTCGGATCAGGGTGCAGACGAGATGACAGCCATCACAGCACCACCAGGCTTCAATGAGGCCGAGGCCATAGGCCTCGGATCAGGCGGACAGCGATGGCGTCACGCGCCTCCTGGAGTGCCTGCTTCAATGAGGCCGAGGCCATAGGCCTCGGATCAGGAGGCGGCCTGCGCGACCGCCCCGGTCGCCAATTGTGCGTCGCCTTCGCGAGCGCTCGCAACCCATTCGACGAACGCACCACGTGGCCGATCGATCGGATGGGGAAACCCATTCCCAAATAGCTGATTTTTAAAGAGGAATCTTCGCGCGAGCGCTTCCCGGCATTGGGCCCATTATTCGAGCGCTCGCGATGCGGTCGGCCGACCGCTTGAACCAACGGATCACACCACGATCGCCTTGCGCTCGATCGGAACGGGTGCCCGCTTGCCGAGATGTTGCAGCCGTGGCGTGGCGGAGTCTGCGATCCCGATGTCGACGATCATCACCGAGTCCTCGCTGCGGACGATGGTCGCCTCGATCTTCTGCAGGAACTCGACGTAGCGAGTTCTGCTCAGCCGGCACTGGAACACCGAAAGCTGCATCCATTCGCCGTAGCCGTGCATCAGCCTGAAGAGGGCCCTCCAGCGTCGTTCGTCGGCGATGTCGTAGGTGACGATGTACAGATGTTCTTCGGCCATGGTCGGAGGTACCGTCCGCTCTCAGCGAGTGGTGAGGTTCGGATATCGGTCGATCTCGCCCAGCAGGTGGCGGCCAAGGAGCCTCGCCTGCAACTCCAGGATCTGGCGATATTGCGCGGCGTAACCGAACAGCGGATGGGTGGTCTCCTGATCGAGGCGTCGTTCGAACGCGCCGATGAAACTGCGGCGACCGCGTTCGTTCAAGGTCACCGCGTCGCCCCGTTGGACGAAATCCCCGGCGCCGATCTCTCCGTTGTTGATCGTCATCAGGACGGTGGAGTCGACGATCAAGGGTCTGAACGGTTCCATCAGGTCGAGGGCGAGGGCCGGCCGACCGTATCGTGGCTGATGATAGAAGCCGCGGTAGGCGTCGAATCCGACTGCAGTCAGCGCGACCGTCACGGCTCGGGTCAACAGCGCGTAGCCATACGACAGCAGCGCGTTCACGGCGTCGGTCGGAGGGCGCCGGGTGCGGCGGGTGAAGTCGAAGCGCCACAGTGCTTCGTCCGACGGGCCGACCCGAACGGACAGCATCTCAGCAAAGCGCGCGAAGTAGCGCGCGGCCGCATTGCCCTCGATCCCCAGCAGCTGTGGGAGATCGCGAGCCCGCTCCGCAGCGTCGATGTCCCGACGAAACCCGTCGAGCACGGACTCGGGCGGCTCGCCGCGCTTCCAGTTCCGTCGGAGCAGTGTCCGTTGGTTGCGAATCTTCGAGGCGACGATGTCCCGAGCCAGGCGGAGGCACTGCGCGTCGTCGAAGCTCGCCCTGTACTGCGCGGTGCGCAGTTCGACGTTCTTGTGGCCGAGGCCGATGGTGTGACCCAGAAACCATCCGCCGTGAGACAGCCAGGTGACCGGGATGGCCCGTGCCATCAGCTCGTGCAGCGCAGGGGCGGTCAAGTAGACGTTTCCCTGCAGCACGACTTGCGAGACGTCGATCAATCTTGCGCGTGCGACCTTCTCGTCGTCGATCGACACCTCGAGGGTCTCGCCGCTCCGCGCGACCTTCGCGCCGCGCGCCTGCACATAGAGGGGCAGGGCCGGCTGACGGTTCACTGCCATCGGCCGGGGCGGCGTCTGCTGCGCCTGCAGGTAGCGGATCTCGTCCGGCAGGCAGATGCCGACGAGCGAGCAGCGGGGGCACTTCGGGCTGTCTTCCAGCGGCGGCGGAACGCGACCGCCCATTGCGACGAGCCGCAGCCCGGCTGCGGCGAGCCGAGTCGCTTCACGCAACTCATCGTCGAATTCGACCTTCACTCGCTCACGTGAGTCGACGAAGTAGAGCACCCCCTCGGGCGACTCGTAGCCGTGCTCCTCCAGCAGCAAGCCCTGTGCGCAGAGCTGTATCCGCTCGGGTTCGTAGGCGCCTCTGGCCACGTGCGGGCGCTTGCCGCGCTTGTAGTCGACAGGGATGGCACGTCGTCCTTCGAACTCGGCGAGGTCGAGTCGGGCGACGAGGCCGAGCGACTCGGACGAGAGCTCCAGGGATCTGACGTGCACCCTTTCGGACGGAGCCTCGTCCGGGTCCGCAGCTGCATGCGTCCCACGCGGGTCGGGCTTCGGAGGTCGTCCGCTCGGGGTGTCCACCCTCTCGTGGCGGACGCGTCCTTCCACGGTGTCGGCCGAGTCCGCCCATTCGCCCTGGACCCATTCAAGGTAGGCGAGACGCGGGCAGTAGACGTACTCGTTGATCATCCGCGCTGGAAGCAGCGGCACGTCTCGTCCCAGCGGTGGCGCATCGAGCGGAAGGGTCCGTTGCGCGCCCGCGGCTTCGCCGCCCGGTGACCGTGGGTCGCCGGACGGTTCCATATCCGGTTGGTCTGACCCTTCCCCGGGCTCTTCGCTCATGGTTCGTGCGGCAGCGATGCGAACAGCCCGCCACCCAGCAGACCGGTGCGCCCGAGTGCCAGAGGTCCGTCGATCAGGGCAGGAAAGGTCAAGCGCAGGCGTCCCTGCAACGGCCTTCCCGGCCCCGACTCGTGCTGGAGCACGATGATCTCGGGAGTCGGCAGGCCGATGCGCAAGCACTCGGCGGTCACGTCGTTCGCAATCGCCGACTCCGCCGATCCTGTCCGACGGTGGCGGGTCACGACGTACGGCGTGACGGACTCCCAGACTCGGGCGGGCCTCAACAGGGGATCTCCCGCCGGGACCGGATGCCGTTGCAGCGAGTACCTCCCGCAGCGCCCCGCCCTGAGCTCGGTCAGGTCCTCGAGCGCACGGTCGAGGACCGCAAGCTGCGAACGTTCCCGCGGAAACGCGGCGCGACGCTGCAGGAGGTATGGTGCGAGCATGACGAACCGATCGCGCGGTGCGTCCCAGTGGTAGGCGAGGTGCCGCTCGGCACGAACGTCGGGCCGATCGCGTGCGGCACCGTGTCCGCTGAAGAATGCATCGATCGAACGCGTATCGGTGCCACCGGGCAGCGTCGCCACGCGCGACATGACCGCACGGCGAATGGCACGGGCCATCGGAACGGGCGATGGCTGGGAATCGCCGGCCGATCCGGTCACCCGCAGGGCCGCGATGCCTGCCGACCGCTCGCCCGTCCAGGCCCCCGGGTCCGCTCCCGAGCCGGTCGCGTTCGCCGTCGGTGCGAAGACACCCAAGCCCAGGAAGCGCCCATCGCCCAGCGTCAAGGGTCCGCTCACAGGGCGATCGAAGGCGATCGCCACGTGCCACATCTGTTGGCATGTGAATCGCGTGCCTTCGCAGAAGGCTTCCGCGCGCTTGCCGCGCGCGATGAACGGTTCCCTCTGGACCCTCACCGACACGGGCTGTGCCGCGACCGCAGCATGGCGAAGCGCCTGTCGGACGGCGGCGACGGCGGCGTCCTCTTCGGCAAGGCGAAGCCGAGCGGAGCGCGTACGACCCGACTTGGGCGACCCGGCAGCGTTGGCAGTCGTGCGAAGGCGCGGCAGCGCCACGGCGGTCACCGATTGCCAGTAGCGAGAGGGTTCGCAGAAGCGGGCCTGCATGTCGAGCGACTCGGCCTTCGCGAGCACCCACCCGCTCACCTCGCCCGTATCCGCGTCCCGCCTGTCCAGGCCGGAGAACGCCCAGTCGACGTCTTCGTCCGAGAAGGGCATCTCGTCGGGGATCGCGACCAGCACCCGTCGGATGGCTCGGTCGACGTGCGTCGATCCGATCGAGGGCAGCGGGACGATCCGGATCCGCTGCTCGACGGGGATGTTGCCGCGCCCCGTGGCGTCACGGCCGATGATCGCTCGCTCGATCAGGTGTGCAGCCGCCGGCATCGCGCCGCACAGTCGCCGGGCGGCGGAATCCCGAAGGGCCTCGATGAGTGCAGCGGCCCGTTGGAGCGGCCAGGCCCAGAGGCGGGGCGTGCCGCGCTCGCGGATGTCGTAGACGAACAGTCGCCGTCGCGGCGAGTAGCTGACCGCGGCGAACCGTGCCTTCGGCGCATTCGTGAAGAGCAGCTTCCTGCCCCTGCCGCCCGCTTCCGCGGTCAGGCGGGGTGTTGCGTGCCGAGACACGAGGCTGTCGAGCGAGCCCGGGATCGGGCACCGGAGCACGGGCCGCTCCGAGGCCTTCGGCGCCGGTGCATGCACCACGCCGGCGTGGCGACGCAGCAGGTCCTGCAGCGCGTCGTCCGTCACGACGCACGCCTCTGCCCAGGCCATATCGGACCCGCGTCCGAGCTGGTACAGCGCATGGGCGATCGAGACCAGTTCGGGAAGCGGGACCTCTCCTTGGGGCAAGGGCCACGCGTACCGGACCGGATGCGCCGCATCGAACAGAGTCGGCTCGACGCGCTTGGCGGTACGGATGCCGCTCACGTCGGTCGGGTCCTGCAGCGCGTCGGCGTCATTGTTGGGGACGTAGAGGGACACGCGCTGTCCCGCCGTACGCCGGGGGGCGAGGATCGTCGGCGGCGGCAGTCGCTCGAGCCAGCGCAAGGCTGGGACGAGGTCCTCGCGCACCCGGCTCCCGCATGCGACGCCTGCGACGAGCGCCTGGAAGACCCGCGCCGGTGCGGGAGGCCACTCGGGCTCGTCCTCGTGGATCCCGTGGAACCGCGCGGTCCCCATCCCGTCGCCGTGCAGGTACACGGTCATCAGGAGGTGATGAAGGTCCATCTCTCGCCGCCTTCCTACCCGCCCTGCCCTTGGCTTTCGGGCCGCTTTTGTCGCCGAGTCCGGTTCGGGCCTTCCTTGTCGCCCAAGTCCGCTTTGGCCAGGTCCTTGCCGAACTTGACCGTCCTGTCGGGACCGACGCCGAACGCGTCGGCCCAGCGACGTGCGAGCGTGCGTGCCGTCGCGCTGTCGAGGGTCACGAGGGTTCGTTCGCCCGTCCGGGCAACCTGTTCCCAGCTGTTCGCCGGCAGCTTCGGCACCAGCAGGCAGCCCTGGCGAAGAAATCCATCGAGCGGTTCGGTTGCGGCCACCAGCGCGAGGCCGAGGATGTAGCGCCGCAGCGCGTCCGCATTCGCCGGGGCCGTCAGGCGGCGGAGGGCGATGAGGTTGATCGTGACGTCGCGGATGATCGGCCCGCGGGCGACGACCCCGCCGTGGGCGTCGGTGGCCGGAACGGCGACGAAGCCGCGCTGGGCCAGCGGACTCTTCGCGTTGCCTTCCGACTTCTCCTTGTCTTCCTCCGAGAAGACATCGAGCGCGCTGTAGTCCGCGGCAGGAACGTACTGTGCCGAGCGGGTGAGGCGGTCGATATCCCATGCGCGGATGACGGACTGCAGCAGACGGGGCAGCTTTGCCTGCGTGTCGCGGGAGTCCCAGGCGCCGAACACGAGGGACGTTGGCCCGAGCTTGGCGAGCTTCGTCGCATCCCCGTCGCGAAGGAAGGTGACGAAGGCGTCCTGCGCGTCGTCCTTCAGCCCCGACGAGCGCACGATCGCATCACCGAGCCGGTGCCCCGCCTGCAGGATCGAGACCGTCTTTCCACCGTCGATCTCGATGTCGACCCTCGGTACCAGACCGGCGAGTTCCGGGTCGAAGCCGAACACGGGCTCCATCCGATTGGCCTGCGATCCCACGCTGTCGACGGTGACGACCTTCGTGCCGTCGGACAACGTGTCGATGTTGTAGTTCTCCTTCAGGTCGGCGTACGTCGGCGGGAAGAAGACCGCGCCCTCGCCTTCGACCGGTTCGAGATGCTGCTTCAGCACCAGCGCCACCGGGCCTTTCGGGTCGAGCCAGCTGTCGACGGTGTCTGGATTGAGCGTGCTCATGCGAGGTTCTCCTCAGTGACGGTGGTGATGGAGCGGGCCTGGCCTTCCTTGCCGGGCCAATCGAGAAGCATCCGGAAACGCCGCGTGGGGAACGGCAGTGCCGCCCCGCCGAGTGCCGCACGCAGCAAGGGCAAGGGCAGCCACCAGGTGTCGTCGTGCCGGGCACGACCACAGATCGCGTACGCGTAGGCGAGCTTGTCGCGTCGGTCGGGCCGGTGCGGTCGCGCGTGGCTCAGTCCCAGCGCACCGAGCAGCTCGACGAGGGGGAAGCCGACGGTCTCGATGTTCCCGTGCGCGTTCAGCGAGAAGCCGGCGTGGATCGGGATGTAGTCGCGGCGCCAATCGAGCCTGAAGCTGCTGCTCTGCGGCGCGCCCAGGGCGAACGGATCCGCTGCCGCGTTGGCCGCGGTACCGCGGATCGCTTCGAGGGCGTCGCGAGCGAGGCCGGCTCCCGGATAGCCGCCGGCGCCTGCCCAGAACTTCACGTTGTCGCGGTCGGTCGCGTCGCCCCAGTGGTCGAGCGTCAGCGCCGCGCTCCCGTCGCTCAGGCGGCAGACGAGGGTCGCCGGGCTGGGTGGGTCTGGAAACGGGTAACCGCCGTCGCGATCGGCGCCGTCCGGGGCGGGCCCCCAGCTCGCGTTCCATCCGCCTGCGTTCGGGCTGCCTGTGGGCGCAACCGCTCGCGCTTCAGCCGAATCCAAGAACCGAAGTACGCGGAGCACCGGCGACTCGTCGCCGCCTGTGCGGAGTCTGAAGACCGTCGCGGCCGAATCGGTCCAGTCGAACACCGCCTCCGCATGGCCGAGCAGCACATCGGCCGCCTCGGCGAGCCCGATGCACGCGAACACCTGCCCGGGGTTGAGCGGGTCGACGGGGATGCAGGCTTCAGCCACGGCGTGCGCCCTCCTGGTCGTTCCGGCGCGAGGCCTGCTGGTCTGCGGCACGCAGCAGCGTCTCCCACCAGGCCAGCCCCCATGGACCCCAGCGGGCATCGAGCCGCGCATATCGGAAGGCCACTTCGCGGGCACGCAACGCGGCGTGCGATGGGGGCTCGGTCGCGCCACTCGTGGAGATCACCGGCCTCGCGCCGCCATGATGGGACGCGATCAGGTGAAGGCACAGGTCACGCAGATCCGGCGGCATCGCGCGGACCGCGGCGTCCGCCTCCGCATGGGGCAGCGAACCGAACTCGTGCCGATAGCCGTCGAGCAATGCGACGTCGGGCCGACCGATCGTCTTCGCAAAGGGTGGACCGCCGTCATCCGGCGCGTGGAACGCGAGTTGCCACCGCTCGCTCCGCTTTCCCTCGTCGTGAAGGCGCGCCGCGGTCGCGAGCATGCCGGCATGAGGCTCGTCGAGCGACAGGGCCGCGGCGAGCCGGCGCGCCGCCGCTTCGGTCCATTCCTGGTGCTCGTCGAGCCGCTGCGATCGGCGTGCTCCGGACCGGCCTTCCTCGGAGCCGGCCTGTCGTGCGACGAGGCTCTCGATGACCAGCCAGGCGGTCACGCCTTCGTCGTTTCGCGCCACTGGAATGCTCGCCTCGTTACGCCAGTCGTCCGGTGGCTCGGGCGCGTCGGACCCATCGACGCGAAGCACTCTGAACGGCACGACGCGCGCGTCGTCGCCCCCGCCCAGTTCGGTCACGTCGACGGCCGCAGCGTCACAGTCCGCATCCAGCAGTCCGTCGACGCTCAAGCCCCCCAGGCGAGCGTCGACCCAGAGCGTAGACCCCGCCAGCCGGCGTTCGAGGTCGATCTTCTTCATCGCGACGATTCCGCTGCCTGTGAGCGCCGTCGTGCGTCCGTCCGCGTCGTCGATGATCAGGGCGACGACGTCGTCGGCAGTCAACGCGGGCACCGGCGATGCACTCTCCGCGTCCGATCGGTCGTGCTTGCGAAGCCGTTCCGAACGCGCGAGGAGCCACGCAAGGACCAGATGCACATCGATCTCGAGTCGCTCCGACAGGTGCGGGCCGCCGGCGTCCAGGAAGCTCTCCATCCGGGCTCCGGAGAACGGTCGGCCGTCCCGATCGATCGGCAGGTGCGTCCGCCAGATCACGCAGACCTGCGGGGGCTCGGGCGAGTCGGGCCAGCCACGTATCCACGGGGCGACCTCGGGCCGGCCCGTGTGCTGCTCGAGGGAGGTCATTGCCCAGGCATCCACCACGGCGCGAGTGAGGGGCGGGTGCAGCGGAGCGGGCGTGGAGGCCTGCTCGATGGCGGGTCGCGCGGCGGCGTCGAGCTTCAGCCGCGCGAGCGCTGCCGGACTTCCATCCCGAGCGCCGTCGCGGGTGAGTGGCAGGGCGTTCAGGACTGCCAAGACGGCATCGCTGCGCGCCCGGGCCACCTCGTCGTCCTCGCCGGACGAGGGGACGACCGCGACGGTGGCATCGCCCGCTCCGCGACGATTCACTCGTCCGAGTCGTTGAACCATGCGTTCCCATGCGACAAGGTCGAAGACGGCATGGTCGGCGTCGAGGTCCACGCCCACTTCGGCAGCGGAGGTCGCGACCAGGAAGGCGGGGCGCGTGGCAGGGTGGATAGCGCCCGCGATGAAACCCAGCTCCGCCAGACGACGTGCCGCTACCCCGCGTTCGTGTACGCGTCGTCCCCCGACGAACAGCTGGACACGTTCTGCGTCCTGCTTGCCCATCAGCTTTCTGAGGATTCCCGACAGTTTCTGCGCATGGTCGCGGCGGCTCACGAAGACGATGGTGCGAACGGGCTTGCGACCCTGAGCGCACTGGTCCCAGGCCTGCCCGGCCAGCGTCTCGGGCAGCGCCTTCGCATCGACAGGTTCGAACAGCCGGATGCGCTTCGGCGCATCGAGCCTCATCCGGACGATCGGGTGGGCGCGGTCCTCGTCGTCGAGCGAGAACGTGCCACCCGGGTCTGAATCGCGCCCCGTCGCGGAAAGTGTCATCACGCGCAGGGGCGGGACGACGATGGCAGTCGCCGGGTCGGGTCCGGCGCGCAGCGGTCGACCGGCCGCATCGACACCCGACGCGATCCGCGACACCAGTCGCTCGAAGGCGGGCGCGAGGTGTGCCTCGTCCAGCACCAGCAGGGCGTCCGCGCCGAGCAGGCCGGCGTGGAAGGGGCGCATCTTCCTCGATACGCCATAGCCGCCGAACAGCAGACGCGATCCGATCATGTCGAGGGTGCCGATCACGATCGCCGGGGTCGAGGGATCGGCCAGCCAGGCCTGGTTGTCGACATGTTGGCCGCGCAGCGTCGAGATCGGCAGCGGGCGGTCGAGCTTCAGTGCCGAGCCGAGGTCCGGCGTGTCCTCGACGATCCGTCGAAGCGACTCCGCGACGTCCGTGGCCTGGTCCACGACCGCACGCCGGTCGACGACATAGACGAGGCGTGTGGGGACCGGTGCGCGCAGCGCGCGTGCGACCAGCCAGAGCGCGATCACCGAGGTCTTGCCGAGCCCCGTCGGCAGATCGAGTGCCCGAGGGATGCGCCCCTCGACCAGTCGGGACAGCAGTCGCCTCTGCCAGGGAAAGGGTGTCGCGTCGGGCTGCAATGCGAGGGCAGCTCGCAGCCAGCGCTCGGCCGTGTCGTCATGGCTCATCGTCGTGTTCCTGCTCCCTGCGGCCGCCGGCGGCGCGCTCGGGAACGGTATCAGCGGGTCAAGCCGCGATGACGCGCACCGGTGAGGGTTCGCCGGATCTCGGGACGCGAATTCGGGATCGGTTAGTACGTTCGGATAAGTACGCTGCTGGGTCGACCAACAGCGTGCGCGGCGTCGGGCTCACGAGTTGAGCCTTGGCGACCAGCGAGGCTCACCCGGGTGGGTGGCCGCAGGACATGGCGTCTCGAGCCGTGCTCCGGGCGTCACGCGATGCCGGGGCGCTGCGGTCGCATCACCGCCCACAGCCCCACCGCCGCCCCCGCCGCGACCACCCCGCTCGCCCCGAACGCCGCCTGCGCCCCGAACCGTTCCCAGACGAGGCCGAACCCCACCGACGCCGGCACCAGCACGAGCCCGGTGACCAGGTGGAACCAGCCGAACGCGGTCCCCAGCCGCTCGGGCGGCACCAGGTCCGCCACCAGCGCCTTCTCCACGCCCTCGGTCAGCGCCAGCACCACGCCGTAGAGCGCGAGCAGCAGCCCGATGCCGACGAGCGAATCCACGGTCGCGCCGAGCAGCCCGAACACCGCCGCGTAGAGCAGCCAGCCGCCGCCGATCAGCGCGAGCCGCGGCACCCGGTCCGACAGCGCGGACAGCGGCGCGGTGAGCAGCATCGCCACCACCGACTGCACCGCCCACAGCAGCGGGATGCTCGCCGCGGGCACGCCGAGCTGCGCGGCGCGCAGCAGCAGGAACATGTTCGAGGCCTGCGACAGCGTGAACAGCGCGACGATGGCGAGGTAGGCCTTGAAGCGCGGCGGCAGCGTCGCGAGCGACCCGTCGATGCGCTGCGTCGGGGCGAGCGTGCCGGCCGGCTCGCGGATCGCGAGCGCCAGCCCGACGCACAGCACGCCGGGCACCAGCGTCCAGAGGAAGATCTCGCGCAGCCCCATGCCGCCAGCCAGCAGCACCGCCGCGACGAGCGGGCCGGCGACCGCGCCCGCGTGGTCCATCGAGCGGTGCACGCCGAACGCCAGGCCGCGGCGCGACGGGTCGACCGAGCGCGCGAGCAGCGCGTCGCGCGGCGCCGAGCGCAGGCCCTTGCCGATCCGGTCGGCCACGCGCAGCACGCCGAGCGTGACCGCGCTCGTCGCGAACGCGATCGCCGGCCGCGCGAGCGCCGGCATCCCGTAGCCGGCGAGGATCCAGCCCTTGGCGCGCGGAAAGCGGTCGTAGAGCGCGCCGGACACCAGCTTCAGCAGCGCCGCGGTGGCGTTGGCCAGCCCCTCGATGATCCCGAGCGCACGCGGGCCGGCGCCCAGCACCTGCGCGACGAACAGCGGCACCAGCGGATAGACCAGGTCGGAGGCGGCGTCGTTCAGGAAGCTGATCGCGCCGAGCATCCAGACGGTGGCCGGCAGGCCGCGGATCACCAGTCGGCGCTCCGGCCCTCGGCGCGGGCCTTCGAGCGCTGCGCGTGCGCGGCCGCGAGCAGCGCGGCGTTGACCCGCGAGGGCGGGGTGTCGGGATGGGCGTGGACGAGGAGCAGCGGCATGCGACGTGACGATCCGCTTGCATTCTAAGGGTCGCCCGTCCCGTCCGGCCCGGCCGGGCGGGCGTGACTTCGGTCAAGCGGGGTCGGACGCGGGTGTGGCACTTTTGCGTTCCGCGGCGGGAATCGCGCCGGGCCGTCCGACGGCCCCGGTGTAAAATCGACGGTTCCCTCCGGAATACCCGAGGACGGCTGTACCGGTGATCCACCCGGTGACGAACGAATCGGCGACGCTGCACGGTGCGACGCCCGCCTACCCGGCGGACGCGCCCGCGGACGCCGCCGCCAGGGCCCTGCTGGAGCGACCGATCTCGCTCGCGGCCCACCAGCGCGACGCGGCCACGGCACGCGCCGCGGCGAGCGGAACGATTACTTACCTTCGGAGCAGCAGATGAACCACCCCTATGTCGCCCCGGCCGTGAGCGCGAGCGTGACCGCGCCCGACTACGTGAAGCACCAGGGCCTGATCGACTGGGTCGCGCAGATCGCGGCGCTCACGAAGCCCGCCCGCATCGTCTGGGCCGACGGCTCGCAGGAGGAGTACGAGCGTCTGTGCGCCGAGATGGTGGCGGCCGGCACGCTGCGCAGGCTGAATCCGGCGAAGCGCCCGAACTCGTACCTCGCCTGGTCGGACCCGACCGACGTCGCGCGCGTCGAGGACCGCACCTTCATCTGCTCGCCGCGCAAGGAAGACGCCGGCCCGACCAACAACTGGGCGGACCCGGCCGAGATGCGCGCCACGCTGAACGGCCTGTTCGACGGCTGCATGCGCGGCCGCACGATGTACGTGATCCCGTTCTCGATGGGCCCGCTGGGCTCGCCGATCGCGCACGTGGGCATCGAGATCACCGACAGCCCGTACGTCGTCGTGTCGATGCGCACGATGACCCGGATGGGCCGTGCCGTCTACGAGGTCATCGGCGAGGACGGCGGCTACGTGCCCTGCGTGCACACCGTGGGCGCGCCGCTGGCCGACGGCCAGCAGGACGTGGCCTGGCCGTGCAACAGGACCAAGTACATCGTCCACTACCCCGAGACCCGCGAGATCTGGTCGTACGGCTCGGGCTACGGCGGCAACGCGCTGCTGGGCAAGAAGTGCTTCGCGCTGCGGATCGCGTCGAACATGGGCCGCCAGGACGTCGCCTCGGGCGGCATCGGCTGGCTCGCCGAGCACATGCTGATCCTGGGCGTGACCTCGCCCGAGGGCCGCAAGTACCACGTGGCCGCGGCGTTCCCGTCGGCCTGCGGCAAGACCAACTTCGCGATGCTGATCCCGCCCAAGGACCTCGCGGGCTGGAAGGTCACCACCATCGGCGACGACATCGCCTGGATCAAGCCGGGCGCGGACGGGAAGCTCTACGCGATCAACCCCGAGGCCGGCTACTTCGGCGTGGCCCCGGGCACGAACGACAAGACCAACCCGAACTGCATGGCGTCGCTGAAGGAGAACACGATCTTCACGAACGTCGCGCTGACCGACGACGGCGACGTCTGGTGGGAGGGCATGACCAAGGAGGCGCCCGCGCACCTGATCGACTGGCAGGGCAAGGACTGGACGCCCGAGGACGGCCGCGCGGGCCGCAAGGCCGCGCACCCGAACGCGCGCTTCACCGTGACCGCCTCGCAGAACCCGGTGATCGACCCGGCCTGGGACGATCCGCGCGGCGTGGCGATCGACGCGTTCATCTTCGGCGGCCGCCGCTCGACCACCGTGCCGCTGGTCACCCAGGCCCGCGACTGGGTCGAGGGCGTGTACATGGCCGCGACGATGGGCTCCGAGACCACCGCGGCGCAGGCCGGCGCGCAGGGCATCGTGCGCCGCGACCCGTTCGCGATGCTGCCCTTCTGCGGCTACAACATGGCCGACTACTTCCGCCACTGGCTGGACCTCGGCCACCGGCTGCAGGTCGCGAAGGCGAAGCTGCCGGCGATCTTCTGCGTGAACTGGTTCCGTACCGACGAGCAGGGCAGGTTCGTCTGGCCGGGCTACAGCGAGAACATGCGCGTGCTGCAGTGGATGATCGGCCGCATCGAAGGCAAGGCGGGCGGCGCCGAGCACGTGTTCGGCTTCTCGCCGCGCTACGAGGACCTCGACTGGAGCGGGCTGGACTTCGGCCGCGGCGACTTCGAGCGGATCACCGCGATCGACAAGGCCCAGTGGACGCGCGAGTTCGAGCTGCACGAGGAGCTGTTCCGGCAGCTCGCCCACGGGCTGCCGCACCACCTGCCGGAGACGAAGGCGGCGCTGGAGAAGCGGCTGGCGGCCTGATCGGACGGACACCCGCCGCGTGTGCCGGGTCGGGATGCCCGGACTGCGCCCCTCCCGGTTCAGGTTCGACGCGGCTCAGAAGGTGTAGACCGCGCCGCTGGTGGTGGCCGAGTCGTCGGCGCCGGTGCCAGCGGTGCCGGTCTCGGCGCTGTCTTCCCGGAAGGCGCCGACGGCGATTGTGCTGCCGTCGGCCGACAGCGCGACGTGGCAGCCGAACCAGTCGAGGCTTCCGGTGTTGGATGCCTTGAGATAGGCCTGCTGGGCCCAGGTTCCGCTGGTGCGGGTGAAGACGTAGACCGCACCGCTGTCGGTTGCCGAGTTGTCGGCGCCGGTGCCGGCGGTGCCGGTCTCGGCGCTGTCCTCGTTGATGGCACTGACGGCGAGCGTATTGCCGTCGGCCGATAGTGCGACGCTGGAGCCGAAACGGTCGCCGCTCCCGGTGTTGGAGGCCTTGAGGTAGGCCTGCTGGGTCCAGGTGCCGTTGCTGCGGGTGAAGACGTAGACCGCGCCGCTGTCGGGTGCCGAGTTGTCGGCGCCGGTGCTGGCGGTGCCGGTCTCGGCGCTGTCCTCGTAGACGGCGCCGACGGCGAGCGTGTTGCCGTCGGCGGACAATGTGACGCTCGCGCCGAACGCGTCGCCGGCTCCGGTGTTGGAGGCCTTCAGGTAGGCCTGCTGGGTCCAGGTGCCGTTGCTGCGGGTGAAGACGTAGACCGCGCCGCTGGTCGTCGCAGAGTTGTCTGCGCCGGTGCCGGCGGTGCCGGTCCCGGCGCTGTCCTCGTCAGGGGCGCCGACGGCGAGCGTGTTGCCGTCCGGGGACAGCGCGGCGCTCCGGCCGAAACTGTCGCCGCTCCCGGTGTTGGAGGCCTTCAGGTAGGCCTGCTGGGTCCAGGTGCCGTTGCTGCGGGTGAAGACGTAGACCGCGCCGCTGTCGGGTGCCGAGTTGTCGGCGCCGGTGCCGGCGGTGCCGGTCTCGGCGCTGTCCTCGTAGACGGCGCCGACGGCGAGCGTGTTGCCGTCGGCGGACAATGTGACGCTCTCGCCGAACGCGTCGCCGGCTCCGGTGTTGGAGGCCTTGAGGTAGGCCTGCTGGGTCCAGGTGCCGTTGCTGCGGGTGAAGACGTAGACCGCGCCGCTGGTCGTCGCAGAGTTGTCTGCGCCGGTGCCGGCGGTGCCGGTCTCGGCGCTGTCCTCGTTGATGGCGCCGACGGCAATCGTGTTGCCGTCGGCCGACAGCGCGAGCCTGTAGCCGAACGTATCGCCGCTCTCGGTGTTGGAGGCCTTGAGGTAGGCCTGCTGGGCCCAGATGCCGTTGGTGCGGGTGAAGACATAGACCGCGCCGCTGTCGGGGGCCGAGTTATTGGCGCCGGAGCCGGCCGTGCCGGTCTCGCCGCTGTCTTCCGAGTTGGCCCCGACGACGAGCGTGTTGCCGTCGGCCGACAGCGCGACGTAGCGGCCGAACCCGTCGCCGCCTCCGGTGTTGGAGGCCTTGAGGTAGCGGAGCGTGGCGGCCATCGAAGCGGCGACCTGAACGTCGGCCGAAGCGGTGCAGCCTGCGGCGTTGCAAGCCTGGACGCGGAACCGGGCGCGCGCCCATTGCGCCACGGGCAGCGCCCGGTCGGCGGCGAGCGTGGTGGAGGCCATAGCCGGCCCGTCGTCGACCCAGGCGCCGCCGTCGAGCTGCTTCTGCACGCGGTAGGAGTCCGCGTCGGTCGAGGCGGTCCAGACGAGCTTCAGGGCACCGCTGATGCCGGTAGCAGTGAGCGTCGAGGCCAGCGGCGGCAATGCGGGCGCAGTGGTGCCGGCATCGACCGGGGGGACCGAGCTCGGCGCGGCATCGCCCGAGGGGACCGAGCTCGGCGCGGCATCGCCCGAGGCCGAATCACCGGCCTGTTCGGACGCCGTCGCCATCGGCGAGGGGCCGGCCGGTGCGCCTCTCCATCTACCCATCGATGTCCGGGACTGGTCCGGGTCGAGCAGGTCGCCGCCGCAGGCGGCCATCGTCGCGAGAAGGCAGGCCAGCAGTGCGTGGCGGCAGGTGCGCGCGAGGCGGGTCGCAGGGCTAACGGAATCGGTCATCTGCCATCCGGGTGGTGAGCGACCGTGTCCGTTGCTGCAGCGCGGAGCAGGAAAGCCGCACGACGGCGGGCGCCGTGGCTCATCGACGGTCGGACAGACCCTATCCAGGGCCCGAATGGACGGGGCGCCTGTACCCGACGGTTGGACGACCCGTCGCGCTGTGCGGTCGTCTCGAGCCGTCGTCGCCGGCGATGGCGTCGCTACTGCTGCCCCTGCACCCTGCGCTCGGTCGCCAGCGCCTCGCGCCGCTCGGTCTTCGGCGTCCTCGGCCGGATGTCGAACACCACCCGCCGGATCGTCCCCTGGAACTCGAACGGCGGGGCGTAGTCGTGGCACACCGGCGCGGTCGAACGGCCCACGTCCATGCCGGTCGAGGAGACCATCGCCGCCATCTCCGGGATCGTCACCGCGCCGATCTCGGCGCCGTCGAGCAGCAGCGTCGCCGTGCCGCGCTTGCCGTCGCGCTCCATCCGCAGGCCGACGGTGCACGGGCCCGAGGGCAGCTCGGCGTCGGAGACCAGGTGGGTGTGATCGTGGAAGTGGTTGTAGTCGAAGACGAGCCTGCGCTCGCGCACGTAGAGCGCGAAGCCGCCGTTCGAGCTGCCGCGCGCGACGATCGCGCCCTCGCGGCCCGCGCCGAGCTCGATCTCGGCGGTCAGCACGAAGGGCCGCGCGCCGGTGGGCGGCGCGACGTCGGCGTTGTAGCGCGAGACCGGCGGGTACAGGGTCCAGCGGTCGCGCCGCGCGCCCCCGCCGCCGCGCGCCTGCGCGGAGCGGAAGAGCTCGGCGCCGCGGCGGTCGTCGAGCGGCAGCACGCCGTGGCGCTCGGCCTCCTGCCACCAGAGCGCGACCAGCTCGCGCAGCCGCTCGGAGTGCGTCGCCGCGAGGTCCACCGCCTCCGACGCGTCGGCATCGGCGTGGTACAGCTCCCAGGCCTCGGTGTCGTAGTCCTCGCCGGCCTTGTGGAAGCAGACCGCCTTCCAGCCGTCATGCCAGATGCCGCGGTGGCCGAACATCTCGAAGTACTGCGTGCGCTTGCGCGTGGGCAGCCCGGCCGCGTCGTCCGCGAGCGCGTAGGCCATCGAGGTGCCGTGCATCGGCTGCTGCGGCACGCCGTCGACCTGCGCGGGCGGCTGCAGGCCCAGCACCTCGAGCACCGTGGGCGCGATGTCGACGACGTGGTGGAACTGGCGGCGGATGCCGCCGGCGTCCTTCACGCGCGCCGGCCAGTGGACGACGAAGGGATCGCGCACGCCGCCCGCGTGGGTGTTCTGCTTGTAGCGCTTGAGCGGCGTGTTGCCGGCCATGGCCCAGCCCCACGGATAGTTGGTGTGGCTGTCGGCGGTGCCGATGGTGTCGAGCCGCTCGACGGCGCGGTCGACGTCCTCCTTCAGCCCGTTGAAGTAGCGCATCTCGTCGAGCACGCCGGTGCGGCCGCCCTCCTGGCTCGCGCCGTTGTCGCTCATCACCACGAGCAGCGTGTTGTCGAGCTGGCCCATCTCGCGCAGCGCGTCGACATAGCGGCCGAGGTGCTCGTCGGTGTGCTCGAGGAACGCGGCGAAGGCCTCCATCAGCCGCGCGGCGAAGCGGCGCTCGGTGTCGGTGAGTTCGTCCCACGCGGGCACGCCCGGGTTGCGCGGCGGCAGCACGGTGTCGGGCGGCACCACGCCCATCGCCTTCTGGCGCTCGAACCAGCGTTCGCGCATCACGTCCCAGCCCTCGTCGAACTTTCCGCGCCAGCGCAGCAGGTACTCGTCCGGTGCCTGGTGCGGCGCGTGGCAGGCGCCGAAGGCGAGGTAGGTGAAGAAGGGCCGGTCGGGCGCGGCCGACACGTGGTCGCGCGCGTAGGCGATCGCACGGTCGACCAGGTCCTCGGTCAGGTGGTAGCCGTCCTCGGCGCGTGCGGGTGCGTCGACATAGTGGTTGTCCTGCACGAGCTCGGGCCGGAACTGGTCGGTCTCGCCCTGCAGGAAGCCGTAGAAGCGATCGAAGCCGCGGCCCAGCGGCCAGTTGCGGAACGGGCCCGCGGGGCCGGCCTCGAGCATCGGCGCGAGGTGCCACTTGCCGACCATGTAGGTGCCGTAGCCCTGCTCGCGCAGCACCTCGGCGAGCGTGGCCGAGTCGCGCGGGATCGCGCCGCGCATGTTCGGAAAGCCCGTGTCGAAGTTGGAGATCGCGCGCATGCCCACCGCGTGGTGGTTGCGGCCGGTCAGCATGCACGCGCGCGTGGGCGAGCACAGCGCGGTGGTGTGGAAGTTCACGAAGCGCAGGCCGGCGGCCGCGAGCGCGTCGATCCGCGGCGTGGCGAGCGTCGAGCCGTAGCAGCCCCACTGCGCGAAGCCCACGTCGTCGAAGACCATGACCACGACGTTCGGCGAGCCGGCCGGCGGCCGCGGCACGGCGGGCCACCAGGGCTCGGAGTCGGCGAAGGTGCGGCCGATGCGGCCGCCGAAGGTGTCGTCGGTCATGCGTGTCTCCCCGTGGCGTGGTCGCGGGTTCGCGGGACGGCCCGGCGCGGGCTCACTCGGGCTTGACCCCGGCCTCGTCGATCAGCTGCTTCCAGGAGACCAGGTCGCGGCGGATGACCTGCTCGAAATCGGCCACCGAGATCGGGATCGGGGCCGGCGAGTTCTGCTTGGTGTCGAAGAACTCGACGACCTCGGGCAGCGCCATCCAGCGGTTGAGCATCGTGTTCAGCCGGTCGACGAGCTCGCGCGGCAGGCCCTTCGGGCCGAACACGCCGTACCAGGGGAACGCGTCGAGCTTGAAGCCCTGCTCGAGCATCGTCGTCACGTCCTTCAGCTGCGGCAGCCGGTCGCCCGACAGCGCCGCGATCGGGCGCATCCGGCCCGAGCGGATGTGCGGCAGCGGCGTCGCCGCGTCGATCGTCGCGACCGGGATCACGCCGGAGATCAGGTCGGGCGGGATCTGCGCGACCGTCTTGTACGGCACGTGCTCGATCTGCATCCCCGACTGCCGCTTGATCGACTCCATCACCAGGTGGCCGCCCGAGCCGATGCCCCAGGATGCGTAGGTCAGGTCCTTGCGCGTCTTCGCGTAGTCGACGAGCTCCTTGAGCGTCTTCACCGGCAGCGAGGGGTTCACCACGATCATGTTCCCGCCGCGGCCGCCGACCCGCGCGACCGGGGTCAGCGAGTCGAGCGGGTCGACCGGCGGCTTGAGCATCAGCAGCTTGTTGGCGACGGTCGCCGCGGTGAACGAGATCAGCAGCGTCAGGCCGTCGGGCGCGGCGCGCGCGACCTCCTGGGTCGCCAGCAGGCCGTTGGCGCCCGGCCGGTTGTCGACGACCACGTTGGTGCCCAGCTCCCTGCCGAGCCATTCGGCCATCAGGCGGCCGAACAGGTCCGCGCCGCCGCCGGCGCCGCTGGGCAGCACCATCCGGATCGGCTTGCCACCGGGCCAGCCCGGCTGCTGCGCGAGGGCGGGGCCGGCCGAGGCGGCGGCGACGGCGGCTGCCGCCGCGCGCAGCACGGTGCGGCGCGTACCGCGTGAGGACAAGGGAAACGAGCTCATCGTGGTCTCCTGCGAGGTCGTGGCCCCGCGCGCGGACGTACCGCCGCGGGGTCGGTTCCGGACATCACTCGGGTGCGATCCCGAGCTTCTTCACCAGGGGCGCCCAGCGTTCGGTCTCGGTGCGGATCATGCGCCCGAAGGTCTCGGGCGGCCCGCCGATCAGGGTCTGGCCGAGCTGCACGACGAGCCGCTCGCGCACCTCGGGCTGCTCGATCGCACGGTTCAGGGCGGCGTTCAGCTTCGCGACCACCGGCGCGGGCACGCCCGCGGGCAGCACCAGGCCGGCGAAGGCGACCGCCTCGAGCTTCGGGAAGCCGAGCTCGCGCACGGTGGGCACGTCGGGCAGCGTGGCGAGCCGGGACGGATGGGTGACCGCGAGCGGGCGCAGCTGCCCCGCGCGGACCGCCTGCAGCGAGGACGAGGCCGGGTCGACGATCATCGGCACCTGGCCGGCGATCGCGTCCTGCAGCGCGGGGCCGCTGCCCTTGTAGGGCACGTGGACGAAGCGCGTGCCGTGCTCGACGTTGGCGAGCTGCGGCACCAGGTGCATCAGCGTGCCGATGCCGGGCGACGCGTAGGCGATCTCGGCGCCGGGCGCGCGCGCCGCGTCCATCAGCTCGCCGAAGGCCTTCCACGGCCGCGACGGGTGGACCGCGACGACGAAGCCCTGGCCCGAGAGCGCGAACAGCGGCTCGAGGTCGCGCAGCGCGTCGTAGGGCAGCCTGGGGTACAGGCCGGGGTTGGTCGCGACGGGCGCGGACACGAGGCCGATGGTGTAGCCGTCGGGCTTCGCGCGGACCATCTCGAGCGTGCCGGTGACGGTGCCCCCGCCGGGCCTGTTCTCGACGGTGACCGGCTGGCCGAGGCCCTCGCCGAGGGCCTTGCCGACGACGCGGGCCATCAGGTCGCTGATGCCGCCGGGCGCGAAGGGCACGACCATCCGCAGCCCGCGCGACGGCCAGGCGTCCGGCTGCGCGAAGGCGGTCCCCGCGGGCAGCGTGGCGATGGCGGCGAGGGCGCGCAGCGCGCGGCGACGGGAAGCGTGCATGCGGTGGACCGGTCAGGCGGCGCGGTGCGCCGGGGTCGGCGCGCCTGGTGGCACGCCCGTCGCGGGCGGCCACCAGGGTTCCGACTCATTGTGCGTGCGACCCACCCGGACATCGAAGCCGGGAACCGTCCGGGTGTCGCCGTTCACGCCGTCTCCTCGGGGCGGGCTCGGGCGCACTGCGCCTCGGCCTGCCGCTTCTCCTCGTCTCCGGCCGGATCCTATGTGACCTGTTATGACAGGTCAAGCGAGGCGCCGTCCGAGAGCGTCAGGCGCAGCGCCGCCACCGGCGGCCGGCCGGCGCGCGAAGGAAAATCGGATCGCAGCGCATCGCGCTTCGCGCTAGTCTCGGCTCCGATCCCAGGGAGGAGACCAGGATGATCGACATCTCGCGCCGGCGCTGGCTCGCCGGGGGGACCGGGCTCGCGCTCGCCGCCGCGGCGGGGACCACCCGGGCGCAGGGCGGATGGCCGCAGCGGCCGGTGCGGCTCGTCGTGCCGTATGCGGCCGGCGGCGGACCGGACCTGCAGGCCCGCAAGCTCGCGCCGGAGCTCGCGCGGGCGCTGGGCGGCAACGTCATCGTCGAGAACAAGGTGGGCGCCGGCGGCATCGTCGCCGGCGAGGTCGTCGCGACCGCGCCCGCCGACGGCTACACCGTGCTGATCGGCGGCAGCACGCACCTGATCAACAAGGCGATGCAGCCGGCGGTGAAGTACGACCCGATGAGGAGCTTCGACGCGGTCACGCAGACCGCGTCGGGCGGCGCGGTGCTGGTGGTGCCCGCCGATGCGCCGTACCGCAGCGCGAAGGAGCTCGCCGCGGCGGTGAAGGCGAAGCCGTCGGCGTTCAACTACGGCTCGGGCGGCGTGGGCACGGCCGCGCACCTCGCCGGCGGCACCTTCTGCCGCCTGCTCGAGCTCGACGCGGTGCACGTGCCCTTCCGCGGCTCGGTCGACATCGTGCCCGGGCTGCTCGGCGGCCAGGTGCAGTTCGCGTTCCCGATCTCCTCGACCGCGATGCCGGCGATCGCCCAGGGCAAGGTGCGGCCGCTCGCGGTCACCACCGCGCGGCGGATCGGGCCGCTGCCCGAGGTGCCGACCCTGAAGGAGCTCTTCGGCTCGGACCTGATGGTGCAGGAGTCGTGGAGCGGCTTCTGGTTGCCGGTGGGCTCGCCGCGCGAGGCGATCGAGAAGCTCTTCGCCGCGACCCGCGCGTCGCACGAGACCGCGGTGGTCCGCGAGTTCTACGAGAGCAGCGGCACCGGCATCGTGCTGTCGGCGTCGCCGGCGGCCTTCTCGGAGTTCATGCGCACCGAGGTCGACAAGTGGGCGCGGATCGTCAGACTGGTGGGAGCCACGCCGTCATGAAGCCGATGGAAGGCATGCGGGTCCTGGACCTGTCGCACGTGATCGCAGGGCCGACCTGCGGGCACTACCTCGCGCACTACGGCGCGGACGTGGTGAAGGTCGAGCTGCCGGGCCGCGGCGACGTGCTGCGGACCGGCGGCGGCGGCAAGGCCTCGGTCGACGAGGGCGTGACCGTGGGCTTCGCGACGGTGAACGCCGGCAAGCGCTCGATCGTGCTCGACCTGAAGACCGCCGACGGCGCGGCCGCGCTGCTCGCGCTCGCGCGCGACGCGGACGTGTTCATCGAGAACTTCCGCCCCGGCGTGGTCGAGCGGCTGGGCCTGGGCTACGACGCGGTCCGCGCGGTGAATCCGCGGATCGTCTACGCGTCGATCTCGGGCTACGGGCAGGAGGGCGACTGGGGGCCGCGCGGCGCGTACGACCATGTCGTGCAGGCGTTCACCGGGATGATGTCGCTGCAGGGCGAGGAGGGCGATCCGCCGGTCAAGGTGGGCTTCCCGGTGATCGACGCGGCGGCCGGGATGATGGGCGCGCAGTCGGTGCTCGCCGCGGTGCTGCGGCGCGAGCGCTCGGGCGAGGGGGCCTACCTCGACGTGTCGATGGTGCAGGCGGCGGTGCACCTGATGCTGTCGCCGGCGGTGCAGGCGCACCACGAGAACCGCGACCGGCCGCGACCGGGCAACCGGGGTTTCTCGGGGAGCCCGGGCGCGGCGACCTTCCGCTGTGCCGACGGCTGGATCGCCACCGCGGCCAACACGCCCGCGCAGTTCCGGCAGCTGTGCGCCGCGCTGGGCGTCGAGGACGTGCTCGCCGACGACGCGCTGGTCGACGTGGCGGCGCTGTCGCGCGGCGCGGGCTTCGTCGTGCCGCGCGACGGTGCGGCGCTGCACGCGCGGCTCGAGGCGGCGTTCGCGCGGCAGCAGGCGGCGGCACTCGAGGCCGCGCTCGCCGAGCGTCGGGTGCCTGCGGCGCGGGTGCGCTCGCTCGCGGAGTTCATGCGCGAATGGGCCGCGGGCGGCCTGGCGACCGCGCCGGTGACGCGCATCGAGTATCCGGGCGGCACGGTGATCGACCCCGGGACCGGCGCGAAGTGGGATCGCGTCGAGCCGACGGCACCCGGGCGCGCGCCCCGGCTGGGGGCGGACACCGACGCGGTGCTGGGGGCGCGGCGCGACGGGTGAGGCCGGCGGCGCGCCCAGGCCCGGCGCGTCAGTCCGCCTTCGCAGGCGGCTTCGGCGCGCTGCCCACCACCCTGTCGGTCGGGAAGCCCGCCTCCTTCGCGCGGCCGAGCAGCCGCTCGAGCGTGGCGGCCGGCAGCACCGGCTCGCGCGCGAGCACCCACAGGTACTCGCGCTTCGGCTCGCCGACCATCACCCAGCGGTAGTCGGGGTCGAGATCGATCACCCAGTAGTCGCCACGACCCACGGGCAGCCAGCGCAGCCAGGACGGCAGGAAGGTGACCGAGAGCTTCGCGTTGGTGCCGTCCTGCGGCATCGCGACGCCCTCGGCCTCGTCGAGCGCGCCGCTCGCCGTGCGGCAGCGGTTGGTGACGGCGATCGCGCCGTCGGCGCGCGGCGCGTAGGTCGCGGTGACCTCGCCCGCGCAGTGCGCCTGGAAGCGGTTCGGCAGGCGCGCGATCTCGTGCCAGGTGCCGGCATAGCGCTGCACGTCGACCGACGGGACGGTGGGCAGGCTCGGTTGCGCCGCGAGCGGGGCGGTGGCCGCGGCGAGGGCGGACGCGACGAGCGCGGACGCGACCGGGGTGCGACGGGAGCGGGGCGGGGTGTGCGACATGAGGCGAGTCTGCCACGCGGTCGCGGGCCGGCCGCCGATCGCCGCGCGACCTGCGGGCGATGTGCAGCGGTCCGGGCGGCGGTGTCCTACGCGGCCTCGCGCGGCAGCAGCCACAGCTGCAGCGAGCGCGCGACGACGCGGCCGGCCTCGTCGACCAGCGCGGTGCCGGCGTGCAGCTTGCGTCCTTCGCGGGCGATCGGCCAGCCCATCGCGACGTAGCGCGCGCCGGCGCGCACCGGGACGTCGATCCGCGCGGCGATCCGGCCGGTCATCATCGGCGGCGCATCCGGCAGCCGGTGTGTCCACGCGATGCCGGCGGGGCAGTCGAGCGCGGCCCAGACGATCGGCGCCGGCACGAGGCCGTCGTCGCCGGCGAGCGAGGCGGCTGGCGTCCAGTCCGATGCGACGACGCCGTCCTCGCCGACCGGGGCCGGCAGGATCCGCAGGCCGTCGTCGCGGTCGATGCCGCAGCCGAAGCAGCGCCGGTACGGGTTGCCGGTACGGGCGTGCGCGCGCAGCCGGCCGAGGACGCCGGCGGCGGCGGCCGCGTCGAGGCCGGGCGGTGCGGGCACGTCGAGCTCGAACGCGTGCGCCCGGGCCTCTGCGAGCAGCCGGTCGCCGTCCAGCAGCGCGAGCGTGCCGTCTTCGCGGCGCGCGAAGGCGAGCGGAACGTCGAGCGGCGGCGGCGCGCGCAGCGTGACCTCGACCGGGCCCGCGCCGAGCGCGTCGGCGAGCAGGCCCGACACGTAGCCGCCGTTGCCCGACACGGGCGGGCCGTTGAAGCGGGCGGGGATCACGGGGGCGGCGGGCACGTCGGGCTCCTGCGGGGGCGAGCGGCGAGTATAGGGGCCGTGCGGTACCGGCTCGCCCGGGCGCACGACGAGCCCGCGCCGCTCGCGCCCGGTGGAGATCGACTCGGCGGCCAGCACGGCAGCGCCGAGGACGGCGGCGGCCCCGCGCTCGATCGCCGCGACGTCGCCGACCCGCGCGCCTGCCTGCGTCTAGAGCAGGCGGATCACGTACCCGCCCGACTTCTCGTCGTGCTCGAGGGCGAGCAGGCCGCGGTCGCGCGCGTCCTCGAGCAGCTCGTTGAACGAGCGGTAGCCGTAGTAGCTCTCGGCGAAGCCGGGGCGGCGCCGCTTGAGCGTCTGCTTGACCATCGAGCCCCAGATCTTGTCGTCGGCGCCGCGCTCGGTGATCAGCGCCTCGACGGTCTCGATGGCGAGGTCGATCGCCTCGGCGCGACGCTCCTCGTCGGTCCGCTGCCGGCGCGGCGGCGGCTCGGCCTCGGCGGACTCGCGCCCGGCCGGCTCGTCGTCGGCGGGCGCGGCGGCCTGCGGCGGCGCGGCGTCCGGCGCGACGGCGACCGCCTCGGGCGAAGGCTCGGCCTGCGCGCCCTCGGCGACGACGGACTCGGCGGCCGCGCCCTTGCGGCGGCGCGGCGCGCGCTTCTTGGGCGCCGGCGCGGCGTCGGCCGCGGGTGCCTCCGCAGGGAGGGCGGCGTCGACGGCGACGACGCCGGAGCTCGCTGCGGTGTCGGCCTGCGTGGCGTCCGGTGCGGCCGGATCGGCGACCGGCACGTCGGTGCCGGCCCCCTCGGGGCCCTGCGCGGCGGCCGCCCGGGAGCGCGAGCGGCGAGCGCGGCCGCGCGGGGCGGGCTTCGCGTCGGCGTCGGTCGCCTCCGCGCTCGGGGTGGTGTCCGGTGCCTGCTCCGCGGCGCGCCCGGCCGCGGCGTCGTCGTCCGTGGCGGCCGCGCCGGCCCGGTTCTCGGCGTCGGTCGCGTCCGGAGGCGCCGACACGCGTGCCGCGGGCTCGTGGCGGCGCCACGGGCCGCCCACGCCGGTCTCATCGTCGCTGGCGTCGGTCGCGTCGACCGGCGGCGGCGTCGTCGGCACGATCCGCAGCGGCTCGCGCTCGACGGGGCGGCCGTTGCCGCCGCGACCGCCGCCGATGCGGCCGGCGTCGCCGCGCGGCGCGTCGCCGCCCCGGCCCGCGTCGCCGCGTGCGCCCTCGCCGCGCCCGCCCTCGCCGCCGCGCCCGGTCTCGCCGCCGCGCCCGCCCTCGCCCCGACCCGCCTCCCCTCGCCCGCCGTCGCGGCGCGCCGCGTTCTGCTGGCCGCGCCGGCGCTGCTCGCGCACCAGGTCGTCGTAGAAGATGAACTCGTCGCAGTTCGCGGTCAGCAGGTCGGAGGTCGAGCCCTTCACGCCCACGCCGATCACCGTCTTCGCGTTCTCGCGCAGTTTGGAGACGAGCGGCGAGAAGTCCGAGTCGCCGCTGATGATCACGAAGGTGTCGACGTGGCCCTTGGTGTAGCAGAGGTCGAGCGCGTCGACGACCATCCGGATGTCGGCCGAGTTCTTGCCCGACTGCCGCACGTGCGGGATCTCGATCAGCTCGAACGAGGCCTCGTGCATCTCGGCCTTGAACTCGCGGTAGCGGTTCCAGTCGCAGTAGGCCTTCTTCACGACGATGCTGCCCTTGAGCAGCAGCCGCTCGAGCACCTTGCGGATGTCGAACTTCTCGTACTTCGCGTCGCGGACGCCGAGCGCGACGTTCTCGAAGTCGCAGAAGACCGCCATGCTCGGGGTGTCGTCTCTGGCCATCACGGCCCTCCGGTGGTGCCGGCGCGGTCCGGGACGGGCCGCGCGCAGGGCGCCATTATGGTCCGGATGCCTCGGCCCTCTCGAAGACGGCGCGGCACAGCGCCTCGCTGCGGGCGTCGGCCGGGAAGAAGTGCTCGACGCGGATGCCCGCGGCGAGCACGTCCTGCGCGGTGCCGAAGGTGGTGATCGTGGTGAACAGGTCGATGCGCTCGCCGTCGATCACGAAGCGCGTCTCGAGCACCGGCGACAGCGTCGCGCCGCGCTCGGCGACGGACGGATCGGGCATCGGCACCCAGGGCCGGACTTCGCCCACCAGCTCGGCGAGCTCGGGGTGGCTCCAGGTCTCCTGGCGCAGCCGCGCGAACACCAGCGGGCCGACCGTCCCCCAGTTCGCGATCGCACGCGACAGGCCGCGCGGATGGAAGGTGAGGTGCATCACGTTCGGCACCGGGCCGCGGCCGCGCTCGGCGACCAGCGCCGGCACGTCGACCAGCGCGGACAGCAGCCGCTGCGCGGCGCGGTTGATCTGCAGCACGTCCCAGCCCGCGTCGACGGCCACCGCGGGGAACGGGTCGTGGTGGTCGAGCAGCCGCGCGATCGCGTGGCGGACGGCCCGCATGTCGGTGTCGTCGATCGAGCGGCGGCCGAACATCGGCGCGAAGCCCGCGAGCCGCAGCAGCTCGTTGCGCTCGGCGAGCGGCACGTCGAGCACGCCGGCCGCGCGCAGCACCAGCTCGCGGCTGGGGTACGAGCGGCCGGACTCGACGTAGCTCGCGTGGCGCTGCGAGATGCCGCAGGCCTCGGCGAACGCGGCCTGGGTGAGGCCGCGGCGCGCGCGCCAGCGGCGCAGCGCGCCGCCCACGCCGGCGATGGCCGCGTCCATCAGCGGGCGCCGGTGACGATGCCCGACGCACGGGCCGCGCTGCGGTCGCGCAGCGCGACCGCCGACCGCGCGCCGAAGGCGGCGAGGACGAGGACCCGCAGCGGGATCTTCACGACGGGCTCCGGGTGGGGTGGGAACAGACCGATTCTGGCTGTCCCCCCGGAGGACTGGCAATGACCTGCGAGGTCATGACGGCGGGCCGGCGCGCCGGGGGCCGCCGGCCGAGGCGGGATTCAGCGGTCGCCCAGCATCGCGTCGACGCGCTTGAACACCTTGCGCGCGTGGGCGAGCAGCTCGCCCTCGGTCGGATGGTCGAGGGTCTCGACGCCGACGATCCGCTTCGCGAGCGCGGCGTGCTTCTTCGCGACGTGGTCGCGGAAGCCGACCTTGGCCGTGCCCGGGCCGGTGACGAGGACCTCCTGCGCGTCGCCGAGCGCCGCGACGACCTGGTCGAAGAAGTGCGCGTCGTCGGGTGCATGGCCCGAGCCCATCGAGCCGGCCTTGTGGTGGACCTGCCGGTGGCCGCCGGTGTGGTGGACGTTGACGACGTGCTTGTCGTCGACCGAGAAGTCGACCACCTTGGCTTCGCGGTGGTCGAGCCAGACGACGGCGTGGACGTGGGACATGTGGGAGTCTCTCTTTCTGGTCGTGGGAGGCGTATCGGGGAGGAGGGGAGGCTGACGCTGCCGGAGGAGACGTTCCTTCCGGGCGCCGCGGGGCTCTGTCGGCCCGCTACAGGGTGGTCCGGTGCGTGCCCGCGGCGCGCTCGCGATGCTCCTGGCATGCGACGCAGCGAACCGCGAACGGCTGCGCCTGCAGGCGCGCGGCCGGAATGGCCTCGCCGCAGTCCACGCAGGTGCCGTAGTCGCCGGACTCGAGGCGGGCCAGCGCGGTGCGACCGGCCTGGTATGCCTCGATGTCGCGACGGGCGTCGGCGAAGTCGGTGGTGGTGGCGTCGTCGGCGACCGACAGGTCGCCGGAATCGGCGTTGTGGTCGAGTCCCTCGGCGACGAGCGCGGCGTCGCCGAGCTTCTCGGTGATCTCGCCGCGCAGTTCGTCGAGCCTGCGTTCGATCGTGCGGCGGATGCGTGCGGTGTCCAGCGGATCCATGACCATCTGTTCCTCGTGCTGCATGGTGCGGACCCATCGTAGGACGCGCCCCCGCCGGCCGTGTTGATCGAGGTCAAGGCGGACCGCCGCCCGCGGGCGGCGGGCGCGATGCCCGCCACCCGTCCGGGTCAGGCCGAGCGGCCGGACTTCTCCAGCGGGCAGGTGCTGAAGCCGAACAGCGTGTACGCGCCGCAGAAGCGGAACACGCCGGTGGCCAGCACGATGCCGCCGACGATCCAACCCCAGAGCCCGACCGTGCCGGTCGCCGCGAGCGCGACCAGGACCAGGCCGGCGACGATGCGCAGGATGCGGTCGATGCCGCCGACGTTCGCTTTCATGGCTTGCCTCCTTGACGTGATGCCACGGTCGACATTCCACCGCCGCGCGCGCCGGTTCGTCTGTGACCGGGGTTACACGGCCTGGGCAGGCCATTCCCGTGCCCGCACCGGGGTGTCGCCGGGACGGTTCTGCTACCGTCGCCGGTTTCCTTGCCACCCCAGCGAAAGCCCGCCATGAGCGCAGTGCCCCCGACGAAGGAGATCCGCCCCGCGGACCTCACCGGCAACGAGATGTACTTCCTGCTGCGCGACGCGATCGTGCCGCGCCCGATCGCCTGGGTGTCGACGATCGACCGGCAGGGCCGCAGCAACCTCGCGCCCTACTCGTTCTTCAACGTCTGCTCGCCGAGCCCGCCGATCGTGGGCTTCTCGGTGGGCGGCATGGGCCGCGACGAGCGCGGGCAGCCGAAGCCGAAGGACACGCTGGTCAACATCCGCGCCAACGGCGAGATGGTCGTCAACATCGTGCCCGAGTCGCTGATGCTGCCGATGGTCGAGACCTCGACCGGCCTGCCGCACGGCGAGAGCGAGTTCGCGTTCGCGAAGCTGCCCGAGGCCCCGGCGACGACGGTGAAGCCGCCGCGCGTGGCCGGCGCGCCGGTGGCCTACGAGTGCACGGTGCACTCGATCCTGGAGCTCGGCGGCAGCTGGTGGGTGATGGGCCTCGTGCAGCACGTGCACGTCGACGAGCGCATCTACCTCGGCGAGGTGAAGGGCGTGCGCCACCGGATCGACCCGCTGCGCACGACGGAGATGCGCCCGGTGGGTCGCCTCGGGCGGGCGCTGTACTCGCGGATCCGCGACGAGGAGACGATCCTGCGTCGCGACGGTCCGAACGAGTGAGGGACGGCGCGATGGATGCGGGCCGACGGATCGCGCTGGTCACCGGCGCCGCGAAGGGCATCGGCGAGGCGATCGCCGCGCAGCTCGGACGCGACGGCTTCCACGTCGTCGTCTCCGACCTCGCGGCCGACGAGGCCGAGGCGACCGCCGCGCGGCTGCGCGGCGACGGGCTGCACGCGTCGGCGCTCGCGCTCGACGTCGGGCGCGCGGACTCGGTGGCCGCGGCCTTCGACCGGCTCGCGGCCGAGCACGGCCGCTGCGACGTGCTGGTCAACAACGCGGGCATCGCGAAGACCTTTCCGTTCCTCGAGTTCCCGCTCGAGAACTTCGAGGCGACGATGCGCGTGAACGTGACCGGCGTGCTGATGTGCTCGCAGCGCGCGGCACGGCTGATGGTCGCGCGGCGCTGGGGGCGGATCGTCAACGTCGCGTCGGTCGCCGGGATGCGCGCGGTGGGCACCGGGCGCACCGCCTACGGCACCTCGAAGGCCGCGGTGATCGGGCTCACCCGGCAGATGGCGGTGGAGCTCGCCGAGCACGGCGTGACCGCGAACGCGATCGCGCCGGGGCCGGTCGACACGCCGATGACGCAGGTGCTGCATTCGCAGGCGTTCCGCGGCGCCTACACCGCGGCGATCCCGATGGGTCGCTACGGGCTGCCGGAGGAGATCGCGGCGGTGGCCTCGTTCCTCGCGTCCGAGGGCGCGGCGTATCTCACGGGCGTGGCGCTGCCGGTCGACGGCGGGTTCATGGCGTCGGGGGCGCGGGGCTGAGGCCGCGGGCGGCGGGTCGGCGGGTCGGCGGGCGGCGGGCGGCGGGCGGCGGGCGGCGGGCGGCGGGCGGCGCGGGTCGGCGTCAGTCGGTCGACGGATCGCCGCCGTCGGCCAGCGCGCGCAGCGCCTGCGCGTCGAGGATCGTCAGCCGCTCGCGCCCGAGCGCGATCCAGCCGCGCTGCTCGAAGCGCTTGAGCAGCCGCGAGACGATCTCGCGCACGGTGCCGAGCGAGTCGGCGAGCTGCTGGTGCGTCACGTGCAGCTCGCGGCCGTGGCCGAGGAGCGCGCCGGCGAGCCGCTGGTCGACGCGGCGGAAGGCGACCGCCTCGGCCAGCCCCATCAGGTCGACCAGGCGTTCGCCGAAGACGCCGAACACGTAGCGGCGAAAGCCCGGCCGGTCCATCCAGCGCAGGAAGGTCTCCGGCGGCGCGGGCCACAGCCGCAGGGGCTCGGCCGCGACCGCGTGCGCGGCCTGCAGCGTCGACGAGAACGCGCAGCTCGTCGACAGCAGGCAGACCTCGCCGGGGCCGACCCGGTAGAGCTCGATCGAGCGGCCCTCGGGCGTGCCGCGCGCGACGCGGATCGCGCCGTCGAGCACGAAGGGGAACGCGCGGCAGGCGTCGCCCTCGCGAAAGAGCACGGCGCCGCGCGGCACGTCGACCACGGGCGTGGCGGCGAGCGCGGCCTCGAGCTCCTCGGGCGGGACCTCGGCGAGCGCGGGGTAGGCGGCGCGCAGCGCGTCGCGGTCGGCCTGCGGCGACGGCGCGTCGCGCCCGCGATCGGGCCCCGCGCGCATCGCCGCGCCCTCAGCGCCGCTGCTCGAAGAAGCGCGCGGCGATCGCGAGCGCCTCGTCGACGTCGGCCCGGGTGACGTCGAGGTGCGTGACCCAGCGCTGCACCAGGCCCTGGCCGTAGCGGCCGGTCGAGCCGGTGGTGCGCACGCCGTGCGCGGCGAGGTGCGCGGCGAAGGGCTGGGCGATGGCGTCGGCCACCTTCACGAAGACGATGTTGGTGTGCGGCACGTCGCACGACAGCAGGCCGTCGTGGCGCGCGCCGAGCGCGGCCAGGCCCGCGGCGAGCACGCGCGCGTTGTCGTGGTCCTCGGCCATCCGGTCGACGTGGTGCTCGAGCGCGTGCTGCGCGGCCGCGGCGAGCAGGCCCGCCTGGCGCATGCCGCCGCCCAGCATCTTGCGCCAGCGGCGCGCGCGCGCGACGAAGGGCGCCGAGCCCAGGAGCAGCGAGCCCACCGGCGCGCCCAGGCCCTTCGACAGGCAGACCGAGGCCGAGTCGAAGTTCGAGCAGATCTCGCGGGCGACCGCACGCGGGTCGCTGCTCGTGCCGCCCTGCGCGTCGCCGTCGCGCACGCCGGCGGCGCGCCGGCGCGCGACCTCGACCGCCGCGTTGAAGAGGCGCGCGCCGTCGAGGTGGGCGGCGAGCCCGCGCCGCGTGGTGAGCTCGCGCACGCCGCGCAGGTAGTCCATCGGCAGCACCCGGCCGCCGGTGGTGTTCTCCATGCCCACCAGCCGCGTCCTCGCGAAGTGCGGATCGTCGGGCTTGATCGCGGCCTCGATCGATTCGAGCGGGATCGTGCCGTCGGCCGCGTGCTCGAGCGGCTGCGGCTGGATCGAGCCGAGCACGGCCATGCCGCCGGCCTCCCAGCGGTAGGTGTGCCAGAGCTGGCCGACGATCGCCTCGTCGCCGCGCTCGCAGTGCGACAGCAGGCCCATCAGGTTGGTCTGCGTGCCGGAGGCCGCGAAGACCGCCGCCTCGAAGCCGAGCAGCTCGGCGGCGTGCGCCTCGAGCCGGTTGATGCAGGGGTCGTCGTGGAAGACGTCGTCGCCGACCTCGGCGGCGGCGATGGCCGCGCGCATCGCGGGGGTGGGTTTCGTGACGGTGTCGCTGCGGAAGTCGGGCATGGCGGTCTTCGGGGGCGGGTCAGGAGGCCGGGGCCTCGGGGGCGAGCATCGCCGCGAGGTCGATCGCGGCGAGCAGGCTGCGGGGGTCGGCGAGGCCGCGGCCGGCGAGGTCGAAGGCGGTGCCGTGGTCGACGCTGGTCCGCACGAACGGCAGGCCGACGGTGACGTTCACGCCGGTGTCGATCCCGAGGTACTTCACCGGGATCAGGCCCTGGTCGTGGTACATCGCGACGACGACGTCGAAGTCGCGGAAATGGCGGGCGCGCATGAACACCGTGTCGCCCGGCCACGGGCCGCTCGCGTCGATGCCGGCGGCTCGCGCGTCGGCGATCGCGGGGGCGATCCGCTCGATCTCCTCGCGGCCCATCAGGCCGCCCTCGCCGGCGTGCGGGTTCAGGCCGGCGACCGCGATCCGCGGCCGCGCGACGCCCATCCTGCGCAGGCCGTCGTGCGCGATCGCGATGGTGTCGCGCACGGCCTCGCGGGTGACCTGCTCGATCGCCTCGCGCAGCGGCACGTGGATCGTGACGAGCACGGTGCGCAGCTCGTCGTTGGCCAGCATCATCCGCACGTCGGCGCCGCCGGCGGCCTCGGCGAGGATCTCGGTGTGGCCGGGGTGGCGCACGCCGGCCGCGGCGATCGCCTCCTTGTGGATCGGCGCGGTGACCACGGCGCGCACGCGGTGCGCGGTGGCGTCGGCCGCGGCACGCAGGATCGCGGCGTGCGCGGCCGCGCCGGCGCGCGCGTCGACGCGGCCGATCGGCAGGTCGGCGGGCAGTCGGGAGCAGCGCACGACCGGCAGTCGTTGCGGGTCGGCCACGGCGGAGGCGGCGGCGGCCGGGTCGTCGACGGCGACGACCGCGAGCGCGGCGCCGCGCGCGCGGGCCTCGCGTTCGAGCGCGCCGGCGTCGCCGTAGACCACGAGGGGCGCGGCACCGGGCCGCGAGGCGTGCGCGGCGTATGCCTTGACGACGATCTCGGGGCCGATGCCGCAGGCATCGCCCATCGTGACCGCGATCGGGAGTCTCGCTTCGGGCATCGCGCGATCGTAACCCGGGGCCCCGCGGCGGCGCCCGGCGGCGCGGCGGGAATCGGCGGATCGCGCGCGTGCTGCCGGCCGGCCGGCAGGCCGGCCGGTGCGCCGGTCAGCGCG
>JBJOKE010000058.1:0-46337 GCA_046046245.1 Pseudomonadota bacterium | reverse complement strand
CCGCGCAGAGCGGCGGCGACGCGCAGGGCGACATCCTGCTCAACGTCGAGAACCTCGTCGGCTCGGCGCAGGGCGACACGATCATCGCGTCGGCGGCGGCGAACGTCATCGACGGCGGCGCCGGCACCGACGTGCTGAGCTACCAGAACTCGGCGATCGGCGTGACGATCGACCTGCGGCTCGCGACCGCGCAGGTCTCGGCGGGCGACGGCGCGGGGGACACGATCTCGAACATCGAGAACCTGACCGGCTCGATCCAGGCGGACACGCTGATCGGCGGGGCGGGGGGCAACCTCATCCTCGGCGGCGGCGGGGACGACTCGATCGGAGGTGGCTCCGGCGCGGACACGCTGGACGGCGGCGCGGGCCTCGACACCGCAAGCTACGCGACGGCGGGCGCCGCGGTGACGGTGGACCTGCGTCTGACGACGCAGACCGGCGTGGGCGACCAGACCGGCGACGTGCTGACGAACGTCGAGAACGTCGCCGGCTCGGCCTTCGACGACATGCTGATCGGCTCGACCGGGGACAACGTGATCACCGGCGGCGACGGCAACGACGTCCTCGAGGGCCTGGCGGGCGCCGACACGATCAACGGCGGCAACGGCATCGACACGCTCACCTACGCGAACTCGACCACGTTCGTGAACGTGGACCTGTCGCTGCCCATGGCCCAGTCCGGCGGCGACGCCGAGGGCGACGCGCTGCTCAGCGTCGAGAACCTGGTCGGCACGTCCTTCGCGGACACGCTGCGCGGCAACGCGGCCGACAACGTGATCACCGGCGGCGACGGCGACGACGTGATCGAGGGCCGGGTCGGCGCGGACACGCTGATCGGCGGCAACGGCGTCGACACCGTCGACTACACCACCTCGACCACGGGCGTGACCGTCGACCTCGCGGTCGCGACCGCGCAGACCTCGACCGGCGATGCGTCGGGCGACGTGCTCGGCGGCTTCGAGAGCGCGTCGGGCTCGGCGTTCGCGGACACCCTGTTCGGCGACGCCGGCAACAACGTGCTGATGGGCTCGGGCGGCAACGACGTCCTCGTCGGCCGCGCCGGCGCCGATACGCTCGACGGCGGCGAGGGCAGCGACACGGCGAGCTATGCGAGCTCGGGCGCCGCAGTGACCGTCGATCTCGGATCGAGCGGCGCGCAGAGCGGTGGCGACGCCCAGGGCGACGTGCTCGTCAACGTCGAGAACGTGATCGGCTCGGCCTCCAACGACACGATCATCGGATCGGCGGTGGCGAACGTGATCGACGGCGGTGCCGGCACCGACGTGCTGAGCTACCAGAACTCGGCGATCGGGGTGGCGATCGACCTGCGGCTCGCGACCGCGCAGGTCTCGTCCGGCGACGGCGCCGGCGACGTGGTCTCGAACATCGAGCACCTGACCGGCTCGATCCAGGCCGACACGCTGATCGGCGGGGCGGGGGGGAACCTCATCCTCGGCGGCGGCGGCGACGACTCGATCGACGGCGGCTCCGGCGCCGACACGCTGGACGGCGGCGCGGGCCTCGACACCGTCAGCTACGCGACGGCGGGCGCCGCGGTGACCGTGGACCTGCGCCTGGCGACGCAGACCGGCGTCGGCGACCAGACCGGCGACGTGCTGACGAACTTCGAGGACCTCGCGGGCTCGGCCTTCGACGACACGCTGACCGGTTCCACCGGCGACAACGTGCTCACCGGCGGCGAGGGCAACGACCTGCTGCAGGGCCTGGCGGGCGCCGACACGCTGACCGGCGGCAACGGCGTCGACACCGCGACGTACGCGAGCTCGGGGTCGGCGGTGTCCGTCGACCTGAACCTGCCCTGGGCCCAGTCCGGCGGCGACGCCGACGGCGACGTGCTGATCGGCATCGAGAACCTGACCGGCTCGGATCATGCGGACCGGCTGCGCGGCAACGTGGCGGCGAACCTGCTGCGGGGCGGCGCGGGCGACGACGTCCTCGAAGGCCGCGCCGGTGCCGACACGCTCGACGGCGGTGCCGGCAGCGACACCGTCAGCTACTCCGGGGCCGGCGCGGGCGTCACGGTCGACCTCGGCCTCTCGACCGCGCAGGGCGGCACCGTCGACGAGGCCGGCGACGTGCTGTCGAACTTCGAGAACATGCAGGGCTCCGCCTATGGCGACCTGCTGACCGGCGACGGCAACGCCAACACGCTCGACGGTGATGCGGGGAACGACACGCTGCGCGGCGGCGGCGGGGCGGACCTGCTGCTCGGCAATCTCGGCGACGACGCGCTCGACGGCGGCACCGGCAGCGACACGCTCAACGGCGGTGAAGGCGTCGACGTCGCGGACTACACGCTGTCGAACGCGGCCGTCACCGTCGACCTGCGCCTGACCGGCGCCCAGGGCGGCGGCGGCACCGCCGTCGGCGACGTGCTGGTCGACGTCGAGAACGTCCGGGGCTCGACCTACAACGACACCCTGATCGGCAACGACGGCGCCAACACGCTGTTCGGCGGCGACGGCGACGACGTGCTGATCGGCGCGGCCGGCTCGGACCGTCTCGACGGTGGCAACGGCATCGACCGGGCCGACTACTCGACGAGTACCGCGGGCCTCGGGATCGTCGCCTGGCTGGACGGCACCGTCGCCGCCTACGGCGATTCCTCCGGCGACGTGCTGGTCAACGTCGAGAACCTGACCGGCACGACCTGGGACGACACGCTCGGCGCGTCGTCGGTGGCGAACGTGATCGAGGGCGGCGCCGGCACCGACCTGGTCAGCTACCGCTTCGCGACGTCGGCGGTGACGGTCGACCTCGCGCTCGCCACCCAGACCGGTACCGGCTGGCAGGCCGGCGACCGGTATGCGAACGTCGAGGGCGTCGAGGGCTCGGGCTTCGGCGACACGATGGTCGGCAACGCCTCGGCGAACCTGCTCTACGGCCTGGGCGGCAACGACTCGATGTCCGGCGGCGCCGGCGACGACGTGGTCGATGGCGGTGCCGGCGACGACACGCTGAACGGCGGTGCGGGTGCGGACGCTCTGGTCGGCGGCACGGGTACCGACACCGTCACCTACGCGGGCGGCGGTTCGGTCGGCGTCGACCTGCGGTCGATGTGGGGTTACGCCGGCGAGGCCGGCGGGGACACCTACTCCGGCATCGAGCGCTGGATCGGGTCGTCGACCGGCGACACGTTCTACCTCGGCGCATCGACCACCTACATCGACGGCGGCACGGGCAACGACCACGTGACCTACGAGAGCTCGAACGCCGGCGTCACCGTCGACCTGTCGCTGACGACCGTACAGGTCAGCGCCGGCTTCGCGAGCGGCGACACGCTGATCTCGATCGAGTCGGTCACCGGCAGCTGGTACCACGCCGACACGTTCATCGGCTCGAACGGCGACGAGGGGTTCTACGGCCTGTACGGCGACGACACGATCAACGGCGGCGGCGGCAACGACTGGATGCGACCCGACTGGGGCGCCGACTACGTCGACGGCGGCACCGGGTACGACACCTACGACGCCAGCGGCGGGTCCGACTACCGCGACACCGTCACGCTCTACGTCGACGGCACCTCTGCCACCGGCGGCTACCCGACGAACGGCGACCGTGTGATCAACGTCGAGCGGGTCTGGGGCGGCGACGCGAACGAGACGGTCGTGGCATCGACCGGCCTGGTCCGCTTCGACGGCAACGGCGGCGTCGACGCGATCGACTTCGTCCAGTCGCTCGCCGGCGTGACCGTCGACCTGAACCTGACGACCCAGGTCAGCGCCGGCCTGGCGAGCGGGTTCGTGCTGACCGGCGTCGAGGCCGTCGGCGGCACGAGCGCCGCCGACACGCTGACCGGCGACGGCTCGGACAACCTGCTGATGGGCCGCGGCGGCGCCGACTCGCTGTACGGCAACGGCGGCAACGACACCTTCGGGGTGACCGCCGGCCAGGTCTTCGGCGGGGGCGCGAACCTGAACCGGGTCGACGGCGGCAGCGGCTACGACGCGCTCGAGATCTCGGGCCTGTCGGCCGGCTCGTCGGTGGACCTGTCGTATCTGACGGGCAACAACGGCTCCGGCCAGCAGGTCGCGACCTCCATCGAGCAGATCGGCATCCGGGACGGCGCGGTCCAGACCCTCACCATCTCGGCAGCGGACGTGCAGGCGATGGTCGGGCAGGGCGACGCTTCGGTGTTGACCGTCCGGGCGGACAACGGTGACTTCGTCAACGTGACCAACCCCTACACGGTCGAAACCGCCGGCGCCACGATCGTCTATTCGGACGCGGCCCGGACCCAGCAGATCGCGCAGATCAACTACCTGACCGTATGACCGAACAGCCGAGCGAAGCACCCCGAACCGACGGTCCGCCCCAGGCGGACCGGCCGGTTCCGACCGACGGACGGGCGGCCCCGACCGCCCTGGGATCGGCCGCCGCCGCGCGGCCGGTGCCGATCGGCACGGTGCTTCAGGTGGCGCTGCGGCGACTCTCGCCGGACAAGGCGCCGCCGCTGCCCGCCTGGGCGGCGGCCGGGCCCGGCGGCGAGGACGGGCGGTTCGACCGGCAGCTCGCGGTCTGGCTGCGCCGCAGCGCGGACCTCGCGCTCGCCGACGCCGGCACCTCGCTCGACAAGGCGCTCGGCACCTCGGCGCACCTGCTGCTGATCGAGGTCGAGTCCGGCTGGCTGATGGTGGACTGCCGGCAGGGCGCGGCGGCGATGTGGGCCGGCGAGGGCGACGCGGTCGCCCACCTGTCGACGCTCGAGCCGTCCCGGATCCGCCGCATCCTGTCGCTGCGCCCGTCGCAGGACCTGACCCCGCGAGTCGCGACCGCGACCGGCCGGCAGCCCCGCTTCCTGCCGTTCCTGCGCGAATACCGCGGGCGTCTTCTCGAGCTCGCGATCGCCGGCGTGATGATCAACGGCGTCGCGGTGATGCTGCCGCTGTTCTCGATGCTGGTCTACGACAAGGTCGTGGGCAACCACATCACCGAGACGCTGTGGGCGCTGGCGATCGGCCTGACGCTCGCCGTGCTGCTCGAGCTGGTGCTGAAGTCGGTGCGCACGCACACCGTCGAGACCGTCGCCTGCCGGATGGACGCCCGCAGCGAGCGGCGGCTCATGGCGCGCCTGTTCGAGCAGCGCGGCGCGATGCCGTCGGTGGGCACGATGCTCGCCCGCTATCGCGACCTCGCGTCGGCCCGCGACGTGCTGTCGTCGACCTGGCTGCTCGCGCTCGCCGACATCCCCTACGTGCTGATGTTCCTGGTGATCGTCGGCCTGGTCGGCGGCCCGGTCGTCTGGGTGCCGATCGTCACCGGCCTGCTGATGGTCGCCGCGCACGTCGCGCTGCACGCGCCGTCGCAGAAGTACGGTGAGCTCGCCACGCAGGCGCAGACCCGGAAGGTCGCCGTGCTCGCCGAGACCCTCGGCGCCGGCGAGGTGGTCCGCGCGACCTGGCTGCGCCACGCGTTCTCGCGCCGCTTCGGCCAGCTCGCCGAGGAGGCCGCGCTCGCGCAGGCCCGCGGCCGGTTCTGGCACCACCTCGCGCACCATGTGACCGGCAGCGCGGTGATGCTGTGCTCGATCGGCGTGCTGGTGACCGGCGTCTACCTGATCGAGGCCCGCGAGCTGTCGGTCGGCGGCCTGATCGCGTCGTCGATGCTGTCGGCCCGCGCGGTCGCGATGCTCGCCGGCCTGACGCAGATGGCCTCGCGATGGGGCGAGCTGCGCCGCGCGTCGCGCCAGCTCGACGAGCTGGTGGCCGACACCGAGACCTCGCCGCGGACGATCGACGCCGCCGCCGCGCAGTTCGGCGCGAAGGGCAACCGGCTGTCGCTGCGCAACGTGCACTTCGAGCACGACCCGTCGCGTCCGCTGATCGAGAACCTGAACCTCGACATCGCGCCGGGCGAGTTCGTCGTGCTGCTCGGCAAGCCGGGCGCCGGCAAGAGCACGGTGCTGAAGCTGATCGCCGGCCTGCTGCGGCCCTCGCGCGGCGAGGCGATGCTCGACGGCCACTCGATCGCCGACTGGCCGGCCGAGCTGCGTGCCCGCCGCATCGGCATCAAGCCGCAGGAGGCGGTGCTGTTCGAGGGCTCGCTGGCCGAGAACATCCTCGCCGGCGCCGAGGCGCACGTGAGCGCCGAGCGCTTCGCCGAGGCGCTGCAGGTATCGGGTCTCGACCAGTGGATCGCCAACGGCGAGCTGTCGCTGTCGCAGAAGCTGCTGCCGGGCGGCGCGAACCTCTCGGGCGGCCAGCGGCAGGTGATCGCGCTGGCGCGCGCGCTGGTCGCGAGTCCGCAGGTGGTGCTGCTCGACGAGCCGACCGTGGGCCTGGACCAGGCGACCGAGGTCGGCATCGTCTCGCGGCTGCGTGCCTGGTCGAAGGGCCGCACGCTGGTCGTGGCCACGCACAGCATGGCCCTGGTCAACACGGCCGACCGGCTGATCGTCGTCGAGGGCGGCAAGGTCCTCGCCGACGGGCCGCGCGACCGCGTGCTGGTGCAGCCGCCGCAGCGGCCGGCCACCATGGCGCGCCCGATGCCGGCGGCTCCCAAGGCCGCGCCGGCCGGCGCGGCGGGCGTGTCGATCGCCTCCTGACCCGCCGGCGTCGCCGAACCGTCCGTCCGCGGGCGGCCCTCCCTCGCGGGACGGCCGCCCGCGTCGTCTCCGGCGTCCGCCGCGCCGACGCCCGCGCGACGCACCTCGCGGTCGGGTCGTGATCCAATGGCGCGTCCGCTCCCGACGTCCCGCCGCATGCATCCCCTGTCTTCCCCGCCCCGTCCCCAGCCCGCCCGCACGCTGCGCGTCGACGGCGGGCGGGTGCTGACCGTCGACCAGACCCGGCTGCCTTTCGAGCTCGTCGAGATCGAACTCGCCGACGAGGCCGCGTGCGCGCGGGCGATCGCGACGATGCAGGTCCGCGGCGCGCCGCTGATCGGCGCCGTTGCCGCCTGGGGACTGGCGCTTGCGCTGCGCGAGGCCGCCGACGACGCGGCGCTCGACGCCGCCCGCGACCGGCTGGCGGCCACGCGGCCCACCGCGGTCAACCTGCGCTGGGCGCTGGAGCGCGTCCGCGCCCGGGTGCGGACGCTGCCGGTCGCCGACCGTGCCGCCGCGGCCCGCGACGAGGCGACGGCGATCGCCGACGAGGACGTCGCGATCAACGCGGCGATCGGCCGCCACGGCGCGGCGCTGCTGCGCGAGGTGGCCGCAGGTCGCGCGGCCGCGGGCCGGCCGGTCTCGGCCGATGCGCCGCTGCAGGTGCTGACCCACTGCAACGCCGGCCGCCTCGCCGCGGTCGCGCACGGCACCGCGCTCGCGCCGATCTACGCGCTGCACGCGGCCGGCGTGCCGCTGCACGTGTGGGTCGACGAGACGCGGCCGCGCAACCAGGGCGCGAGCCTGACGGCCTGGGAGCTCGCCGACGCGGGCGTGCGCTGCACGGTGATCGCCGACAACGCGGGCGGGCAGCTGATGCGCGAGGGCCGCGTCGACGCGGCCCTCGTCGGCTGCGACCGCGTCGCGCGCAACGGCGACGTCGCGAACAAGGTCGGCACGTACCTGAAGGCGCTGGCCGCCCGCGACGCGGGCGTGCCGTTCTGGGTCGCCTGCCCGACGCCCACGGTGGACCTCGGCGTGCCCGACGGCGCGGCCATCCCGATCGAGCACCGCGATCCGCGCGAGGTCACCCACCTGACTGGACGCGGCGCCGACGGTGCGCTGCGCGAGGTGCGCGTGGTGCCCGACGGCGTCGCCGCGCTGAACCCGGCGTTCGACGTGACGCCGGCGCGCCTCGTCGACGCCCTGGTGACCGAGCACGGCGCCTGCGCCGCGAGCGAGGCCGCGCTGCTCGGGCTGCCGCCGTTCGCCGCGGGCGGGGCACGATGAGCGCCGCGACCGGCGATCGGCCCGCCACCGAGGACGTGGCGCGCGCAGCCGTGCTCGAGACCGCGCGCGCGATGGCCCCGCACGGGCTCAACCACGGCAGCGCCGGCAACGTGTCGCTGCGCTGGCATCGCGGCGGCGCCGACGGGATGCTGGTCACGCCGAGCGCGCTGCCCTACGACCGCTGCACCGTCGACGACGTCGTCTGGATGCCGATCGTCGTGCGCGCGCCCGGTGCCGCCGATCCGGTGCCCGATGGTCGCCGCCGGCCGTCGTCGGAATGGCGCTTCCACCATGACCTGTACGCGGCGCGGCCCGAGATCGGCGCGGTGGTCCACGCACATGCGCCGCACTGCACCGCGCTCGCCTGCCTGCCCGACGTGCAGCGCGACGGCATCCCCGCCTTCCACTACATGGTCGCCGCGGCCGGTGGTCGCGATATCCGCTGCGCGCCCTATGCCACCTTCGGCACGCAGGCGCTGTCGGACCACGCGCTGGCCGCGCTCGACGGCCGGCGCGCCTGCCTGCTCGCGCACCACGGGATGATCGCGGTCGGTGCCACGCTCGAGTCGGCGCTCGCGCTCGCGGTCGAGCTCGAGTGGCTCGCCCGCACCTATGCGGCCGCGCGCGCCCTCGGCACGCCCGCGCGGCTCTCCGACGACGAGATGGACCGCGTGCTCGAGCGGTTCCGCGACTACCGGCCCTGAGCCGGCCGCATCCGCGCCTTCAGCGCCTCGCACGGGTCCTGGCGCGACTGCGGTTCGGTCGACACCACGCGGTCGAACGCGTCGTGCGGCAGCGCGTCTCGCGCGGCCGGCTCGACGAGCCCGATCGACACCGTGCGTGCGCGCAGCGCGGGCGACAGCCAGTTCGGCACGCCGAGGTCGCGCCGCGCGTGGCCGTTGCCGGTGATCAGCACGACGCCGCGCCCGGCCATCGACTCGATCGCCCGCGCGAGCGCCGCGTCGCGGGCGATCTGCGCGCGCGCCATCGGCTCGAGCATCGCCGCCGGCAGCAGCCCGCAGTGGCCCGCGTCGATCTCGCGGGCGTGTGCCGCGAGCAGCGGCGCCGGCAGCGCGTCGAGCCCGAGCGCTGCGCGCGTCGGCGCGTCGAAGGCCGCGGCGAAGCCCTCGCGGACCACGCGCGACGCGTCGCCGCGAGAGAGGTTCGCCCCGATCACCGGCAGGTCGTTCGCGAGGGCGATCGCCAGGTAGGGGCGGTAGAGCGGCGCGTCCCAGCCGCGCCGCGCGACCAGCGCCGCGAGCGCGTCGACGTCGCCGGGCCGCTCGCGGCGCAGTCGGTCGATCTCGGCCTGGTCGTCGCGGTCGAGCTGCTCGAAGGCGAGCGCCGGCCGGGCGCCGCCGGCGACCAGCCGTGCGAGCGCGTCGGCGCGCAGCGCGTGCTGCGCGGCGTTGTCGTGGATCTCGCCGAGCAGCACCACCGGGGCGCCGCGCATCGCATCGGCGAGGGCCTGCGGATCGGCCGGCAGCGCGCGCGCGGCGGGCGCCGCGGGCGACGGCAGCGGCGTCACCGGCCGCTCGCGCGGCGGACCGTGGGGGGCGGCGCCGGGCGCGAGCGCGCCTCCCGGCGTCGACGCGCACGCGGCGACGAGCGCAGCCGCGGCGAGCGCGGCGAGGGGGAGGGTGCGGATCGTGGGGATGTCCATGCGCGGCCGGTGATCGGAGATCCGACCCGCAGGGTACCGCGTCGCCCGGCCGGCCGATCGCGCCCGCCCGGTCGCGTCGGCCCGCGGACGATCCGCGTTGACGGTCCGCACCGGTCGCGGATACGGTGCCCCCGTCACGCCATGCACGACGCCCCCGCCTTCCCCTTCCTGCGCGAGATCCTGCTGTTCCTGGCGCTCGCCGGAGTGCTGATTCCGCTGCTGCAGCGGCTGCGGATCAACCAGGTGGTCGGATTCCTGGCCGCCGGCACCCTGCTCGGGCCCCACGGGCTGGGCCGGTGGGCCGAGACCTCGTCCTGGATCGCGGCGGTGACCTTCCCGCGCGGCGAGGGCGTGGTCGCGCTCGCCGAACTCGGGGTGCTGTTCCTGATGTTCATGATCGGCCTGGAGCTGTCGGCCGAGCGGCTGCGCGCGCTGCGCCGCTGGGTGTTCGGCGCGGGCGTCGCGCAGATGGCCGCGAGCACCGCGGCCATCGGCAGCCTGGCGTGGGCGTTCGGCAATCCGTGGCCGGTCGCGCTGGTGCTGGGCGGGGTGCTCGCGCTGTCGTCGACCGCGGTCGTGATGCAGCTGCTCGTCGAGCGGCGCGCGCTGGGCACCACGATGGGTCAGGCCTGCTTCTCCGTCCTGATGCTCCAGGACCTCGCGGTGGTGCCGCTGCTCGTCGGCGTCGACGTGCTCGCCGACGTCCACCGCGCGGGGTCCGGCGACGTGGTCGAGGGCCTGCGCGACGCGACGGGCCGCGTCGCCGTCGCGCTCGCCAAGGCGGCGGTCGCGGTGATCGCGATCGCATGGATCGGTCGCCGCGTGCTGCGGCCGCTCTTCCGCACGCTGGCCCGCGACCGGCGGCCCGACGTGTTCATGGCGCTGACCCTGCTGGCCACGCTGAGCATCGCGGGACTGACCGCGTCAGCCGGCCTGTCGATGGCGCTGGGGGCGCTGCTCGCCGGGCTGCTCCTCGCAGAGACCGAGTTCCGTCACGAGGTCGAGGTCACCATCGAGCCCTTCCGCGGACTGCTGATGGGGCTGTTCTTCATGTCGGTGGGCATGGCGATCGACCCGGCGGCCCTCGCCGCCGAGCCGCTGCTGCTCCCGGCCTCGGTGGTCGGCCTGTTCGCGATCAAGGGAGCGGTGCTGTGGGCCGTGCTGCGCGCCGGCGGGCTCGGCGCCGGCCGCGCGCTCGAAGGCGCGCTGCTGCTCGGGCAGGGCGGCGAGTTCGCGTTCATCGTCGTCGGCGCGGCGATGCTCGAGGGGCTGATGTCGCCGGCCACCGGCCAGTTCATGCTGCTGGTGGTCGGATTGTCGCTGGTGATCACGCCCGTCGTGGCGCGGCTCGGGCAGCGGGCCGGCGAGGCGCTCGAAGGACGTCGTCCCGCGGGGGGCGCCGCCGGCGAGCCGCCGCCCGATGCGCCGGCCGGCGGCGGTCACGTCGTGATCGCCGGCTTCGGGCGGGTCGGCGAGACGCTCGCCGCGCTGCTCGACGCCCGCGGCGTGCGCTGGGTCGCCGTCGAGTCCGACCCGGTGCGCGTCGCCGAGCGTCGCGGGCATGGCGCGCCGGTCTGGTACGGCGACGCGACGCGGCCCGACCTGCTCGCGCGGCTGCACGCGGGCGACGCGGCGGCCGTGGTGCTGACGATGGACCAGCCTGCCTCGGCGCTGCACGCGCTGCGCGCGGTGCGGCGCGCGTACCCGGCGGTGCCCGTCGTCGCGCGCTCCCGCGACGAGGCGCACGCCGCCGTGCTCCGCGACGAGGGCGCGACCGTGGTGATGCCCGAGACGCTCGAGACCGGGCTGCAGATCGCGTCGGTGGTGCTGCAGCAGGCGGGCGTGCCCGAGACGGCGGCGGCCGCGCTCGTCGACGCCGAGCGCGAGCGGCGGATCGGCGCGCTGCGTCGCTGAGCCTCAGCGACCCTCGAGCAGTCGCCGGATCGGTTCCGGCAGCCCCGCGTTCGGCTTCGCCGGCGGCGACGCGAAGCTGCCTGCCGCCGGCCGCGTCGTGCGCAGCGCGGCGAGCATCTCGGCCTGCCGGACCGCGCTCGAGACCCCGTCGACCAGCGGCACCGGCACCCGGTCGCGGATGCCGCGCGCCAGCCCCGCGAGCGGTGCGCCGGCGAGGATCACGACGTCCGCCCCGTCCTCGTCGACCGCGCGCCGGCACAGCGCCTCGAGCGCGGCCTCGTGGTCGGCCTGCACGCTGCCCGCGTCGCGCAGCGGCGCGTCGAGGAAACGGAAGCCCGCGAGCCGGTCCGACAGCCCGCAGGCCGCCACCGTCTCGCGGTACCAGCCGACGATGCGCCGGCTGATCGCCACGATCGAGAATCGAGCGCCGAGCCCGCAGGCCACGGTCAGCGCCGCCTCGGTCATCCCCACCACGGGGACCGGCACCGCCTCGCGCAGCGCGCCCAGCCCCGGGTCGCCGAAGGCGGCGACGATCACCGCGTCGTGACCCGTCCAGTGCTCGCCGGCGAGCTGCGCGGCCGCGTAGCCGCCGATCAGCGCCTCGAAGCGGGTCTCGATGTAGGCGACGCCGAAGGGCGCGGTGACCGCGGTGAAGGACGTGCCGGGCGACGCGCTGCGGCGCGCCTCGGCCTCGATCAGCGCGGTGACCGACTCGGAGATGTTGGGGTTGATCAGCAGCAGCTTCATCGGGGGACATGCTCCATCGCGGCGCGCAGGATCGCGCCGACGTCGTCGGGTTCGGGCTTCGGCATCCGCGCGAGCACGCGCTGCTCGACGTGGTCGAGGTGGCCGGCCATCGCGCGGATCGCGGCCTGCGCATCGCGCCGGCGCAGCGCGGACATCACCGCCTCGTGCTCGTCGACCGCGCAGCCGCCGTCGTGCGCCGACTCGAACAGCGCGACGAACAGCTGGGTGCGCGCCACCAGCGCGCGCAGCGACGCCGACAGCTCGGCGTTGCCGAACAGGTCGACCAGCACGAGGTGGAAGTCGCCGGCGAGCCTCACCGCCTCGTCGCGGCGGCCCGCTCGCTGCGCGCGCCGCTCGCGGGCGAGCAGGTCGGCCAGCGGCGCGAGCCGTTCGCGCTCGATCCGCTCGGCGAGCATCGCCACCGCGCCGCACTCGAGCACGCGACGCAGTTCGTAGACGCGGCGCACGTCGTCGGCGGTGGGCGTGGGCACGAAGGCGCCGCGGTTCGGCCGCAGCTCGAGCTTGCCCTCCTCCCCCAGCCGCAGCAGCACCTTGCGGACCGTGCCGCGGGTGGTGCCGAAGGTCTCGGCGAGCTGGCGCTCGCGCAGGGCCGTGCCCGGCCGCAGCGCGCCCGAGAGCAGCGCGCGCAGCAGCGCGTCGCGGACCGTCGCCTCCGAGCGGCGCGCGGACGGCGTACCGAGGTCGGCGTCGTGGGTGGCGGGGCGCGCGGCGCGGGCACGCCCCGCCGCCGGCGCGGCCAGCGCGGCGGGAACGGGCGCCGCCGGACGCCCCCGGGTCGGTCGAGCGACCGGGCCGCGGGGCGGGCCGCTGCGGGGCGTCGCGGCGCGAGTCGTCGCCGATCGCTGCGGCGCCGAGCGGGTCGCGGTACGGGCGGGCTTCGTCGAGGGGCGGCTGGCCATCCGGATCAGGCACCTGCGGCGGTCGGGTCTCGGTCGCGCGGTGTGCACCGCGTTCCGCGATCCTAGCCGCAAACGCCGGTGCATGTTGCGGCGGTCGACCAGCCGATGCTATTTTGGTCAACCATAATCTGCCCAGCTGCCCGACCGGATGTCCCCCACCGCCCTGCCCGAGCCCCGCCCGCTCGACCTGCTGCTCAGCGGCGTCGACGTCGTCACCGGCGAGCCCGGCCTGCCGGAGCTGCGCGACGCCGCGATCGGCGTGCGCGACGGCCGGATCGCCTGGCTGGGTGCCATGCCGCCGCCGGGCCCGCCCGCGAAGGAGACGCTGGTCCTGCCCGGCCGAGTCGTCGTCCCCGGTTTCGTCAACGTCCACAACCACGCGATCCTGACGATGGTCCGCGGCGTCGCGGCGGACCTGGGCTTCGCGCCCTCGTACACGCCCGGCATCCCGAAGGGGACCGACGTCGCACCCGAGCAGGCGCGCGCGCTCGCGCGGCTCGGGGCGCTGGAGATGCTGCTCGCCGGCTCGACCCTGATCGGGGACAACTTCGTCCACGCCGACCTCGCCACCGAGGCGATGGCCGAGCTCGGCGTGCGGCTCGCGCCCAGCTGGCGCGTGCACGACGTCGACTTCTCGCGCGTGGCGCACGGCGAGTGGCACTTCGACCCGGCGATCGGCCGCCGCACGCTCGATGCCGCGCTCGCGCTGCGCGAGCGCTGGGCCGGCCACCCGCGCGTGACGCCGAACATCGGCGCGCACGCGGCCGACACCTGCTCGGAGGACTTCCTGCGCGAGGTCGCCCGCGCGGCCGAGGCCTTCGACCTGCGGGTCAGCACCCACCTCGGCCAGTCGGCGGTCGAGGTCGAGCGCGTGCGCGCACGCACCGGGCGCACCTCCACCGAGGTCTTCGAGGACGTCGGCCTGCTCGGCCCGCGGCTGATGGGCGGCCACTGCATCCATCTCACCGACGACGACATCGCGCGGATGGCGCGCGCCGGTGCCCATGCGATCCACATCCCCAAGTGCAACGCCGCCTCGGGCCGGATGGCGCCCACGCCTAAGCTGGCGGCCGCCGGCGTCAACATCGCAGTGGCCACCGACACCCAGCACGGCGACATGATCGAGCTGATGCGCTGGGCGCTCGCCACCGCGCGCCTGCAGCGCGGCGGCGTCGACGCCGAATGGCAGCCATCGCATGTGTTCGCGATGGCGACCTCGGGCGGCGCGCGCGCGCTGGGCATGCAGGACGAGATCGGCAGCCTCGCGATCGGCAAGCGGGCCGACTTCGTCGTGCTCGACTTCCGTCGACCGCACCTCGTGCCGCGCGTCGACCTGCTGGGCACCCTCGTCCACACCGCGCAGGGCCGCGACGTCGAGCACGTCGCGGTCGACGGCGAATGGCTGGTGCGCGACGGCCGTCCGACCAAGGTCGACCTGGAGCGCGTCTGCGCCGAGGGCGAAGCGGCCGTGCGCGCGCTCTGGGGCGCCGCGGGCCGCCCCTACTGGGAGAACCCCTGATGAAGCGAACCCTTCGCCTCGCCGGCCGCGCGGCCGTCCTCGCCGCCGTCGCGCTCGCCGCCTCGCTCGCCACCGGTCCCGCCACCGCGCAGGACGCGTGGCCGACGAAGCCGGTACGCATCGTCGTGCCCTTCCCGCCGGGCGGCGCGGCCGACACCTTCGCGCGGCTGGTCGCCGAGTACGCCGGCAAGTCGATCGGCCAGCCGGTGGTGGCCGAGAACCGGCCCGGCGCCGGCGGCCAGATCGCGACCGATGTCGTCGCGAAGGCGGCGCCCGACGGCCACACCTTCCTGATCGTCACCGTGGGTCACGCGGTGAACCCCAGCCTCTATCCGAAGCTGCCCTACGACACGCTCGCCGACTTCGCGCCGGTGGCGCGCGTGGCCGACCTGCCGAGCGTGCTGGTGGTGAATCCAGACGTGCCGGCAAAGACCGTGCAGGAGCTGCTCGCACTGATGAAGGCGAAGCCCGACGCGCTGTCCTACGCGTCCTCGGGCAACGCCACCACCAGCCACGTCGCCGGTGCGATGCTGCTCGCGCAGGCCGGCGTGCGGGCGGTCCACGTGCCCTACAAGGGCTCGGCGCCCGCGGTCACCGACCTGATCGGCGGCCAGGTCCAGTGGATGATCGACCCGATCCTGTCCTCGCAGCAGCACGTGCGGACCGGCAAGCTGCGCGCGCTCGCGATCAGCACGACGAGACGCTCCGCGCTCGCACCCGGGCTGCCGACGATCGCCGAGTCCGGCCTGCCCGGCTACGAGTTCTCCGCCTGGTTCGTGCTGCTCGCGCCGGCGAAGACGCCGTCCGCGGTCGTGCAGCGGATGCACGCCGAGGTCGAGCGGATCCTCGCGCTGCCCGAGGTCAGGGAGCGCTTCGCGCAGCTCGGCGCCGAGCCCGGCTCGGGCAGCACCCAGCAGGTGGGGGCCTTCCTCGCGGCCGAGGTGAAGCGCTACGAGAAGGTCGTCCGTGACGCCGGCATGAAGGCCGACTGAGTGATGGCGGCGATTCCCGCGCGGCCGATGCCGCGCGACCTGCTCGGCTACGGCGCGACGCCGCCCCACCCGCGCTGGCCGGGCGGCGCGCGCGTGGCGGTCTCCTTCGTGCTGAACCTGGAGGAGGGCGCCGAGGTCTCGGTCGCCGAGGGCGACGGCCGCAACGAGGCCGTCTACGAGGTGATCGACCGCCTGGAGGGCATTCCCGACCCGTGCCTGGAGTCGCACTTCGACTACGGCACCCGCGTGGGCTGGTGGCGGATCCTGACGGCCTTCGACGACGCGCGGGCGGTCTGCACGGTCAGCGCCTGCGGCCGCGCCGTCGAGCGAACGCCCTCGCTCGCGGCCGACGCGGTGGCGCGTGGCCACGAGGTCTCTGCGCACGGCTGGCGCTGGGAGAGCCACGCGCGGATGACCGAGGACGAGGAGCGGGCGTCGATCGCGCGGACCGTCGCCGCGATCGAGCGCGCCTGCGGCGTGCGCCCCGTCGGCTGGCACACGCGCTCGGCGTCGAGCCCGAACACCCGGCGGCTGCTGATCGAGGAAGGCGGCTTCCTCTACGACAGCGACTTCTACGGCGACGACCTGCCCGTCACGCTCGCGTTCGGCGATCGGCGCCACGTCGTGCTGCCCTACGCGTTCGACACCAACGACATGCAGTTCCAGCACACGCACCGCTTCGTGCGCGCGCAGGACTTCAGCGGCTACGTGCTCGACGCGTTCGACTGGCTGTGGCGCGAGGGGGCACACGCGCCGAAGATGATGTCGATCGGGCTGCACGTGCGGATGCTCGGCCGGCCGGGGCGCATGCAGGCGCTGGTGGACATGCTGGCGGAGATGACGCGCAGGCCGGGCGTTTGGATCGCGCGGCGGGACGCGATCGCGCGGCACTGGCTGGCGGTGGGCTGAGCGCGTCGTTCGCGTTCGACCGTGTGCGCGCCGACCGTCGAAGGCACGCCAGCCCTACCGGTCCAGTCCCACCCACTCGCGCCAGCTCGAACTCCGCACCCGCGGCTTCGCCGCCTCCGGCCGCCCGCACTTCAGGAACTCGCCGTCCCCGGCCTTGCCGAGGTACTGCCCGCCGTCCCAGACCACCCGCCCGCGCGCGATCGTCGTCGCCGGCCACGCGCCGACCTCGATGCCCTCGTACGGCGTGTAGTCCACCTCGTGGTGGAGCATCGAGTTCGTGATGGTCCGCTTCGTCGACGTGTCCCAGATCACCAGGTCCGCGTCGGCGCCGATCGCGATCGTGCCCTTGCGCGGATGCAGGCCGTAGAGCTTCGCCGGGTTCGCCGAGGTCAGCGCCACGAACTGCTGGATCGACATCCGGCCGCCCAGCACGCCCGCCGAGAACAGCAGCGGCAGCCGCGTCTCCAGCCCCGGGATGCCGTTCGGGATGTACTCGAACGAGGGCTCGGTGCCGCCCAGCTTCTTGCCCTGCGGGTCGTCGTAGCGGAAGGGCGCGTGGTCGGACGACACGATGGTGAACAGCCCGTCGGCCAGGCCGTCCCAGATCACCTGCTGGTTCGCCGCGTCGCGCGGCGGCGGGCTGCAGACGCACTTCGCGCCGTGGAAGCCGTCCAGGCCCAGGTGCTCCTGAGTGAGGAACAGGTACTGCGGGCAGGTCTCGGCGAAGATGTTCAGGCCCTTGCCGCGCGCCCAGCGGATCTGCTCGACCGCCTCGGCGCCCGAGACGTGGACGATCAGGATCGGCACGTCGATCAGCTCGGACAGCGTGATCGCCCGATGGGTGGCCTCGCGCTCGACCGGCATCGGCCGCGACATCCCGTGGAAGCGCGGCGCGGTCTTGCCCTGCTGCGTGAGCCGCTTCGTCAGGAACGCGATCGCATCCGCGTTCTCCGCGTGGATCATCGCCATCGCGCCCTGCTCGCGCGCGACCTCGAGGCAGGTGAGGATCTGCGCGTCGTCGAGCTTCAGGTCATCGTAGGTCATGTAGATCTTGAACGAGGTGTAGCCCTCGTCGACCAGCGCAGGCAGCTCCTCGGCGACCACGGTCTCGCTCGGGTCGCTCACGATCAGGTGGAACGCGTAGTCGATCGACGCGCGGCCGGCGGCGCGCCGGTGGTAGTCGTCCACCGCCTCGCGCAGCGAGCGGCCCTTCACCTGCGCCGCGAACGGGATCACGGTGGTGGTGCCGCCGCAGGCGGCCGAGCGCGAGCCGGTCTCGAAGTCGTCGGCCATCCGCATCGGCTCGACCATCGGCTGGTCGAGATGGCAGTGCGCGTCGACGCCGCCGGGCGTGACGAACCGACCGGCCGCGTCGATCTCGCGGTCGGCGGCGCCGGCGGGCAGCCGCTGCGCGATCGCGACGATGCGACCGCCCGCGATGCCGAGATCGCAGTCGAAGACGTCGGCCGCGGTCGCGGCGCGGGCATTGCGGACGATCAGGTCGTAGCGTTCGCTCATCTCAATGGACCTCGGAGAACAGGCGGCCCCAGCCCTTCACGGCCCGGGTGTCGACGCCGCAGACACGCAGCGCCTTCCAGACCGCGGTGGACACGGTGTCGTAGACCGGGAGGCCGAGCTCGGCCTCCCAGGCGGGCACGAGGTGCGCGGCGCGCAGGTTCGTGCAGAAGGTGGTGAGGCAGTCGGGCCGCGCGGCGGCCACCTCGCGGGCCATCGCGGTGAGCCGCGTCTCGGTCACCTCGGAGAAGTCGAAGTTGACCTGCTGCCCGGTGTGCCGCTCGGCCACGACCTCGTAGCCCGAGGCGGCGTAGTTCGCGACGATCCGTGCCTGCACGTCGTCGAGGTAGGGCGTGACCAGGCCGAAGCGGCGCCGGCCAGTGAGGTCCATGATCTCGTTGAACGCGAGCACCGAGGTGCAGGCGGGCACGCCGGTCTCGCGGGTGATCGCCTCGCACAGCATCCGGTCGCGCTCGAAGCCTAGCCAGCCCGACGAGGTGCCGCTCCAGGCGATCACGTCGACGTGCGCGTCGGCCAGCAGCCGCGCCGCATGGAGGATCGGTTCGAGGTCGAACTGGCCGGTGGAGCCCGCGCCCAGCGAGATCTCGGTCACGCGGAAGCGGCCGAAGTGCGCCGAGACGCCGGGCAGGCCGGCGACCATCGCCGAGGTCAGCGGCTCCAGCGCGGTGTTGGACGACGGCGTGAGCACGCCCAGCAGGGTTCGCTTCAAGGGGTTCGGCTCCGGTGGGCGTGGGGCGGTGCGCGACGTGCGCACGGGAGGGCGGGTGCCCCTGCGATCGCGGGCGGCGCGGCCGACGCCGCATCGAGCCCGTCGGATTGTCGACAATCCTGATCGTGACCGTCAACAAGAAGGCGCCTCGATCGCGCGTCGTCCCGCCCGGGTCGCCGCGATCGAGGGTCACCCGCCGATCGTCCGCGCGTTCGCGGCGGCGATGCCGGCGCCGCAGGCCCGGTGGCCGCGCCCTGCTACGATCGCGCGATGAGCGCCACCGTCCGCATCGCGTCGCTGCACGTCTACCCGATCAAGTCCTGTGCCGGCATCGCCGTCGAAGCGATGCGCTTCGACACGCTCGGCCCGCTCGACGATCGCCGCTGGATGGTCGTCGACGAGCACGACCAGTTCGTCACCCAGCGCGACGCGCCGGTGCTGGCGCTGGTCAGGCCATCGCGCACGGGCGACGGGCTGCACGTGCTGGGACCCGGGCAGTCCGCGCTTCAGGTCGCCGGCCGGGGCGGCGAACGCGTCGCCACCTGGTGCTGGGACGACCGCTGCGCCGGCTTCGACGAGGGGCCCGAGGCGGCGCAGTGGTTCTCCGACGTGCTGCGCAGGAAGGTCCGCCTGCTGCGCTTCGACGCCACCGCGCCGCGCGCGGCGAGCCGCAACTGGGTCGGCGATGACCACGGCCGCCCCGGCGCGCTGACCCGCTTCTCCGACGGCTACCCGCTGCTGGTCGCCTCCGCCGCATCGCTCGTCGCGCTGAACGCGCGGCTCGAGCAGGCCGGCCTGCCGGGCGTGACGATGGCGCGCTTCCGCCCGAACGTGGTGATCGACGGGCTCGATCCGTTCGGCGAGGACCTGCTCGACACGCTCGCCGTCGACGCGCCCGGCGCCGCGCCCGCGCTGCGGATCGTCAAGCCCTGCACCCGCTGCACCATCACCGAGGTCGACCCGCAGACCGGCCGGCACGATCCCGGCGTGCTGCAGGTGCTGGCGGGGTTCCGCGCGAATCCGAAGCTCGGCGGCGCGGTGACCTTCGGGCAGAACGCGATCGTCGTCGACGGGCTCGACGGCGCGCTGACGGTCGGCGCTCCGCTGCTGCCGTCCTACCGCTGGGCGTGAGGGTCGTGCGGGCCGCCGTGCCCGCCGCTTGACCGGGATCAAGTCGCCTGCGCGCCGCGTGGCCGGCCGCCGCCGCGCTCGCCTATGCTCGGCGCGGATGACCGATCCCGTCCATGCCGCGCCCTGGCACGCCCTCGATGCGACCGAGGTCGCGCGCCGACTCGCCACCGACCCGCTCGCCGGACTCGGCGCCGCCGAGGTCGAGCGCCGCCTCGCCGCGAACGGCCCGAACGCGCTGCCCGAGCCGCCGCCGCCGCCGGTGTGGCGCCGCGCGGCGCGCCAGTTCGCGAGCCCGCTGGTGGCGCTGCTCGGCGTCGCCGCGCTGATGGCGCTGTCGCTCGGCCACCTCGGCGATGCCGCGGTGATCGGCGTGGTCGTGATCCTTAACGCGATCGTCGGCGCGCTGCAGGAGGGCCGGGCCGAACGCTCGATGGCGGCGCTGCGCCGGCTCTCGACGCTGCGGGTGCGGGTCGTCCGCGACGGCGCCGAACGCGAGATCGAGGCGAGCGGCCTCGTGCCCGGCGACCTGCTGTCGCTCGCGGCCGGTGACGCGGTCGGCGCCGACGCCCGCCTGCTCGAGGCCGCGTCGCTCGCCGCGGCCGAGGCCGCGCTGACCGGCGAGTCCGTGCCGGTCGGCAAGTCGGTCGCCGCGCTGCCCGAGGCGACCACGCTCGCCGACCGCCGCTCGATGGTCTGGTCCGGCACGTACGTGTCGTCGGGACGCGGCCGTGCGGTGGTGGTCGCCACCGGCGTGCACACCGAGGTCGGCCGGATCGCGCGGCTGACCGAGTCCGCGCACGAGCCGGCGACGCCGCTCGAGCGGCGGCTGGCGGGCTTCGGCCGGACGCTGGTCGGCGTCGCGCTCGCGCTCTTCGCCGCGGTGATGGCGGCGGGCGTGCTGCGCGGCGAACCGCTCGGCGACCTGCTGATGGTGGCGATCAGCCAGATGGTGTCCCTGGTGCCCGAGGGCCTGCCGGTCGCGACGACGATCGCGCTGGCGGTGGGCATGCAGCGGATGGCCGCGCGCGGCGCGATCGTCCGGCGCCTGTCGGCCGTCGAGACGCTCGGCGCGGTCACGGTCATCTGCAGCGACAAGACCGGCACGCTCACGCGCAACGAGATGACCGCGGTCGAGGCGTGGCTGCCCGGCGAGGGCGGTGCGCCGGCGCGTGTCGTGACGGTCTCCGGCGCCGGCCTCGTGCCGACGGGCGGCTTCGCCGAGGCCGGCGCGCCGCTCGACCCCGCCGACCCGGCCCTGGTCGCGCTGCTGCAGGCGGGCGTGCTCTGCAACGACGCCGCGCTGCTCGCACCCGAGGACGAGCGCGGCGCCTGGGTCGGCGCCGGCGACCCGACCGAGGCAGCGCTGATCGTGCTCGCCGCGAAGGCCGGCATCGACGCCGACGCGCTGCGCGCCGCGGTGCCGCGCGCGGCCGAGCTGCCGTTCGACGCCGATGCGAAGCTGATGGCGACCGGCCACCGCGGCGAGGGGGGCGGCTGGGTGCTCGCGGTCAAGGGTGCGCCCGAGGCGGTGCTGCGGCTCGTCGTGACCGGGGGCGACGCCGCGGCCGGGCGCGCGGCGGATGCGGCGCGGCGCGCGGCCGAGGACATGGCCGGACGCGCGCTGCGCGTGCTCGCGTTCGCGCGCATCGAGGCGGACCGCTTCGATCCGGCCGAAGGCCCCGCGGGCCTGCGATCCGGCCGCGCGCGGCTGCTCGGGCTGGTCGGCCAGATCGACCCGCCGCGCGCATCGGCGAAGGACGCGGTGGCGCGCTGCCGCGCCGCCGGAATCCGCCCGGTGATGATCACCGGCGATCACGTGCTCACCGGGATGGCGATCGCGCGCGCGCTCGGGATCGCGGCCGAGGGCGACCGCGCGGTCGACGGCGCCGCGCTGGAGCGGATGGACGAGGGCGAGCTGCGCGATGCGCTCGACGGCGTCGCGGTCTTCGCCCGCGTGCAGCCCGCGCAGAAGCTGCGCATCGTCGAGGCGCTGCAGGCGCGCGGCGATGTCGTCGCGATGACCGGCGACGGCGTGAACGACGCGCCGGCGCTCGCGCGCGCCGACGTCGGCATCGCGATGGGCGTCTCCGGCACCGAGGTGGCGAAGAACGCCGCGCGGATCGTGCTCACCGACGACGACTTCGCGACCATCGTGCGCGCGGTCGAGGAGGGCCGCGTGGTCCACGGCAACCTGCGCAAGGTCATCCTGTTCCTGTTCGCGACCTCGGTCGACGAGGTCTGCCTGCTGCTGATCGCGCTCGCGGCCGGCTGGCCGCTGCCGCTGCTCGCGGTGCAGATCCTCTGGAACAACCTGGTGACCGAGGGCACGGTGACGGTCAACCTCGTGATGGACCCGCCCGACGGCGACGAGATGCGCCGCCCGCCGGTGCCGCGCGAGGCGGTGCTGCTCGACGCGGCGATGCTGCGGCGGCTCGCGGTGCTGGTGCCCGTCTCGGTCGCGATCTGCGCGGGCTGGTTCGCATGGCGGCACGCCGCGGGCGCGCCGATCGACGTGGTCCGCACGGAGACCTTCACCCTGCTCGCATTCGCGCAGTGGTTCAACGTGCTGAACTGCCGGTCCGCGACGCGCTCGGCGCTGCGCGGCGGGCTGCGCGAGAACCGCTGGCTCGGCGCGGGGCTCGCCGCCTCGTTGGTGCTGCAGGCAGCGGTGCTCTACCTGCCGCCGCTCGCCGCGCTGTTCCACGTCGTGCCGCCGTCGGCCGGCACGCTCGCGACGCTGCTCGCGCTGGCGAGCACGGTGCTCTGGGTCGAGGAGGCGCGCAAGGCGGTGGCCCGGCGCGCCGCGCGTCAGGGGTAGAGCCCGCGCAGCTCGCGCGCCGCCAGCACCCGCTCGCAGGCGACGACGAAGGCCGCGCTGCGCAGCGGGATCCGGTGCCGCGCGGCATCGGCCCAGATCCGGCCGAACGCGCCGACGAGGATCGCGTCGAGCCGCGCGTCGATCTCCTCCTCGGTCCAGAAGAAGCTGGAGAAGTCCTGGACCCACTCGAAGTACGAGACCGTCACGCCGCCGGCGTTCGCGATCACGTCGGGCACGACCGTGATCCCGCGGTCGCCCAGGATCGCGTCGGCCTCGGGCAGCGTCGGGCCGTTCGCGCCCTCGACGACGAGCCGCGTGCGCAGCCGCCGCGCGCGCTCGGCGGTCAGCACGCCCTCGAGGGCGGCCGGGATCAGCACGTCGGATGCCACCTGCCAGAACGACTCGGCGTCGATCGGGTCGGCGCCGGGGAAGCCCGCCACGCCGCCGTGCGCCTCGGCGTGGGCGACGAGCGCCGGCACGTCGAGGCCGGCATCGTTCAGCACGGTGCCGCTCGCGTCCTGCACCGCGACGACCTTCGCGCCGTGCGCCGCGTACATCTCCGCCGCCGATGCACCGACGTTGCCGAATCCCTGGACCGCGACGCGCGCGCCCTCGATCGGCTGACCGAGCCGCCGCGCCGCCTCGCGGCCCACGACGAACACGCCGCGGCCGGTCGCCTTCACGCGTCCGAGCGAGCCGCCGAGCGCGATCGGCTTGCCGGTGACGACGCCGGTCGTGGTGGCGCCGACGTTGGTCGAGTAGGTGTCCATCATCCAGGCCATCACCTGGGCGTTGGTGTTGACGTCGGGCGCGGGGATGTCCTGCTGGGGGCCGATGACGATGCCGATCTCGCTGGTGTAGCGCCGCGTGAGCCGCTCGAGCTCCTTGATCGACAGCGCGCGCGGGTCGCAGCGCACGCCGCCCTTGGCGCCGCCGTAGGGCAGGTTCACCGCGGCGTTCTTGATCGTCATCCAGGCCGCGAGCGCCATCACCTCCTCGAGGTTGACCCCGGGGTGGTAGCGCACGCCGCCCTTGCCGGGGCCGCGCGACAGGTTGTGCTGGACCCGGAAGCCCTCGAAGTGCGCGACCCGGCCGTCGTCCAGCTCGATCGGCACGTCGACGACGAGACAGCGCTTGGGCCGCTTCAGCGTCTCGACCCACTTCTCCAGCGGACCGAGGTAGGGGCGCACGCGCTCGACCTGGTCGAGGTAGGTGGCCCAGGGGCCGTCCGGCGTGGTGCCGGGCGCGTAGGACAGGGCGGTCATCGCGGCGCCTCCGTGTGATCGACGGGTGCCGCGGAACCGGATCGGCCGCTTCCCGCGGCGGGCGCGGGCGGGGCCGGGGGCGTCAGGCCCGCAGCTGCTTCAGGAAGCTTACGATCACCGCGCGCTGGGCGGGGTCGTCCGTCCGGGCGCGCGCGTCCTTCAGGCGGAAGGCGAGGTCGGCGCGGCCGATCGGCAGCACGGTGGCGCCGGGCTGCGCGCCGGCCAGCGCGAGGCCGCTCTCGGCCAGCAGTCTGAGGTCGGTCGGATGCAGCTCGACCGTCTGGGGATGGATGATCATGGGGTGTGTCTTCTGTCCGTCGTTCGTCTCGTCCCGCACTTATCGGGCCGGCGGGCACGCGGGGCAATGACGGGAAGCACGTCGGATGCCCGGGCGGCGGCGCGGACGATCCGAACGGTCGGTGACGGCGGCGGTCGCGTCGCCTTCCTGCCACGGAGAAGGGTCGCGGTCCGGGCCCGGATGACCGGGCTCGAGCGCGGGGGCCGCCGGCACGCGCCGGCGTCGGGGGCCCGCCGGATCAGGCCGCCAGACCGCGCCGTGCCCTGTCCAGCACCCGTCCGAGGTAGCGCCCGGTGTGGCTCGCCCCGACCTGCGCGATCTGCTCGGGCGTGCCCGCGGCCACCACCGTGCCGCCGCCCGCGCCGCCCTCCGGGCCCATGTCGATCACCCAGTCGGCGGTCTTGATCACGTCGAGGTTGTGCTCGATCACCACCACGGTGTTGCCGTGGTCGCGCAGCGTGTGGATCACCTTCAGCAGCAGCGCGATGTCGTGGAAGTGCAGGCCGGTGGTCGGCTCGTCGAGGATGTAGAGCGTGCGGCCGGTGTCGCGCTTGGAGAGCTCCTGCGACAGCTTCACCCGCTGCGCCTCGCCGCCGGACAGCGTGATGGCGCTCTGGCCGAGCCGCACGTAGCCCAGGCCCACGTCGAGCAGGGTCTGCAGCTTGCGCGCGATCGCGGGCACGCTCGCGAAGAAGGCCGCGGCCTGCTCGACGGTCATGTCGAGCACCTCGGCGATGTTCTTCGCCTTGTACAGGACCTCGAGCGTCTCGCGGTTGTAGCGGGCGCCGTGGCAGACGTCGCAGGGCACGTAGACGTCGGGTAGGAAGTGCATCTCGACCTTGATCATGCCGTCGCCCTCGCAGGACTCGCAGCGCCCGCCCTTCACGTTGAACGAGAAGCGGCCGGCGCCGTAGCCGCGCTCGCGCGCGGTGGGCGTCTCGGCGAACAGGTCGCGGATCGGCGTGAACAGGCCCGTGTAGGTGGCCGGGTTGCTGCGCGGCGTGCGGCCGATCGGGCTCTGGTCGACGGCGATCGCCTTGTCGAAGTGCTCGAGGCCGTCGATGCCGTCGTGGGCGGCGGGCTGCGCCTGCGAGCCGTACAGGTGGCGGGCGACCGCGTGGTGCAGCGTGTCGTTGACCAGCGTCGACTTGCCCGAGCCCGAGACGCCGGTCACGCAGACGAGCAGTCCCACCGGGATCGACACGTCGACGCCGCGCAGGTTGTTGCCGCGCGCGCCGCGGATGATCAGGTGCCTGTCGCCGGGCGGCACCCGCGCGAAGGGCACGTCGATCGCGAGCGTGCCCGACAGGTAGCGGCCGGTCAGCGACGCGGGGTTCGCCGCGATCTGCCGCGGCGTGCCCTGCGCGACGACCTCGCCGCCGTGCGCGCCCGCGCCCGGCCCCATGTCGACGACGTGGTCCGCCGCGAGGATCGCGTCCTCGTCGTGCTCCACCACCAGCACCGAGTTGCCGAGGTCGCGCAGATGGCGCAGCGTGCCGATCAGCCGGTCGTTGTCGCGCTGGTGCAGGCCGATCGACGGCTCGTCGAGCACGTACATCACGCCGGTCAGGCCCGAGCCGATCTGCGACGCGAGGCGGATGCGCTGCGACTCGCCGCCCGACAGCGTCTCGGCCGAGCGGTCGAGCGACAGGTAGTCGAGGCCGACGTCGACCAGGAACTGCAGCCTGCTGGCGATCTCGCGGACGATCCGCTCGCCGATCGCGGCCTTCGCGCCCGGCAGCGCCAGCCCGCGGAACCAGGCCTGCGCCTGGCCCAGCGTCCATTTCGACACCGTCCAGATCGGCTCGTCGGCGCCGCGCGGCCCGACGCGCACGCTGCGCGCCTCGGCCTTCAGCCGCGTGCCCGCGCAGGCGGGGCAGGGCTTGGTGTTCAGGTACTTGGAGAGCTCCTCGCGGACGTGCGTGGAGTCGGTCTCCCGGTAGCGGCGCTCGAGGTTCGGGATCACGCCCTCGAACGGGTGCTGGCGGGTCGAGGCCTTGCCGCTCTCGGTCAGGTAGACGAAGGGGATCTTCTTCTCGCCCGAGCCCTGCAGGATCACGCGCCGCACGTCGTCGGCGAGCTGCTCGAACGGCGTGTCCACGTCGAAGCCGTAGAACGCCGCGAGGCTCTGCAGCATCTGGAAGTAGAACTGGTTGCGCCGGTCCCAGCCGCGGATCGCGCCGGCACCGAGCCCGAGGTTCGGGAAGTGGACCACGCGCGCCGGGTCGAAGAACTGCACCGTGCCCAGGCCGTCGCAGTCGGGACAGGCGCCGATCGGGTTGTTGAACGAGAAGAGCCGCGGCTCGAGCTCGCGCAGCGCGTGGCTGCAGACCGGGCAGGCGAAGCGGTTGGAGAACAGCAGCTCGCGTCCGCCTTCCGCGCCGTCCGTCATCTCCATCGCGATCGCGCGGCCGTCGGCGATCCGGAGCGCCGTCTCGAACGACTCGGCGAGCCGCTGCTTCATCGACGCACCGACCTTCAGCCGGTCGACCACCACGTCGATCGAGTGCCGGCCGGTCTTCGCGAGCTTCGGCGGATCCTCGAGCTCGTGGATCCTGGCCGCGGTCTTCCCCTCGCTCCTCACGCGCACCCGCACGAAGCCCTGCGCGCGCAGGTCCTCGAAGAGGTCCAGGTGCTCGCCCTTGCGGTTCGCGACCACGGGCGCCAGCACCATCAGCTTGGTGTCCTCGGGCAGGGCGAGCACCGCGTCGACCATCTGCGAGACGCTCTGCGCCTCGAGCGGCTGGTCGGGATGGTTCGGGCAGTAGGGCGTGCCGACCCGCGCGAACAGCAGCCGCAGGTAGTCGTGGATCTCGGTGACGGTGCCCACCGTCGAGCGCGGGTTGTGCGAGGTGGCCTTCTGCTCGATCGCGATCGCGGGCGACAGGCCCTCGATCAGGTCGACGTCAGGCTTCTCCATCAGCTGCAGGAACTGCCGCGCGTAGGCCGACAGCGACTCGACGTAGCGGCGCTGCCCCTCGGCGTAGAGCGTGTCGAACGCGAGCGAGGACTTGCCCGAGCCCGACAGCCCGGTGATCACCACCAGCGCATCGCGCGGCAGCTCGAGGCTGATGTTCTTCAGGTTGTGGGTGCGGGCGCCGCGCACCCGGATCTGGTGCTGGATCGCCTGCTGCAGCGGCCGGCCCTCGGCGCGCGCGGCACGCGCCGCGAGGCCGCGGGCCTCGTGCGCGCGATCGTCGTCGTCGCGATCGGCTGGGCGCGCACCGATGCCCGCATCGGGACCGGCATCGAGGCCGGCACCCAGGCTCGCCCCCAGGCTGGGACTCGGATCGTCGTTCGGCATCGTTCGGCGTGGCGAAGGTCCGGGGCACGGGCCGCCCGGGCCGGAAGAAGGCAACCTGCTAATATAGCCGACTCCCACCGAGTGCCTTCTCCCCTGGCTTCCCCCGTGTCAGCCGACCCCGCCGCCGTGGCCGCGCCGGACGCCGCTCGCATGACCTCGCACGAGCTGCGCGCCAGCCTGTCGCTGTCGTCGCTCTACGCGTTCCGGATGCTCGGGCTCTTCCTGATCCTGCCGGTCTTCGCGGTGCACGCGCACACGCTGCCGGGCGGCGACAGCCCGCTGCTCGTGGGCCTGGTGCTCGGGATCTACAGCCTCACCCAGGGCGTGCTGCAGCTGCCCTTCGGCATGGCCTCGGACCGGCTGGGCCGCAAGCCGGTGATCATCTTCGGGCTGGTGCTGTTCGCGCTCGGCAGCCTCGTCGCCGCTCAGGCCACCGACCTCACGTGGACGATCATCGGCCGCGCGCTGCAGGGCACCGGCGCGATCTCGGCCGCGGTCACCGCCTGCATCGCCGACCTCACCCGCGACTCGCAGCGCACGAAGGCGATGGCGATGGTCGGCGCGTCCATCGGCCTCACCTTCGCGCTGTCGCTGGTCGCCGCGCCGCTGCTGTACGCGTGGGTCGGCATGGCGGGGCTGTTCCACCTGACCGGGCTGATGGCGCTCGCCGGCATCGTCATCGTGCTGTTCGCGGTGCCGTCGCTGCCGACGCCGTCGCGCCGACCGGGCGAGGGCGTGCAGCGGACGCGCTTTCGCGAGGTGGCGCTCGACCCGGAGCTGATGCGCCTCAACGTCGGCATCTTCTCGCTGCACCTCGTGCAGATGGCGATGTTCGTGGTGCTGCCGGCCTGGCTGGTCGAACGCGCGCAGCTGCCGCTCGCGGACCACTGGAAGGTCTACCTGCCGGTGGTCGCCGCGTCGTTCGTGCTGATGGTGCCGCCGATCGCCTGGGGCGAGCGTTCGGGCCGGCTGCGCGCGGTCACGCTGGGCGGCATCGCCGCGATCCTCGTCGCGCAGCTCGGCTACGCCGCGCAGCCGGTGGGCATCGTGCCCTTCGTCGTGCTGCTGCTGGTGTTCTTCGCGGCCTTCAACGTGCTCGAGGCCACCGTGCCGTCGATGGTCTCGCGGCTCGCGCCGCCCGACGTCAAGGGCACGGCGCTCGGGCTCTACAACACGGTGCAGGCGCTGGGCCTCTTCGCCGGCGGCGCGGTGGGCGGCTGGGCGTCGTCGCGCTTCGGCGGCGTGTCGGTCTTCGTGATGTGCGCCGGCGTGATGGCGATCTGGTGGGGGGTCGCCGCCGGCCAGCGTCGGTGGCCGCAGCCGGGCGGACGCGCACCGCGCTGAGACCGCGCGCGATCGGCCGGAGCCGGGCGCGTCGCCGCCGCCCGCCTTCCCCGCGTCAACGCCGCGGCCGCGCCGCCGCGCTGCCGGCGGCGACCGCCGCGCCCACGGCCCACAGCATCGCGCTCGGCCCGATCGCGGCCACCGCCGCGGCGAGCCCGATCGGCACCGTGACCGAGCCCAGCCCGACCCACATGGTCCGCAGCGCGAGCACGCCGCCGCGCTGGCGCTCGTCGACCGCCTGGTGGATCGCCGACAGCACCATCGGCTGGGCGGCGCCGATCGCGACGCCCAGCGCGAGCGCGCAGGCGCCCATGTAGGCGGCGGACTCGCCGAGCGGGTAGATCGCGTAGATCGCGCCCGAGGCGACCAGCGCGCCGGTCAGCACGCTCGATTCGCGCAGCCGGTGGGCGAGCCAGGGAATCGCCGCGCGCACCGCAGCCACGCCGGCGGCGAACAGGCCGAAGACCGTGCCGATCGCGGTCGCCGACAGGCCGCGCGCGTGGCCGAGCGTAGGCACGATGAAGCCATGGATGTCCCAGCCCCCGGTGATCAGCAGGTCGACGAGCATCATGCGCCGCACGGTGGGATGGCGCAGCAGCTCGATCGGCGAGGGCGCGTCGGCCCGAGCCGCCTGGACCGGGACCGCGGGCGTGCGCGCCAGCCGCACGAGCGCGACCGCGAGGACCACGAAGCCGAGCAGGCCGGCGAGCGCGACCGTGGCGCCGGCCGCGTCGAACATCGCGCCTGCCGCGACCGGGCCGAGCAGGTTGGCGACCGGCGGTGCGACGCCGACCCACGCGAACGCGCCGCGCAGCCGCGCGGGGTCGGGGGCCATCCGGGCCGCGGTGCGCTGCGCGACGACCATCCCGGCGTTCGCCGCGCCGCCGGCGGCGGCCGCGGCCGCGCACAGCAGCCCGAGCCGCGCCGCGCCGTCCAGCAGGCTCGCGAGCACCGACAGCACCCCGGCGAGCGCCGCCAGCGCCAGCACCACCGACATCGCCGGCGGATAACCGCGCCGGTCGACGACCCGGCCGACCGGCCAGGCGAAGCCGACCGGGCCCAGGCCGAAGCAGGCGAGCAGCAGGCCGACCTGCCAGGCAGGCGCGCCCGAGCGCAGCAGCAGCAGCGGGCCGACGATCCGCATGCCGGTCGAGGCGGCGTGCAGGCTGACCTGCGCGCAGACCATCACGGGCAGCCCGCGCAGCCGGTCGGGCGGGTGCGGGCCGGGGGCGGGCGGCGGCGTCACCGGGCCAGTCTAGCGGGCGCGCCCGAGGGCGCGCTTCCGATTTCGGGCGCCCTGCCCGGCACCTCGGACCTAGGCCGTCCGTGGCCTGAGCCGCGCGGTCGCCGGGGTATGCTTGCGGCCTGAATCGCGGGCACGTCCGCCGTGCCGTCGCCGGTCCCCGGCACCGCGTCCCCCCTACAGGAGAGCCCCATGGCATCGGTCAACAAGGTCATCGTCGTCGGCAATCTCGGCAAGGATCCCGAGACACGCTATTCGCCCAACGGCGGCGCGATCTGCAACGTGCGGATCGCCACCACCCGCAACTGGAAGGACAAGGCCACCGGCGAGAAGAAGGAGGAGACCGAGTGGCACTCGGTGGTCTTCTACGACCGCCTGGCCGAGATCGCAGGCGAGTACCTGAAGAAGGGGCGCTCGGTCTACGTCGAGGGCCGGCTGAAGACCCGCAAGTGGCAGGACAAGGAAGGCCAGGACCGCTACACCACGGAGATCATCGCCCAGGAGATGCAGCTGCTCGGCTCGCGCGAGGGCATGGGCGGCGGCGCGCCCGCCGAGGACGGCGGATACAGCCGCGAGTCCTACGGCGGCGGCAATGGCGGGGGCAGCGGGGGAAGCGGCGGCGGCTACGGCGGCCGCTCGGGCGGTGGCGGTGGCGGTGGCGGCGCGGCGCGCAAGCCCGCGTCCGGCGGCGGCATCGGCGAGATGGACGACGACATCCCATTCTGAGCGCGGCATCCGCGCGGCGCCCGCGTCGCGCGAATCACCCGGGAGCGGCCGCGCCGCGTTCCGGATGTCCCGTCCTCGGCGGGGACCGACAGGCCTGAGCGCACGTCCGTCCCCGCACCCGACCCCTTTGGCGCGTCCCGACGCGACTGTTCGGGGATCGTCGTGACCGAATGCGCTGCGTCAGTCGCCGCGCTGGCAGACCCTCCCGGCTTCATCGGATCGAAGCGCTGGGGGGGGGAGCATGCGGCGGACACGACTCGTACGGCGGACGGGTTCGCTGACGATCGCGGGGGTCGCACTGCTCGCGCTCGCCGCCTGCGGCCAGACCGACGCCCCCGGAGATCCGCAGTCCCCGACGAGCGCGCTGCCGCAGGACGGCGACCGCGCCGAGCTCGCCGCGAAGGCCATCCGCGACACCAGCCCGCAGGTCGGCGGCGCGTGGGCCGCGCCGTTCGACATGAACGTGATCGCGATCCACATGGCGCTGCAGCCGGGCGGCACGGTGCTCTACTACGGCAGCGCGCCCAACGGCTCGCAGACCGCGGCGGCGAACTATGCGTTCTGGGACCCCTCGCGCGGCACCGGCGCCGACAGCGTCGTCACGCTCGACAACACCACCGGGACCGACCTCTTCTGCAGCTCGCACGCCCTGCTCCAGGACGGTCGCACGGTGATCTCCGGCGGCGACATGCCCGGCCCGTCGAATGTCGCGAACCGCGAGTCCACGGTGGTGAACGGCCCGGCCGGGACGATCGTCAAGGGCGAGCGGATGCACCGCGCACGCTGGTACTCGTCGTCGACGACGCTGATGTCCGGCGAGATCTACGTCCAGGGCGGTGCGGGCGGCCACGACCGGCCCGAGATCCGCGGTGCCGACGGTACCTACCGTCTGCTCTCCGGTGCGGACACCTCCGGCCTCGACGCGACCTTCCCGCGGAACTTCGTCGCGCCCGACGGCCGGATCTTCGGTATGGACGGGGGCGGGCGCCTCTACTTCGTCGATCCGCGCGGCAACGGCGCGGTGACGCTCTCCGGCCAGCTCCCGGGTACCGCCTCGGGCGGCGCGGCCGGCGCTGCGCAGTTCCGGCCTGGCCGCTTCCTGAAGCTCGCCCCCTGGTCGCCCAGCGCCACCGTGGTCGACATCCGCTCGGGCACGCCGACGTGGAAGGAGACCGAGGCCGCGTCGGCCAACCGCATCCACGGCGTGGCGACCATGCTCGCAGACGGCCGCGTGCTCGCCAGCGGCGGCGGCCGGACCGACAACGTGCTCAACACCGCCGTCAACACGGCCGAGGTCTGGAACCCGGTCACCGGCGAGTGGACGATCGGACCGGCCCAGAAGAACGCGCGTCTCTACCACGGCACCGCACTGCTGCTGCACGACGGCCGCGTGCTGGTCGCCGGTGGCGGCGCGCCCGGCCCGCTCACCAACCGCAACGGCGAGATCTACTCGCCGTCCTACCTGTTCGACGCCCAGGGCGCCCGCGCCCAGCAGACGACCCTCGCCGACGCACCGACGGTCCTCGACCCGGCGCGCTCGTTCGAGCTGCGCCTGGCGAGCGGCACGGTCTCGCGTGTGACCCTGGTCCGCTTCGGCTCGGTCAGCCACTCTTGGAGCGGTGACCTCGCCTTCGTCGACCTGCCGTTCCGCGCGACCGGCGCGGGCGGCGCCCAGGTCCGCGCGCAGCTGCCCGGCCAGGCGACCCAGACCCCACCCGGCTTCTACCTGCTGTTCGCGTTCGACGCGCGCGGGGTGCCCTCGATCGCCCGGACCGTGCGCATCGCGCCGCCCGGCGGCGACGCGGGCGCGGCGAGCGCCCCGACCGTCGACGCGATCGCCGACCGGGTCTGGGCGAGCGGCGCGGTCGTGCTGCAGCCCACCGGCCGCAGCCCGGCCGGCGCCGCGCTCGCGTGGACCGCGAGCGGCCTGCCGCCCGGCCTGTCGATCAACGCCGACACCGGCGCGATCACCGGCACGCCGACGAAGCGCGGCGACTACCATGTGACGATCGCGGCCGACGACGGCACTCGCACCGGCAGCGCCTCGTTCGTCTGGTCGATCTCGTTGCCCGACGTCGAGCTCGTGCCGCCGACCTCGCGCGGTCCGGTCGTCTCGGGCACCACGGTGCGGTTGAGCGCGCAGGCCACCGGCCGCAGCCTCACCTATGAGTGGAACTTCGGCGACGGCACGCCGGTCACCGCGCGCTCGAGCACACCGTGGGTCGACCACGTGTTCGCCGCGCCCGGCATCTACACGGTAACCGTCACCGTCTACGACGCGCAGGGCCGCCCGGTGACCGGCTCGTTCCGCCAGATCGCGGGCGCGGGCGACACGGCCGGCCAGGCCGCGCGTTCGTCGATGATCGCGTGGACCGGTCGGGGCGCGGGCGCGCGGGTCTGGGTCGCGAACCCCGACGCGGACACCGTCGCCGGCTTCGACGCCCGTAGCGGCGCACGCGTCGCCGAGATCCCGGTCGGCCGCCAGCCGGTCACGCTGACCGCTGCGGGCGATGGGCGCCTGTGGGTCGCGAGCCGGCGCGCGGGCGTGCTCACGGTGATCGATCCGTCGAGCGGCGCGATCGTCCGCACGACGTCGCTGCCGACCGGCTCGCTGCCCTACGGCGTGGTCGGCGACCCGGCCGGCCGCGCGGTGTGGCTGGCGCTCGAGGGCACTGGCCAGCTGCTGCGCTTCGACGCGGCGACCGGCGCGCAGACGGGCAGCCTCGCGGTCGGTCCCGATGTCCGTCACCTCGCGGTCTCGGCCGACTCGTCGACCGTGCTGGTGTCGCGCTTCGTGACGCCGGCGCTGCCTGGCGAATCGACCGCCGCGGTGCGGCCCGCCGGACGCGGCGGCGAGGTGGTCCGCGTCGACGCCAGCGCGCTCGCGGTGCGTGGCACCGTGGTGCTCGGCCACAGCGAGCGGCCGGACTTCGAGAACCAGGGCCGCGGCATCCCGAACTACCTCGGCGCGGTCGCGATCTCGCCCGACGGCTCGCAGGCCTTCGTGCCGTCGAAGCAGGACAACGTGATGCGCGGCAAGCTGCGCGACGGCCGCGACCTCGATTTCCAGAACACCGTGCGTGCGGTCAGCTCGCGGCTCGACCTGAAGTCGATGACCGAGGACCCGACCCGGCGGATCGATCACGACAACGCGTCGGTCGCCAGCGCAGCCGCCTTCGATCCGACCGGCGCGCTGCTCTTCGTGGCGCTGGAGACGAGCCGCGAGGTCGCGGTGATCGACGCCCACTCGCGCGCGCAGGTACTGCGCGTCGAGACCGGCCGCGCGCCGCAGGCGCTGATGCTCTCGCCGGATGCCTCGCGGCTCTACGTCGCGAACTTCATGGACCGCAGCCTCGGCGTCTACGACCTGACCCCGCTGCGCATGCTCGGCCGCCTCGAGCTGCCCTTCCTAGGCGCTGTACCGACCGTGGGCCGCGAGACGCTGACCGAGCAGGTGCTCGTCGGCAAGCAGATCTTCTACGATGCCCGCGACACGCGACTCGCCCGCGACCGGTACATGAGCTGCGCGAGCTGCCATGCCGACGGCGGCCACGACGGCCGAACCTGGGACCTGAGCGGCTTCGGGGAGGGCCTGCGCAACACCATCTCGCTGCGCGGCCGCGGCGGCATGCGGGCGGGGCCCCTGCACTGGAGCGGCAACTTCGACGAAGTGCAGGACTTCGAGGGTCAGATACGGCGCCTGGCGGGCGGCTCGGGCCTGATGCGCGACGACGACTTCAACGCCGGCACGCGTTCGCGCCCGATGGGCGCACCCAAGGCGGGTCTGTCCTCCGATCTCGACGCGCTCGCCGCCTACGTCGGCTCGCTGACCGAGGCCGATCCGGTCCCGGTACGCCCGACCGACGCGGCACTGGTTCCGGCCGGCCGCGCGGTCTTCGGCGCCCGCTGTGCCAGCTGCCACGCCGGCCCGATCGGCACCGACAGCGCGCCCGGCGGCGCCCACGGCGTGGGCACGCTGACCCCGGCGAGCGGCAAGCGGCTCGACGGCCGGCTCGCCGGCCTGGACACGCCGGCGATCGCCGACGCGTGGCAGACCGCGCCGTATCTGCACGACGGCTCGGCGCAGACGGTCGAGCGGGCCGTGCAACGGCACGTGCCCGGCCTGACGAGCGCCGACCTGCGCAGCGTGGCCGCGTTCGTGCGGGCCGGCGCCGTCGACCCCGACCGGCCATCGCGCCGGATGGAGGACACCGAGGTCCGTCGCGTCGGCACCGCGGCCGCGGCCGGCGACGGCCGGGTGCGGATGACGAACGACGTCAACCAGACCGCCGCGCTGTGGGCTGCGCGGCCATGGTCGACCACCGAGCCGTTCACCACCGCGTTCGACTTCACGGTCGACGGCTCGGGCCGCCATGCCGACGGCCTCGCCTTCGTGCTGCAGGGCGGCGGATCCGGCGCGCTGGGCGGCGGCGGCGGCTGCCTCGGGATGTGCGGTCTGCCGTCGTGGGTCGCTGCGACCCTGCATACCTGGACCTACAACGCGGCCGGATGGGCCGGCGAGGGTCTCGACTGGCAGCGCCGCGCGCTCGGCTTCGATGCCGGCGCCGCGCAGCGGATCACCGGCCGCATGTCGATCGCGTGGAACCCGCAGCAGAGCCGGCTGTCGATGACCGTCTCGATGCTGGTCGACGGCGTGCCGCGCCGCTTCACCGACAGCCGCGAGCTCGACCTGCAGTCTCGCTTCGGTCCGACGGTCACCGTCGGCATCACGTCGGCGACCGGCGGCGGGCGCGCGACGCAGGGGGTCTCGGGCTGGACCGCGACCGCGGGCATCGCGGCGCCGCGTCGCGAGCGCGTGCGCGAGAGGCTCGGCGGCGTCGCCGCCGGCGCGCCCGAGTGCGTGTCCTGGGGCGAGCGCCGGATCGACTGCATGATGGTCGGCACCGACGGTGGGCTCTGGCAGCGCTGGAGCCCCGACGACGGCACCACCTGGTACGGCTGGAGCCGCCTCGGCGGCGCGCTCGCGGCCGAGCGGCCGTCGTGCGTGTCGATCGGCGGGGGCCGCCTCGACTGCTTCGCCCTCGGCGCCGACCGCGCGCTCTGGCAGCTGCGCTGGGACGGCTCGACCTGGCGGCCGTGGCGTTCGCTCGGCGGCGTGCTGACCTCGCCGCCGTCGTGCACGGTGGTCCCGGGCGGTGGCATCGAGTGCTTCGTGCGCGGCACCGACCGGGCGTTGTGGGCACGCACGGGTACCGGAGGGTCCGACTGGACGAACTGGCGCCGGCTCGGCGGCACGCTCGACTCGTCGCCGGTCTGCACGACCGACCCGACCGGCACCGCGCAGTGCTTCGCCCGCGGTACCGACGCGTCGATGGTGCAGATCTCGTCGACCGGCAGCGCGCGTGGCCACGGCGGCTGGATCGCCGGCGAGCCCGCATGCGCGACGCGCCGGGACGGCATGACCTCGTGCTTCGTGCGCGGCGGCGACAACGGCCTGTGGCGGACTGACTTCGACGGCATCGGCTGGAGCGGCTGGCGCGCCGAGCGCGGCACCGCGGGCCTGATCGCCGCGCCGCCGCGCTGCGTGGCGACCCGCGAGCGCAGCGGCATCGACTGCGGCGTCGTGTCGGCCGACGGCACGCTGCTGCTGCTGAGCCGCGACGAGGGCGGCCCGATCGACGGCAGCTGGCCGCTGCGCGGCCTGGCCACCGGGCGCGCGCTCGAGGCACCGGGCTGCGTCGCGCGGCGCGGCGCGGTCGATTGCGCGAGCCGCGCGGCGGCCGACGGCTCGGTGCTTGCGACCGGCGCGTCGGTGGACTGAACGCCGCAGGCGGGGCGCGGCGGCCCGGGCGCGGACCGTCGCGCGGTATCCTCGCGCCTCCCCCGGGACCGCGAGGAGACCGCCCGTGAACGCCCCCGACCCCGCCGTCGCCGTGCCGGCCTACCAGTCCGGCTTCGGCAACGAGTTCGCCACCGAGGCGCTGCCCGGCGCGCTGCCGGTCGGCCGGAACTCGCCGCAGCGATGCCCCTACGGCCTGTACGCCGAGCAGGTCTCGGGCACCGCGTTCACCGCGCCGCGCGCGGACAACCGCCGCACCTGGACCTACCGGATCCGCCCTGGCGCGCTGCACGGCCCGTTCCGCCGGATCGCCGACCGCGGCGTGGTCGGCGCGTTCGGTGCGGCCGCCGGCCTCGAGACCCCGCCCTCGCAGCTGCGCTGGAGCCCGCTGCCGCTGCCCGACGCGCCCACCGACTTCGTCGACGGCCTGTTCACGATGGGCGGCAACGGCGACGCCGCGTCGATGACCGGCTGCGCGATCCACCTGTACGCGGCGAACCGATCGATGCGCGATCGCTTCGTCTGCGACGCCGACGGCGAGCTGCTGATCGTCCCGCAGCAGGGCACGCTGCGCCTGCTGACCGAGCTCGGCGAGCTCGTCGTGCCGCCGCTGCACGTGGCGGTGGTGCCGCGCGGGATCCGCTTCCGCGTCGAGCTGCCCGAGGTCGATGCGGCCGGGCCGGATCACGACCGCGCGGGCCCGCTCGCCGCGGTCCGGGGCTACGTCTGCGAGAACTTCGGCGCGCCGCTGAGGCTGCCCGACCTCGGCCCCATCGGCTCGAACGGCCTCGCCAACCCGCGCGACTTCATGAGCCCGGTCGCGCGCTACGAGGACCGCGAGGGCGCGTTCGAGCTGGTCGCGAAGTTCCAGGGCCGGATGTGGGCGGCCGAGATCGGCCACTCGCCGCTCGACGTCGTCGCCTGGCACGGCAACCACGTGCCCTACGTCTACGACCTGCGCCGCTTCAACACGATCGGCTCGATCAGCTTCGACCACCCGGACCCGTCGATCTTCCTCGTGCTGCAGTCGGTCTCCGACACGCCGGGCGTCGACGCGATCGACTTCGTGATCTTCCCGCCGCGGATCCTCGCGATGGAGGACACCTTCCGGCCGCCCTGGTTCCACCGCAACGTCGCGAGCGAGTTCATGGGGCTGGTGCAGGGCGTCTACGACGCGAAGGCCGAGGGCTTCGCCCCCGGCGGCGCGAGCCTGCACAACTGCATGGCCGGCCACGGTCCCGACGCCGGCACCTTCGAGCGGGCCACCGCCGCCGACACCTCGGTGCCGCACTACATCCGCGACACGATGGCCTTCATGTTCGAGACCCGCACCGTGATCCATCCGACCGCGCAGGCGCTCGCGCTGCCCACGCTGCAGCAGGACTACTGGCGCTGCTGGCAGGGGCTCGCGAAGCGCTTCGACCCGACCCGCCGCTGACCCCACGAGACCGATGAAAGCCGTCGCCTACCGCCGCTGCCTGCCCGTCACCGACCCCGAGTGCCTCGTCGACGTCGAGCTGCCCGACCCCGTGCCGGGCGAGCGCGACCTGCTGGTCCGCGTTCGCGCGGTCTCGGTCAACCCGGTCGACACCAAGGTGCGCCGCGGCGTGCCGCCGCCCGAGGGCGGGCTGCGCGTGCTGGGCTACGACGCAGCCGGCGTCGTCGAGGCCGTCGGCCCGCGGGTCACGCGCTTCCGGCCCGGCGACGAGGTGTACTACGCCGGCTCGCGGATCCGCCCCGGCACCGACGCCGAACTGCACTGCGTGGACGAGCGGATCGTCGGCCGCAAGCCGCGCACCCTCGGCTTCGCGCAGGCCGCCGCGTTGCCGCTCACCACGATCACCGCGTGGGAGGCGCTCTTCGACCGGCTGCAGCTGCGGTTGGGCTCGCCGCACGAGGCGGGCACGCTGCTCGTCACCGCGGGCGCGGGCGGCGTCGGCTCGATCGCGATCCAGCTCGCACGGCGGCTGTCGGGCGCGCGGGTGATCGCGACCGCGTCGCGGCCCGAGAGCCGCGAGCAGGCGCTCGCGCTCGGCGCGCACGACGTGATCGACCACTCGAAACCCCTGTCCGAGGGCCTGGCACGGATCGGCGTGAAGTGGGTCGAGCGGATCTTCAGCGTCTCGCACACCGAGCGGCACTGGCCCGAGCTGGCGAAGGCCGTCGCGCCGCAGGGCCGGATCTGCGTGATCGACGATCCGGCCGACCCGCTCGACGCGCGACCGCTGAAGGCGCGCTGCGCGTCGCTGCACTGGGAGGCGATGTTCACCCGCTCGACCTTCGAGACGCCGGACATGATCGAGCAGGGCCGGCTGCTCGACGAGGTCGCGCGGCTGGTCGACGAGGGGCTGCTGCGCACGACGCATGCGCGGACCCTCGGCCGGATCGACGCGGCGACGCTGCGCGCCGCGCACGCGCAGCTCGAGTCGCAGTCGACGATCGGCAAGGTGGTGCTCGACTGCTTCTGAGCGCCGGCCCGACCCGCCCTCGCGGGTGGGTCCGCAGGCGACGCGGCCCGCGCCCACGTCGCACGGCGACCCGCCCGCGGGCCCGCGCCGCGCGCGCGCGTGATAGGGTCGCCCCGGTCGGCGGCCGCGCCCCGCGTGGTCCGTCGACGCCCATCCCGACAGAGGAGACTCCCCTGATGAACCGTCGTTCCCCGCGCGCGCGGGTCGCGGCCGGGCTGCTGGCGATGGCCGGCCTGCTCGCCGCGGCGCCGTCCACGTTCGCGCAGCCGTATCCGTCGAAACCGATCCGGCTCGTCGTGCCGTTCCCCGCCGGCTCGGCCACCGATGGCATCGCGCGCGTGTTCGCCGGCACGCTGAGCCCCGCGCTCGGCCAGCCGGTGATCGTCGAGAACAAGGCCGGCGCCGACGGCGCGATCGCCGGCGCCGAGGTCGCGCGCGCGCCGGCCGACGGCTACACCCTGCTGCTGGCCACCAACAGTCCGCTGTCGGCCGCGCCCGCGATGAGGAAGGTGCCGCCCTACGACCCGGTCACCGACTTCACGCCGGTCGCCGACATCGGCCGCTACACCTTCTTCCTGGTCGTCCATCCGTCGGTGCCGGCCAAGACGGTGGCCGAGCTGGTGGCCCACGCGAAGGCGAACCCCGAGAAGCTGAACTACGCGACCGGCAACACCACCGGCATCGTCTCGATGGCGCTGTTCGCGTCGCTGGGCGGCGTGAAGATGGTCCACGTCCCGTACAAGGGCGAGCCGCAGGCGCTGACCGACCTGATCGCCGGCCGCGTGCAGGCGATGGTGGTCTCGGCCGGCACCTCGGTCGCGCACATCCGCGACGGCCGGCTGCGTGCGCTCGCGGTCACGCTCGACAAGCGCAGCCCGCAGCTGCCCGAGGTGCCGACGATCGCCGAGGCCGGCATGCCGCAGTTCCGGCTGACCTCGTGGGCCGGCGTCTTCGGGCCGGCGAAGCTGCCGAGGGAGGTGACCGAGCGGCTGAACCGCGAGTTCAACGCGGCGATGACCCGCGTCGAGGTCCAGCAGGGCATGGACAAGCTGGGCGTGATCCTGAGCCCGTCGACGCCCGAGCAGCTGGGCGCGCTGGTCAAGGAGCAGTACGAGAGCTACCGGTCGACGATCCGCGCGGCGGGCATCGAGCTGGAGTGACCGGGCGCGGGCGGCCGGCCCCGCGCTCGAAGGGGTCGGCGGCGCGCCGGTGCCCGACCGCGGGCACGGGGCGGACGGAGGGTCGGCCGCGAACCGTCTTATAATTCAAGGTTTTCCGTCGCTCCAGCCCCCTGCCCGCGGGGCCCATCCGCCATGCCGATCTATGCCTACCGTTGCGAAAGCTGTGGCCACGCCAAGGACGTGATCCAGAAGTTCTCGGATGCGCCCCTCACCGTCTGCCCGTCCTGCGGCGCCGAGGCGTTCCGCAAGCAGCTCACCGCTCCCGCCTTCCAGCTGAAGGGCAGCGGCTGGTACGTCACCGATTTCCGCGACAACGGCAAGAAGGCCGGCGGCACCTCGAAGACCGAGTCCGGCGAGGCCTCGGGGTCGTCGGCCGGCGAGGCCGCGAAGCCCGCCGAGACCTCGAAGTCCGAGACCTCGAAGTCCGAGACCGCCGCCGCCCCGGCCCCGGCGCCGGCCGCCGCCAAGAGCCAACCCGAAACCTGAGCGCGCACCGCCGGCCCCGCGGCCGGCGGCGCACCGCGCCCGCCACCTCCTCCGCCCGCGAGCTCCGATGTTCCGCCGCTACTTCATCACCGGCCTGCTGATCTGGGTTCCGATCGGGATCACCCTGTGGGTGCTCGACCTCGTCGTCACGACGATGGACCTGAGCCTGTCGCTGCTGCCGGCGAACTGGCAGCCGGTGGCGCTGTTCGGCCGGCACCTGCCGGGCCTGGGCGCGCTGCTGACGATCCTCGTGATCTTCGTGACCGGGGTGCTGACCACCAACTTCCTCGGCCAGAAGCTGGTCACGCTGTGGGAGGGCCTGCTCGCCCGGATACCGATCGTGCGGACGATCTACTCGTCGGTGAAGCAGGTGAGCGACACGCTGCTCTCGCCGCAGGGCAACGCGTTCCGCAAGGCGCTGCTGGTCGAGTATCCGCGCAAGGGCAGCTGGACGATCGGCTTCATGACCGGCACGCCGGCCGACGAGGTGCGTCGCCGCGTCATGCAGGCGCAGCCCGCCGGCGAGGACGCCGGCTCGGGCGCGGAGATGGTCTCCATCTACGTGCCCACCACGCCGAACCCGACCTCGGGCTTCTTCCTGATGATGCGTCGCGAAGACTGCATCGAGCTCGACATGAGCGTCGACGAGGCGCTGAAGTACATCGTGTCGATGGGCGTCGTCGCGCCCGCGACGAAGGCGCGCGGGTCCGCGCGCGGACCGAACACGAAGATCAACGCGGAGATCTCCTGAGCATGCGTACCTGCTACACCGGCGAGGTGTCCCTCGACCGCCTCGATGCGACCGTCACCCTCTTCGGCTGGGTGCACCGGCGGCGGGACCACGGTGGCGTCATCTTCATCGACCTGCGCGACCGCACGGGTCTGGCGCAGGTCGTCTGCGACCCGGACCGGCCGGAGATGTTCAAGGTCGCCGAGAGCGTCCGCAACGAGTTCTGCGTGAGGATCACCGGCCGCGTGCGCCGCCGCCCGGCCGGTACCGAGAACGCCGGCATCCGCTCGGGCGAGGTCGAGATCCTCTGCCACGAGCTCGAGGTGCTGAACCCCTCGGTCACGCCGCCGTTCCAGCTCGACGACGACAACCTGTCCGAGACCACGCGCCTCACGCACCGCGTGCTCGACCTGCGCCGGCCGCACATGCAGCAGAACCTGATGCTGCGCTACAAGGTCGCGATGGCGGTGCGCCGCTACCTCGACGCGCTCGGCTTCATCGACGTCGAGACGCCGATGCTGACCAAGAGCACGCCCGAGGGCGCGCGCGACTACCTGGTGCCCTCGCGCGTCAACGCCGGCCAGTTCTTCGCGCTGCCGCAGTCGCCGCAGCTCTTCAAGCAGCTGCTGATGGTCGCGGGCTTCGACCGCTACTACCAGATCACCAAGTGCTTCCGCGACGAGGACCTGCGCGCCGACCGCCAGCCCGAGTTCACGCAGATCGACTGCGAGACCTCGTTCCTCGACGAGACCGAGATCCGCGCGATCTTCGAGGAGATGATCCGGACCGTCTTCCGAGACGTGAAGGGCGTGCAGCTGCCGGGCACCTTCCCCACGATGACCTACGCCGACGCGATGCGGCTCTACGGCTCGGACAAGCCCGACCTGCGCGTGAAGCTGCAGTTCGCCGAGCTGACCGCCGAGATGAAGGACGTGGAGTTCAAGGTGTTCTCGGCGGCCGCGCAGATGGACGGCGGCCGCGTGGTCGCGCTGCGCGTGCCCGGCGGCGCCGAGATGCCGCGCAGCGAGATCGACGCCTACACGAAGTTCGTGGGCATCTACGGCGCCAAGGGCCTGGCCTACATCAAGGTCAACGACGCGTCGAAGGGCCGCGAGGGCCTGCAGTCGCCGATCGTGAAGAACCTGCACGACACCGCGCTCGACGCGATCCTCGCCAAGACCGGCGCGGTCGACGGCGACCTGATCTTCTTCGGCGCCGACAAGGCCAAGGTCGTCAACGACGCGATCGGCGCGCTGCGCGTGAAGATCGGCCACTCGGAGTTCGGGAAGAAGCGCGGCCTGTTCGAGGAGGTCTGGAAGCCGCTGTGGGTGGTCGACTTCCCGATGTTCGAGCACGACGAGGAGGAGGACCGCTGGGTCGCGGTCCACCATCCGTTCACCGCGCCGAAGGACGGCCACGAGGACCTGATGGCCTCGAACCCGGGCCGCTGCGTGGCCAAGGCCTACGACATGGTGCTCAACGGCTGGGAGATCGGCGGCGGCTCGGTGCGGATCCACAAGGAGGCCGTGCAGAGCAAGGTCTTCCGCGCGCTCAAGATCGGCCCCGAGGAGGCCCGCGCCAAGTTCGGCTTCCTGCTGGATGCGCTGCAGTACGGCGCGCCGCCGCACGGCGGGATCGCCTTCGGCCTCGACCGCATCGTCACGATGATGGCCGGCGCCGAGTCGATCCGCGACGTGATCGCGTTCCCGAAGACGCAGCGGGCCCAGGATCTGCTGACGCAGGCGCCGAGTCCCGTCGACGAGAAGCAGCTGCGCGAGCTGCACATCCGGCTGCGCATGCCCGAGGCGAAGGCGCCCGAGGCGAAGGCCTGACGGGGCGGGCGGATCCCGGCGGCAGGGCGGTCGAGGCGGAGCGGGCACGATGGGCACGAAGATCCCGGAGTCGGTGCTGGTCGTGATCCACACGCCCGACCTGCAGGTGCTGCTGCTCGAGCGGGCCGACCACCCCGGCTTCTGGCAGTCGGTCACCGGCAGCAAGGACGCGGCCGACGAGCCGCTCGCCGAGACCTGCCGGCGCGAGGTGCACGAGGAGACCGGGCTCGACGTCGGCGGCGAGGGCTGCGTGCTGGAGGACTGGGGCCTGCAGAACCGCTACGAGATCTACCCGCACTGGCGGCACCGCTATCCGGAGGGCGTCACGCACAACACCGAGCATGTGTTCGGCCTGTGCCTGCCGTCGGTCCGGCCGGTGACGATCGCGCCGCGCGAGCACCTGCAGTACCGCTGGCTGCCGTGGGAGGAGGCGGCGGGGCGCTGCTTCTCGTGGTCGAACGTCGAGGCGATCCGACGGCTGCCGCAGCGGGCGGGTCCGCGATGAGCGACGCGCCGGAGCCCCGGCCGCTGCCGGTCGACCGCAGGATCGACCCGAGCGGCGCAGGGCTGCGCGCGGCGCACCGTCCCGGTCCCGAGCGACGCACGTCCGACGAGGCGCCCACCGAGCGGCCGCGCGGCCGGCTGCGGGTGGCCACCTACAACATCCACAAGGGCGTGATCCGCGACCTGTTCGGACTGCGGCGCGTGGCGAGCGTCCACGAGCTGCGGGCGCGGCTGCACGAGCTCGACGCCGACCTGATCTTCCTGCAGGAGGTCCAGGGCAAGAACGACCGGCACGCGACCCGCTTCGAGCAGTGGCCCGGCGAGCCGCAGGAGCAGTACCTCGCACGCTCGCCCACGCTCAGGCACACCTTCGAGAGCGCCTACGGCCGCAACGCGACCTACCTGCACGGCCACCACGGCAACGCGCTGCTGTCGCGCTTCCCGATCGTGCGGCGCGAGAACCGCGACTTCTCCGACCATGCGCTCGAGAAGCGCGGCGTGCTCCACTGCGTGGTGCGGATCGACCGCCGCAACGTCCACTGCTTCGTGATCCACTTCGGCCTGTTCGCCAAGAGCCGCGACCGGCAGGCCGACGCGCTGGTCGACTGGATCGTCCGCGAGGTGCCGCGGCGCGCGCCGCTGCTGATCGCCGGCGACTTCAACGACTGGCGCGACCGGCTGTCGCGGCGCTTCGTCGAGGCGCTGCAGGTCACCGAGGTGATGGGTTCGGCGCGCACCTTCCCGGCCCTGGTGCCGTGGCTGCGGATGGACCGGATCTACCACCGCGGCTTCGAGCTGCTGGGGGCGGACGTGCTGCGCGGCCCGTCGTGGGCGCGGCTGTCGGACCACGCGCCGCTGGTGGCCGACCTGGAGCTGCCGCGCGGCGCGGCGGCGGGCCCGGCGCCGGGCTAGGGCCGGAGGCGCCCGATGGACCGGGGCGGGGCGCATCCGACGGACTCGGCCGGGCCCGAAGCCGGGCTGTTCGAGCGGCTGCGGCCGGTGCCGACCGACGGCAACGCGGTGCTGCTGCTGCAGTCGGGCGCCGAGTTCTTCCCCGCGCTGGTCGCCGCGATCGACGCGGCGAGCACCGAGGTCCTGCTCGAGACCTACATCTTCGCCGACGACGAGGCCGGGCTGCGGGTCGCGGGCGCGCTCGCGCAGGCGGCCGGGCGCGGCGTGACGGTGCGCCTGCTGGTCGACGGCTACGGCACCCGCGAGCTGCCGCGGGGCGTCGCCGAACGGCTCGCCGCGGCCGGTGTCGAGGTCCGGGTCTACGCGCCGATGCCGCGCTTCCTCACGCTCGACCGCGAGCGGCTGCGGCGGCTGCACCGCAAGCAGGCCTGCATCGACCGCCGCATGGCCTTCGTCGGCGGCATCAACGTGCTCGACGACCGCTGGGACCCGAACCACGGCGCGCTCGAGCACCCGCGGCTCGACTACGCGGTGCGGCTCGTCGGGCCGGTGGTCGGCACCGTGCACGCGTCGATGGCGCGGCTGTGGTCGCAGGTGGCCTTCGCGAGCGCGCCGCTGCGCGAGGGCGCGCGCGGCGCGCTCGACGGGCTGGACCGTCTCGCCGGCGGCCGGCCGCCGGAGCGTCTCCGGACCCCGTCGCACGACGGTCCGCGGCGGCGCCACCGACACGCCGCCGGCACCGGTGCGGGCGTTCGCGCGATGCTGGTGCTGCGCGACAACCTCGCGAACCGCCGCGCGATCGAGCGCGCCTACCTGAAGGCGATCGGCGGCGCGCGCCGCGAGGTGCTGATCGCCAACGCGTACTTCTTCCCGGGGCGCCGCTTCCGCCGCGCGCTGCGCGAGGCCGCGCGCCGCGGGGTGCGCGTGCGGCTGCTGCTGCAGGGGCGCGCGGAATACGTGCTGCCGCACCTCGCCACGCAGGCGCTCTACGACCCGCTGCTCGCCGCCGGCGTGGAGATCGTCGAGTACCACCGCAGCTTCCTGCACGCGAAGGTCGCGGTCATCGACGACTGGGCGACCGTCGGCTCGTCGAACATCGACCCGTTCTCGCTGCTGCTCGCGCGCGAGTCGAACGCGGTGATCCTGGACGCCGCGTTCGCGGCGATGCTGCGCGAGCGGCTGCTCGCCTCGATGGCCGAGGGCGGGCGGCCGGTGGTCCACGACGAGCACGCCCGCCGGCCGTGGACGCAGCGGCTCGCCGGATGGTTCGCGACGCGGATGCTGCGGCTGGGGGTACTGGTGTCCGGACACCGGCAGCGCTACTAGCGGGCGGCGCACCGAGCCGCGACCGCCGCGGCCCGACCGCCCGCCGCCGCGCGCCGTCGTCCTTCGTCGTGTTCGATCGCGTCCTACAGCTTGCCGGCCATCTCGGGCACGGCCTGGAACAGGTCGCCCACCAGGCCGTAGTCGGCCACGCCGAAGATCGGCGCCTCGGCGTCCTTGTTGATCGCGACGATGACCTTGGAGTCCT
>JBJOKE010000048.1:0-39475 GCA_046046245.1 Pseudomonadota bacterium | reverse complement strand
TGGACGCCCAGGCGCGCGGCATGAACGTCGCCATGCGCAACGCCAACGACGGCATCTCGCTCGCGCAGACCGCCGAGGGCGCGCTCGGCAAGGTCACCGACATGCTGCAGCGGATGCGCGAACTCGCCGTCCAGGCGTCCAACGCCAGCAACACCTCGACCGACCGGACCAGCCTGAACAACGAGTTCACGCAGCTGGCCACCGAGGTCAACCGGACGCTGAGCGCCACGCGCTTCAACGGGCAGGCGATCATCGCGGGCTCGGCCGGCGGGATGCAGTTCCAGATCGGCGCGAACAACTCGACGACCGACCAGCTGACGGTGACCACGAACAACATGGCCACCAACACGACCATCACCGCGGTCACCGGTACGGCCGCTGTGATCAGCGGCACGACCAACGCGAACGCGCTGTCGATGGTCACCTCGCTGGACACCGCGATCGACACGGTCAACAGCGAGCGCGCCACCTACGGCGCGATCCAGAACCGCTTCGAGGCCGTGATCGCGAACCTGCAGATCGGCGCCGAGGCCCAGACCGCCGCCCGCAGCCGGATCGTGGACGCGGACTTCGCCCGCGAGACCGCGAACCTGACCCGCGCGCAGATCCTGCAGCAGGCCGGCACCGCGATGCTCGCCCAGGCGAACGCCTCGCCGCAGGGCGTCCTCGCGCTGCTGAGGGGCTGACGGCCGCGGGGCCGGACCCAGGCAGGTGGCGTCCGCACGGACGCCACCTTCCGATCAGCGGCATCACGTTCTCGCTTATCCGGGCAATGACCTGTCGCGCGCTGCTGCATCGTCGGTTCCCGTCGGGAGCCGCCGTGGCCGTTTGCCCAGCATGGTTCCCCTACCCAGGAGAACCGCATGTCACAGGTCATCAACACGAACCTCGTTTCGCTGAACGCGCAGCGCAACCTGTCGGGCACCCAGACGCAACTCGCGACCTCGATCCAGAGGCTCTCGAGCGGCCTGCGCGTGAACAGCGCGAAGGACGACGCCGCAGGCCTCGCGATCGCCAACCGGATGGACGCCCAGGCGCGCGGCATGAACGTCGCCATCCGCAACGCCAACGACGGCATCTCGCTGTCGCAGGTGGCCGAGGGCGCGCTCGGCAAGGTCACCGACATGCTGCAGCGGATGCGCGAGCTCGCCGTGCAGGCGGCCAACGCCAGCAACACCACGACCGACCGCACGAGCCTGAACGCCGAGTTCCAGCAGCTCGCGCAGGAGGTCGACCGCACGCTGACCTCGACCCGCTTCAACGGCCAGGCGATCCTCGCCGGTTCGGCCGGCGCGCTGCAGTTCCAGATCGGCGCGAACAACGCGGCGACCGACCAGCTGACGGTGACCACGACCAACATGGCCACCAGCACGGCGATCGCTACCGTCACGGTCAGCACGGCGGTGATCAGCGGCACGAACGCGACCAACGCCAACACGATGATCACCGCGCTGGACACCGCGCTGGACACCGTCAACAGCGAGCGCGCCACCTACGGCGCGATCCAGAACCGCTTCGAGGCGGTCATCGCCAACCTGGCGATCGCCGCCGAGAACCAGACCGCGGCGCGCAGCCGGATCATGGACGCCGACTTCGCGAAGGAGACCGCCTCGCTCACGCGGGCGCAGATCCTGCAGCAGGCCGGCACGGCGATGCTCGCGCAGGCCAACCAGGTCCCGCAGCAGGTGCTGCAGCTGCTGCGGAGCTGACGCCCCGCGTCGCGTCGCTCGCACGCGCCGCCGGCCGGGGCCCGCTCCCGCCCGGCGGCGCGTCGTTTCGGGGATCCCACCAGGAGTAAGCCATGGCATCGCCCATCACCGCCAGCAGCGCGATCGACGTGCAGGGCATGGTCGCCGGCCTGATGAGGGCCGAGCGCAAGCCGCTCGACCAGATGAAGGCCGAGGCGTCGAGGATCGACACGAAGATCTCTGCCTACGGCAAGCTCCAGAGTCAGGTCGCGGCCTTCCGCGACGCGGCGGCCGCGCTCGGCCGCTTCGACACCTGGCGCGGCGTCAAGGCGAGCAGCGCCGACGCGACCGCCGTCGAGGTCAGCGCGAACGCGGGCGCGCCGGCGGGCCAGTACTCGGTCAGCGTGCAGCAGCTCGCGCAGGCGCAGACCGTGACGAGTGCGAGCTTCGCGGCGGCCGACGCGGTCGTCGGCGGCGGGACGCTGCGGATCCAGATGGGCTCGCAGCCGTCGGGGTCGACCAGCTTCACCGCCGACGCGACGCGTCCGGAGGTCGCCGTGACGGTCGCCGACGGCGCGACGCTCGCCGACGTGCGCGACGCGATCAACGCGGCCGGCGCGGGCGTGCGCGCGTCGATCGTCCGCGACGGCGACCAGGTGCGGCTGTTCCTCTCCGGCTCGGACAGCGGCGGCAACCAGGCCTTCCGGACGACGGTCACCGACCTCGACGGTTCGACCGCCGACTCGGCCGGCCTGTCGCGCCTGGGCTACGATCCGACCGCCGTCGGTGCCGGCCAGCGGCTGTCGCTGGTGCGCTCGGCCACCGACGCGCAATACACGCTCAACGGCGTTGCGCTCACCGCCCGCTCGAACCGCATCGCCGGTGCCATGGACGGCACGGACCTCGTGCTCAAGCGGGTCACCACCACGCCGGTGCAGGTCGACGTCTCGGTCGACGTCGAGGCGCTGCGCGGCACGACCCAGAAGTTCGTCGACGCCTACAACGCGCTGAACAAGCTGCTCGCCGAGCAGACCCGCTACGACGAGGCGACCAAGACCGCCGGCGCGCTGCAGGGCGACCGGTCCGCGGTCGGCATGCTGTCGCAGATCCGCAGCATCGTCCGCGAGACGGTCACCGGCGGCACCTTCACGCGGCTCGCCGACGTCGGTCTCGCGCTGCAGCGCGACGGCTCGCTGGCCCTGTCCGCATCGACCTTCACGTCCGCGGCGACCGACCCGCGTCGACTGGAGGCGCTGTTCGCCGCGTCCGGCGCCAGCACGACCGCCACGGACCGCGGCCTGGCGCTGCGCATCCGGGACCTGGGCGACCGGCTGGTCGGCACCGGCGGCACGGTCGACACCGCCACCGCCGCCTGGACGGCGCGCAAGACCGCCAACCAGAAGCGCCAGGACGCGTTCGAGGTGAGGATGACCGACGTCGAGAAGCGACTGCTGCGGCAGTACTCGTCGCTCGATTCGCAGCTCGCCGCCGCGCAGCAGACCAACGCGGCGCTGACCAGCGCCCTGGCAGGCCTGCCGAAGTAGCGCTGATCGGCGGATCGGCGCCTCAAGGCGTCCGCGGGAGGGCCGATAACCCTGACATCGGCCCACCCATCGGATGACCGCCATGTTCGCAACCGCCGCCCACGCCACCAACGCCTACCGCCGCCTCGCCGTCGAGACGGCTGCCCTCGGCGCCGACGCCCACCAGCTGATCGGCCTGCTGCTCGCCGGTGCCGGCACCGCGATCGGCCAGGCGCGCGGCGCCCTCGCCCGCGGCGACATCGGCGCGAAGGCGCTGGCCTCGAACAAGGCGATCCGCCTGATCGACGAGGGCCTCAAGGTCGCCGTCGACCGGCGCGTCGGCGACCTCGGCGAACAGCTCTACCAGCTCTGGGACTACTGCGCCCGCCGGCTGCTGCACGCCCACCTGAAGCACGACGACGCCGCCTACCGTGAAGTCGCCGGACTGATCGCCGAGATCGAGGGCGCGTGGACCCGGATCTCGCCGAAGGGCTCGCCGGACATGGCTCGCGCGGCATGATGACGCCCGTTCGCAGCGAAGCCGAGATCGAGCGCCTGATCGGGTTCTACCTGTCGATCGAGCGGGCGAGCCGTGACATGCTCGATGCCGCGCAGGACAGCGACTGGGGCCGCGTCGGCGCGATCCAGGAGCACTGTGGCCTGCTGATCGACCAGGTGCGCCGGCTGTCGAGCCGGGTCGCGCTGAACCGCAACGAGCAGAAGGCGAAGCTGAGGATCGTCCGGCAGATCGTCAACAACGAGGCCCAGATCCGGCGCCTCGCCTATCCGTGGACCGAGCGCTACGAGCACCTGATGCTCGGGCGCGACCTCGACGCACCGCCGGCCGGGCGGCGCCCGGCCTGAGCCGGGAAGGCGGAGCCGACGCCATGGGCAACGGACCCGTTCCGCTGCGCGATGCCGCGCTCTACGCGACCTGGGGCGTGGGCGACCGCGCCGAGCGGCTGCGGCTGCTGCGCGCGCTCGCCGACGGCCGAGAGATGGTCACGCTGCACGCCGGCGACGACGACGACTGCTTCGTCGTCTCCCGCGTGCTCGGCGTGGACACCGGCGGCGGCACCCTCGAGCTCGAGTTCCACACCGACGAGGGCCGTCACGACGCGTTCCGGCATGCCGGCCGCGCGATCGGCGTCGCGCTGCTCGACCGCGTGACGCTGCAGTTCGACCTCGAGTGCCCGACCTTCGTCGGCGACGGCGAGTGCGGGCGGCTGCGCACCGCGTTGCCGGAGCGGCTCGCGCGGATGCAGCGGCGCGACGCGTTCCGCGTGTCGCCGCCCGCCTCGGCGGTACCGGTGCTGCGGCTGGCCGGTGACGGCGCGGCGCGGCCGGTCCGCGTGCTCGACGTGTCGGCCACCGGCATCGCATTCGAGTGGGACGGCGCGAACGCGGGTCCGGCGCCCGGCACGCGCCTCGCGGGCTGCCGGCTCGAGCTGCCGGCCGCGATGCCGATCCGCTGCGACCTGATGGTGCGGGGCGTCGAGCCGCTGGCCGACCCGTACGACGACCCTCACGGTGGCGCGCTGCGCGTGGGCTGTGCGTTCGAAGGGCTCGATCCGCCGTCGGCGCGCGCGATCCAGGTGTACGTGAACGTGGCGCAGACACGCGGGCGGCGGGTGCGTCCCCGCCTGGGCTGACCGGTCGGCGGCACACGAGGCGCGCCGCAGGCGCCCTCAGATCGACATGTTCATCACGTCGGTGTAGGCGGACACGAGCCGGTTGCGGACGGCGAGCGCGGCCTGGAAGCCGACCTGCGCCTTCTGCATCGCGATCATCGTCTCCTCCAGGCTCACCCCCTCGGCACCCGACTGGAACCGGCGCTGCAGGTCGCCCGCCGCCTGCTGCGACGCCGAGACCGTCTTCAGCGCGTCGCCCAGCGCCGACGCGAAGGAGGGACCGGACGCGCCCGGAACGCCGCCCGCCGGACCGGTCGCCGCGGAACCCGAGGTCGCCGGCGCGCCGGCGCGCAGCGCGTCCTGCAGCGTCGACAGCATCGCAGGGGTCAGTCGGACGTCCATCGCGGGCCTCCGCAGGGGTCGTGATGTCCGGATGATCCGCACGCGCGCGGAAACCTAAGCGGCGAAAAGCGGCGGTGCGCACCCCGCTTATCGGGCTCAAGCCGCGGCCCCGCGATTCGACAATGGCCCCCGAGCCCGTCACTGGATGCGCATGGACACCTCGATCGCCACGACTCCGCCCGCCGCGCCCCGGACCGCGTTCGGCGCGCTGCCGATGCGGAACAAGCTGATGCTCGCGGCGGGGGGCGCCGCGCTCGCGGCCGTGATCGCGACGGCGGCGATGTGGGCCCGCCAGCCGGACTACCGGGTGCTGTTCACGAACCTGGGCGACCGGGACGGCGGGGCGGTGGTGGGCGCGCTGTCGCAGATGAACGTGCCCTACCGGTTCTCTGACGTCGGCGGCGTGATCATGGTACCGGCCGACAAGGTGCACGACGTGCGCCTGCGGCTCGCGTCGCAGGGGCTGCCCAAGGGCGGCACCGTGGGCTTCGAGCTGGTCGAGTCGCAGAAGTTCGGCACCACGCAGTTCCAGGAGCGGCTGAACTACCAGCGCGGGCTCGAGGGCGAGCTCGCCCGCTCGATCATGGCGCTGTCGGCGGTCGCGAGCGCGCGGGTCCATCTCGCGCTGCCGACGCAGAACGGCTTCTTCCGCGAGCAGCAGAAGCCCTCGGCCTCGGTGCTGCTGACGATGCATCCCGGCCGCGCGCTCGACCGCGCCCAGATCGCCGGCATCGTCCACCTGGTCGCCTCGTCGGTGTCCGAGCTCGCGCCCAAGCAGGTCAGCATCGTCGACCAGACCGGCACGCTGCTGTCGAACCAGGACGGCGCGGCCGGGGCCGGGCTCGACCCGAACCAGCTGCAGTACGTCCGCGCGATGGAGCAGGCCTACATCGCCCGCATCGTCGAGATCGTCGAGCCGATCGTCGGCCGCGGCAACGTGAAGGCGCAGGTCACCGCCGACGTCGACTTCACGCTGTCGGAGTCGACCGCCGAGCAGTACCGCCCGAACCAGGGCAACGAGCCGGCGGCGGTGCGCAGCATGCAGACCACCGAGTCGCAGGGCGCAGCCGCCGCGGGCGCGCAGGGCGTGCCCGGGGCGATGTCGAACCAGCCGCCGGTGCCGCCGACCGCGCCGATCAACGGGCCCGGCCAGGCGCTGCCGCAGGGCGCGGCGGGCGCGGCGCAGGCCAACCGGGAGACCCGGCGCGAGGCCACCACCAACTACGAGATCGACAAGACCGTCCGCGTCACGCGGGCGTCGAGCGGCAACATCAAGCGGCTGACGGCCGCCGTGGTGGTCAACCACCGGCGCAGCGTCGACGACGAGGGCAAGGCCACCTGGGCACCGCTCGACGTCAAGGAGGTCGAGCAGATCCAGTCGCTGGTCCGCGAGGCGATCGGCTACAGCAAGGACCGCGGCGACGCGCTGAACGTGGTCAACGCCGCGTTCAGCGCCGAGGAGGTGCCCAGGCCCGAGCCGATCCCGCTGTGGAAGGATCCGGACGTCGTCGGACTGGCGAAGTCGATCGGCGCGCAGGTCGGCCTGGTGCTGCTCGGCCTGATGGCGATCTTCATGGTGATCCGCCCGGCGCTGAAGCGACCGCCGGCGCCGCCCGCGGGCACGCGCGCCGGCGCGAGCAAGGTGGTCGCCGACGACGTCGCGCTGCCGCCGCCGACCGCGGGCGCCCAGCTGCCCGGACCGAGCGAGGAGGTGATGCGCCTCGCCCGGGAGAACCCTGCCACCGTGGCCAACGTCGTGCGCGCCTGGGTCAACCCCTGAGCCCGCGCGCGCACCACCCCAGCGACCCCAGATGGACGACCAAGGACTCGAACGCAGCGCGATCCTGCTGATGACGCTCGGCGAGGAAGCAGCCGCCGAGGTCTTCAAGCACCTCTCGCCGAAGGAGGTGCAGAAGATCGGCGAGACGATGACGCGGCTGAAGACCGTGCCGAAGGAAAAGGTCGGGCAGGTGCTCGACCAGTTCCATGCCGAGGCCGCCTCGAACGGCTCGCTGGTGGCCGACACCGACGAGTACGTGAAGGCGGTGCTGCGCAAGGCACTCGGCGAGGAGAAGGCCGGGCTGCTGATCAACCGGATCCTGCAGGGCAGCGACACCAGCGGCATCGAGAGCCTGAAGTGGATGGACGCCGAGTCGGTGGCCGAGCTGGTGCGCAACGAGCACCCGCAGATCATCGCGTCGATCCTCGTCCACCTCGAGCGCGACCATGCCGCCGAGATCCTGTCGAAGCTCACGCCCCGGGTGCGCGCCGACGTCGTGCTGCGGGTGGCCACGCTCGACGGCATCCAGCCGAACGCGCTGCGCGAGCTGAACGAGGTGCTGTCGCGGGTGCTGGCAGGCGCCGACAAGCTGAAGAAGGCCGCGTTGGGCGGCCCGAAGGTGGCGGCCGAGATGCTCAACGGACTCGGCTCGTCGCTCGAGACCGAGGTGCTCGATTCGGTCCGCGAGTCCGACGAGGACCTCGCGCAGTCGATCCAGGACCAGATGTTCACCTTCGACGACGTCATCAAGCTGGACGACCGCGCGGTGCAGACCGTGCTGCGCGAGGTCGCCAACGACGCGCTGGTGATCGCGCTGAAGGGGGCGACCGCGGAGATCCGCGACAAGTTCCTGAGGAACATGTCGACGCGCGCGGCCGAGGCGCTGAAGGAGGACCTGGAGTCGCGCGGCCCGGTGCGGGTCTCGGACGTCGAGGCACAGCAGAAGGAGATCCTGAAGACCGTGAGGCGCCTGGCCGACGCCGGCGAGATCGCGATCGGCGGCGGCGGCGACGATGCCTTCGTCTAGCCGGATCGTCTTCGCGGAGGACCTCGGCGAGGCCGCGCCGTGGAACCCCGGCCCGCTGGGCGGCGGGCTCCGCACGGGGCTGGAGCGTCGCGCGGTCGCGGACCGTCGCAGCGAGCCGCCCCCCCCCGGTCCGAGCTACGAGGACGGGCTGCGCGACGGCTACGCGCGCGGGCTGGAGGAGGCGCGGATGCGGCTCGACGGCGAGCGACGGGCCGAGGCCGAGGCGGCCGCGCACCGGCTCGACGCGCTGGTCGCCGCGGCCACCGAGGCCCTCGCCGAGGTCCAGCGCTCGATGGCGGGCGAGGTGACGGCACTCGCCGTCGAGATCGCCCGCAGCGCGTTCGGCGCCGCGCTGCGCGTGCGCGACGACGCGATCGAGCCGGCGGTGAGTTCGGCGCTCGAGGCGATCGTCGGCGAGCACGCGCGGCCCGTGCTGCGCGTCCATCCCGACGACGCGGCGTGGGTCGGCGAGCAGCTCGGTCCGATGCTCGAGGCGCGCGGCGCGCAGCTGGTGCCCGATGCGTCGCTGCTGCCGGGCGGCTGCCGCGTCGAGACCCGGCGCGGCACGGTCGACGCGACCGTGCAGGCGCGCTGGCGACGCGCGCTCGCCGCGCTCGGCCGCGACGACGACTGGGTGGCACCGTGATCGCCCCGCCCGCGCCCTCCCGGCTCGCTGCCGCGGCCGATTTCGCCGCGCTGCTGACCGACCTGCGCGAACGCGTGGCCCGGCCGGTGCCGCCGGCGGTGACCGGCCGCCTGGTCCGCGTCGCCGGCCTGGTGATGGAGGCGAGCGGGCTGCGGCTGCCGGTCGGCGCGGTCTGCCTGATCGCGCCCGAGGGCGGTCAACCGGTCGAAGCCGAGGTCGTGGGCTTCGAGGACGACCGGCTGTTCCTGATGCCGCTCGCCGAGGTCTCCGGCCTGCGCCCCGGCGCCACCGTGGTGCCGGTCGACGACCCGGTGCCGCCGCCGCGCCTCGGTGTGCACGTGCCGCCGCGCCGGCGGGCCGAGGACCGATCGCGCTGGCTGCCGAACGGCGACGGCCTGCTGGGCCGCGTCGTCGATCCGCTCGGCCGACCGCTCGACGGCCGCGGGCCGCTCGACCACTGCGAGCGCGCGCCGGTGATGAGCCGGCCGATCAATGCGATGGAGCGCGAGCCGGTCCGCGAACCGCTCGACACCGGCGTGCGTGCGATCAACGGGATGCTGACCGTGGGCCGCGGCCAGCGGCTCGGCCTGTTCGCCGGCTCGGGCGTCGGCAAGAGCGTGCTGCTCGGGATGATGGCGCGCTACACCGCCGCCGACGTCACGGTCGTCGGCCTGATCGGCGAGCGCGGCCGCGAGGTCAAGGAGTTCATCGAGGACATCCTCGGTCCCGAGGGCCTGGCGCGCGCGATCGTCGTCGCCGCCCCCGCCGACTGCTCGCCGGTGCTGCGCATGCAGGGCGCGGTCTATGCGACCGCGATCGCCGAGCAGTTCCGCGACCGGGGCCTCAACGTGCTGCTGCTGATGGACTCGCTGACCCGCTACGCGATGGCGGCCCGCGAGGTGGCGCTCGCGATCGGCGAGCCGCCGGCCACCAAGGGCTACCCGCCGTCGGTGTTCGCGAAGCTGCCGCACCTCGTGGAGCGGGCCGGCAACGGGCGCCGCGGGCGCGGGTCGATCACCGCCTTCTACACGGTGCTCACCGAGGGCGACGACCAGCAGGATCCGATCGCCGACGCCGCGCGCGCGATCCTGGACGGTCACTTCGTCCTCGACCGCTCGCTGGCGGAGTCCGGCCACTATCCCGCGATCGACATCGAGCAGTCGATCTCGCGGGTCATGCACCAGGTGGTCGATGCGCGCCAGCTGAGGCTCGCCCGCCGGCTGAAGGCGCTGTGGGCCCGCTACCGCCGCAGCCGCGACCTCATCTCGGTCGGCGCCTACGTGCAGGGCAGCGACCCGGAAACCGATCTGGCGATCGCGCTGATGCCGCGGATCGCCGCGCTGCTGCAGCAGGACATGCACGCGGGCGCGGACCTCGCGGCGAGCCGCGACGCGCTCGAGGCGCTGATCGGCCCGGCCCTCGACGGCGGGACCGACTGATGGACGAGCGCCTGCTGAAGCTGCTGATCGAGCGCGCGACCGAGCGTCGCGACGAGGCCGCGACCAAGGCCGCGACCGCCCGCCGCGAGCGCGATGCCGCGGCGGCGACGCTGCGCACGCTGACCGACTACCGCGAGGAGTCGCTCGGCCGGGCGCCGGTGCGCAACGGCGCATCGGTCGGCGTCGCGCAGCTCGCGTCGGCCGGGCAGTTCGACGCGAAGCTCGTGCAGGCGATCCACCAGCAGTACCGGCAGCACGCCGACCGTGCGTCCGACGCGCAGCTGCGCGATACCGCGCTCGTGGACCGGCAGCGCCGGCTGACCGCGCTGCAGGCACTCGAGACCCGGCGCGCGCGCCAGGCGGCCGCCGTGGCGGCCCGCCGCGAGCAGCGCGCACTCGATGAATTCGCGACGAACCTCGCCGCCCGGCGCCGACCGGGCAAGGAACGCTGACATGGCCCTCGACGCCGTCCTTCCCTCGTCTTCCGCCCCGCCACGCGCCGGCGGCGCCTCGTTCGGCATGCCGGGCGGCGCGCCGAACGGCTCGCCCAGCTTCGCTGCGGTACTGTCGGCCGCCGACGGCGCTGGCGACGCGATCGCGCCGCGTCCCGCGCCGGCCGCGCAGCAGGCCTCCCGTCCGGCGGCGAAGCAGGCCGCCGACGCCGGGCCCGCCGAGCGCGAGCCCGGCACCGACCCGGCCGCGGACCCGGCCGGGGCCGACGGCCGCGAGGGGCCCGGCGAGACCCCGGTCGCGCCGGCGCATACCCACACGGCCGCACACGCCCGCGCCCAGGCGCTCGCGCAGGCCCGGGCCCGGGTCGCGGCCCAGGCCGCCGAGCGCGCCCGCGCGGAGGGCCTCGCGCGCGCAGCAGGCAACGCCGGCGGCCGCGCCGCCGGGCCGGAGGGCACGATCGACGGTCTCCCGCCGCGGGGCGCCCGCGGTGTCGACGCGGCCGCCGATGCGGCGGACGGCGGCGTCGGGCCCATGGCCGCCGGTGCCGGCCGGTATCCGCTGCCGGGAGGACCCGACGGCCTCGTGACGCCGACCGCCGAGGCTGCGGCCGCCGCTGCGGCCACGGCCGCGGCCGCGCTGACCGCCGACGCCGCCGACGCCGCCGCGACCGTCGCAGACGCGCCGGTGACCGACGGATCCGCCGGTCCCGACGCGCCGCACGCCGCGCATGGCCGCGGCCGGCATGCGCCGGGGCCCGCGGGCGGCGCAGCCGGCGCCGTCGAAGGCCGGAGCGCAGGCGAGGGCGAAGGCGTCGCCCGAGCCGCCTCTGACCCGACGCGGCCGGGCACACGCGCTGCCGAGCGCGCGGACGGTACCGCCGGCCCCGCCGGTGCCGCCGACCCGCGCGAGGCCGTCGCCGTCCCGGAGCCGCGGGCCGGCGCCGCCGACGTCCGCACGGGCGCCGACCCGCAACCGGGCGCCATCGCCGACGGCACCGGCGGGACGGCCGCCGCCGCCCGTGGCCGACGTGGCGCGGGGCTCGCCGACGACGCGGGCGCGCCCGCGGTCACCCGTGCCGACGGACTGCCGCCCGGACTCGAAATCGCGGCGCGCGCCGCCACCGGCGGCCCGCCGTCGCCGCCGCCGCCGGGCAGCGGCGCGGCCCAGGGCGCCGGACGCAGCCATGGCGCCACGGTCCATGCCGCGGCGGGCGGCGCCCGCGCGAGCGCCGCGGCCGATGCGACCATGACGGCGGGCGCGGCCGCGCCCGCCGCGGGCACCGATCCGGTCGACGCGCGGCGCGCGTTCGGCGAACGGCTGAAGGCGGCCGTGGACTCGGCCGCACCGAGCCCGGGCCAGCCGTCGGTCGCCGCAGCACTGCCGCCGGTCGCCCTGCCGGACGTCGGCCAGCCGATCGCGGAGTCCGCCGCGCCGACGCCGAGCTTTCCGGTCACCGTGCCCGTCCAGGATCCGCGCTTCGCCGACGCGTTCTCCGAACGCGTGACCTGGATGGTCCGCGAGGGCCTGCAGGGTGCCGAGCTGACGCTCAACCCTCAGGACCTCGGCCCGATCCGCATCGAGCTGTCGATCGACGGCGATGCCGCGACCATGAGCGTGATCGCCGCCCAGGCCGAGACCCGCGGCGCGATCGAGCAGGCGCTGCCGCGGCTGCGCGAGATGCTGTCGTCGCAGGGCCTGCAGCTCGGCGGCGCGATGATCGACGCCGGCTCCGGGCGCGCCGCGCAGGGCGACGGCGGCCGCGGCCGGCCGCCGCGCGGCGACGGCCGCGGGACGCTGGTCTCGACGCTCGCGGCCGGCGGCGAGCCGGGCGCGCCGGCGGCCGCGCCCGCGCGCGGCGCGCGCGCCGGACGCGTCGACCTGTTCGCCTGACGCCCGCCCGGGCGCGCCGCCACGCGCATCCGGCCGGTCCGGGGTCGCGCTCGGCCTCGCGCCTCCCCCGTCCGGACGCATCCGGCGAAGAGGCGGGTGCACGCCCGCCTTATCCGTGCTTCGACGGCCTCAAGGATTGCGAAGATCGGTTCGTGCCCCACGCCGAGCCCTTCCCGACCTTGACGGAGATCGCATGAGCGACGCCGCCGACACTCCGGACGCCCCGCCCAAGAAGAAGGGCAAGAAGATGCTGGTCGTCGCGCTGGCGGCCGTGCTGCTGCTGGCTGGCGGCGGCGGCGCCGCCTGGTACTTCCTCAAGCCGCGCTCGGAGCAGGACGAGGCGGTCGCGGCCGCGAAGGCCGAGGAGAAGCGCCGCGCGCTGCGCGTCTTCGCGACGCTCGAGAACTTCGTCGTCAACCTCGCCGACCGCGACACCGAGCGCTACGCGCAGATCGGCGTCGTCCTCGAGATGGAGGACAAGGACGCCGAGGCGAAGCTGACCGCGAAGATGCCGGCGGTGCGCAACCAGATCCTGCTGCTCGTCTCCTCGAAGCTCGCCAACCAGCTGACCACCCGCGAAGGCAAGGAGGCGCTCGCCGCCGAGATCGCGCTCGCCGCGGCCAAGCCGCTCGGCTGGACACCGCCGTCCCCCGAGGCCGAGGTGGAGCAGGAGGAGGAGGACCCGCCCCCGAAGGTGAAGACCAAGGACGGCGACAAGGCAAAGAAGAAGGAGAAGGAGAAGGACAAGCCGAAGCCGAAGAAGGCCGAGCCCGCGCCGAACCCGGTGGCGCAGGTGCACTTCTCGTCCTTCCTGGTGCAGTGACCGACCATGGCCGAGCAGTTCCTCTCCCAGGATGAAGTCGACGCCCTCCTCGAGGGGGTCGACGATGCGCCCGCCGCGGCCGCCGACGGTCCCCGCGGACCGATCCCGTACGACCTCGCGAAGCAGGAGCGGATCGTCCGCGGGCGGATGCCCACGCTCGAGATCATCAACGAACGCTTCGCGCGGAACCTGCGGATCGGCCTCTTCAACTTCATGCGCCGCAACCCCGAGATCTCGGTCGGGCCGATCAAGGTGCAGAAGTACAGCGCGTTCCTGCGCGGCATCGCGGTGCCCGCGAACATCAACATCGTCGCGGTCAAGCCGCTGCGCGGCAACGGCCTGGTGATCTGCGACCCGAAGCTGGTCTTCACCGTCATCGACAACCTGTTCGGCGGCAACGGCCGGATGCAGTACCGGATCGAGGGCCGCGACTTCTCGGCGACCGAGCAGCGGATCATCCAGCGGATGCTCGACGTGACGCTGGACGAGTACCGAAAGGCCTGGAACGGGATCTATCCGCTCAGCCTCGAGTACGCGCGCTCGGAGATGAACCCGCAGTTCGCGACGATCGCGACGCCGGGCGAGATCGTCGTGACGACCACCTTCTCGCTGGAGATCGGCGAGCTCGGTGGCGAGCTGCACATCTGCATCCCCTACTCCACCCTCGAGCCGATCCGCGACACCCTCTACTCGACGCTGCAGGGCGACTCGATGGAGACCGACAAGCGCTGGGTGAGCCTGCTGACGCAGCAGATCAAGGTGGCAGAGATCGACCTGACGGCCGAGCTGGGCCATGCGCACGCGACGGTGGGCGAGCTGATGGCGCTCAAGCCGGGCGACTTCATCGAGCTCGAGCTGAAGGACACCGTCACCGTGAAATCGGACGGCGTGCCGGTCTTCGAGTGCCGCTACGGCACGTCGAACGGCCGCTATGCGATCCGCATCCAGGATTTCCTCAGCATGCCGCAGCAGGCCCAGCCCTGACGCGCACCGCCCCCTTCCGACGGAGCCCCCGATGAGCACCGACACGCCCGCCCCCGGCGGTGACCAGGACGCCCTCGCCGACGAGTGGGCGGCCGCGCTGGCCGAGCAGAAGCCCGACGACGATGGCGGCATGTCCGGCGCGCTCGCGACGGCCGAGCGCGTCGAGAGCGCGGAGCACCTGTTTCCCGCGCTCGGCGCGGGCGCGGCCGGGGGCGCGGCGCGCCAGGACATCGACATGATCCTGGACATCCCCGTCCAGCTGACGGTGGAGCTCGGCCGCACGCGGATCCCGATCAAGCACATCCTGCAGCTCGCACAGGGCTCGGTGATCGAGCTCGACGCGCTGGCCGGCGAGCCGATGGACGTGCTGGTCAACGGCTGCCTGATCGCCCAGGGCGAGGTCGTGGTGGTGAACGACAAGTTCGGCATCCGCCTGACCGACATCGTGACCCCGTCCGAGCGCGTGCGCCGGCTGAACCGGACCTGACATGCAGGACGCACCCTCGGTCTGGCCCGCGATCGGCGCCTTCGTCGCCGTCATCGCGCTGATCCCGCTCGCGCTGTGGGCGCTCAAGCGCCTGCAGGCCGGTCCCGCCGGCACGGTGCGGCTGGTGACGCTCGCCGGTGGCCTGACCCTCGGCCCGCGCGAGCGCGTCGTGGTCGTCGAGACCGACGGCCGACGCTGGCTGCTCGGTGTCACCGGCCAGTCGATCACGATGCTCGCCGAGCTCGGCCCCGCCCCCGAGGGCGGGACGCCGCCGCAGGCCGCGGGTCCGACGCCGCCGGCCGGCCCGTCCGCGGGCTTCCCGCCGAATCCCTTCGCCCAGATGCTCGACAGGCTCAAGCGCCATGGCTGACCGAATCCGATCGCGTCGTGCGCTCGCGGCCGGCGCCGGGCTCGCGCTGCTCGCCGCGGCCGCGCCTGCGCTCGCGCAGAACGTCTTCTCGGTCGAGGCGCGTCCCGCCGGCGGCGGCGGCGGCACGACCTACTCGCTGCCCGTGCAGACGATGCTCGCGTTCGCCGCGCTGTCGTTCCTGCCGGCGATGCTGCTGCTGATGACGAGCTTCACGCGGATCGTCATCGTGCTGTCGCTGCTGCGCCAGGCGATGGGCCTGCAGACCACGCCGCCGAACCAGGTGATCGTCGGGCTGTCGCTGTTCCTCACCCTGTTCGTGATGGGTCCGACGCTCGACAAGATCTACCAGGACGCCTACAAGCCGTACAGCGAAGCGAAGATGAGCTTCGACGTCGCGCTCGAGCGCGGCAGCGACCCGCTGCGGGCCTTCATGCTGAAGCAGACGCGCGAGTCGGACCTGGCGCTGTTCGCGCGGATCGCGAAGGTCGACCCGCAGACCACGCCGCAGAAGATGCCGATGCGGGTGCTGATCCCGTCGTTCGTCACCAGCGAGCTGAAGACCGCGTTCCAGATCGGCTTCCTGGTCTTCGTGCCCTTCCTGATCGTCGACATGATCGTCGCGTCGGTGCTGATGTCGATGGGGATGATGATGCTCTCGCCGGTGCTGGTCGCGCTGCCGTTCAAGCTGATGCTGTTCGTGCTCGCCGACGGCTGGAGCCTGATGGTCGGCTCGCTGGTGGCGAGCTTCGGATGAGGGTCGGCGCGCGATGAGTCCGGAGACCGTCGTCACCGTCGGGCGCCAGGCGCTCGAGCTGATGCTGATCGTGTCGGCGCCGCTGCTGCTGGTGGCGCTCGGCGTGGGCCTGGTGATCAGCTTCTTCCAGGCCATCACGCAGATGAACGAGCAGACGCTGAGCTTCCTGCCCAAGCTGATCGCGGTCGCGGTGACGCTGATCGTGATCGGCCCGTGGATGATCGCCACGCTGGTGGACTACCTGCAGAGGACGATCATCGGCATTCCGCAGATGATCACCGGCGGCTGAGGCGGATGTGGTCGCCTTCTCCGACGCGCAGCTGCAGGCGTGGATGGCGGCCTTCCTGCTGCCGTTCTTCCGGATCCTCGCGCTGTTCAGCGCCGCGCCGGTGCTGTCGATCCGCGCGGTGCCCGCACGCGCGCGGATCGGGCTGTCGCTGGTGCTCGCCGCCACGATCGCGCCGTCGGTCGCCCTGCCCGTCGGCGGCGACCTGGTGTCGCTCGCCGGCCTCGGCTGGATCGCCCAGGAGGTCTGCGTCGGGCTGGCGATCGGCTTCGCCGCGCGCCTCGTGTTCGCCGCGTTCGACCTCGCCGGCGAGGTGATCGGACTGCAGATGGGCTTGTCCTTCGCGGGCTTCTTCGACCCGCAGGGCGGCACCGGCACCCCGGTCGGCTCCTTCATGAACACCATGGCGACGCTGATGTTCGTCGCGCTGAACGGCCCGCTGCTGCTGATCGCGGCGACGCTGCGCAGCTTCACCACGCTGCCGGTCGGGCGCGTGCCCTTCGAGTTCGCCGGCCGCTTCGACCCGGTGGCGCTCGGCGCCGAGGTGTTCGCGCTGGGGCTGCTGATCGCCCTGCCCTTCCTCGCGCTCATCCTCTTCGTGAACCTGCTGCTGGGCGTGATGTCGCGGGTGGCGCCTCAGCTGACCCTGTTCTCGATCGGCTTCCCGATCACCATCGGCGTCGGCATGGTGCTGCTGGTGGTGGGGCTGCCGTGGCTCGAGCGGCCACTGGCCGACGGCCTGGGTCGCCTCTTCACGATGTTCGGGACCTGAACGCGGCGCCCGGCCGGGCGCCGCGCCCGCCGCGTCACACCCGCGTCAGCGCCGGGCCGGCCGCCCTCACCTGTCCGAGCAGCTGCGAGCCGATCTTGCCCAGCGGCAGCACCTCGTGGACTGCGCCCACCGCCGCGGCCTCGCGCGGCATCCCGTAGACCACCGAGGTCGCCTCGTCCTGCGCGATGTTGTAGGCGCCGGCGTCGCGCATGTCCTTCATCGCGTCGGCACCGTCCCGGCCCATCCCGGTGAGCATCACGCCCATCGCGTTCGAGCCGGCGTGACGGGCCACCGAGCGGAACAGCACGTCCACCGAAGGCTTGTGCCGGTTCACCGGCGGGCCGTCCTCGATCTCGACCATGTAGTTCGCACCGCTTCGGACGAGCGCCATGTGCCGGCCGCCGGGCGCGATGTAGACGTGCCCCGGCAGCACCCGCTCGCCGTGCTCGGCTTCCTTCACGTGCATCCTGCACAGCGAGTTCAGCCGGTCGGCGAAGCTCTTCGTGAAGCCGGGCGGCATGTGCTGGGTGACCAGCACCGCCGGGAAGTCGGCCGGCAGCTGGGTCAGCACCTCTCGCAGCGCCTCGGTGCCGCCCGTCGACGAGCCGATCGCGACGATCTTCTCGGTCGACGCGCGCGAGTACGTGGTGGGCACCGGCTTCACCAGCGGCGGCGCACCCGGCGCCGACTGCAGCGCGCCGCCCGCGGCGCGCGGCGCCGACGACGGCGGCGCCGGCGGCGCCGCGGTGCGCCGCGCGATCCGCGCGCGCGCAGCGGTGCGCAGCTTGTCCGAGATCTCGGCCGCCATCTCCTGAAGACCCTGCGCGATGCCGATCCGCGGCTTCGCGACGAAGTCCACCGCGCCCAGCTCGAGCGCGCGCAGCGTGGTGTCGGCCCCCCGCTCGGTCAGCGTCGAGACCATCACGACCGGCATCGGCCGCAGCCGCATCAGCTTCTCCAGGAAGTCGAGCCCGTCCATCCGGGGCATCTCGACGTCGAGCGTGATCACGTCCGGATTGAGGTTCCGGATCATCTCGCGCGCCATGTACGGGTCGTTCGCGGCACCGATGCACTCCATGTCGGGCTGCGCGTTGATCAGGCTCGACAGCAGGCTGCGGATCAGGGCCGAGTCGTCGACCACCACCACCCGGATCTTGCTCATCTTGGTCTCCGTGTCCGCGTTCAGAACAGCTCGACGCTGCCGGCCGTGTTCGCCGCCGGCTGCTTCGCGAGTCGGCCGCGGAATGCCGACTCCTCGGTGCCGATCGCGTCGGCCTGGGTCGACGCGAGCTTCTTGCACAGCGCGCGGGCGCTGCCCGGGAAGAGGCAGACCTTGCGCGGGTGGATGTCGAGCACGTCGCGCGAGACGATCGTGATCCGCTCGGCCGCGAGGAACTGCTCGATGAACTTCACGTTCTGCTCTCCGACGTTGATCGTCGAGAAGTTCCGCATCACCTGGCCGCCGCCGAAGACCTTCGCCTCCAGCCGCTCGCGCCTGGCGCCGCGCTTCATCATCTCGTTGATCAGCAGCTCCATCGCGTAGGCGCCGTAGCGTCCGGCGGTGCCGCCGTCGGGCAGCATGAAGTGATTCATTCCGCCGATCCGCGCCACGCGATCGACCAGGCAGGCGGCCACGCACGAGCCCAGCACCGTCATCAGCAGCAGGTCGTCGCTGTCGTGGACGAAGTACTCGCCGGGCAGGATCTTCACCGCGTCGACCTTGAACGAGGCGTCGTAGTAGAAGGTGCGGGCCTCGTACTCCTTCGCCGGCCCCTCGCGCAGCGCGCGGATGCGGTCCGAGGGCTTGGCGAACAGGCCCGGCGCTGTCTGGCGCAGCGGCGGCGGGGGCGTCATCGGATGCATTCGGGTTCCCTAACGGTCCGCTCGACGAGTCGTTCGTAGACGGTCTTGCCGCGCAGCGTGAACAGGTCGGACTGGGACGAGAAGTTCTCCGAGTGGCCGACGAACAGCAGCCCGCCCGGTCGCATGCTGGCGTGGATCCGCCCGAGCACCGTGCGCTGGGTGGGTGCGTCGAAGTAGATCATCACGTTGCGGCAGAACACGACGTCGAACGGCTGCGGGAAGCGCAGCGTGTCGTGGACGAGGTTGATCTGGCCGAACTCGACGATCCGCGAGAGCTCGGGTCGCACCCGCATCAGGCCGGCGTTCGAGCCCGTGCCCTTGAGGAACCAGCGCCTGAGCCGCGCCGAGTCCAGGCCCTTGTCGCCGTCCACCGGATAGACGCCCGCCCGCGCGGTGCGCAGCACGTCGGTGTCGATGTCGGACGCGAAGATCGAGACCTGCGCGCCGCTGCCCAGCGTCTCGAGCGCGGTCATCGCGAGCGACCACGGCTCCTCGCCGGTCGACGCCGCCGCACACCAGATGCGGACCGGGCCGCGATGCTTCTGCAGGAACTCGGCGAGCAGCGGGAAGTGGTAGGACTCGCGGAAGAACGAGGTCAGGTTGGTGGTCAGCGCGTTCACGAACGGCTGCCACAGCGGCGAGTTCGGGCGGTCGACGGCCTCGAGCAGCGCCGAGTAGCTCGGCAGCGCGTGCTCGCGCAGCAGCCGCGCGAGGCGGCCCTGCACCATGCTCTGCTTGCTCGGCTGCAGGTGGATGCCGGCGCGTTCCTTGATCAGTCGGCGCACGCGCTCGAAGTCGCCGGGCGCGAGCGCGATCTCGGTGCCGAGCACCGTGGCGGACGAGGCCATGGGGGCGACTCCTTCAGCAGGCCGCGCGCGGCGAGGCGGGCGGCGGGACGTCGGGCGACGGGACGGGACGGACGGAACAGCGGGTCATCGGTGCAGCCAGGGTGTCGTTCGGGGGCCGGTGGTTCGCGGATGGCCGAGGGGCCGGACACGCATCCGCCGGGACGGGGCCCGGCGGTGCGTGCGGGGACTCAGAACTCTTCCCAGTCGTCGTCCGGGACCTTCGCGGCCGGCGCCGGCGGCTTCGGCGCCGCAGGCCGCGCGGCGGCGGGCGGCGTCGGGCTCGACGGCGCTCCGGACGGCCGGACCTCGGCGGCCGCGGGCTTCGCGGCCGGGCTCGGCGACACCGGGCGCGCGGTCGACGACGCGGGGCGGGACGGCGCAGCGGACGTCGACGCCGCGGGCTGCGGGCCGGCCGGCTTCGACGCCACCGGCTGCGGGGCGGCCGGCTTCGACACTGCGACAGGCTTCGGCGCCGCGGCCGGCTTCGACGACATGGGCCGGGACGCGGCCGGCTTCGGCGAAGCGGACCGCGAGGCGGCCGGCTTCGGCGAAGCGGGTTGCGACAGGGTCCGCTTCGGCGCCGCGGCGGCCGGCTTCCGCGACGTGGCCGGGGTCGACGCGGTCGACCGCGGCGACGCGATGCCGGCATCGGACGGCCGGACCTCCGCATCGACGATCGAAGGCTCGATCCGATCCGCGCGGGCAGTGCCCGGACCGAGGTCCGGCGCCGGGACGGTCGGCGCGCCATCCAGGCGGAACGCATCGATCGCCTGGGCGAGCAGGCGGGCCTGCTCCTTGAGGCTCTCGGCGGCGGCGGCGCTCTGCTCGACCAGCGCGGCGTTCTGCTGCGTCATCTGGTCGAGATGCCCGACCGCGGTGTTCACCTGCCCGATGCCGGTGCTCTGCTCGCCGGTCGCCGACGAGATCTCGCCGATGATGTCGGTCACGCGGCGTACCGAGGTCACGATCTCGGCCATCGTCTCGCCGGCGTCCTTGACCAGGCGGCTGCCGGAGTCGACGCGCTCGACGCTGTCGGTGATCAGCCCCTTGATCTGGCGAGCCGCCTCGGCGCTGCGCTGCGCGAGGCTTCGGACCTCGCCGGCCACGACCGCGAAACCGCGGCCCTGCTCGCCGGCGCGGGCGGCCTCGACCGCCGCGTTCAGCGCGAGGATGTTCGTCTGGAACGCGATGCCGTCGATCACGGAGATGATGTCGACGATCTTGCGCGAGCTCTCGCTGATCTCGCCCATCGTCGCCACCACCTGCTCGACGACGTCGCCGCCGCGACGCGCGACCTCGGAGGCGCCGAGCGCCAGCTGGTTCGCCTGGCGGGCATTGTCGGCGTTGGTGGCGACCGTGCCGGTCAGCTGCGCCATGCTGCTCGAGGTCTGCTGCAGGCTCGCGGCCTGCTGCTCGGTGCGCCGGCTGAGGTCGTTGTTGCCCACGGCGATCTCGGTCGACGCCGTGGCGATCTGCTCGCCCGAGGCCTTGATCGATCCGATCGTCGACGACAGGTGCGCCGCCATCCGCTTGAGCGCCGAGATCAGCTGGCCGATCTCGTCGGCCGGCGGCTCGGGCAGGTTCAGGCGCAGGTTGCCCGCGGCGATCGAGTCGGCCGCCTCGCGCGCCGCGTTCAGCGGCTGGAGCAGGCGGCGATTGAACACCCACGAGAAGGCGAACGCGGCGACCAGCGCGGCCACCGTCGCCGCCCACAGGATGCCGAGGTTCCGGCGGTCGCGGGACTTGGCCTCGACGACCGAGGCCGTGGCGGCCGCCCGCTCGGCCTCGACCACCTCGGCGGCGAGCTTCGAGGAGACCGCATGGGACGCGTCGGCGGCCTGCATGGCGGCCCCTCCGGTCGCCGCATTCGCCGACGCGAGGTCGATCGCCTCGTCGACCGCCTTGACGTACTTGCCGGTGGCGGCGCTCAGCGCGTCGAGGCGACCGGCGACCTCGCCGACCGCGTCGCCCCGCAGCACCCCGATCTCGGAGACCAGCGCGGCACCGCGCTTGGAGAGCGCCTCGCGACGGCCCTTGACCACCGAGTCCTGCAGCGTGTCGATCCACAGGATGGTCCGGTAGGCCTCGCCCTGCATCGATGACAGCTCGCCCTGGATCCGATACGCCTTCGCGTAGGCGCCGAAGCGCACGTCGGCCAGCGTCTCGAGCTCGCTGTTCGCCCGCAACTGCATCATCGTCACCAGGATGCAGACGGCGAGCAGCGAGACGCTGCCGATGGCCGGCAGCAGGAGGAGCTTCGCGCGCAGTTTCATGGTTGTGATCGTCGTCGCGTGGTGGGAGGACCGGAGTCCGGGTCGTTGCGGTCTGCCGCGTGGAATGCCGTGATGCTCGGCCGGCCCGCCGCCCTTGCGCAGCGCGCCGGGATCCGGTGGACCGGATGCTTCGGGGAACGCAGTCCGGGGCTCGTCGGAGGGACCGCGCCGACCCTGGGCCGGCGCGGCCGTTCGGGTCGGACCCCCCGCCTCAGGCGGGCTGCTCGGCGAGCGCCATGTCGGCCGCGCTCATCAGCCGCTCGATCTCGATCAGGATCAGCATCCGGTCGTTGAGCGTGCCCAGGCCGGTGATGAAGTCGGCGTCGACCGCCGCACCCACCTCCGGCGCCGGCCGGATCTGCTCGGGCGTGAGCTCCATCACGTCGCTCACCGAGTCGACGACGATCCCGACCACGCGCGCACCCAGGTTCAGGATGATCACGACGGTGAAGTCGTTGTACTCGGCCGAGCCGAGGTTGAACTTCAGTCGCAGGTCGACGATGGGGACGATCACCCCGCGCAGGTTCACCACGCCCTTGATGAACGCGGGCGCGTTGGCGATACGGGTCGGTTGCTCGTAGCCCCGGATCTCCTGGACCTTGAGGATGTCGATGCCGTATTCCTCCTCGCCGAGACGGAAGGTCAGGTATTCGCGAGGATGTGCGGCGCGCGCCGCGTCGTGGTCCCGGTCGTATGCAGCCATGGTCTCTCCGTCCTGGAAGGGGCTTCAGTGACGCGCGCGGCGGACGAGCCACGACACGTCGAGGATCAGTGCCACCCGGCCATCGCCGAGGATGGTCGCGCCGGACACGCCCGGCACCTTGCGGTAGTTGGCCTCGAGGTTCTTGACGACCACCTGGTGCTGGCCGATCAGCTCGTCGACGATGAGTGCGATGCGCCCGCCCTCGGCCTCGATGACGATCATGATCCCGTCGCCGGCCGGCTCCTTGCGGGGCACGGCGAACAGGTCGTCGAGCGCGAGCAGCGGCAGGTACTCGTTGCGGACCTCGACCACGCGGCCGGTGCCGCCGATCGACTTCACGTCGCTCGCCGACAGGTGGATCGACTCCACCACCGACGCGAGCGGCACGATGTAGGTCTCCGCGGAGACGCCGACGGACATGCCGTCCATGATCGCCAGCGTCAGCGGCAGCCGCACCGACACGCGCATCCCGCGGCCCTCGGTCGAGTCGATCTCGACCGATCCGCCGAGCGAGGTGATGTTGCGCTTGACGACGTCCATGCCGACGCCGCGGCCGGAGACATCGGTGACCTGGGCGGCCGTCGAGAAGCCGGGCTCGAAGATCAGCCCGTAGACCTCCTGGTCGCTCATCTGGTCGTGGACCGGCAGGCCGCGTTCGGCCGCCTTCTTCAGCAGCTTCTGGCGGTTCAGCCCGCGTCCGTCGTCGCGGACCTCGATGACGATCGAACCGCCCTGGTGCGAGGCTGCGAGCGTCACCTTGCCCTGCGCCGGCTTGCCGGCGGCGACACGGTCCTCGGGCGACTCGATGCCGTGATCGGCCGCGTTGCGCACGAGGTGGGTCAGCGGGTCGGTGATCTTCTCGATCAGGCCCTTGTCGAGCTCGGTGTCCTCGCCGACGGTCTGCAGATCGACCTGCTTGCCGAGCTTGGACGCGAGATCGCGCAGCATCCGCGGGAACCGGTTGAACACGACCGCCATCGGGATCATCCGGATGGCCATCACCGCTTCCTGGAGCATCCGCGTGTTGCGCTCGAGGTCGCTCAGGCCCGTGCCCATCGCCTGGTGCGTGACGGGATCGAGTCCCCTGCCGGTCTGCGCGAGCATCGCCTGCGTGATCACCAGCTCGCCGACGAGGTTGATCAGCTGGTCGACCTTCTCGATCGGCACGCGGATCGTCGAACTCTCGAGGCCACCGCCGGCGGCCGGCTTCTCGGCCGCGCGGGCAGGCGCCTTCGCGGCGGACGCGGCAGCGCTCGTCGCGGGCTGCGGCGCGGCCACGACCGGCGCCGCCTCGGGCGCGGCAGCGGCCGGTTCGGGCAGGTCGTCGAAGAAGCCGAAGTCGCTGCCCTCTTTCGCCGCCTTGGGCGCGGGCGCGGCCTTCGGCGCGGCCTTGGGCGCGGCGACCGGCGCCGCGGGTACGACGACCGGCGCGGCGGCCGCGGGTGCGCCGCCGGCCTCGATGCGCACCTGCTCGCGGGCGACGTGGAAGGAGAACAGGTCGAGCAGCTCTTCGTCGGGCGACGCGGTCACGACGCGGAAGCGCCGCAGGCCCTGGGCGTCGGCCGTGCCGCCGTCGAGCGGGTCGATCCGGCCGAGGCCGGGAATCTCCGAGAACAGCTCGGCGAGGTGGTCGGCCGCCGAGGGCTGCGCGAGCGGCCCGACGGTGATCGACAGCAGGCGCTCGCCATCGGCCAGCGTCACCTCGGGCAGGGCGCTCGCCTCGGGCAGCGTCACCTCGGGCAGCGCGCTCGCCTCGGGCAGCGCAGCCGGCGCGGCCGTCGGGGCGTCGGCAGGCGCCGGCGTCGGCGCAACCATCGGCGCGGCCGCGGCCTCGCCATTGGCGAGCGCCCCGATCCGCGCGACCAGCTCGGAGCTGTCGACCGACACGCCGCCGCCAGCCTGGTGGTTGGCCAGCAGGGTCTTCAGCACGTCGCCCGACTCGAGCAGCGTGTCGATCATCCCGGTGGTCGCCGCCAGCTCGTGCCGACGCAGCTTGTCGAGCAGCGTCTCCATCACGTGCGTCAGGTCGGCGACGTCCTGGAAGCCGAAGGTCGCCGCGCCGCCCTTGATCGAGTGCGCGCAGCGGAAGATCGCGTTCAGCGACTCGTCGTCGGCGGTCTCGATGTCGAGCGCGAGCAGCAGCGTCTCCATGTTGGCGAGGTTCTCCCCCGCCTCCTCGAAGAAGACGCCATGGAACTGCGACAGGTCGAACGCGCCGGCCGACCCGGATGTCTGGATGTCGCTCATCGCGGCCTCATGGGGTTCACTGGGGCAGGACCTTGCCGATGACCTCGAGCAGGCGCGCGGGGTCGAAGGGCTTGACCATCCAGCCGGTCGCTCCTGCGGCCCGCCCGGCCAGCTTCATCTCGTCGCTGGACTCGGTCGTCAGCACGAGGATCGGGGTCCGCTTGAAGCGGTCCTGGACGCGCAGCTGCTTGATCAGCGTCAGCCCGTCCATCCTCGGCATGTTCTGGTCGGTCAGGACCAGGTCCACCTGCTTGTCGCCGATCTTGTCGAGGGCGTCCTGGCCGTCGACGGCCTCGATCACCTCGTAGCCCGAGCTGCGCAAGGTGAAGGACACCATCTGGCGCATCGACGCCGAATCGTCCACTGCCAGAATCGAACGCATACCCATCTCCGGTTCCTCAGAAGAGCTCGACCGAGCCCGCATCCACTGCACGTTGTGCGACCGGGCACGCCCGGCCGACCCATTGCACCTCGGCGCCGTCCTCGCCGCCTACCGCCGCGTTGCCCAGGCAGTCGGCCACCGAAGCGACCCGACGGCGCGAGTGCGCGATCAGCTGCGAGGCCATGTCCTGGAACTGCAGCGCGGTCATCGCCGCCCGCAGCTCGGCGGCAAGCGCCGGCCGGTGTGCCTCGTCGATATCCGCGCTGAGCGCGTGTGCCCGGCCGAACCGGTCGAGCAGCTGGTCCACTGCATCGGACAGCAGCCGCTCGAGCCGTTCGAGCTCCGTGCCCGCGGCGAGCAGCTCGTCCTGCATGTCGGCCGCGAGGCGGGCATCCACCACCGCGCCGGCGTCGCCGCCGTCGTTGACTTCGTATGGTTGTTGATCGCTCATCGCGCTTGACCGCCGTTGGAATCGCGGGTGTTCCTGCGTGCTAACATCGGAACGCATACATCCGCACCTGTCCGAAGAATTCTCAGTGCGGCCCCGGGCCGCCCAACCGCAGATAAAGCCGGGTGCATCCAGCCAATTCGTCCCAGCCGACCGACGGTCCGGACACCGCCGCGCAGGTGCTGCGGCTGCTGGTCGTCGAGGACTCCGAGCTCGACCACGAACTGCTGCTGAGGGCGCTGCGCAGGCAGGGCTTCGAGCCGCATGCCGAGCGCGTCGAGGACGAATCCGGGCTGCACGCGGCGCTTGCCGCCGGGGGCTGGGACGCGGTCGTGTCCGACCATCACCTGCCGCGGTTCTCCAGCGGCGAGGCGCTGCGGATCGTCCGGTCGTCGGGATTCGACGGGCCCTTCCTGATCGTTTCCGGGACCATCGGCGAGGAAGCAGCGGTCGCGGCGATGCAGGCCGGTGCCGACGACTACCTGATCAAGGGTCGCCTCGCGCGGCTCGGGCCGGCGCTGCGCAACGCGCTGTCGGCGGCGGCCGCGCGCCGAGAGCGCGCGAGCGCCGAGCAGGCGCTCGCCGAGTCCGAGCGCCGGCTCCGTGCGCTGACCGACCACCTGCAGCAGGCGGTCGAGGACGAACGCGCCGCGATCGCCCGCGAGGTCCACGACGACGTCGGCGGCATGCTGACCGCCCTGCGCTTCGACCTGTCGTGGATCGAGCGGCACGGCGAGGACGCGGTCCGCGCCCGCGCCCGCCAGGGTCTCGACACGCTGAACCAGGCGGTGCTCGCCGTCCAGCGCCTGCTGCGCAACCTGCGCCCGCCGGCGCTCGACGCCGGCATCGTCGCCGCGCTCGAGTTCCTCGTCGCGCAGTTCGCGAGCCGCACCGGCATCGACGCGCAGCTGAGCACGAACCGCGAGCGCGTCGAGCTGACCGAGCAGGTCGCGATCGTCGTCTACCGCGTTGCCCAGGAATCGCTCACCAACGTCGCCAAGCACGCGCAGGCCCGCCGCGCGCGGCTCGACCTGGTCGTGCAGGGCGACACGCTGTCCCTCGAGATCAGCGACGACGGCATCGGCATCCGCGCGGCCGACCTCGACAAGCCCGGTTCGTTCGGGCTGCGCGGTCTGCTCGAGCGCGTGCGGCAGGTTCACGGCTGGCTCGACGTGGCCGTCGGCGAACGACGCGGCGCGGTCATGCTGACCCTCCCGCTGACCGAATCGGCAGCCCACCGGCTGATGGACGAGCCCGAGACATGATCCGAGTCGTGATCGTCGACGACCACGCGCTGATCCGGCGCGGGCTGCGGGACTCGCTGAACGAGGCGGGCGACATCCGCGTCGTCGGCGAGGCGGGCGACTACGGAGAGCTGCGCCAGCTGCTGCGCGACACGCCGTTCGACGTGCTGCTCCTGGACATCAACCTGCCCGGCCGCAGCGGACTCGACGTGCTGCACTCGCTCGCCGAGGACGCGCAGCGCATCCGGGTGCTGGTGCTGACGATGTACCCCGAGGACCAGTACGCGATCCGTGCGCTGAAGGCCGGCGCGATGGGCTACCTGAACAAGTCGGCCGATCCGTCCCAGATCGTCGCCGCGATCCGCACGCTGCACGCCGGCCGCAAGTTCATCACCCCCGCGATCGCCGAGGCGCTCGCCGCGCGGCTGTCGGTCGACGACGCCGAGAAGCCCCACGAGCGGCTGTCCGACCGCGAGTTCCAGACCCTGATCCGACTGGCGTCGGGCCAGCGGCTGTCCGACATCGCCACCGAGCTGTCGCTGTCGCCGAAGACCGTGTCGGTCTACCGGGCACGGGTGCTCGAGAAGCTGTCGATGCAGTCGAATGCCGACCTGACGGCGTATTGCCTCAGGAACGGGCTGATCGACTAGATCAGGCGATCGAGACACAGTTCTTGCCGGCATTCTTCGACTGGTACATCGCGTCGTCGGCCCGCACGATCGCCGACTCGAGGGAGTCCTGCAGGTCGATGCGGGTGGTGCCGGCCGAGAAGGTGATGAACAGCTGCCGCGTGTCGTACAGGTAGACCTCGCGGGTCAGCTCGCGCTGCACCCGGACCAGCAGCTCGCGGGACTGCACGTCGGTCATCCCCGGCAGCAGGATCACGAACTCCTCGCCACCGTAGCGCGCCACGGTGTCGCCCGGCCGGACCTTGCTCTGCAGCAGCCTCGCGAGGTGCCGAAGCGCGCCATCGCCCGCCTGGTGGCCCAACGCGTCGTTGACCTTCTTGAAGTCGTCGATGTCGAGCAGCGCGATCGCGAGGGGGTCGCCGGTGCGCCGCAGGTCGGACATCGCACGCTCGAACGCGCGCTCGAGACCGGCCCGGTTCGCGGTCCGCGTCAGGTGGTCGGTCAGCAGCCGTTCGCTCGCCTGCGCGAGCTCGCGTTCGAGCCGCTCGACCTCGCTCTCGAGCGCGGCGGCACGTACCGAGCGCTCGTCGAGGTCGCGGCGCGCCTCGTCGAAGGTCTGGTGGACCACGGACGCGTCGGCGATCAGCCCGCGCACGCGTTCGGCGATGCTCTCGAGCGAGTCCGCGCCCGAGATCGCCTGCAGGTGGTCGGACAGCGTGTCGCCGAAGCCGGCCGCATGCGTCCCGAGCGTGGTCATCTGCTGGACCAGGTGAGGCAGCATCTCGCGCAGCGACGAGACCGCGTCGCGCCGGCTGCGCGAGACCGACTGCTGCGTGACCAGCGCCTGCTGCAGCAGCGAGCGCGCCGCCGCCAGGGTCCGGCGGTCCGCGCCGTCGCGGACGGAGTCGCGCACGGCGGTGACCTGCGACTGGATCCAGCTGCCCTCGTCGGAGATGGCATCGAAGCTCGCGCACAGCGACATCACGATCTCGATCAGCTCGGCGTTGACCTTGCGCAGCTTCGCGAGGTCCCGCTGCCCGACGAGCAGCGCGGCCTGCGCCGCGCCGTCCGACGGCGCCTGCGCATCGACCGCGCCGCCCTGCCCGGCATCCGCGGCCGAGGCTGATGCCGAGGCCGCGAGCTCGATCACCGGCGGCGGCCCCTGCACCCCATGCGGGTCCATCCGCCACTGCACCAGCAGCAGCTCGAGCTGGGCACGCAGCGCCGAGTCGTTCGTCTCGTTCTCGTGTGCGGCGGCGGCGATCGCATCGAGGCGCCGGGCCATCGGCCACTCGCGTCCGGAGCGGCCGGCGGCCTCGACGACCGTCGCCAGCAGCACGCCCCAACGCCCGCGCGGCGCCTGCCTGCCCAGGTGCAGCAGCGCCGCGAGCGCCTCGGTCCAGCGCTGCTCGCGCACCGTTGCCGACAGGCCGGCGTAGCCGCTCTCGCCGGGCTCGGCCCGCTGCGTCAGCAGCCGGACCGCGGCCTGGGCGACCTGTTCGGCGTCGGCGCCGCTGGCCGGGCCGCCGACCTCGGCCCACGCTCGCCGATAGTTGCCCGGCGTGGGTACCAGCTTGTTGTCGGCGAGGTAGCGGATCGCGGAGCGCGCCGCCTCGGTCGCCGAGACGACCTGCTGCGCGCGGGTCAGGGTCGGGGGGTTCGCGGTCTTCACGGTTGCACCTCCGGGGTCCGCGACGCGGCGACCCGCGCGTCGAGCATCGCGATCGCCTCACCCAGGGGCACCGCGCGGCCGTAGAGCCAGCCCTGGTGCTGCGTGCAGCCGAGCGCGAGCAGCACGTCGCGCTGCGCCGGCGTCTCCACGCCTTCGGCGACGACGCGCAGCTGCAGCGTCCTGCCGAGGGTCACGATCGTCCGCGCGACCGCGCGGCTGCGCTCGGAGCCGGTCAGGTCGCGGACGAATGCACGGTCGATCTTCAATGTGGTGAGCGGCAGCCGGGTCAGGTAGGCGAGCGACGAGTGGCCGGTGCCGAAGTCGTCGACCGCGAGGCCCACGCCGATCGCGCGCAGCGCCTCCAGGTCGGCGAGCGCGGCCTCGGGGTCCCCCATCGCGCCCGATTCGGTCAGCTCGACCTCCAGCGAAGCCGGGTCCAGGCCACGCGCCGCGAGCGCGCGCTCGATCACCTCGGGGACCCGGCCGGTGCGCAGCTGGCGCGGCGCGAGGTTGACGGCCATCGAGCAGCCGGCATGACCGCGGTCGCGCAGCGTCACGAGCGCGTCGCAGGCCGCGCCGATCGCCCAGTCGCCGAGCGGCACGATCAGACCCGTCTCCTCGGCGACCGGCACGAAATGCGCCGCCGGCTGCAGACGCCCGCCGTGCGTCCAGCGCATCAGCGCCTCGAAGCCGGTCACGCTGCCGTCGGTCGCGTCCACCTGTGGCTGGAAGTGCAGGCTCATGTCGCCCCGCGCGAGCGCGTAGTGCAGATCGCGCTCCATCTCCAGGCGATCGAAGCCGTCGGCCTCCAGCGCCGGTTCGAAGACGCGCAGGCCATGACCGCCGTCGGCCGAGACCGCCCGCCGCGCGAACTCGGCACGCGCGAGCCGCTGCTCGGCGGACTCGCCCTCGGCGAACAGGTGCACGCCCACGGAGGCCCGCAGGAACAGCTCGCGGGCGCCGCTGCGAACCGGCTCGGCCAGCCCGTCCGCCGCCGCGCGTGCGATCGCGATCGCCTCGCCTCGGTCGGCGAGGCCCGTCATCAGCAGCGCGAATGCATCGCCGCGCAGCGCGGCGAGCGACTCGACGGCACCGCGGCCGGCCCGCACGCCGGGGGCACGGGCCGCAGCGAAGCGACGCAGCCGGTGCGCGACCTCGACCACGAGGCGCTCCGCCGCCTCCTGACCGAGGGCGTCGACGATCGAGCGGAATCGGTCGATCTCCAGGACGGCGAGCGCGCCCTGCCCGTCGCCGTCGACGGTCCGCCGCAGGCGCTCGAGCAGGCTCGTCCGGTTCGGCAGGCCGGTCGACACGTCATGGTGGACGAGCCTGGGCACCCGCGGATCCGCCGTGCGCGTCGGGGTCACGTCTCGGACGATGCCGCTCACCTCGAGCGCGCCCGCGGCCGTGGTCGCGACCAGTCGGACCTCGACCCGGAGGCGGCGCACGCGCCCACCCGGGGTCCGCACCTCGAGTTCGTTCCGCTGCGCCGGGCCGCCGGCGAGCAGCCGCGCCATCGAGCGACGCAGCGAGCGCCGGTCGGTCGGATCGGCCAGCGCGAGCAGCACGCGGTCGGCCACGAGCGGCGGTGGGTCGACCCAGTCGAGCATCCGGAACAGATCGGCACCGGCCCGCAGCCGGCGCGAGGACGGCAGCCAGTCGAAGGTGGCGACGCGCGCGTCGCGAGCCGGCTCGGCCGAGGCGTCGGCCACCGCGGCCAGCCCGCGCACGGTCCGCTCGAGTCGGCCGACGTGGAGCAGCTGTCGGATCCGGCAGCCCAGCAGCGTCCAGTTGATCGACTTGATGCAGTAGTCGGACGCCCCGGCCTCGCAGGCACGGCGGGTCGCGTCCTCGTCGTCGAGCGAGGTCAGCATCAGCACGGGTACCGTCCGGCCGCGCCCGCTCGCGCGCAGCCGCCTGCAGAACTCGATGCCGTCCAGCCCGGGCATGATCACGTCGGTGACCACGCAGTCGTACGGATCGGCCGCCAGCGCCTCGAGCGCGTCCTCGCCCCGGTCGAGCGCCACGACCTCGAAGCCCCGCCCGCGCAGCGCGTGTGCGGTCAGCATCAGGCACAGGGGGTCGGCGTCGACCAGCAGCACGCGCGGTGCAGGCTCGGGTGCGAGGACGGCGGGCGACGTTGTGGCAACGACAGGCTGCATGCGGCGAAGGCGCGGGTACGTGTTGTCCTCAGGGTTGTCGGCACGGCGCCGCGGGACTCGATACCCGCGGCCGCCCGCGGCCGACGGACGGCGGTTCGGAGCCGAAGGGGGCGGGGCCGGCGGTTTTTCGGGTAAGGTTGCGACCAGCCGATCCGCATGACCCCACTTCCCGCCCGCTCGCCCCGCCGACGCGGCCGGCGCCCGCTCGTCGCGGTCCGCGCTGCGACCGCGCTCGCCTGCTGTGCGCCGCTCGCGGCTGCGCGCGCCGCGGGCGACGCTGACCCCTCGGTGCCGCTCGGCGTGCTCGCGATGGCGGCGGTCGCACTCGCGGGGCTCGGCACCGTGGCCGCGCGCCGGCTCCTGTCGGCGGGCCGGCGCGTCGCCCCGCCGCCCGACGCCGTCGAGGCCGCGGAGCCGGGCGGCGTCGCGGAGCGGTCGGCGACCGCGACGCGGCGATCGGACGTCGCCGCGGAACGTTCCGTCGCGCCCCCCGGCGCCACGACCCCTCGGCGCGAAGCGCCCCCCCACCCCGCCGCGGCCGCCCTGCAGCCCGGCCGCGGGATCGCTCGACCGCTCACCGAGCTCGACGTGTTCCACCGCCTCGCCCGCGACGTCTACTGGGAGCAGGACGAGCACGGCACCATCACCCGGGTCGACGACGGCCCGGTCGGCTCGCCGCTGCGGCTGCGGATCGGCAGCTGCCGCTGGGACGGCGGCGCGATGCCGCTCGACGCGTCCGACTGGGACGGCCATCGCAGCGCGATCGCGCGCCGCGAGCCCTTCGCCGATCTCGCCTGGGTCTGGGTCGACCCGTCCGGACGGGTCCGCGTCGCGGTCGACAGCGGCCTGCCGCGGCACGATGCCACGGGACGCTTCGTCGGCTACGCGGGCGTCTCGCGCGACGCGGGCGCGGAGACCGTCGCCGAGCGCGCGCGTCGGCTGGCGGTCGCCGCGCTGCTCGCCGCCACCGAACCGGTCGTCTGGATCGAGGCCGGGCCAGGCGGCGGCTGGCAGGTGATCTGGGCGAACGCGGCCGCCTGCCGGCTCTTCGACCGCACCGAGCGCGAGCTGCGCCAGCTGCCCTGCCGGACGCTGTTCGGCGCGGAGTCGCAGGGCGCGGTCGGCTCGCTCGAGGCGGCGCTGCGCGCACGGCGCGAGACCCGGCTGCACGTCGACATCGCACGCAAGTACGGCGAGCCGCGCTCGGTCGAGATCCGGCTCGAGCCGCTGCCCGGCGAGAGCGCGCTGCGACCCTGCGCGGCGCTGCTGATGCACGACCGCTCGGCCGACCAGGAACGGCTGCAGCAGGACGGACGCGCGATCGAACGGCTGCGCAGCCGGATGCGCGAGCGCACGCTCGAGCTCGAGGTCACCGCCAAGGAGCTCGAGTCGTTCACCTACACGGTGTCGCACGACCTGCGCGCACCGATCCGCGTGGTCGAGGGCTTCGCGCGGATCCTGCAGGAAGACTACGGGGACCGGCTCGATCGCGTCGGCCACGACCACCTGCAGCGGATCCTGTCGGCAGCGACCCGGATGACGCAGATGATCGACGCGCTGCTCGGCCTGTCGCGGCTGTCGGGTCAGCCGGTCGTGCCCGAGCAGGTCGACCTGTCGCGGCTCGCGGACACGATCGCCGAGGAACTGCGCGCGGCCGACCCGCAGCGGGCCGCATCGGTCCGCGTCCAGCCCGGCATGCAGGTCGAGGGCGACCGGACGCTGCTGCGGGTGATGCTGGAGAACCTGCTCGGCAACGCGTGGAAGTACTCGTCGCGCAAGCCTGTCGCGCAGATCGAGTTCGCGGTCAGCGGCATCGGCCCGGACGCGGTCTACTGCGTGTCGGACAACGGCGAGGGCTTCGACATGCGCTTCGCGGACCGCCTGTTCGGCGTGTTCCAGCGGCTGCACAGCGCGACCGAGTTCCCGGGGACCGGCGTCGGCCTCGCGACCGTCCAGCGGATCGTGCGCCGGCACGGCGGCCGTGTCTGGGCCGAGTCGGAGCCCGGCCGCGGCAGCCGCTTCTACTTCACGCTGTGGGAGAAGGCGGCCCGCTGAGCAGCGTGGCCGCGGCGACGATCTCGCCGGCGATGGCGGCGTCGCTGCGGCCGTGGGCGATGGCGAGTTGCGCGAGCAGGCGCCGGGCGCCGGCGGGTCCGAGCCGATGGCGCTCCATCAGCACGCCCACCGCGATCGCCTCGGTCGGCAACTCGGCGGCCGCCCCGCGGGTGCGCTCGATCAGGTCCACCGCGATGCCGAAGGCATCGGACGGCGAGGGTGCGGTCGGCGCCACCTGCGGGGACATCGTCATCGGACCGGCGGCCGGCGCATCGCCGGCCGGCGGGTCGGTCCGCACGCCCGAACGCGCGAGCGCCGACTCGACCGCCGGCACGATCTGCCGGACGTCGAGCGGCTTGACCAGGTAGGCCAGCGCACCGAACTCCACCGCCTGCCGGACGATCCGCTCGTCGTTGAAGGCGGACAGGAACATGAACGGCGTGCCGACGTGGTCGCGCAGGTAGGCAGCGACGTCCAGCCCGGTCTTGCCGTTCATCCTCATGTCGAGCAGCGCGAGGTCGGGGCGCCGCTCGCGGGCGAGCAGGATGGCATCGTCGCCGTTGTCGGCCTCGATGACGTCGTAGCCGGCGCTCTTCAGGCCGTGGACCAGGGTGGCGAGCACCAGCCGGTCGTCATCGCAGACCAGGATGCTCGCGCGCGGATCGGTCATCGGGAGTGCCTCGGGGAATCGGTGAGGTCGTGGCCGCGCTCGCGCAGCGCGGGGCGGGTCAGCTCGGCACGGGCCGCGACCTGCGCGTCCCGCTGGGCGAACTCCAGGCGGGCACCGCGGCGCGGCAGCAGCGCCTTGACCAGCCCGAGGCCGGAGGGTCCGGGCACGAGCCGGCCGAAGTCGAAGGCATCCGGCAGGCTGCCGCGGTGCACGATCTCGAGCGCGATCCCGTCGGGGATCGACTCGAGCCGCACCGACACCGAGGCGCCGGGCTGGCGGTGCTTGATCGCATTGGTGCCCAGCTCGTTGACGACCAGCGCGAGCGGCACCGCCTCCTGCTCGGGCAGCAGCCAGCGGTCGATCGACTCGTCGTCGACCGACAGCGGCAGCGCGAGGCCGAAGGTGCGGCCGAGATTGTCGAACACCGCGCCGACCACGCGCCGCGCGACCAGGCTCTCGCCGTCGCGGACCTGCAGCCCGTGGACCTGCGCGATCGCCTGGATCCGACCGACGACCTCGAGCAGCGGCTCGGCGAGCTCGGGCCGGCTCGAGGCGCTCTGCTGCAGCAGGCCGGCCACGCCCTGCAGGTTGTTCTTGATCCGGTGGTGGACCTCGCGCACGAGCATGTCGCGCTGCTTGATCGCGTCCTCGAGGCGAGCCTGCTCGAGGCGCAGCGTCTCGGTGATGTCCTCGGCCACCGCGAACAGGCGTTCGGCGCCCGGCGGCTCCGCGGCTCCGCCGCTCCAGCCCTCGGCCGCGCCGCCCCCGGCGCCGGCGCCCGGGCCGCGACCGAAGACCCGCAGCCGCACCGAGCGGGCCGGCAGGCCGGCGGGCTGCAGCCGCACGACCGCCTCCTTCGCGTCGCCCGGCGCGTGATCGTCGAACAGCGCCGCGATCTCCGCGCTCTGCGCCGTCGGCACCAGCTCGAGCAACGCCTGCGGCCGGGCCGCGAACGCGGCCGTCGGCAGCCCCCAGACCGCCTCGAATCGCCGGTTCGCGTAGAGCACCTCGCCGAGCCCGGGCGAGACGACGAAGATCGCGTCGTCGACGAGGTCGGCGAACTGGCGGAACCGCTCCTCGGTCTCGATCAGCTCGTCGCGCAGCGTCCGCTCGCGGGTCACGTCGTGGACGACGGTGAGCCGCATCGGCCGCCCGTCGAGGTCCTCGAGGTCGCGGTCGATGCGGTCGATCCAGCGGGTCGACCCATCGTCGCGGGTCCAGAGCGTGCGCTGGCGCGCGCTGCCGCCGGCCCCGCCGGCGCGGCCCTCGCCGAGCGCGTCCGGCAGCCCGATCAGCCGGTCGCGCGGGCGGCCGACGATGTCCTCGAGCGTGCGGTTGACCAGCGAGACGCGACCGGCCGCGTCGGCGATCATCAGACCGACCGGCGCCTGCTCGAAGAAGCGCTCGAAGCGCTGCCAGTACGCACGGAGCCGCTGCTGCATGCGGATCTCCTCGGTCTCGTCGTGCAGCGTGATCAGCTCGATCCGGGCGCCGTCGGACGAGTGCGTGGTGTGTCGCATCAGACGGCAGATCCGCATCGAGCCGTCGTGGCCGAGGATGCGTCGGGTCATCGCCATCGGCAGATGCTCGCCGCGCAGCGCGCGCTGGCGCTGTTCGAGGATCATCTCGCGGTCCTCGGCCGCCATCCACTCGATCGGGTCGCGGCCCACCACGTCCTCGGCCCGGTAGCCGAACATCTCGCAGTAGGCGCGGTTGACCTTCAGCAGCCGGAAGGAGGCGTCCTGGATCGACTTCGGGGACGGCGACTCCTCGAAGAGCAGCCGGAACATCTCGTTGTCGCGGATCAGCGCGTCGACGCGCATCCTGTCGGCGGTGAGGTCCTCGCTCAGGGTGCAGAACCAGAAGCCGCCGCGCGGATCGGCGATCACCCGGACGCGGCCGCGCAGCAGCAGCGCGCGGCCGTCGCGGCGCAGGTAGCGGCGCTCGAAGGTGCGGGTCGTGCCCTCGGCGGCGAGCCGCGCCCACTGGCCGCGGTCGGCGCGCGAGCGCATGAACTCCTCGAGATGCTCGGGCGCGACCATGAACACCGGATCGCGGCCGATCAGCTCCGCGGCCTCGTAGCCCATCAGCTCGCAATAGGCCGGGTTCACCGCGATGATCCGCATGTCGGCGCCCTGCACGCAGGCCGCCAGCGGCGATCGCGTGAAGAAGGCGTCGTGCCAGCGGCGCAGCAGGTCGACCTCGGCGCGCGCCGGCGTCGGCTCGGGCTGCGGCGTCGCCACGCACAGCAGCCGCGGGCCGCCGGTCCCGGACTCGGACTCGACGGCGACGCGTACGTACACGCGGCGACCGTCGGCGCACCCCCAGGCCGTCTCCCAGACGACCGCCCCCTCGGCGGCGGCGCGGCGCAGGAGCGCCGCCACGCCGGCGGGCGCGAGCGCCTGGTCGATCCGCTCGCCGTGCACGCCGCCGTCCCAGCCGAGCCGCTCCCTCGCTGCGCGGTTCCAGGCCAGCACGCGCCCGTCGATACCGAGGTGCATCACCATCACGCCGAGCGCGTCGAGCGCGGAAGCGAGCGGCGCGGGCCGACCGCGCGCGGCCGGCACGGCCGCTGTCGTCGGCGGCGCGGGTGGCGCGGGCGAATCCGGCCCGGGCGAAGCCGGCCCGGCCATGCCGAGGCCCGGCGCGCCGCTCTGGGCACCGGCGACCGGCTCGGGGGAAGGCTGTGTCGGCAGGACCGCGCTCATGGAACGGGTGGGGACCGGGTGGTGCCACGGTTTCGGCCCGATTCTGCCACGGTACGGACGGGCCGGTCCGCAGGCCGAGGCATACTGCGCGCCTTGCGGAGAACCGACATGGACCGATCCACCCTGGACGCGCAGCGCGTCGACCTGGCCGCCGCGCTTCGCGGGGCCGCCCGCCACGGCCTCAACGAGGGCGTCTGCAACCACTTCAGCGTCGAGGTCGGGGACGACCGCTACCTGATCAACCCGCAGGGCCTGCACTGGTCCGAGGTGACCGCGGGCGACATGCTGCTGATCGACGGCGCGGGCCGCGTGCTCGAGGGCCGCCACCCGCTCGAGCCGACAGCGTTCTTCATCCACAGCCGCATCCACCGCCGGCACCGGCATGCGAAGGCCGTGCTCCACACCCACATGCCCTACGCGACGGCGCTGACCCTCGTCGAGGGCGGCCGCCTCGAGTGGTGCGGCCAGGGGGCGCTGCGCTTCTTCGGACGGGTCGCCTACGACGACGACTACAACGGCCTCGCGCTCGACGACGCCGAGGGCGAGCGGATCGCGTCGCGCCTCGACGCCGGCCTCGACGTGATGTTCATGGCGAGCCACGGCGTCACCGTCGTCGGCCGCACGATCGCCCACGCCTACGACGACCTGTACTACCTCGAGCGTGCCTGCATGCACCAGGTCCTGGCGGTCCAGGCCGCGGCCGGCCGGTCGCTGCGCCGCGTGCCCGATGCGATGGCGGCCGCGGTCGCCGCGCAGATCGAGGGCGAGCGCCAGCAATCCGACCTGCACTTCGGGGCGCTCAAGCGCCTGCTCGATCGCGACGCGCCCGGCTGGCGCTCGCTCTGACCCCAGGGAGACCCCGATGCCCGCCGTGCTCCGCAGCCACCTCGCCGGCCGATGGATCGGCGAGACCCCGGCGACGCCGCTCGCGCACGCCGTCACCGGCGAGACGGTCGCCTTCACCCACCGCGAGGCGCCGGACTTCGGCGAGGCGCTCGCCTTCGCGCGCGGGCCGGGACTGAAGGGCCTGCTCGCGCTCGACTTCCAGCAGCGCGCGGCCATCCTGCGTGCGCTCGCGAAGCGACTCGCCGAGCGCAAGGAGGCGCTGTACGCGGTCTCCGCGTGGACCGGCGCGACCCGTGGCGACGGCTGGATCGACATCGAGGGCGGCCTCGGCACGCTGGTCGCGTACGCGGCGCTCGGCGCCTCCGAGCTGCCGTCGGGCAACCTGGTCCACGAGGGGCCGGCCGCCGCGCTCGGCAAGCGGGGCACGTTCGCCGGCACCCACGTGCTGGTGCCGCGGCGCGGCATCGCCGTGCACGTCAACGCATTCAATTTCCCGGTCTGGGGCCTGCTCGAGAAGTTCGCGCCCGCCTTCCTCGCGGGCGTGCCGTGCATCGGCAAGCCGGCGACCGCGACGGCCTACCTGACCGAGGCGCTGGTGCGCGAGATCGACGCGACCGGCCTGCTGCCGCCCGGCGCGCTGCAGCTGGTGATCGGCGGGACCGGCGACCTGCTCGACCGGCTCGACGGGCAGGACATGGTGACCTTCACCGGCTCGGCAGACACCGCGGCGACGCTTCGCACCCATCCGAACCTGGTGCGACGGTCGATCCCGTTCAACGCCGAGGCCGACTCGCTGAACGCCGCGATCCTCGGACCGGACGTCGAGCCCGGCAGCGCCGAGTTCGGTCTCTTCGTCGACGAGGTGGTCCGCGAGATGTCGGTGAAGGCCGGCCAGAAGTGCACCGCGATCCGCCGCGCGATCGTGCCGCGCGCGCGGCTGGACGCCGTCGCGCAGGCGCTGCGCGCGAAGCTCGCGGCCCTGGTCGTCGGCGATCCGGCGCTCGAGGGCGTGCAGATGGGCGCCCTCGCGTCGCGCGCCCAGCAGCGCGACGTCGGCGAGCGCGTCGCCATGCTCGCGAAGGACTGCGAGACGGTGTTCGGTGCGGCCGACGGCTTCGCGCCGCGCGGCGAACGCGTGGCCGAGGGCGCCTTCTTCGCGCCGACGCTGCTGCTGTGCGCCCGCCCGCGCGCGACCGCCTCGGTCCACGAGATCGAGGCCTTCGGGCCGGTCAGCACGCTGATGCCCTACGACGATCTCGACGACGCGGTCGACCTCGCCGCGCGCGGCCGGGGCAGCCTCGTCGCCACGCTGGTCACCGGCTCGACGGCGGTCGCCGCGGACGCCGTGCCGCGGCTGGCGGCCTGGCACGGCCGGCTGCACGTGCTCGACGCCGAGTCGGCCGCCGAGTCCACCGGCCACGGCTCCCCGCTGCCGGGCCTCAAGCACGGCGGCCCGGGCCGCGCCGGCGGCGGCGAGGAGCTGGGCGGCACGCGCGCCGTCAAGCACTACCTGCAACGCGCCGCGCTGCAGGGCTCGCCCACCATGCTGGCCGCGGTGAGCGGCGAATACGTGCGCGGCGGCGCCGTGCTGGAAACCGGCGTGCACCCGTTCCGCCGCCACTTTGAAGAGATCCAGATCGGTGAATCGCTGCTCACCCCCAGCCGCGTGATCCGCGACGAAGACGTGCACGCCTTTGGCCACCTGACCGGCGATATGTTCTACATGCACTTCGACGACGAGGCTGCCAAGGCTTCGCCGTTCGGCCAGCG
>JBJOKE010000074.1:0-44042 GCA_046046245.1 Pseudomonadota bacterium | reverse complement strand
GTAGTTGCGCCGGATCCGTCAGGGAGCCGGCGGCGGGGCCGGGGCAGCCGGCGGCGGGGCCGGCTCCGCCAGGGCACGCAGCGCGCCGCTCGCCAGCAGCGTCCGCACCGCGTCGTCCGGCAGCGTGCTGATATCGCCGCCGATATCGATCCGCTCGCCGTCGTGCTCGATCGGCGACACGCACTCGCAACCGCTCGCGAGACTTTTGGTCTTGGCCATCTTCGACTCCTGGAAGTAACACGGGCTGGCGCCCCGAAGAGCGCCGGCCCGCCTCGGCCATCAGGCCTATGGGCTCAGGTCAGGCGACCGCGTTCTGGAAGAAGTACGCGACGTCGTTCGCCGCGATCACTTCCCGCACGCTCTCGCCGACGCGCACGCGCTCGCCGCCGCGCAGACCGATCGACGAGTCGTTGCCGATCGTTCCGGCGATCCGGCTGCCCCATTGGGCCGTGAAGCCGAAGGTCATCGTGTTCTCGGTCCCGGCGAGGACCGGCGCACGGTAGATCAGCGCGGCATGCTTGCCCCACAGCCGACCCATGCTCGGGGTCTGGCCCAGCTTGGCCGAGTTGACCCAGCCCTGACCGACGACGACTTCCTCGATCTCCAGCACCTCGGCCAGCGCCTGGCGCGATACCGGAGAGCCGCCGGCACCGGCGTTGCCGCCGGCCGGGAAGATGGCCGCCGCCGCGCGCGGATGCTGACGCAGCGACGTCCACACCGCCTGACCGAGCACCAGGACGTTCGGCCTATAGATCGGCACGTCCAACGCGTTCAGCAAAGCGGTGATCGGGTCGCTGTTCGCCCGGTCCGACCACTGCGAGGTCCCCGACAGCGTGGTGCGGTTGGCTGCAGGGTAGGTGCCCAGCGTGAACAGCAGGTTCGCGACGCGCTGCTCGCGATCCAGCGCGACGAGCTCGGACAGCAGCTCGGTCGATCGCATCCGCGGGTCGATGCCATTGCCGCCGGTGAGCGCGGCAGCGGCCCGGGCGCTCTCGACGTCCATACCAGCGACGCGATCGTCCAGACCGTAGTCGATGCACGACGAGGTCTGCTCGGTCGCGGTCCAGTCGATTTCGTTCGGCGCCGACTTGCGGCCGACCCGGGTATCCGGGATGGTGAACGAGTCGGCCAGCGTGTGCTGTGACCACTTGAACTGCTGCGACCCCACCGGGATGCGCGGCAGGACCGTGTCTGCGATGTATCGCTGGTTCCGGTACGCGATCGCGATCGCGGTCAGCTCCGGCTGTACGACAAAAGGCGCTTGTGCCATGTTGGAATCTCCTGTTGATCAGGTTGCGCCGTCAGCCCTGAATCTGGCCGACCGACAGCAGAACGGGGATGACGTCGCCCGAGACGCCCGAGATGAGCGCCATTCCGATCACGCCATTGTTCGTCCCGGCCGCAGGCGCCGCCGCGACGCCTTGGCCGGTCGCGTCCGAGGTGATCCGCTGCCCTCGGGTCACCGTGCCGCCCAGCTTCACGTCGGCGATTCCCTCGTGGATAACGTCGATTCGCTCGCCGAGGGCTGCATCCAGCCGAGAGCTGACGCCGACCAGCAGGTCGGTCGCGGCAGCGCCCTGGATGACGCTGAAGTCGGCAGCGCCGAACTTCACGATCCGATTGCCAGCGATTGCGGCTTCGGCGAGGTACGACTTGGTCAGACCGTTGAGAGCCATGGTCAGATCTCCTGCATGACGTGGGCGACGGCCTCGGCCGCCGACACGCGACGGCCGGCTGCAGCCTGCGTCGCCTGGTAGTCCGCCGCGCGTGCGGCGATGTCCTGCGCGGCCGCCTTCGGCCGCTCGCTGCCGGCGTCGGCCGGCTTGTCGGCCGGCGCGGCCGCTGCCTTGACCGGTTCCGGCGCCTGTTCGCGAATCTGCTTCAGCGCGGAGGCCTGCTCGGCCTTCTGCGCCTGCACGATCGCTGCAGCGACGTCACCGGCAGTCGACCGGCCGTCGAACTTCGCCGCCTCGACGATCGCCTCGTAGCCGCGCATGGCCACGCCCTCGATCGCCTGGATGCGCTCGCGCTCGGCTTGCGCGCCCTGCTTGACACCTTCGTCGCGACCTTCGGCGCGCAGCGCCTCCGCGACGGCCGGGTGCTCGGCCTTGATCACCTCTGCAGTGATCGGCTTGGCTTCCGCCATCATGTCCTCCTGGACGTTGACTCGACCCACAGGCTCTGGCGCACCGGCCGTCACCACTCGCGAGTCCCGGCGCACCGAGTACTCGCCCGAAGCCAGCTGGGCGATCAGGGCATCGCGCGACAGCACACCGTCTGCCAAGCCCGCCTCGACCGCCTGCCGGCCGATGAAAATCCGTCCATCAGCCATCTCGGCTAGGACGGTCCGTACGTCGACGCCACGGCCGGCGGCCACCGCGTCGACGAACACCTCGTAGACCGCGTCGACCTGCTGCTGCAGCGTCGCCCGGCCCTCCTCGGACAGCGGCTCGTACGAGCTCGCGATCCGCTTGTACTTGCCCGCCGTGATCTCGGTGGTCTTCACGCCGCGCGCTGCTTCGGCGCGACTCATGTCCACGTGCGTCGCGACGACACCGATCGAGCCGAGCACCGTCGTGCCGTTGGCGACATACACGCGATCCGCGGCCGTCGCGATCCAGTAGGCGCCGCTCGCCATCGTGCCGGCCGTCCACGCGACCACGGGCTTGTCGGCCGCAGCGGCACTGACTGCGTCGGCGACCTCGGGCACGCCCTGCACGGAGCCGCCAGGCGAGTCGATGTCGAGCAGGATGGCCCGAACGTACGGGTCGCCCGCGGCCTCGCGCACCTGGCGCTCGAGCACCTGCGCCGAGACGCCGCCCGAAACCTGCATGAACAGGTTGGCCTTCGGCGCGATCACGCCGTCGACCTGGATGATCGCGACGCCGTCCTGCACTGCGTAGTCGCGGGTCTGGTTGTTCGCGAGCGGCTGGCCGATACGAGCCTCGAGAGCCTTCAGGTCGACCTTTTCGCCACGCAGGTGGGTCGCGTAGATGTCGCGGATCTCGACCAGCTTGTCGGGCATCAACGCCCAGGGCGAGGTGACGATATCGATCAGTCGCATGCTCAGTCCTCGCTGCCCGGCTGCACGCGCGCCGGCGCGCGGTCGCTCTCGGAGTCCGTCAGGTCCTCCGCGTCGTCTTCCGGATCAGCTGGATCGGTCGCGTCCTCGCTGTCGTCGGATTCGGGTGCCGGCGCGGGGGCCGCCGCCGGCGCGCTCGAGATCGGGCCGATTCCCTTCTCGCGCATCAGCGCGGCCTCGCGTGACTTCTGGTCGAGCGTCGCCGACCAGTCGGTGCCGTACAGCTGCATTTCCGCCTGCTCCCGCGTAGCCAGGCCCGCGTCGATCGCTTTCGTCCAGCCCTCGACTTCCTTCACCGGGTCGATCGCCCCCGGCGAGTCGCCCGTCCACTGCGCGCGGCAGTACGCGGCGCGCAGCAGCGGGTCGCGGAAGAACCCGGGCGCCGTCACACGCCCGAGCGCCACGGCTTCCTCCATCCAGGCCTCGAAGACCGGCTGGCAGAACGACTTCCGCAGCCAGTCGCGGCGCATGCGGAAAAAGATGTACGCGTCGAGCAGCGCAGCGCGCGCAGCGGAATAGCTCGAGGTGAAGTGCTTCAGCATCACCTCGAACGGCAGCTCGAGGCCGACAGCGATCTGCCGCAGGATGGCCTGCACGAACGGATCAAACGCCGGGTTCGGACGCCCGGGATTCACCACGTTCGCCTTCTCGCCCGGCGACAGCCCGACGATCGCGCCGCTGTCGAGCCGGACGTCCTCGCTGCCGGGCTGGGGCACGCCATCGCCATCGGTACCGGCGAGCAGCGGGTTCTGCTCGGGCGCGTCGCTCTCGATGAATACGGTGAGCATCCCCGAGATCACCGCAGCCATGATCTCGGCGTCGGTGTAGCGACCCAGCTGCCTGAGCAGTTCGATCACCGGCGCCAGGTGCGGCACGCCGCGGGTCTGGCCGGGCCTCAGCACGCGGTAGTGGTGCAGCATCGCCGGCATGCCGCGCGGCGTCGCGGCCGGCACCCAGCGCCCGTCTTTCGAATTCGCCAGCGTCAGGCCGCCCGGGTGCCGGTCATACACCCAGTAGCGCATCGCCGCGCCGGTCTGCGGCGAGAGCTCGACGCCTTGCACCATCACGTCGGAGTCCATCTTCCCCGCCGGATTGCCGACGCGGTCCGCCTCGAGGATCTGCAGCGCGAGCCGATACGGCAGGTTCGCGCGGCGCACCATCGGGAGCGCTGTGAACGCGTCGCCCGACTCCAGCGTCGAGCGGAACACGAGCTCCTGGAGCCCGTAGAAGTCCAGCCGGCCGGACAGGTCGCACCACGGCGACTCGGCCCAGAGCAGCCACTCCGCCTCGACCTCGGCACGCCACGCAGCGGCGCGCTCCTCATCCCAGCCGAGCACAGCCCGATTCGGCCGCAGCTGCAGCGCGAGACCCGTGCCCACCGTGCGCGTCACGATCGTGTGCAGCGCGCCGCCGGCGAGCGCGTGGTTGCGCGCGAGATCCCGCGACCGCGCCCGCAGCTGCGGCAGGCTGCCGACGATGTCCGCGTCGGCACTGCGGCCCCAGGTGAACCACGAACGCATCGAGCGCGCCACCTCGGACGCCCCGGTGTAACCCCCCGTCATCGCCTGGAATGCACGCGCGTGCACACGCCGCTGCCCGGCGACCGGATCCCACCAGTTGACGACCCGGTCCGCCAGCGTCAGGCGGACGTCGAGGCCGCGCGTCATCCGGGCAGCCCGAACCGCATGCGGCCGCGCGTCGAGCCAGCCGCCGACTCGAGCCGCGCGATCTGCGACGACAGGACGTCGATCTGCTGGCGGACCTCCGACAGGTCGGCGCGCTGCATCCGCCGGTCGCCCAACTGGTACGACTGGCCGCTGAGGATCTTCGCCTCGGCCTCCAGGTACAGCGTCAGGCGATCGCGCAGCTGCTGCAGGGTCTGTGCGGTCATCGCATTCCTCTCGACATCATTCGCCTGCCACGGGGCACGGCACCCGACGCGACCGGCGTGGTCGACGGCGGCGCGGCCGGTGCAGCCGGCGGGCGCTCGTTCGGTTCACCGGCCGGCACGGGCTCCGGCACTTCGATCGGCGTGGCGGCCATCGTCAGCAGATCCGGCTGGGCCGGCGCCACACGCTCACGCAGGCGGTTCCACATCGCTTCCGTGAACCGGTTCAGGTCCAGCGCGTGCGCTGCGAACAGCGCGTAGACGCTGCAGTCCCAGTCCTCGTTCCGCTTCCCGGAGTCCAGCACCCACACGTAGCGCTGTCCGCGCGCCGTACGCGCCAGCACGCGCTGCTCCGACGTCATCTGCTGGTACCACTCGTCCGGCAGGTCCGCCGCGAGGTGCACGTAGCCAGGGCCGGGCTCGCGGACCTTGAGGTGCGCGTGCCACCAGTCCTTTGCGGCCGTCACGCCGACCATCCAGAGCTTCACGCCGCCCTTGAGCACCGAGCCGCGCCAGTTCACGTCGACCGGGCTCGCCTTGCCCTTGACCGGCATGCCAGGGCGGTCCATGCCCTTGATCGCGAGGGTCTTGCGGATCCACTCGACGCCGCCGGCCCTCACCCGCACCGCCTCGCGGGCCCGGCAGTAGGCGTAGACCGCGTGCGTGCAGTGCCCGCCGGTGTCGATCCCAACCGACTCCACGCCCAGCGTGTTCCCGCCCTCGTGGCGGTAGCGCTGCTCGAACGCGGCATCCAGCCGCTCCCACACGGTCGGCTGGCCGCCGGGAAGCCGCTCCGTCTGCGTCGGGTCGCCCCAGATCTGCAGCCGATCGACGATCGCGCACTCGTCGCCCGGCCCCCAGCCGTACACATTGACGTGCAGCCGGTTGTCCTGCGTGTCGACCCCCGCGGTCAGCACCAGGCACGCCGCCGGCACGAGCCGCAGCGGCCGCGTTCCGGCACGCTCGCGAAGCCGCCCTTCTTCGAGCCGCGCGCCCTCTTCCTTGTACGTCTCGGCGAGCCGAGTGTTGATCCAGGTCTTGCGCGGCTGCGGGTCACCGCGCGCCGCCGATTCCTTCGCGACCAGGTACTCGGCCGCGAGCTTTCGCCACGAGAACCACCCGAGCGGCGAGTACAGGCTCGAGAGGTGGTAGCTGCGCACCGCCGCGTCCGGCTGCTCCGCCACCCACACCCCGCCGGCGAGCATCGCCGTCTTGTGGTGCTCCTCGATCTGGCCACCGCAACCGGCGCACACATACGCCGCAGTCGCCGGGTCGCCGTCCCACAGCCGCAGCCCCGGCCGCTCGTCCTCGCCGGCCCACGTCAGCGTCTGGTAGTGGGCGCAGTGCGGACACGCCACCTGGTAGCGGAATCGCGTGCCCGCCTCGAACCTCGCCTCGATCAGCGACAGGCCCTTCGGCCGCTTCGGCGAGCTGGTGATCAGCTGCTTGCGCCGCGCGAAGGTGTCCTGCCGCGCCGTCGCGATCTGCAGCGGCTCGCCCTGCCCATCCACGTCGAGCGGGTAATCATCGACCTCGTCCGCGTGGATGTACCGGCACGGCATCGAGGCCAGGCCCGCCGCACTGTTGGCGCCGGTGATCACCACCAGGCCGCCCGGGAACTCCTTCAACAGCGTCGTATTGCCCGAGTCGCGCGATCGCGACTCTCGAACCTTGCCGGCCAGCACAGGGCACGCCTTGATCATCGGCGCGATCCGCTGCTTCGAGTACCGCTTCGCCAGGTCGACCGTGGGCTGGATCAGCATCATCGGCCCAGGAACGTGGTCGATGATGTAGCCGAGCCAGTTGTTCCCGCTCTCCGACTTCGACAACTGCGTGCCGAACATCAGCACGACCTCGGCCGCGTCCGAGTCGTCCGACAGGTCCCGCAGGATCTGCCGCATGTAGGGCGTCCGATCCGTCCGCCACGGCCCGGGCTCCGCCGAGGTCTCCCGCGGCAGGATCCGGTGCTGGTCCGCCCACTCGTCGACCGTCAGCAGCGTCGGCAGCGCGAGGTGCTCGGCGAACAGCTGGTCGATCAGCCGCCAGGCGTCGACCGTGCTCACTGCACCCCGCTCGGCGCTCGGCTCTGCGTCGACAACTGCGCGAGCACCTGGCGTATCTCGCTGCGCAGCATCGCGTAGACCTTCGCCGGATCGCTTTCCGCAGCCAGCAGCGGCGACAGCCGGTCGGCCAGCGTGTCGAGCGAGTCCCGCACTCCCAGCACCTTCGAGACCAGGGCCTTCTGGACGTCGGCCACAGGCACCAGCTCGCCGCGCTTCTCCGCGAGCTCGAGCTCGGCCAGCTCGGCCAGGGCCTGCTCTCGCCTGCGCCGCGCATCGTGCAGGTCCGGCGGCGCGCCCTCTTCGCCCGCGGGCGCTCGCGGCGCAATCGCCGCTGTCGACGCCATTGAGGCCAGGGCCGCCGCACCGCGCTGCTGCGCCGGGTCGGTGTTCCGCTTCCACTGCACGTCGGCCACGTCCGGATCGACCTTCCCGTCGATCAGCACGATGCGGCCGGCCTTCACCGCCTGCGTCACGGCGGCACGGCTGACACCGCGGCGCCGCGCGTACTCGGCCTGCGTGATCAGCTGCACCATCGCGTTAACCTGTCAGCGGACGTTAAGTCGGGCGTTAACCCCGGCCGAGCGCTGTCACTAGCGCAAAGTCGCGGCGCGAATGACCCGCCCGCTCTAGCTCTCCAGAGGGACCCGCGGTCACCGAGCCGTCGTCATCGCTTCGCGCATCCTGCGCGCGAAGGCCGGCCCGATCTCGCGTCGCGCGATCCGCTCGGCGTCCTCGTACCAGCGCACCCGCTTCTCGTAGCGCGCCGACTGCTCCGGGAACACGATCAGCGGCACCAGCCGATTGTCTCCAGAGCCAGGAAGCGGCACACGCTGGTAGATCCCGGGCGGGCGGCCGTCGCCTGGGTCGCCGTAGAAGATCGTGACCTTCTGGCTGACCCGCAGCCGCGCCGACTGCTTGCCCGTCAACCGCCGCCCCCGCTCTGTCTTCGCGTTGGCCTTCGCGATCAGAGTCGCAATCGTGCGGGCCGGAAGGTTCCCGTATTGGTTCAGCGGCTGCTCGCTCGGCAGCCGCAGGGCTCGGCGCTGCGGCTGCCGAATGCCGCCCTCGATCTGGTACTTCAGATACCGCGCCTGCAGCGGCCGAAAGCCAACCACCGCCTCGAGTCGCGACTTGCTGGCACGCGCGACGAACACCCCACGAGGGTCCGTGGTGAACGGCGTGGGCCGATCAAGGTCGCGCTCCAGTATTCCGGGCGTGGCCGCTTTGACCTTTTCCGCTGCGTCGGTCAGTGCTCGAGCGGTTGCGAACGGGATCTGGTCTCGCCTCATGCGTTCCAGCCGACTCATCGCACCCGAGATGTCGACGGAGACGTCCAGCCTCATGCGTTACGCCACCCGCGAAAGACCCGACCATGCGGTCAGGCAGGTATGAGGTGCCGCGCTTCGCCCCGGGAGGAGGGAGAGGGCCCGCGCGCGGCGGCGGTCGACCACCGAGGAGTCGGAAACGACAAGGCCCGGCAGACTGCACCGGGCCTTCGGGGGCACGTGACCCCAGATTGCCGGATTCTGCACGGAAGTTCGCACATTACATAATGGAATCCGCCGAGGTCCGCAGTGCGCGGGTCGGGTACGCGACAGCGCGGATCACCTCAGCGATCCGGCGATCGACCGTCGCCCACGCCATGCGGCGCGTACGGGCGATGAACGCGTAGGAAAAGCCGCGGGCGAAGTGCATCTGCGCGACCTGGTGGTACTCGGCACCCAGCGCCCGCACGATATCGTCGACCTGGCTGCACTGAGTTTCGACGATAGGCGCCACATAGTTGTCGGTGGAGCGCGCGACGCGCTGCAGGTTGGCGAGCGTGCCCTGCCCGTAGCCCAGGCCGCCGCTCGTCCGCTGCATCAGCCAGCGCCCCCACAGCTCGAGGTCGTGTCGGGCTCGTTCGAGGCGCGCGCGGTGCAGCGTGTCGTCGTCAGGCGTCGGGCGTCGGTTCGTCATCGCGTGCTCCGCAGCGCGGCCACCAGGTGCCGAGCTCGTGGCCGCCCTCAGCGGCCCAGAAGTGAGGCCGGCCGCGCAGGCCGGATCGGATCGCGCCGTTGATCTGCTGCTCGCCGAACGCCGCACGCAGGTCGTCGACGAAGGCAGCCACCTCGGGCATCTGGTCTCGCATCGAGCCGCTCACCTTCCACACCTCAGCGCGGTGTGGACAGGGTATGGAGCCCGGAGACCCTCATGGATGCTGACTCTTCCATACCTTCCATACCTTCCATACCCAAAAAGCGGGGTGGGCGCGCGCGTACGCGTACGCGCGGGCAGGTGCGCGCCCCCGCGCCTGTGCGCGCCTCCGCGCGGCGAGGTATGGAAGGTATGGAGGGTATGGAACCTTCGTTGAAAATCAGGCACTTGGGAGTCCACACCTCCCGTCCACACCTGCAGGGTATGGAAGTCAGATCGGCAGCGGATCACGGTCCCCTCCCGATTCCTGCTGCGCGTGCGTGAGCTCGGACGACGCCGCCTTTCTGGTGGGCGGCCTGTACCAGAAACGGACCATGCCGTTTCGACGCTCGACGCGCGTGCAGCCCAAGGCCTTCAGCGCGTTTCCGACCCGAGTCTGGACGTCCCGGGTCAGCTTGGAATAGTCGATCTTGAGGCCGTCAGCGGCAGCCTCGGCCAGCGAGAAGTCGGCCGTCCGTGAGTAGACCCAGTCGTGCAGTGCGTCAACGTAGCCCTCAGACTGCTGGCGGGCCAGCTGCTGCGGATCGAACAGCGTGCGCTGCTGATCGCGGTCCGGATAGCACGGCGAGCCCTTGCGGTACTCGACCGAGGCCTCGGCGAACAGCTGATCACGCACGGCCGCCAGGCCCATCAGGTTCACCTCGGTCACCTCGATCGGCCAGAACCGGCGGCCGCCCGTGGGGTCCCGCAGCCACTCCCACTGATTCGTGGTGCCCGCGAAAACGACCTGCCGCGGCAGACGGATCTCGCGGCGCCCGTAGACGGGCCGAAACTCGTCGACCTGGCGCGAAAGGAAGGACTTCTGCTTGGAGCTCTCAGCACGCGAGAGCGAGTCGAGCTCGGCGATCTCGTAGAGCCAGGCGCCCTGCAGCGCGGTCATCGCGTCCTTCTGCTGCAGGTCGAGGTCGGTGTCCTTGAACCACCCACCGCCCAGCACCCGCAGCGCCGATGACTTGTAGATGCCCTGCTGGCCCTCGAGCACGAGGCAGTAGTCGAACTTGCAGCCCGGCTCCATCACGCGCTTCACCATGCCGATCAGGAAGAAGCGCGCCACCAGGCGGGTGTAGTCGGTCCCGACGACACCGAGGAAGTCGGACAGCCAGTCGTCGATACGCGTCGTGCCGTCCCAGGTGAGGCCCTCGAGATAAGTGCGAACCGGATGGAACGCGTTCTCGCGCGCGATCACCTCGACGGTCTCGGCCACGAGCGCGGACGACGGCGTGAAGCCCTGCGCGACGGCGAGCCACATCGCCGTGCGGGTGTCGTCGGTCGACTCCCACTCGCCGATCCGCTCCTCGCCACCGTAGGGCGGCGCCTGCAGCTTCACGATGCGCTGGGCGAACTCGTCGAACGCGATGACGCCGCGCCACGCCGGCGCGCGCATCAGCAGCGAATGGACGTTGGCCGTGCACGGGACGAGATCTCGGCCGCGCCACACCAGCGGGTAGAGGTCCGAGTCCGGAAGCCCGGGCGGGCCTGCGCAGCCCGCTGCGACGACCTCGCCGCCGCCTCCCTCGCCTGCCCGCGCAGCTCGCGTCGGTGCGGAGGCCTTCGGCGCGCGCTGGTGGGCCGCCAGGTACTCCACGACCCGCTCGCGCGTCCAGCCCTCGGCGATCGCGTCGGCGACGTCCCAGCCGTCCGCACGCTCGCCCAGCGGCTCGAGGTCGAGAATCGTCACCTCGCACCCGAGCTCGAGCAGCTGCTCAGCGATCGCCTCCATGGCCTTGATGCCGGGCTGCGCGTGCGCAGGCATCAGCGCCCCCGCCTTGTCAGCCTTGCGGTCGTGATCGGGCCAAAGAATGACCTTGCGTCCGGCGAGCGGCGAGAAGTCCGCCTTCTTGGTACCGTTCGCACCGCCCGGCCAGGTCAACACCGGGCGCGCGCCGGCGAGCAGTTCGTGCAGCGCATCGGCGCACTTCTCGCCCTCGACCAGGATCACGCATGGCGCGGCATCGCCGGCAAGCCTGGGCAGCCCGTAGAGCGGCCGCGGCTCGGGCAGATGCACGCCGTGCCACTTGAGCTCGCCGGCTGCGTTCTGGCACCAGGACAGCGGTCGGATCTCCTTGCCGCCCGCGCTGGTCGCGTACCTGCAGATCACATTGAGCAGCGCGCCATCGATCGACCGGTACTCCCACGACGCAGTGGGGAGCTCGTTGCGGTATCGATGTGACAACGCTCGGCGGTAGTCCGGCGCGGCCTCGGGTACCGGCACGATTGGCACCCATTCCGACTTCGGCTTCGCCGGCTCGGGGCGCGTATGCGAAATCGCCGGCGGAGGCGCGGCCGAGCCGCGATCGTCGTCGCGCACGAAGCCCAGTTGCCGCGCGGCATCGATCATGCGGCAGCCGTGCATCGCAGCGTACAGGGCCAGCAGGTCGCCGCCCACCTCGCCCGCGGCAAAGTCGCCCCATTGCCCGGTGACGAGGTTGATCGAGAGCGATCTGCCAGAGTCGCCGCGCAGGTTGCCGACCTTCCACTCGTGCCCCTCGCGCTTGCCGGCCGGTAGCCACTGCGGAACGAGCTGGTCCGCCCGACCCAGTAGATCCCGCGCGATGGCCGCGAAGTCGACGTCCCGGCGGCCTGAGGCCGCTCCTCCCCTGGTCGGCATACGGTGCGGGCTACCGGAACCAGTCGTGCGCGCAGGCGGCGACTGGTGCAGCCTGCCGCGCTAGGGCGTACACGGCCACGGGTCGTGCGGCGTGGTCGACGCGAACGCGCTCGACGACGGCGACCTCGCCGCTGCGCTGCAGGTGATGCAGCCAGCGCGACGCGTCGGCGACCGTCATCTGCACGCCGTAGGCAACCTCGCGGGCCGTCGCGCGCTCGCGGTCCCGGACGAACGAGCTGATCACCTGCAGCTTGACCCGTGGCCGTGCCATCCGCGCCCCCTCACCAGTTGAACCGGGCTAAGTGCGCCCGCAGCCGCGAGACCTCGTCCGGCGACAGATACACCGTCCCCTGCGCGCGCGTGATCGTCATCGCGCCGTCGTCCCAGACCGCATAGGACGCCGGTAACGGCGGCTCGGCCGCGTGCGTTGCATGGTCGACGACCGTCAACGCGCCGGCCACGAGCCGCCGGAACAGTCCAGTTCCGTCCGCGGTCTTCTCGACATGTCCGTCCCCCACCAGGTGCCTGAGGGTCTGCGCGACCGCACGCACGGCCAGTCCGCTCGCCTCGGCGATCGCCGCGGTCGAGTGCCACGTGTCCTCGGCCATCACGGCGAGCACAGCCTCGGAGTGCAGCCCCATCGCCTACCTCACAGCAGCGCCGGCTCGCCGGCCGGCATCGAGCGGGCCACGCGGATCGCGCGCAGCTCGGCAGGATGGAAGACCTGCAGCTCGGTGAACGGCCACAGCGGATCGAGCGCCACCAGGCGGACCGCGACGCCGTCGAGGCCGTGCATCTGAACGACGCCGACGCGGCCGCGGGCGGGGCCGGAGGTCACGGTGACGCGCTGGCCGGGCCGCCAGAGGCGAGAACGGCGCGCGCTCATGCCCGGCTCCGCAGGGTTGCCACCGCGGCCGGCATCGGGTCCAGCCGCTCGATCCGCGTCGACAGGTGCGCCAGCACCTTCACCGCCTCGATGTACTCGCGCTGCAGCGCCGCGCGTTCGTCCTCCGGCTCGACCGGCTGAGGCGGCGCGTACCCGCACTCGATCGCGAGGAACGCCATCACCGCGTGGCAGCCGCGCTCCCGGCCCATGCGGGTGAGCAGCAGCACCTGGTCGGGCGACAGCTTCTCGGCCCGCGTGTCGTTCAGGCAGTCCTGCAGCAGCCGCGCGGCGGCGTCCGGCGCCTTCTCCGGCCAGAGCTTGGCGCCGACCAGCTTGGATCCGCCGCATGCCCGAACGGCCTCGCGTAGCGCGTCCGTGAACGACTCCAGGAACAGCGACGGCTGAGCGGTCGTCACGACGGCCTCCGAGACGGAGTCCGCGTGTCGGAACCCGTCGGAAAGTCGGCGACGGGCGTGCGCGATACCGTGGTCGACATGGAGACCTCAGCGATTCCGGTTACAGGGAGGCGACGGGCGACACGGTCAGCCCGTCGCCGATCGGATGGAGGGCGGGCGCCCGCGACCGTGGGACGATGGAAGTTCCACCGACCACTGACCCTCGGAAGGGGCGCCCATGAGCCATTTCTGGTACCGAACGCGCGTCGGAATGTTCCGAATCGCGCAGTCCTCCGATGGCCGCTGGCACCCGTGGTTCGAGGACGAGGATCTCGGCTCGTACCCGACCGCGCAGCACGCGTGCGACGACCTCGTCGGCGGTCATACGCACTGGCCGTCCTGCGGCGATCCCTCGCGGCTCGGACTGCCGGACGAGATCTCTGCCTGGAATCGCGGGTCGCCCGACCGGGACTGACGCAGCAGGTCGAACAGGTGCCAGGCGGTGTCGGCGTCGATCGACAGCCGGACGACCGTGCCGCCGGCCAGGTCGAACGCGATCCCCTGTCGAGCCTCGGCGTCGACAGGCAGGACAGTGCGCCACGTTGCGCGGACGTAGCTCGGTGGTGTTGGATGACGCATCACGCCGCCCTCGCCGCTTCGTCTCTGTCGCGGCGTGCCCTGACCGGCTTGAGCCGGTAGCCGAGATGCAGCGCAATCCGCTCGACCCGCTCGATGCTGGTTCCGGTCGCAACGCCGGCCCTGAGGTTCTGGAGGGTGCGCTCGGACACGTCGCACGCCTGAGCGACCCGGACGAGATCGACGCCCGGCGCCCGGAGCTGCTCCTGAATGAACTTGAGGGTGTTCATGGGCTTGGCTGCAAAGTTTTGAGGAGCATACCCGCAACACTTTGCGCCGTGCAACCCCTACCGTGGGGCATGGCGAAGTCACTCGTGCAATTGGTTGCAGAAAACGTCCGCGCGGCGCGCGATGCAAAGGGGTGGTCGCGCGCTCAGCTAGCACGCGAGGCGACAGTCTCCGAGAACACCGTGAAGAACGTCGAGGAGCCGGAGGCGCGCATCATCGGAAAGCGCGGCGCCGCGTCACCGCGGCTTGACGTGCTAGACGCGCTGGCGCGCGCCATGAAGTATCCGACGTGGCAGCTACTAACCGAGAACTTCAAGCCAGACGACAAGTTGGCCGAGCGACCGATCACGGCGCGGGAGCAAGAGCTCCACAAGCAAATCCTCGAGAACTATCGGCAGCTGGACAAGTCGTCGTTTGATGGGAACGACCGTTCCTAGAAGGGCGTGAACCGGTAATCCGAGACCTTGCAGCTTTCGGACCCGCTCCAGGTGAACGTCTTGCTCAGACCCTTTTTGTACCACCAGTACGTCACTGAGTGGTAGTCGCCGCTGTCGTAGCTCGTTGACCGCTCTGGATTGCCGTAGTCGCGCTTTGCGGCGTCCATCTTGTCGCCACAGTCGTCGCCGAACAGGCCACCGCTGCCGCAGCCGACAAGCAGCGCCGCAACCAACACCCCGCTTAATCCAGCCTTCATCGTGCCCTCCTGGCCGCAACCGTAGCATTCGGCCATTCCGCAAAGAAGTTACCCGCTTGAGCTACACACCGCATCGCCCGACCGCAAAGTTTTGGTTGACGGTCTCGCTCGCTGACTGCAATACTTTGCGCTCCAGCCGCGTCATGCGGCGCACGGAGACGCGATGCACATCACCCCTCGCAGCGACCAGACCTACCGCTGCCACCTTGCCCGCACGCACGCAGTCGCTGAGACCGGCGAGCGTCCCTTCGTCCAGCTGAGGGCGCCGAGCGCGGTTATCGCCGCGCACTTGGCGCTCGCCGTCACCGGCGCGGTGGCGGTCGTCGAGGTCGAGCGGATCGAGGTGGCGTCGTGATGACCCACCTCGAGTTCAACGCGCAGGCCTACGGGCGCGTGCTGATCGCGCTGTGCCGGATGCCGGAGGGCACTGTCACGGTGCTGGGCGGCGAGGTCATCGAGCCCGGCTACTGCCTCGACGCGCCGAACGACCTACCGGCGGGCTCGCTGGAGGGGATCAGCCCGAGCCCCGCGAAGCGCCCCCGCCGCAACTGGGTGTCGATGGCATGGGTGTGCCGGCCATGAGCGGCGCTCCGATCACCCTCGCCACCCTGCCCCAGGCCACCGCGCAGCAGGTGCTCGACCAGGTCGCGCGGCACCTGCTGACGCAGGGCGCCACCTCTTACGGCCGCGGCGCCATCGTCTGCGCCTACCGCAGCGACGGCGGCTGGCGATGCGCTGCTGGCTGCCTGATCGCTGACGACGAGTACAGGGAGGACTGGGAGGGACAGAACTGGGCGAACCTTTGCCGCGAGGGACTCGTGCCGGTCACCCATCGCGCGCTGATCCTCGACCTGCAGGGCCTGCACGACTGCGCCGGGCCCGACACGTGGGAGCGCGGTCTTGCCGTGATTGCGCAGCGCCACCGCCTCCAGATGCCGGATCTCGCGCGATGAGACGCCGCACCCGCCCCGCCGTTATCGAGCCGCCGGCCTCGCGCCGCGCGCTCTCGCACCCCTACGGCCTGACCGGCCCGATGACCGAGCACGTCGTGCGCGAGCTCGCGGCTCGCATCACCGAGAAGTCCCAGGCGGCGATCGCATCGATGGGCGATCGCTACGTGTTCCACCCCTCGAGGATCCTGCGATGAACGCACCCCTGCGCCCGCCGGGCGAACTCACCTGGGCCGACCGCCCGACGCCGGCGGCCGCGAACGACCCGACCGCCGCCGAGGGCAACCCGATCCGCGGCCTGATCGTCGGCCTGCGCATGATGTTCGACGCCTGCGTCGCGATCCTGCTCGGCGTCTGGCTCGCCGTCTGGATGCTCGGATGAAGCTCATCGGCATCACCGGCTTCGCCGGCTCCGGGAAGGACGCGGTCTGCACGGCGATCCAGTCGCGGCGGCCGATGGTCGTCCGCGTAGCGTTCGCTGACGCGCTCAAGGTCGAATGCGCGGCAGCGTTTGCGGCGGATCCGGCGCTTTTCCACGACCCGACGCTGAAAGACACCGCGACACCGGTCCTCGCGCCTACCCGCTGCGTCGACCGGGCATTCGTGCATCACCTCGGCGCGACGCTGTCGTGGTTGGACTCGCTGCGGCCGAGGACCGTCATGCAGCAGTGGGGCGACTACAGGCGCGCGCAGGACCCCGACTACTGGACGAAGCGGCTCGAGCCGATCGTCGAGGCGGCGCGCATCGCCGGCGCGGCCGCAGTGATCGTCACCGACGTCCGGTTCCTGAACGAGCATCTCTGGCTGCAGATGGTCGGCGGCAAGCTCTGGCGCGTGGTGCGGGCGGGCCTGGTGCCGCGCTCCGGCCACGCGAGCGAGTGGCAGCTCGAGGGCGTGCGCGCGGACCTCACGATCCGCAACGACTACGGCATGGACGAGCTCGAGGCCCGCGCGATCGCGGCGTACGACGACCTCGTCGGGCAGGCGCGGCCCGCGTGAACAATCGCCTCACGCCGGCCCGGCTGCTGCGCCAGGGCTACTACTGCGTGGTGGTCGGCGACACGCGCTGTCCGTCGCTCGGCCTCTACAAGACGCGGCTCGAGGCGGAGCGCGTTGCCCGCGAGCACCGCGCGGATCGGCCGTGGCTGTCTGAGCTGGCGATGACGACAGAGCGGATCTGGATCACGGAGCGGATCCCGAGATCCTCGCGCGCCGTGCCGACGGCTGCGCCTGCAGAACGCGTGCATACCTCGAGCGAGGCAGCGAACGGCGGGCGACGGGCGTGACGATCGCCAGAAGTGGGACCTACACCGAGGACGAAATGAAGCGACGCCCGTGGACCGCAGCCGAAGAAGCGATGCTGCGCGACCTTTACCCGACCACGATCACGCGCCAGATTGCCCGCGCGCTCGGCCGGCCGCAGTCGTCCGTGTTCGGACGCGCCAAGAAGCTCGGGCTGACGAAATCGGCCGAGTTCTTCGCGTCGGACAAGTCGGGCCGGATGAGCCGAGGGGCCGCGTTCCGCGGCGTGCGGAACCGCTTCCAGAAAGGCCACGTTCCCGCGAACAAAGGCGTGCGCGGCGTGCACTACTCGCCTGTGACTGAGTTCCAGGCCGGCCATAAGCCGCACAACTACGCGCCGATCGGCAGCCTGCGGATCCACTCGGCGGGCTACCTGCAGCGCAAGGTCACCGAGACCGGCTACCCGCCCGACGACTGGAAGATGGTCCACCGCCTGGTCTGGGAGGAGGTCCACGGCCCGATCCCTGCGGGGTTCTTGGTCACCTTCAAGGCGGGCCGGCAGACCACGGACCTCGAAGCGATCAAGGTCGACGCGCTCGAGCTCGTCAGCCGGCGCGAGCTGATGGCCCGCAACACGATTCACACGATGCCGCCTGAACTGGCCGAGCTGTCACGGCTGCGCGGGCGCGTGACCCGCGAAATCAACAAGCAGACGAAAGACGCAGCATGAGCAAGAAGACGGTCGACGACCTGCGGGAGCACCTGTTCGCGACGCTGGAAGGCCTGCGCGACGGCACGATGCCGGTGGACAAGGCCCGGGCGATCAGCGAAGTCGCGCAGACGATCATCAACAGCGCGCGGGTCGAGGTGGAGGCCGCGCGCCTGGCCGAGAGCACAGACGTGCCGCGGTTCCTCGACGGCGACCAGGCGGAGTCGCTGCCGCCGGGGATCACGGGCGTCGTGCGGCATCGGCTGGCGGGGTGACGGCATGAGCGACATCGACGCGTTGCGTGCGCTGGCCAAAGCGGCGACGCGCGGCCCTTGGCGCGTGGTCTACGGGCTGGGCGTGTACAGCGGCACGACGCTTATCGCCGGCGCTCATACGCCGATTCAGCCCGGCCGAGACAACCGCGACGCCGCCTACATCGCCGCCATGTCGCCCGACGTTGCGCTGCGACTGATCGACCGCCTCGCTGCGGTGGAGCTGGAGCGTGATGCAGCCACCGAAAGCCACGGCGACGCAGTGCGTCTCGTGAACTACTTCAAGGCCGAGCGCGACGCGATGGCGGCGGATGCACAACGGTTTGCGTGGTGGTTCTCACCGCATGCAAAAAACGTCGACATTGCCGGTTACGTGGCCGGGTGCAACGAAAATTGGGCACTAGATAAGTGGCGAAAGTTTATCGACGCCGCGATCAGCAAGGAGCAGAGCAATGGATGACTTTGCAGACGATTTTTCAACCGCCCAAGGAGGGCACCTAGATGGACAACCAGCACAGGCACATCAAGGGCTATCGCGAACTGTCGCAGGCCGAGATCGACGCGATGAACGAGATCAAGACGATGGGCGCGCAATTGGGCGCGCTGGTGGACAAACTCCGGGCACAGGAGGGACTGGATCAGCGGTGGGTGAGCATCGGCGCGACGGACTTGCAGAAGGCGCTGATGGCGCTGACGCGCAGCGTGGCGCAACCGACTTTCTTCTGACGGAGGACGAACTTCGGGCGATGTATCGCGAATGCCGTGCATCGCCCGATGCCGGGCACACGGTGTGGTGGATGCTCATCTGCCGCGCCGTCGAATCCGCCGTCATCGCCGCGCTGGCTGCGCGGGGCGGGGAGTTGCCGGAGATGCCGTCGGCACGCTTTACGAACGGCAAGCGCGATCTTTACGACGCGGCTGAGATGCAGCAGTACGCCCGCGACCACGCTGCGGCCATTGCAGCGCGCGACGAGACCGACGCGATGAAGCGGCGCGATGCGCTGCGGGCGCTCGCGGAGATTGAGCGCGACATGGGGCTCGATTACACGCAGCCGCCGAAGGAGACGAAGTGATGAGCGACGAACTGAAGCCGTGCCCGTTCTGCGGCGGGAAAGCATTCTTTGACCAAGAGGACGGCGGCGGGCACTTCGTTATGTGCGACCGATGCTCCGCGTCGACGAACCTCCGCTATGCGTGCGGCGATGATCCTCGGCCGCTGCTTGCCGAACAGTGGAACCGCCGCACCAACCCTACCGCACCGAGCGCGGAAGATCGCTACTGCGACTCGCATTGCACGTGGGCCGACCATGCGCCGGGCTGCAAATACGCACCGAGCGCGGAGAGCGAGGCGGTGCAGCCGGTGGCGTGGCTTTACAGGACCGGCGCAGCGCCGCACGACACGATCCTATCTCCGAGCCGGTGGCAGAGCGTGCCAGACCACACCACGGAAACGCCACTTTACGCTACCTCGCCCGCCCTGCCGGCCGAGATCAGCGACGCGAACACTGTCCTTGAGACGTTCGACCTCATACGTAACCTAGCGCTACACCACGCATCGTTTAGTTGGGCGCCGGTTGTCATGGTCAGCACAGAACATTACGACGCTCTAATAGACCAAGTCCGCCCGCTGCCGGACGCGGCGCGGGACGACGACTGCACCGACTGCGACCGACTGCGCAAGCGAATGGCCGACCTGCTGACTCGCACCGCGATCTCGCTGCGCGGCGAGCCGCCACCGCTGACGTCGTGGAGTTGGCACGACCTGCCGGAGCTCGCAGCGGCCGCCATCGCTGCGATTGACGTCATGCAGAAAGCGGCTGCGCATGCTGCTGCAGCGCCGCTGCCGGACGCGGCGCGGGAGGCGATGCGCGGGGCGGTGGAGTGGCTACAGAGCGAGCAGGACGCAGCCGACGAGGACTGCGGCGATCCGGGCTGCGACGAGTGCGAGGGCATCGTGCGGCCGAGGCAGCGGATCATCGACGCACTGCGTGCGCAGTTGGGGGCCGCATGACCCCCTCCGTCCGCCTCATGCTCGCCCTGGCGCTGCTCGCGGTCGCGCTGTCGCCGCTGCGGGAGATGCTGGCGTGAACGACTCAACCCGTACGCCACGCGCCCTCGCTCGTTCAATGATAGCCCACGCCATCGGCGTCCCGCCAGGCGACGGGTGCCGATGCTTCGTCTGCGGCGACTCGCCGTTTCGGTCGGCTGGGTCGTGGCAAAAAGCGCTCGGCGTGGGCTTCAGCGACTGGGACTGCTGCGAGGATCGGTATGCCGACGACGTCTGCGAGGGGTGTCTGCGCATCCTCAGCGGCCGACCTGGCGACGACCCGCCGCCGCTGCGCACCCGCACGATCGCGGTGATCGACGGAGCGTTGTCGCTGCCGACGATCGAGGAGACCTGGTCGCTTCTGCGTTCGCCGCCGGCTGGCCTGCAGGTGTTGTCCTGGGCCGTCTCGAAGCAGAAACATCATGCGCTGTACGCGGAGCTTTCGACGCCGTCGTGCGTCCGTCTCGGCAGCGACTCGCGGACGATCGACTACCGGCCCGAGCGCGACGATCTGCTCGTCGAGGCGGTCCTGAGATTGCGAGGCGGCGACGAGAAGGGCCGCGCATGGTTCACCCGCGACGAGATCTTGAGCGGCTATTACCCGCCGCCGAAGATCGCCCGGAGCGCCTCCAGGTGGGCAGAGGCTGAGGCGGTCATTCTGCCCAGGAGGGGCGACGCCGTACTGTCGCTCATCGTCTCGCACGCTCCCGTTACTGCCGCAGATCAACACACAGAGGATCTCATGACCGACGACATCGACAATCGCGTGGTTGCGCTGCTCGCGGCGCTCGCGCAGGACAGTCAGCACCGGCGCCGAGACGGCTTGGCGTTCTGGCAGTCCCTTTTCCTGCGCCGCATCCAGCGGCACTCCGGCAGGCCGTTCGCTGCATTCGCCGCCCGAATGCTCGACGACCTGGCGGTCGAACCGCACAGCGCGGGCGCGCGGGCGGTCGCCGAGCAGGTGGCGGTCACCCGCAGCGACGACGAGATCGCGTTGATGCAGCGACTTAGGGAGCGTCCCGTGCTGCTGCTCGCGCTGGTCTACCAGTCGCACCAACTCGCGGTCGAGGCGCGCAAGCCGAAGGCCAAGCCCGCACCCGCACCCGTCGTCACCGATGACTTTCCGCCCGACGCCATGGAGCTGTTCTGATGACCACCACTGCTGACCTCGAGCCCGTCAACACCACCACCCCACCGGCGCCGCCGCCGCGTCCGCCTCGGTATGCGCCCTCTCATCGGATCGTGCTGACGGCCGAGGCGCCGTTGCATCACGGAGCGTTCGGCGGTGACGCCGGCAACGCGGTTCTGTTCCGCCGCGTGCCGATCGCGTCCTATCCCGACTCGTCTGGTGTGCCGGCGATCAGCGGCAACGCGCTGCGTGGTGCGCTGCGCCGCATCGTGATGCGTGACCTGCTGATGCGCTGCGATCTGACGGTCGCCACGTACAGTGCGGCCGGTCTGTCCGCATCGCAGTGGGACCGGCTCTACGCGGCACTGGCGAACGGCGGGCACCTGGACGGCTCTGAGACGAAGACGGACCCGGTGCGGATCCGCCAGGTGCGCGACACGCTGCCTGCGCTGTCGGTGTTCGGGGCGGCGCTCTACACCTGGATGCTGCCCGGCTTGGTGAGCCTCGGCTGGTCCTGGCCGCGGTGCGTCGAGACCGTATCGAGCGGCCTGGTGCCGGCCGATGTCGCCGTCGACCAGCCGCTCGTGCCCGGCGAGGCGCTACTGACCGAGATCACGCTGGTTCGGCATATCGATCGCGACGAGCAGGACCCGACCAGCAGCGGTGTCACGCCGATGCCGGTGACCGTCGAGGCGCTGATGCCCGGCACGACGCTGGTCACCTCGCTGATCGCAATGCGCCGCATGTCGGACGTCGAGCTCGGCGTCATGGGGTACGGCCTGTCGCTGCTGCGCACTCTGGGCGGGAAGGCTGGCAGCGGATTCGGGCGGATGCGCGTCGTGCACGACGTGCCGGACGAGCCGTACGTCGGCTGGCTCGCGGATCCGGAACGCATCGCGGCGGCTCGCGAGATGCTGCTGACGATCGCGCGCTCGGCGGGGAAGTGACGTGCCGGTCACAGTCATCACCGCGACGCTCTCGGCTCCGATCGTGCTGGACGACGAGCTGCACTGCGATGGTCTGCTCGCGTCGGCGCATCCGCTGTGCCGATCGTCGCCGATCTCGAGGTCGACTCCGCTCGATGCGATCCCGATGCCGGCGCTGCCGATCTACCGCCACGAGTTCGGCGGTGCGCTCGCGTACCTCGGGACGGCGGCGCAGTTCGCGGACGGCGCGCGGGTCGCCACGTCGCACGTGGTCAAACGCCGCGACGGAGAGGACATCGAGTCGCTGGCCAGGCCCGTGCACCTCGGCCTCGGCCCAGGGAAGAACCGCCTGCACGCCCTGCAGACGATCGTCACGCCGACCGTGACGTGGCGCACGATCGGCATCCGACGCGAGGTGCTGCACCTGGTGCGGCGGATCCAGCAGCTCGGCATGTGGCGCAGCGCCGGCTACGGCATCGTCGCGACCTGGCATGTCGACTACGTCGAGGAGGATGGTGCGACGGTGCTGGTGCGAGACGGTGTCGCGCAGCGGCACCTGCCGGCTGCATGGTGCATGTGGGCCGAATCGATCACTGCGGGTCCGTGCCTGCCGCCGTACTGGCACCCTGGACGGCAGTCGTCGCGCATCGTGCGCGCTGGCACCCGGTGCGCGTTGCAACCTACTGTGGAGGCCGTTTGTCGTGCCGTTTCTAGCCCAGATGCACTCCGAGCGCACAAGGCTCGCAAGGACGCACGTGCGCTCGCTCGCCGCGCTGGGGCGTACCCGCCGGATGTCGATGCTCGTGGACCGCGCGCTGCGACTCATCCATGATTGGCGCGCGCAGTGCCAGCGTCCCGCCGTATCGTGCAGCGGCGGGAAGGACTCGACAGCACTGCTGCTGCTGACGATGCGGGTAGACCCGACCATCCCGGTCTACCGCGCGGACCCACCGAATCCTCTGTCAGACCGGGCGGCGCACGTCGAGCGGATGCAGCGAGCGACGCCGGCACCGTGGGTGATCGTGCAGTACGAGTGGGACGTGGAGGCTGTCCTCGACAGCCGCGCGCGGTATCCGGAGGGCCTGAAGATCCGTCGGCTCGACGAGCGGCTGCGCGCCGACGGCATCGATGGCGTGGCACTGGGCCTGCGCGCGCAGGAGAGCCGCGGGCGGACCTGGAACGCACTCACGCGAGGCGAGCACTACGTGGCGATGGGGCGCCGCGTCTGCACGCCACTGTCGACGTGGACCGCCGACGAGGTCGTCGGCTTCGTCATGGCGGAGGATCGGCTGCCTTTGAATCCGGTCTACACGAAGCTCGACGGCGCGCCGGACCTCAACCGCGTCCGCGACGGCACCTGGTATCCGCGCGAGACGGCCGACGCACACGGTTACCGTGGATGGCTCGCGCGTCACTACCCCGAGCATATCGAGCAGTACGACCGCGCGCTTGCCGCCGCGGCACGAGGGAGCAATCGATGAGCCTGCTGTCCGCCGCCTACCTGATCGAGCGCTACGGCCTGCGTCTGACCGTCGAAGATCTAGCCGAAGTCCTGGACATCACACCGGGCGCCGTCCGCAACCAGGTCAGCGCTCGGACGTTCCCGATCCCGACCTACGTCGAGGGGAACCGCCGGTTCGCGGACTACCGGGACGTCGCGGCGCACTTCGACGCGGCTCGGGCGAAGGCGCGGTCCGATGCAGGGACTCCGGCTTGAGCTGCGTGTATCGCTGCAACATCCTCCAGTTCTTGTGCCCGGTGACCAGGGCGGCCTGCTCGATGGAGTACCCGGCCTCGAAGAGCCGGGACGTCGCCTCGTGTCGCAGGTCGTGGAAGTGCAGATCTGCGATGCCGGCGACGCCGCAGACGATCCCGAAGGTGTCGGTGATCTTCTCGACCGAGTAGGGGAAGATCAGCGACCCGGCGCGTGGCTGGCGCTGCGCGATCTCCCAGGCGTCGTGGCCGGCGAGCGCGAGGAGCGGGACCTGCTGGTCATTCCCGGCCTTGCGCCGCGGATCCTTGCGGTCCCGCACGAGCACCAGGCGCTTCGTGGCGTCCAGGTCGGCCCACTGAAGCCGGGCGATCTCACCGCGACGCATGGCCGTCGCCAGCGCGAACCGGATGACGTCGCCCAGCCAGGCCGGCGCCACCGTCAGCAGCCGCGCCTCCTCATCGCCGACCAGCCGCCGCTCCCGCTCGGTGCCCGGCCCGATCAGCTGCAGGTGGGTCAGCATCGGCCGAGCCGCGGCGACGACATCCGGCAGCGCCTGGTGCAGACCTACCGCGGCGAACTTCAGCGCCGTCCCGAGCTTGGAGAGCTCCATCCCGATCGTGTAGCCGCCGGCGCCCTCCTCGCGGCGCGTGCGCGCCCAGGCCGCCAGCCGCTTCGGCGTCAGTGCCTCGACAGCCTCCTCGCCGAGCGCGGACTCGAGGTGACGGAGCATGTAGTGCTCGTTCGACTGCCCGCCGATCGGCCGCGGCGAGGCGTCACGCAGCTCGCGGTAGGTCTCGATCGCAGCTCGGACGGTGATGCCCGCGGCCAGCGCTGGCGCGCGACCGGCATCGATGTCGGCCTCTACGCGGCGACCGAACGCCTCGGCCTCGCGCCGCGTCTCGAACGTCCGGGTGATAGCCTTGTGGCCCTTCCGCCGGATCTGCACGCGGAAGGCCTTCGGCCCCGTCTGGATGATGCTCGCCACCGTGTAGCACTCGTAGCACTCGCCCGTAGCAGAAAATGCAAGGCGACCGTGAAACGCGATGATATGCGATGGCGGCACATGAGGCGAAAGCCGGGGAATCGTGGTAGCCTGCAGCCCGTAGCCCCCGTAGCTCACGGGGACGACATCGCGTATTGGCGCGGCTCTTCGGGCCTATGTAGCACTTGGCGACGCACACGGTCGCCGGATGACACGATCTAACCCCAACGGGCGACCCTCACGCAGCGAGACCGCGCCGACGCACGATAGCGCTTGACCCCGGCCCGGGGAGAGTGCAGTATCTGCACACGGTCGACATCCGACCAACCCGCGCCTCGGGGATCAACGGGGGCAGGAGATGACGATGGCCACGATCTACACCACCGACGGCGACTACCTCTCGCAGGGCCTGCAGGGCAGCGACGTCTGCGACCACGCGATCCAGACCGCGCGCATGTGGGCCGAGCAGCGCAACGAGGCTGTCGTGCTGGAGGACGACGACGGCGTGTGGCTCGTGCAGCCGGACGGCTCGACCTCGGACTACTCGCACGCATGGGCTCTGTGACTCCCGCCCGCCACCGGAGATAGCACTATGACCAGCTTCGCACGGCGCCAGATCGCACACACCGCGTCCGACGGCACCTGGACGTTTCTGCCGGGCCGGCCGCATCAGTGGACCGGCGACGAGCTTGTCGGCGTGATCTCTCGCGATGACCGACGCCACGCCTACCTGCTGCACGACGGCGAGCAAGAGGCCTTCTACGCGTGGGCGCGCACCTGCGGCGGCTGGGAGAACGCCGACGGCGAGTTCGACGGCGAGATGCACGTCGAGGCCGCCGACGACTGGACGGCATGACCCCCACGCCCGCCGACCTCCGGGCCGCGCGGGCGACCGCCGGTCACACGCAGGTGCAAGCGGCCGCCCTGGTGCGCGCTTCGCGCCGCTCGTGGATCGACTGGGAGGCCGGTACGACCGCCATGCCCGCGGGGCTCTGGCTGCTGTACCGGCTGCTGATCGGCCAGCTCACGCTCGACGAGGCGCGCCGTGGGTGACCGGTACGTGCAGCACGTGACGCTGGACACCGGCGACGTGCGCCGCTCGCCGCGGTCGGAGGTCCGCGACGACATCGTCGAGATGCTCGACGGCTGGATCGGCCGCATGCTGGCAGGCGAGACTGTCCAGGCCGGCGACGTCGGAATCGCGCTGACCGCGCAGTCCCGCGGCCGGTGCCTGCTGATCGAGGTCGCCGACTCCCGATCGCTCGACCCGCTGGCGACGATTGGCGTCGGCACGCATTCGCGCTGCGGCTCGCCGCTCTGGCGCGAGCTCCACGCCGACGCGCGCGGCACGGCGACCTCGCCAGATCGTCCGCCGCCCGAGCCGTGGGTCGCGGCTCGCCTGCGGCCGGACCTGCAGCAGCACCTCGGCGTGGCGGAGATCCTCGGAGACCTTGAGCGGTGCCTCGCGTGGGCGTGGATCGAGCGGCGGCCCCCCGGACGCGAATAGCGGCCCCAGGATCGATCGGCTCCTCGCGCCGCTACCCTCGCCCATCCAGCCGCCCGCCGCGCGCGTGGCGCCCCGCGTCGCAAGCCCCAGCCACGAGAAAAGCCCGCCCCGGTGACCCGAGGCGGGCAACCCGCGCAGACACGAGCGCCTCCAGCCCGATTCGGACGGCGGCGCATCTCCAGGACATCCCGGAGCCGGTCAGGCGTCGCGCGATGGCGCGATGCCCAGGATCCTGATCGCGAGCGGCAGCGGCGTGCCGAGCGCCCGCAGCAGCAGCGCGGCGGCCTGCGTACCGCGTTCGCGGCGCACACGTCGGGCGGCTTGGCAAACCTGCCAGCCGATGCCGTGGTGGGTGCTCATGCGCCCGGCGTCGGGCGCGGAGGCACCATCGGGGTGTTGCCGGGCTGGCCGGCCGGGCGCATCGCCAGCACCATCCTCTCGCCGAAGATGAACCCGAACGGAAACGTGGCGACCTGCACGCCGAGGTCGACGAACTGAGCGTCCCCGGTCAGGCCCCCGGTGAGCGCCATGGTCGCGCCGATCAGGATCAGAACGCCGGCCGCCACGTACCGGAACGCCGCGCGCAGGTCGACGACCCACTGCGACGGCGTACCGCCGGGCTGGTCGAGGCCCGCCAGCGCTTTCAGCCGCTCGATCGTCGCCTGCTCGAGCTTTAGTTGGTCGTCGACGCTCAACCCGCCCAGCCGGCGCGCGATGCCGCCGCCGATGGTCTTGACCAGGTCAGTCAGGATCGGGATACCGGCAGCGATGACCGTGGTGGTGATCGGATCCATCAGACCAGCCCCTGCTCATAGTAGACGCCCACCGGCCCGCGGATCGCGGTGAGCAGCTCGCCGTGTGGCTGCGTGCCGACCGGCGCGATCGCGACGTGGCACCAGGCGCGGAACTCGTGGATCACCTGGTGGTAGGGCAGCCCCATCGCCTTGATCTGCAGGCAGACCTCGAGCGGCGTCAGGCCCGGCACGATGATGTCCGCCGCGCGGCCGCTCATGTGCGCGGACGCCAGTGCGCCGCCGACAGCCGCATTCACCGACGCGCTACGGTAGCCGGACGACACCACCACCGGCCGCCCGAGCCGGTCGCGCAGCGGCTGCAGGATCGTCTGAGCGAGTCGGCGCAGCTCGGCGACGACGGCGGCCGGCGGGGCGTTCGACAGGCCAAGCCGCGCCGCGGTCTGCGACGCGACCAGCTCGTCGAGCGTGAAGTTTCGCGACAGGTCCATGGTCACTGCCAGTGCAGGTGCCTGCCGGCCCAGACCGCGATGGCGCCGACCACCGCGGTCGCGATGCTGCCCAGCCACAGCACGACGCGCAGGCCGCCCTGCGCCTCGGACAGGCGGCTCTCGATCGCCGCCAGCTGCCGCGTCTGCGCCTCGGCCTGCGACTCCAGCCGCGTCACTGCGCGCGCCATCGCCTCGACCGTCGCCTCGAGCCGCGCAATCGCGGCAGCCTGTTCACGCTCGTCCATACCCTGCCCCATGGTCAGAATCCGATCCGTACACCGATCCCTGCGTTGTGGGCCACGTAGAACAGCCCGACGGTCACCCACGTCCCGAGGATCTGCCGCCGGTAGTCCGGCAGCGCGTACGCGAGCAGCGACACCGTGAGCCCGACCCCGAAAAACCAGGCGTTCACGTCGCCGCGCGATGGGTGCCGGCCGAGCACGGGATTCGTCTCGTACATGCCCGGGGTGTCGATGATCCGCAGGGTCTGCGACCAGTCGGCCGCGTGCAGCACGAGCGCCGCGCCGAGCAGCGCTCGGTCCGTCGCCGTCCAGTCCTGCGCGCGGGCCCCAGAAACGAGAAGGGCCGCAACCGCGGCCCCGATGAGGTAGCGGACGGCGGCTTGCATCACCGGCCCTTCAGCCACTGCGTCCACGGCGAGACGACTGCCGCAGCTCCAGCCGCAGCGATCCGGATCGACAGCTGCGTCGCCGTGCTGCCGTAGCTGTTCGCGGCCTGCACGGTGACCGGGTAGCCGCCCGCGACGGTCGGTGTGCCGGCGATGTAGGCGTATCGCGGGTCGGCGAAGTAGGTGGGCGCGGCCGATAGCTCGAGCTGCCAGCCGCCGATGTCGAATGTCGCATCGATGGCGCCGCTCATGCCCTCTATCGAGAGCAGAAGCCGTACTCCAGCCGTACTCGTCGTCGTGGTGACGGCCCCTGACACCGTGATCGCGCCGGACGGAGCGCCAGCGAATAAGCCGACGCGCGTGCCTCGCAGATAACCTCCGCTGCTGTTCCACTCCTCGATGTAGACCGAGTAAAAAGCCGACGGCATCGTCCCGGAGACCGGCTCAATGGTCACCTGGCCCGACCACGTCTGCCCGGGGGTGGCCGGCGCGACGATGTGCGCCGCGTCGACTGCGTCTGGCCGGAAGACGAAGTAGTCCGGACTGGGCGTGCCCTGCAAGCGGAACCGCGCTGCATCGATCGATCCGATCGCCTGCCCACCCGTGAACGTCAGGCTGAGCCCTGCGTTCGCCTCGTAGTACCAGTGCGTCGGCAGCACGCCGCCAGATCCGATTACGCCATTGGTGCCGCCGATTCCGGCCGGATTGCGGATCTTGTTTTTCGTGACCGGCGAGACGAGCGACAGCCCCGGCGGCAGCGAGCCCGCCGTGATCGACGCCGTGATCGGCTGCGCGCCCGTCACGACGATCGGGCGCGCGTAGGCTGTGCCGACGGTGCCGTCGGCCAGCGAGGTCGACGTGATCGCCGGCACGTTGCCCACGGCCCCCACCACGATCGTCAGCGCGCGGTCGAATGTGAGGCCGGTCGGGCCCGTGGCGCGGACCGTGAACGTCGACGACCCGAGCGCCGTAGGCGTGCCGGAGATCACGCCGCTCGCGGTCGCGAGCGTCAGCCCCGCGGGCAACGTGCCGGCCTGCAGCGCGAAGGTGATCGGCCCGGTGCCGGTGTACGCGAGCGCCTGCAGGTATGCGACGTTCTGTTCGGCATTCGGCAACGCGGTCGTCGTGATGCTCGGGGCCGTGACCGCAGCGCCCACCCCGATGACGACCGACACGTCCGCGGAGCCGGCCGCGTTCGTCGCGCGCACCACGACCGTCGCCGTCGTGGGCGAGCCGGTCGGCGTGCCGGTGATGGCGCCCGTGCTGCTCGACACCGACGCCCACGCTGGGCCGCTCACCAGCGAGAACGTCGTGGTGTTCGACCCGGAGGCGAGCGTCGGAGTGAACGCGAACGCGACGCCGACCGCCGCCGACTGCGTGCCGGGCGTCACCCAGACCGGCACGGTGATCGCCGAGGCGCCGATCGCGGTGAATGCCAGCGCGCCGGTCGTCGGGTCGGTTATCGCGCCCCACGCCCGATAGGACGGCAGCCACGCCGGCGGCGGCACGACCGGCGGGGTGCCGCCGTCGACGTTGGTCGGGCGCGCGGTGACGGCACGGCCGCCCGCGGCATTGACCGCGGCGATGGCATCGGTCCACGACCAGCGCATACCGGACCCAGGCTGCGGATCGGGGTCCCAGGCGATGAAGTGGCAGCCCAGCTCGTCGACCGCCCACCGCAGATGCTCGGCCGGCGACTCGATCGAGTCGTAGTCCGGCCATTCGTACTGCATCGCGTAGGCCGCGACGCCCTGGTAGCCGGGCCGCGTCGACGCCGTCGGCGAGTTGAACATGAACGAGCCGAAATTCGTCTGCAGCGTCGCGTAGTCGCCGTCCTTGCGCAAGTCGGTCGGACCGATGACGACCTTGCGCGTGCCGAGCGCGAGCTGGTCGAGCACTGGCTTGTCCTGCGTGTAGTCCGGCGGCCAGACCGTCGACCAGCCGGTATTGATGTGCACCATGCAATCGCCCGCGTACGCATTCAGCCGGTCGGCCACGTCGCGCCACAGCAGGTCGAGCGCTGCGGCGGTGAATCCGGGCTGGATCCAGTCGCCCTGCACGCGGTACTCCTCGGTCGAGATCAGGACGAACTCGGGGTTGGCCGCGCAGTACGTCGCGGCGGCCTGGCACCAGTTGAGGAACGCCGACTTAGGCGAGGCCTCCCAGATCCGCGGCGCCCAGATGTTCTGTCCGCCGTCCGTCGACGTGTAGTCCCAGCCGTTTGTAGAGACGTAGGTCGGAAACGGTCGCGGGCGCGTGAAGCCGGTGAACGATCGTTCATAGAGCCGCAGCCAGATTTTCTTGCCGTCGGCTTGCGCGGCCGAGCGGATCGCGTTGAGCGCCGACGTCAGCGTCGAGTAGTCGCCGAGCGCGCCCTCCGTCTGGCCCCACCAGATCGAGACCTGATAGCCGACGAAATTCGGGTTGCTCGCAACGAGCGGGCGCTTCGACGCGGCGATGCCCGAGCGATTGACCGCGTCCGTGCACTGCATGTAATGGCCGGGAAACCATCGTTTCGGCATGGCGCTACCTCAGACCACCGCGCCCACGCCAGGGCCCGCGCGCAGGCCCGTCGACGGCCGCAGCACCATGATCGTCACCGTGTCCGCGAGCAGCGCGGCCGGATCCGCGGGGAGCTTCAGCAGGTTCCGCGTCGCATCGCCGGGCTTGACGGTGATGGTGGGCGAGGCGATCACGTACCGTTCCGGCAGCGCGGAGTACCAGGCGACGTTTCGCCACACGTAGACCTCGAGGTTCGTCACCGACGTCGGGAACTGCGCGGCCGGGAGCTCGGCCTGGTACTGGTAGCTCGTCGTGGACTTGCCCTTGACCACGATCAACGCCGCGGCCTGTCCGGCGCCGCCTGCGCCGGAGTTGTTGTGCGGCATCGTCACCGACTGGCCGGCGGTGGTGCCGGTCAGAGCCCGATACGCGGTCTCGAAGCCGACCAGCCCCGCGCCGCTGCCGTTCGCAACGTTCCCGCCGCCCGCAGGCGACGTCGTCGTGGGCTCCGTCCACGTGCCGCCGGTCGTCGGCGTGCCTGGCGCGCCGTACCAGCCGCCGGAGACACCGACGAGCAGGTTCGTATCCTGCGCCAGCGTCGGCGTCGTGGCCGGCGTCGTCGACGTCGCGCCGGAACCGGACGTGCCGAATCGCACGACATCCAGCACGCCGGTCGTCGGCACGTTGCCGAGCTCGTACGCGACGCCGGTGAATCGGATGTTCGCCGACGCAGCGACGTAGCTGCTTCCGTTCCACTTGAGGAACGGCACGGAGAACGTCGGCGAGGCGCCGGCCGACAGGTTCTGCGCGATGCTCACCACCACGTTCGGCGTGTAATCGCCGGGCGTCGCGTCTCGCGCGCTGCTCGGCGTGCTCCACGTGACCCCGCCGGTCGGCGTGCCGAGGAACAGCGTCTGCGACGTGCTCGAATCGACGGCCGCGCCCACGAGCAGGATCGCAGAGCCTGCCGTGAGGTTCGCCGTCATCGCGAACGTGATCGGGCCGGCGCCGCTCGCCTGCTGGATGGCGCGCGCCTGCAGTACGGTCGGAGTGCTGAACGGCATGGGTTACCTCAAGACGGTCTTCAGGGCGTCGACCGTGACGGCCGTGTTCGCGAGCCGCGTGATCTGCCACTGCGACGCAACGGGCAGAAGCACACCGTTGGCCGCGCTGTAGAGCTGCAGGCCGAGCGTGAACGTCCGCGCGACGCCCGCGACGTGCGCGTACTCGATCGCAAATGACGCGGCGCCCTGCAAGTCGACGTTGACGAGCGGCGGCTCCGACGCGTAGTGCAGGTCGAACAGCGTGCCGGCGTAGGCCACCGATCCATCGCGAGAATCGGTCAGCGTCCAGATCGCCGAGAGGTCGCGCAGCGTGAGCGGCTCGACGACAGACACCAGCCGCCGCACGACCACGCCGCCGTTGATCTGCACGCGCAGGACGGCGCCTTGCGGTATGTCGGCGCTTGCGGGGATCGTGACGGTCGGCAGCTGGTCGCCGAACTGGTAGCCGTTCGGGCCGATCCAGTTGATCGTCTGGGCCACCGGGAACGCGCTGCGGTAGACCGCGGTCACCGCGTCGTTCGCGATCAGCTGCGTGCCGACGACATTCGAGCCGCCGGGCGCCCACGGCGGATAGTCCGTCGTGCCATCGGGCAGCGTGCCGAGGAATGGCTTCGAGGCGGCCACCGCCTTGATCGGCACGCCGAGCATGTTCCCAGCCGCGACGATTCCGAGCTGGCACGTCGTCGCGCCTGCAGGCCATGTCGCGATGACGCCCGAGACCGAGTACGCGGCCGGGTCGGCGAACATCGCCGCGAATGCGCCCAGCGTCCCCGGCACCACATTGCCGTTGACGGTCGCCACCCGCGCCCCCGAGCCGTCGTAGAACGCGAGCGAGACGAACGCGTCGATGCCGTACGGCACGAGGCCGACGTAGCCGACCACGCGGCTGCCGGGCTCACCGCTCACATGCCGCGACACGACCCCGCCGCCCTTGCCGTTGCCGACCGACGCGTCGTACACCATGATCGTCGCGCTCGACGGCGATCCGGCGATGCCGAATGGCGCTTCGGCCGGGCGCCGCGCGAACGCCACGGCGGAGGCCGGCACGTTGACCTCGAACGTCGTCCAGCCGGCGGTGTTCAGCTCCCACGTCGTGTTCGTGAGGAGGTTCGCCGAGAGGGCCGGCGCCTGGCCGGTGTACGCCGGCAGCGCCGCGTCGACCCGGTACTGCTGCACGATCCACGGCGCCGAGCGCGCGCCGATGCCGTTGACCGCGACGCCAACGATCTGCAGCACGTCGCCGCCAGAGATGCCCTCGATGTCGATCGCGGTCTCGCCCGGCCGTGCGGTGAGCGTGCGATAGCCGGTCTCCGTGTGGCGCTTCCAGCGGATCTCGACGTACTCGCCCGCGCTGCTGCGGGCCGGCCACGAGATCCGGGCATATGGGATCTGCGAGCCGTCGCCGAGCACCTTGATGGTCGCGGGCGCGGTCGCCGTGCAAGTCACCGCCAGCACCGGCGATGCGACATCGGTCGGGCTCGGGAGCAGCGTATTCGGCGCCGGGTCGAGGAATGCGACCTCGGTGTACGACCAGTCGTCGTAGCAGGTCGCGTCGGTCTCCTGCAGCACGAGCTCGACCGAGCCCGGGAACTGGTGGCGCCACGAGACGACCTCGAATGGCTTGGCCGACAGGCCCATGCGCGCGAGCGTGACCGTGACCACGTTGCCGACCTGCAGCGGAAGAGCCTTCAGCTTCCAGGCGGCTGTGATCCGCGCGCCCTGCCGAGCGCGCCGCATGATCTGCTTCGCGATGCGATTCGCCGCGCGGTAGTCCGTGACGTACGGCAGGTCGATCCGGCGCTCGATCCTCTCGCCGTTGTCCTCGGCGATGTAGGCCGAGGACTCGTACGGCGTGTAGTCGGTGCGCGTGTAGAGCGCCACGCCGCCCACGGCGCGCGCGTCGCGGAAGATTCCGAGGACCGTGTTGAATCTGTCCTCGCGCGAGATCTCGCCCTGGTACTGGTAGCCGCCGGCGAGGTCGGCGTCCGACAGCGTGATCGACACAGGCGTGCGGTACGCGCCGGCGAGGACGACGAACTTGCCGGCCGACCAGGTGATCGTCCCGCCGCCCGCGAGCGCCATGTCCTGCAGCACCTCGACAGGGTCGGTCGTCGACTCGACGGGGCCGTTGATCGTGTAGCGCTTGAGCGAGCCGGTGTCGACCGTGACGAGCTGGTCCGCGATGTTCGCGCTCGCGATGATGGCCGTGTCGTCGATCTCGCTGTCGGTGCAGCTGGACGCGGACTTGAGGTAGTCGCGGATGCAGAGCGCCCAGTTGTCGGACCACGCCGTGGTCGACGTGCGCGGGTCGAACACGCGCGCGCCGCGCATGAGCGCGTAGACCGTCGGGATGCCGTTGGCTGCGGTCGTCTCGTCCCACTCGAGCGTGACGATCGCGTACGTCTGGCCGTCGAGTCTGCAGGCCGACGTCCACTCGCCGCCCGAGTCCGAGATCAGCGTGGCGTCTGCGGTCTGCGGCACGGCGCCGAGGTACGTGCGCACCCGCGCGAGCGGCCGGCCGATGTCGACCACGTAGTCGACGACCAGATACGGCCCGAGCGCGCTGACGTCGCTCGTGAGCGTGATCAACGTCTTGCCGGCGGATACGGACGTCGTGTAGTCGGTGCCGTGGACGAGCACGGTCTCGCCGATGCCGATGGCCGGCGTCGTGACCGACAGGCCACTCAACAAAAAGGTCAGTCCGACCGGGGCGAACTGCTCGGTCTGCGGCTCGCGGAGAGACTTCCACCACGGCGAGCCCGACTGCACATAGCCCGAGCCGTCCAGCGTGCCGAGCGAGCGGTCATCGAAGTGGATCTCCTCGATCGCGTCGCACGGGTGGTCCGCGAACACGTAGACGAGGGACAGCAGCCGGTTCTCCGGGCCGTGCGTCGTCCAGTACCGCAGCACGCCCGGCACGCGGTCGCGGCCGTAGACGCGGCGGCGCGGGGATGTCGGCAGCGTCAGCGTCAGGTCGCGCTGCTGCCTGTTCTGTTCGATCTGGCGGCGGACCTTGCGCGCATCGTAGGCGCCGATCGCGAGGTTGCCGCCGATCGCGATAGCGGCGCCTGCCGGGCCGCCGATAGCAGCCGCGGCGGCGGTGAAGAGTAGCCGACCGATCGCCGATGCGTTGCTCATTGCCGAGGCCCGAACTTAAGCGTCCGCTGCGACGTGATGTCGGTGAACTTGAAGCCGTCATCCGTCGGGTAGCGCCGCTTCTGCTCGGCGTTCGTCCAGTACGTCGAGCGCGCCTTGAGCATCCATATCAGCCGCGACTCGATCCGCAGGACGATCGTCGCGGTCGCGTCGGTGTCGACGATCGTCATGTCGTTGATGGCGCCCTGCATGCGCAGGAACGGGGTCGACACGAGCGCGCCGGCCTCGTCGTAGCAGCCGACCCAGACGCTCGCACGGCGGCCGACCATCACGGTCTGTGCGGCGTCCGAGACCATCGCCGAGTCGGTGCCGGCCAGCGTGATCTCCCAGCCGAGCGCCTCGAGGCCCGCCGACTCGGCGAGCGGCTGCATGGACACGATCCGGCCGCCGCCCAGCCACGTGAATCCGTTCCAGGCGATGTCCGGCTGCGCGGTGACGTAGCGGCGCGAGCCTGCGTCGAGGGCCAGCTCGACGAACATCGCCAGCCGCACTTTCGCGGCTGACAGCGCAGCGATCGTCGCGGCGTCGACCGCGATCAAGCGAACACCTCGACCAGGTCGAGCGAGAAGCCGGGGGAGACGCGCGGGCCGAGCGGCACACGCGTGGCGCCCGATTCGCGCGGGATGAAAAGCGTCCGCGGCCAGTCCCAGACGACCGCGGTGCCGGCCGCCTTGCTGGCCCGCAGGAACGGCGCGATCGGCACGGCCGAAAGCGACGGGTTGTCGGCGGTGACCATCACGAGCTCGCCGCCGATGCCGAGCATGTCGCCGGCCAGCAGCGTGCCGGTCCCGGTAATCGCGATCGTCGACGCCAGCGCGGATGCCGTCGAGGTGAGCGTCGGCGTCCCGCGCATCGTGCCGCGCGGCACACGGCGCAACGGATGACCCATCGACAGGCGGTTGCCCTGGCCGCGCATCTGCGCCATCAGCGACTCGACCGCGGCGCGCTCGGCGTTCTGGTGCGGCGTGAACGCGAGCGAGCAGACCCAGCGGCTCGCCAGCATGTCGACGGTCTGCACCGACAGGTCGGTCGGTGACTGCGCGGTCAGGGTCGCGGTCTCCAGGCCCCAGTCGGCCGTCGCCGGCGTGTAGACCCGCGTGTTCGGCAGCGTGATCGTCGCCATCAGGCCCTCGCGAACGAACCGTTGCGGCCCATCGACGACAGGATCGACGCGCGGGTCTGCTGCGTGGCGGCCTGAATCGCGGCGTAGACGTCGGCGCGCGAGACCTCGCCGGAGACGTTGATGTGGTTGACCACCGTCACACCGCCGCCGAACTTGCCGTTCGGCACGATCGTCCCGGCGACCTTCGGCACGAACAGCTCGGGCCCGCGCTCGCCGACGATCGACGGGACACCGACTGGCGGTTCGCCGCCGTCGGCGAAGCGAAGGAGATCGCGAATCGCGCCGAAGAGCGTGCCCTTGCCGATATCGGCGGTCGACTTGGACTTCGACAGCGCGCCGAGGTACTCGTCGATCGGACCCGTAAGCTGGTTCCGCAGCATGATTCGAGCGATGTCCTGCGCCAACCCCTTCGCCACGTCGCCGAGCGACCGCATGTTGACCAGAGCGTCTTCCAGCGCCGACGAGATCGGCGCGAACAGCGACGCCGACGCGTCAGCGACTTCCTTCAGTGGGTCCTTGAGGTTCAGGATCTTCGAGCCGAGCTTTTCGTACTCGTCGAAGGTGATCGCCCCGGCGTCCAGCAGGCTGTTCGTGGCCTCAAGCGCCGCGTCCCGGAGCTTCGACGCGGCGTCGACGCCCCGAATCTCCTTGAGCGTGTCCGCGACCTTCTGCCACCCAGCGTTGTCAGGTCGGAGAGCCCGCTCAAGCGACGAAGTGTTGATCTGCTCCAACCGCTCCATCTCGTCGACCGCAGCCTTGAGTGCATCGGCGAGCAGCTTCGCGGCCTCTGCGTCCTCGCGAAGCTTTTCGTCTGCAAGCGACTGCATGATGAGAGCGTCTAGCTCGGCATAGGCCGAGTCAGGCCGACCGCCGCTGTTCTTGCCTCCGCCAGAAGTTTTCGGGGCTTGGTCCTTTGGTGGTCCGCCGTACCCGGGTTCGCTCTGCTCGAGATCCACCAACGCCCGGAAGTACCGCAGGTCGCGCTCGTACTGGGCAATCTCTTCGCGCAGAGCCGCCGCGCGCCCGCCAGCGGCGGTTCGCGCGCCGCGGCCGAACGACGATCCCTGTTCCGCCTGCGCCTCGGCAGCCGCGAGCCGGGTGCGCGTTTCGGCCAGCCGTTTTGAGACGTCGTCAATCCGCTCAGCCGGCGACTTGTCGGGGCCATACATGAGGCCATAGCGGCCGATCGCGCTCCAGAACCCGCCCGCGGCCTCCTGCCCGAGCCGGAACTGCGTGACGAGGTCGTTGAGCGCCTTGACGACCGGGCCGGCGATAGACACGGCCAGCGCGTCGGCTGCGACCTTGAGCTTCCCCATCTCAACGTTGAGCCGCTCGGCCTGGGCGGCCTGTTCGGACGTGACGCTAGCCGCGGCCTTCTTCGCGCCCGCCAGGTCCTTCAGCATCGGCAGCAGTTGCGCGCCCGACTTTCCGAACAGTGTCTGCGCAAGAACCGTCTTGTTCGTGCCGTCCTCGTACTTGTTCAAGGCCTGCGCCACCTCGTCCAGCACGTCGACAGTCGGCCGCAGGTTGCCGGCCGCGTCTCGCGTGGCAATCCCGAGCGCCGCGAACGCCTCGCCCGCGCCCTTTGTCTCGTCGTCGGCGCCGGCCATGGCGCGCGCCAGCTTGCCCGTCGCGTCGGTGATCTGCTCGAGCGACGCACCGTACGGCGCGAGCGTGTTCAGCAGCGAGGACAGATCCTCGACGCTGCTGCCCGTGCGATCCGCGGCATCGTTGAGCGCGTCCATCGACTCGACGGTCGTGCGCAGGCCACCGATGATGCCGGCCAGCGAAAGCCCGGCGCCGATCGCGCCGAGCGCCCCCACCGCGGAGGCCGCACCGTCCCTCAGCGACGACAGCGAGCGCTGCACCGAGGCGAACGCGCCTCTGGTCGCATCCTCGGCGGTGATCGTGACCTTGACCTGATCAGCTGCCATCGGCGTCCTTCATCTCGTCCCGCAGTGCGACCAGCCAGGCAATCAGCAGGTCGACGTCGTCGATGCCGTGCAACTCGCACAGCAGCGGCAGCGCTGCCCAATCGAGTGCGCCGCCCATCTCGTTCCAGACGCTCACAGCCACTCGGCCGAGCGGCTCGATCGCAGGCAGCGGCGCATCGGGCGCGTACCGCCGCTCGGCCCGCGCGGCTATGAGCTCTCGGACTTTCCCGGGATGGCCTCCGTCGCCTTGCGGTGCTCCTCGTACCAGCCCAGGATCTCGTTCGCGGCGGCGCTGAACACGTCGAGCCGACCGGCCATGAACTCGCGCCACGCACCGGTCGAGAACGGCACGGCCTCGTCGCCTCCCACACCGGGCAGCAGCTGCGCCTCGGTGACCTCCCAGTCCACGACGTACGCGGCGACGACTGCAGCACGTACGCCGACTTCCCCCCGCTCGTGGATCTCTGCGAGCTCGAGCGGCAACGGGCGCCGGATCTTCACGCGCACGCCGGCAGCGTCGATCCAGCGCTCGCGCGCCGCCCGCATCCGTCGCTCGATGCTCGCGCTCATCAGGCAGCGGCCAGGAACAGCACGCGGCCGATCACGCGAACCGAGAACTGACCGGTGAGCGACTGCCCGACCGAGGCGTCCTCGTTCGGCAGAGCGGGGATCCCGCGAAACACGCGGCGCTGGCCATCCTTCAGCGTCAGGCGGAAGACCAGCGGGGTCTGATCGATAGCGGCCTGCGTGACCCGCAGCATGGCGGCACTCTGCGCGGCCGAGAACCCGCTGATCGTCACCGTCTGCGCCGACAGGATGCCGGGGGTGATCTGTTCGATGTCGTCGATCAGCGTCGTCTGGTTGGCGTCCTGCGCCTCGCCGCCGCCGATCTGGTAGCTGGTCGAGTTTCCGATCGTCGACCAGGTCGCGATCGGCGTGAGCTGCGCGCTGCCGGTGAACGCCGGGAAGGCCGTCGTGTTGATGCCCTCCAGGTTGATCGTGCTGGCCGCCGGCGCGTCGACGCTGATCGCCTGACCCTCGAGCTGCACCATCCCGGCGACCGTGCCGAAGTACGCGATGGCGCCCTCAGCGAGCCCGTGCGTCGTCGACGTCGCGACGCCGACGGATGCCTGCGTCACCGCGGTGACGGTCTTGGCGGCTGAGGTGGTCGCCTCGACCTCGACGCGGACGCCGCGGCCAATGGGAAAGGTTCCTGCCATGTTCGGCCCCTAAAAAAGAAAACGCCCGCCGTCGGCGGGCCGGTTGGTGAACGTTCCGGCTGTCAGATCGCGACGCGATACCGCATGCGCGCGATCACGATCGGCTGCTCGGACGAGTCGTCAATGACGACCGCGCAGTCCTGGTACACGGTCATCTGCACGACGCCACCCAGCGTCGGACCCGCTTCCAGCGCCGTCTCGACCTGCTCACAGATCGCGTCGACGGTGTCCTCGACGGCGCCGGTCGACTGCGCGCAGGCCTCGCACACCAGGTCGACCACTCGCATCGACGGCAGCACCTGATCGCCCAGCGCGTCGTCGCCGCGCTCGTCGCCGGGCGTGAACACACGCAGCGCCGGTAGCTCGGTCAGCGGGTAGCGTCGGGCCTTGTGGACGCGCGCGCCGGTCAGCGCCAGTCCGGTGACGGCGGTGGCGAACGCGTCGCGGACGAGCTTTCGCGGGTGCGTCACTGGCGCTCCAGGATCAGCGTCACGACCCCAGTGCCATCGGGCCGGATGTTGACGACGCGGTAGGTCGTCGCGGCGATCGTGAGCGTCGCGTTGACGGCGACACCGTAGGCCTCGCGCGTCACGAAGGCGGTCAGGCGCGTCGCGATGCCCTCGGGGTCCGCGTACTCGCGTTCGAAAATGCCGTTGATCGTGGCGGCGTTGTGGACGGCGGAAGTACCGAAGTCGGCGGGGTCGAAAAACGGCTCGAGGTCCTCGTTGAACATCTCAGCCCCCCACCCCGAACCACACGCGCCGACGGCGGCGGACCGCTGCGGGATCGAATAGCCGCACGCCATTCGGGCCCACGTATCCGCCGGGCACGTCGTCGGCCGCCGTCCAGGCAAGGCCGGGGATCAGCGTGAGCAGCCGCGACCGCTCGAACAGACCCAGCGGCATTCCGTCCTCGTCCGTTTGCGGCAGTCCAGCGGTCAGCATCGCCGCGATCTCGCCGTACGCCAGCAGGTTCACGTGGTGCCCCCCGACCATCACCGCGGGCGTGATCACCGCGCCGTCATCTGCGAGCACCGCAGGCACCCTGACCAGCGCGCCGATCTCGTCGATGACAATGCCGGCGATCGGCACAAGCGCCGCGCCGTCGTCCGACAGCGTGCACAGCGTCGGCCAGTATTCCGGCGCCACGCCGGGCAGCGGAAGGCGAGTGCCGGTCATCCCCGCGACGAACATGTCGCGCGTCGGCGTCCAGCAGAGCACCTCGATCATCACGCACGCGTGTCGGGGCCGTCACCCGCGGCGCCGTCCTGCATCGCGCCGTATTGGGCCTCGTACGCGTCTCCGTACTCCTGCAGCTGCGCCGTCAGCGCCTGGCCGCTGTTGATGCTCACGAGCGTCTGCTCGAATGCGTGCTCGCCGAACTGCACCCGCACGGTGTAGTACGGCGCCGCCGCAGACAGGATCGATACCTCGGCCATCAGACAGTCCTCGAAAGCATGACCTTGACCTGACCCGCCGCGACTGCGGTCGTGTCGGTGTCGGCCGCTGCGCCGGTAATCGCGATGCCGAGGCCGAGCGCGAACCGGAATCCGTTGGTTCCGATCGGCAGGGTACAGACCCCCGGAACGCCGCCGACCGCAGCCGGCACCGGCAGGATGAGCGCCGGCACGTCGGTGCCGACGGTCGGTGCTGTCGCTTTGTTGAAGAGCTTCACGAACGCGGCGGTCGCGCCCGTGTTCGTCGCGTAGAACGCATGCAGTCCGGACGAGCCGGTCAGCACCAGCGCGGCGTTCGTGCTCGCCGCGCTGTTGAGGATGTAGGGCGTTGCCGGCGCTGCGGGCGTCCCAGAATTGGTCACCGTCGCCAGGGTCTGCGTCGCCGCCAGCGTGACTTGCCCGATCGGCGTCGTCGCGGAGGCCGCGCCGGCCAGATTTACGGAGATCGCATTTCCGGCCACCGCGTTGCCTCGGCCGGCGGTGATCTCGGCGGTGAGCTCCGCATAGTCCTGGACCGCGATGAACTGCATGACCGCGTTCGTGCCGCTCGCGGGCGGAGTCGAACCGTTGACCCATCGCAGCTGCACCTTGAACACCGCGTTCGGATCGGGGATCTGCTGGTGCCGCCGGTACGAGTTCGCGCGGCTTGTGACCGCGTCCATCGTGCCCGAGTGCCACCAGACCTCGTCCGCGTACGGCTCGATCTCGTACACACCGCTCGCCGCAGTCGTGACGACGGTGCTGGCCGCAGACGCGAGCCGCGCCAGCCCGCCGTTCTGCGTCTCGTAGATTGCCTGCGTCGCCGTGGTGCCGTCGAACCGCCACGCCACGGAGTGCTGGCCGTCGGGTACACCGGTCGACGGGTTGACCGAAAGCGCCTCGACCCAGAACGTCTGGTTCGCGATCCGCTGCGAGAGCGTGAGGCCGAGCACGACCCGAAACGGGATCGTGAAAGTCTCTTTCGTGATCGCGCTGACCACGGCGTCGGCCGTCGTGCCGCTCGCCATCGTGAGCGTGCCGCCGCTGACGGTGATGCTGCCGCCGGTGCCGACGCTGCTGTCCCAGCGGGCGGGGTCGAGCACCGCGCCCGAGAAGGAGTCGCGGTACTTCTTCTGGACCGACTTGACTTTCATCATGTCGTCGCCGGCATCGTATCCGGCCGCCACGACAGGCAGCCGATCGGCGACGGCGACCGAATTGCCGGTGTCCGGCACGCGCGCGACGGTCTGGTTAACGCCCGCGCCGTCCTTGACTGTGATCGTTCCCATCAGGCGACTCCGATAGCTCTCAAAGCAAGATATTGGGTGTTTGCCGACTCGTCGAACGCGAGCGACGCGGCCGTGAGCGACTGCAGGGTGGCGTCGGGCAGCCGCTGCGGGGCGTAGCGGATTCGGACGACGCCGCCACCGTTGAGGTTAGCCCCGCCAACCATCGCGCCCAGTTCGATCCGGGTGACGGCCGGGCCTGCACCAGCAGCCGCAGCGACGACCGTGGGCCGCCCTGCGTGCGACAAGGCGAGTTCCCCGTTTTGGTACGCGACCGCGACGCGACGAACCGCTCCCGGCGTGAACGCGTTGTCGGTCGTGTAGCGCACCAGCGCCGACGCCACCTGCTGCTCGGAGGTCATCTGCCCGTCGGTCGGTCGCGCGAACACCGCGGTGTAGTTTGCAATTGTGCCGTCGGTCAGCGCGGCCAGTATCCGCGACGAAACGCCTGCAGCGCCGTTCAGCAGCGCGTCCACGATGAGCGTGCCCGCAGCTTGATTCAGCGCCCCGCCGAGAATGATCGGGGCGTCCACCGCCCGCGTCGCCGCCGCCCCGAACGTCAAAATCGGGGAGGTGGCGAAGGCGCCCTGCTCTAGCTGCGGGCACCAGAACTCCACCGTTCCCGTGCCGCCCGCGGCTTCGTTCATGACCGCAGCGTTCGCCGACGCACCCGACGACGCAACGGGAAGGGAAAACCGCTGCCACGTAGCACCGGCTTGGAAGTCCGCCGAGATGATGTCGGCCGCGCCGTCGTAGACCTTTAGTCGAAACTTCTTTGAGGTTGCCGAGCGAGCGAACACCGTAAGCGTCCGGGCGCCGGCCGCGACGGGGATTAACTGGTACACCTGCGACGTGTTGCTGACGCCGAACGTGACGGAGCGCGCGTTCAGCGTTCCGTCCGGCGAGGTCACTGCACCGCCGACCGTTGGCGCGTTGAGTGTCAACCACGTAGCGGCTTGGCTGAGATCCGCCGACCACAGCAGCAGATTCGTCCGCGCCTCCTCACTCCGCAGCCCATACGCCCCGATGTCGCTCAGCCAGTCGATCGCGGGGGCGTAGACGGCGGTGGTGGTGGTGGGGACGTAGACCGTCGACGTGCCGAGGCTGAGATTCGCGAACGACAGGTCGATGTATTGCCCTACGCCGATCGCCACCGATTGGTCGGCCGTCGCCGGGTAAACGACCATTCGGTAGTTCGCCGCAGCCTTAACGTCGAGCGTCAGGGCGCAGTCGACCGTGCCATCCGCATTGACCGTCGTCGTCGCCGAAACGTGAGAAACGTTCGTTCCGGAAACGGACTGAGTGCCGAGGGCGCCCGTCGCAAGGTTGAAGAACGTGCCGTTGGCGTGAGCGGAGAAGTCGCTAAGCTGGATATAGCCCCAGCCGACGTTGCCTGCCTTGGCCCTGATCCGCATCGTCACTCGCTGAACCTGAAGCGCGATGTCGGTCGAATACAGGTACGCGGACGCGGCGCTCGTGACCTGCAACCGATTGCCCGTCGCCGACGAAGCGACCTTCGTCCAGTACGCGTCGGAGAAGTTGTCGGAGCGCTGCAACAGGTTATGCGCCGCGAACTCCCACGCCCCGTCCACGCGCTGCTGCATCGCCACCGACGCCCGCGCGCTCGCCTGGATCCGCGCGCCGGCCGTGCCGGGAATGCGCCAGCCGCCGGACGCGTACGACGCCGGGTCGAGCATCGCCGAACGGATGGCTGCGGCGGTCGCGTCGATGGCCCAGGCCGGCCCGGTGTCGCGCCGCTGCGCGATGACGCCAATCCGACCGACGCGGCCAGCTCGTAACAGCATGTCAGGAGACCGGCCGCTCGTAGAGGAACCCGGCCGCGCTCGCCTGGATCACAGCGACGCGATCCCCCGGCGCGGCGATGAGATACTCGGGCGAGTTCGCGGGCAGGTAGAACGACGTGTTAACGACCGCCACCGGTGTAGGCGCGATCTCGACCCAGCAGTCCACAGTCGAGACCAGGCGGACCGCGGTCGTGCCACTCGGGAACGCCGTGCCGCTGGCCGCGCTGCTGGAACCGATAGCGATCGCCTCGCCCGCGCCCTGCGCGCGGCGACACACATCGGCCTGCTCGACCGCAGCGAACGAATTCGCCTCCCGGTTGTACCTGTACATCTCGCCCGCCATCTGTACTCCTTATCGCTTCATCGGGTCAGTAGTTGCGCCGGATCCGTCAGGGAGCCGGCGGCGGGGCCGGGGCAGCCGGCGGCGGGGCCGGCTCCGCCAGGGCACGCAGCGCGCCGCTCGCCAGCAGCGTCCGCACCGCGTCGTCCGGC
>JBJOKE010000071.1:0-36718 GCA_046046245.1 Pseudomonadota bacterium | reverse complement strand
TTTCATCTTGCGTGAAGATGCCCCCGATCACCACCGTGCCGCCATTTTCCACCAGAACTTGCGTCTGCACGTGCTTGGTGTCGATGGCATAGCCGGCCGTGGTCACGGTCTGGCTCACGGTGTCGTTGTTGACATCCACGTCCAGGATGATGCCGCCCTCCGGCGTGATCTGCGGCGTGACTTCCAGCTTCAGGTTGGCCTTGCGGAACGCGATCGAGGTCGCGCCGCTCGAGGTGGCCGTCTGGTAGGGCAGCTCCGTGCCCTGCTCGATGACCGCCTTGCCCTGGTCCGAGGTCAGGACGCGCGGGCTCGACACCACCTTGCCGCGCTGCTCGGCCTCGAGCGCGGAGATCTCGAGGTTGACGAAGCGGGTGAGCGACGATCCGAACAGGCTGACCGCAAAACTCGCCGGGTTCACGCCGGAGATGCCACCGGCCGGCAGGTTCACGAAGTTGGTGTTGGCGAGCGCGGTCTGCTGGCCGAGGCCCTGGGCGTTCGTGCCGGAGATGTTGCTGCCCAGCTGGGACGACAGGTCGGCCACCCCCTGCAGGTTGCCCGACAGCGTGGAGTAGGCGTTGCCGCCGGGCCAGGGGGTGCCCGCACCATAGACCGGCACGTTGATCGGCGTCGGATTGCCGGTCACCGGATCGATGACCGAGCCCGTCCGGTAGACCGTGCTGCGGATGTCGTTGAAGCCGAACTTGACGCCGAGGTTGCGCGAGAAGCGGTCGTCGGCCTCGACGATCCGCGCCTCGATCAGCACCTGCCGGACCGCGATGTCGAGCTGCTGGATGATCCGGCGGACCTCGTCGAGGCGGGACGCGGTATCCCGGACGAAGAGCTTGTTGGTGCGCACATCGGGCACCGCGCTGCCCGTCTTCGACAGCACGCGCTGCTTGTCGTCGGCGAGCAGCTTCGCGACCGACTCGGCCTTCTGGTAGTTGAGGTGGAAGGTCTCGACGCGGGTCGGCTCGATCTCCGCGATCTGCTGGCGCGATTCGAGCTCGAGCTTCTCCTGGGTGGCGAGCTCCTCGCGCGGCGCGACCAGGATGACGTTGCCGTTCTTGCGCATGTCGAGGTTCTTCGACTGCAGCACGATGTCGAGGGCCTGGTCCCAGGGGACGTCCTTCAGCCGCAGCGTGATGCTGCCGGCGACGGAATCGCGCACGACGATGTTCAGGTTCGTGAAGTCGGCGATGACCTGCAGCAGCGCGCGGACGTCGACGTTCTGGAAGTTCAGCGACAGCTTGTCGCCGCGGTACCCGCCGCGCGTGCCCTGCACGAGCTTGTTCGGGTCCTCCTTGATCGCCTTCACCTCGATGACGAACTGGGTGTCGCTCTGGTAGGCGTTGTGCTCCCACAGCCCGGTCGGCTCGATCACCATCCGGGTGTTGTCGCCCTGCTGGAAGGTGCGGACCGAACGCACCGGCGTGCCGAAGTCCGTGACGTCCAGGCGGCGGCGCAGGTTCTCGGGCACGCGGGCCTTCAGGAAGTCGACGACGATCGACTGGCCCTGCTGCTTGACGTCGACGCCGGCCTGAGGGTTCGACAGCTCGACGACGACCCGGCCCTCGCCGTCCTTGCCCCGGCGGAAGTCGATGTCGCGCAGCGCGAGCCCCGAGCTCGTGTCGGCCTTGGCGAACGAATAGGCCTGCGCGCTCGCCGCGGTGACCGCGGGCGCCGCCGCACCGCTGACCGGCTCGAGGGTCAGCAGCACGGACCGGCCCTCGAGCGCGACGGCATGCGTGACCGGCCGACGCAGGTTGAGCACCACGCGTGTGCGGCCCGAGGCCTGGACCGCGATGACGCTGCGCGCATCTCCCTGCGACAGTTCGATCGGCTGCGTTCCGATGCCGTTGCCGGTATCGGCGAAGTCGAGCGCCAGGCGCGGCGGGTTCGCGACCGTGAAGGTCGGCGGCAGCGCGGCGGGTGCGGCCTTCAGCTGGATGCGCAGCACGGTCGCACCGCCCTGCTGGACCGAGGTCACCGACTCGATGGCGTTCGACTGCGCGCGGGCCGCGCCGCCGAAGGCGAGCAGCGCGAGGCCCGCGAGCAGCATCGCGACGAGGGCGAAGGGCCCGTTGCGGCCGCGGCCGTCGATCGAAGCCCGCGCTCGTGCACCCGTCATTTCCCGCTCTCCTGGACCTGCAGCTTCAGCGCAGAGTCGCGTTCGATCCAGTCGCCGGCGGCGTCCTGGACGATCTCCTTGATCGAGACCTGGTCTTCCGAGACCCTCATGACCCGGCCGAAGTTCAGGCCGACGTGGTTGCCGACGCGCACCTGGAACAGCAGCCGGTCGGCCTGGACCAGCGCGACGACCTGCCCGGCCTGGACCAGGTTGCCCACCATCTTCAGGCTGTCGAGCGGATAGGCCTCGAGCGCCTCGCGTCGCCGCTCGGTGTCGGGCTTCACGCCCGAGCCGCCGCGCTCGACGGGCAGGCCGACGCGCAGCTTCATCAGGCTGAACGGCTCGACCGCGCCGGCCGACTGGTACCGGTAGGGCTCGAAGCTCTTCGGCTCGGCGATCTTCTCGCGAATCACCGGGGTGTCGCGCCGGGTCTGGTCCATCCACCCGCGCAGCTCGTCCTGCTCTCCCTCGCATCCGGCGAGCAGCAGCGCGAGTGCGGCGAGCGCGCCCGCGCGCGCGAGGCGGCCTGTCGACCGGGCGCTCATTTCTTCGCTCCCGCCGCCTTCGCCTTGGCGGATCCGCCGCGCTGCTGCGCGATCTCCTCGCCGTCGAGGTAGCGGAAGGTCTTGGCGACCGCATCCATGGTCAGCACCGTCGTCTTGTCGGACTGCTGGATCTGCACGTTGTTCAGGGTGACGATCCGCGCGAGGTTCGCGAGATCGCTCGCGAACGCGCCGAGGTCGTGGTAGCTGCCCACCACCCGGACGGCGATCGGCAGCTCCGCGTAGTACTCGCGCACGACCGACTGGCCCGGCTTGAACAGCATCAGCTGCGCGCCGCGACCGACACCGGCCTGGTTGATGTCCGACAGCAGCGCATCCATCTCGGCCTTGCTGGGCAGCTGCTTCTCGAGCTGGCTGACGAACTGGCCGACCTGCTCCTTCTGCTTCTTCAGCACCGGCAGGTTCACCGCCTGCTTGAGCTTGTCGACATAGGCGGTCTTGAGCGTCGCTTCCTCCGCGCGCCCGGCGTCGAGCTCCTCGAGCAGCCCGCGCCAGTAGAGCGCCCAGCCCGCAGCCACCAGTGCGGCGAACAGCGCGATCAGCAGCACCACGCGCGGCAGCGGCGGCCACAGGCCGGCGTGCCGGCCCTTCAGGCCCTGGAACTGCTGCGCCAGCGCCGCGGCGTCGAACTTCAGCGAGAGCGAGGGAATGGCCATCGTGGGGCGTTCCGGTCAGCGTGCGCCGTCGGCGGCGGCGACCTGCGCCCGCCCGGCGCTCGCGGCCTTCTGCGCGTCGCCAGGAGAGATCCGCTTGATCAGCACGTTCAGCGAGAATTCGTAGAGCCTGCGCGGCTCCTTCGAGCCCGCCAGGGGGGCCAGCGCGATCTCGCGGATCTCGCCGAGCTCGGGCCGCTCGAGCAGCGGGCTGCGTTCGGCGAGGTTGCGCAGCAGTTCGGCGACCCGCTCGTTCGTCTGCGCGTGACCGGACAAGCCCACGCGCGCGTCGTCCTGCTTCAGCTGGCGCAGGTAGACGCCGTCGGGCGTCAGGCGGACCAGCTCGTCGAGCAGCCGCACCGGCGCCGTCCGGTCGCTCTGCAGGTTCTCCACCGCCTGCTGGCGCGCCTTCAGCGCGGAGATCTCCTCGCGCAGCGTCTTGATCTCCGCGATCTCGCGCTCGAGCTTCTCGTTCTCCACCTTGATGAAGCTGTTGCGCGACTGCTGGGCGGAAATCTGCTGGTTGATCGCGAAGCCGCCGGCGAGCGCCGTGACCGCGCCGGCGATCGCGACCAGGCCGGCGAGGTTGACGAAGTCCTTCTTGCGCTGCTCGCGCTTGAGCGCGCGGTGCGGCAGCAGGTTGATCCTGATCGGCGCGAGGGCAGTCGCGACCTCGGCGCCGTCGAAGATCTCGGTGGCTGGCGCGAGGCCGACAGAACCGACACGGGCTCCTGCGCTCATGCGTCGAACCTCCTCATCGCGAGGCCGCAGCCGACCATCAGCGCCGGCGCGTCGACGCGCAGTTGCCGCTCGCGGATGCCGCCGGCGATCTCCATGCCCTGGAACGGGCTCATGATCTCGGTCGGGACCTGCGTGCGCTCGGCCACCGCCTCGGCGAGTCCGGGGGTGACCGCGCAGCCGCCGGCGAGGAACACCCGGTCGACGCGCGCATGCGGCGTCGACGTGAAGAAGAACTGCAGCGAGCGTGCGACCTCGATCGCGCCCTGCTCGACGAAGGGCGTGAGCAGTTCGCCCGCGTAGTTGTCGGGCAGGTCGCCGCTCTTCTTCTTCAGCTCGGCCTCCTCGAGCGTGAGTCCGTAGAGCCGGACGATGTCCTGGGTGAGCTGGTTGCCGCCGAAGGTCTGGTCGCGCTCGAAGATCGTCTGGCCGTTGAGCACGATCGTGAGGTTGGTCGTGTTCTGGCCGATGTCGAAGACCGCGAGGATCATCCCCTCGCCCTGGTTCGGCAGGAAACGGGTGACGTGGTCGATCGAGATCCGCGCCGCATAGGGCTCGACATCGACGACGACCGGCCGCAGCCCGGCCATCTCGGCGATCGCGACGCGATCCTCGACCCTCTCCTTGCGCGAGGCGGCGAGCAGCACCTCGACGTCCCCGTCCGACTGCGACGCCGGACCCAGGACCTGGAAGTCGAGGTTGACCTCGTCGATCGAGAACGGGATGTACTGGCTCGCCTCGGTCTCGACCTGGGCCTCGTAGTCCTCCTCGAGCAGCCCGGCCGGCAGCGTGATCCGCTTGGCGATGACCGCCGAGGAGGGCAGCGCCAGCGCGGCCTGCCGGGTCCGGGTGCCGGTGCGCCGGATCGCGCGGATCAGCGCGTCGGCAACCGCCTCGGGCTTCTCGATGTTGCCGTCGACGATCGCACCGCGCTCGATCGGCTCGATGGCGTACCGCTCGAGGCGCATCCCGGCCTTGCCGCCGGGCACCAGCTCGACCAGCTTGACGTTGGAGGCGCTGACGTCGACCCCGAGAAGGGGCTGCGTCCCGCGCCGGAACAGGCCCTGAAGGCTGATTGCCACGGATGCCTCAGTGATTGAATGCCCGAATTCTATTGGAAAACAGGTATTTACGACAAGTTTAGAGAATTTAGGTGCGGATTTTGCGGCGCCTTGGACACACTGTAAAGGTTTTGCGTGTGTGCGGAATCTCACACTCGGCCCGCCCGTCGACCCGGACGACCCATTCGTCCCCCGTGCCGTCAAGAGGGGTCGCGCGACCCGTCGGGTGCCGCCGGCGACCGCCGCGGCGCCGCGGGCCGGCGACCTCGCCGCCCTATAATCGGCGTCCGTCAGCCCCTCCCCCCTGCCCAGCCATGTCGTCAGTGCGCGCCCGCGTCGCGCCGATCGGAAGTTCGCGGCGCGAACGGGGATTCGGCGTCCTGACCCTGCTGACCGTCCTGGTCGCGGTGCCCCTGGCGCTCGCCGTCGCGGCCGCCCTCACGCTCGGCCTGTCCGCGATCCTCGCGGCCGACCGGCTGCCCTCGCTCGACGTGCTGACCGATTACCGGCCGAAGGTGCCGCTCCGGATCTGGACCGCCGACGGCGTGCTGATCGGCGAGTTCGGCGAGGAGCGCCGCAGCGTCGTGCGGATCGAGGACGTGCCGGCGGTGATGAAGCAGGCGATCCTGTCGGCCGAGGACGACCGCTTCTTCGAGCACAGCGGCGTCGACGTGCTGGGGATCGTCCGCGCCGCCTTCGCCAACGTCGCCGCCGGCGGCAAGACGCAGGGCGCCTCGACGATCACGATGCAGCTCGCGCGGAACTTCTTCCTGTCGAACGAGCGCAGCTACACCCGCAAGATCTACGAGATCCTGCTCGCGCTGAAGATCGAGAGCACGCTCACCAAGGAGCAGATCCTCGAGATCTACCTGAACCAGATCTTCCTGGGCCAGCGGGCCTACGGCTTCGCGTCGGCCGCGCAGATCTACTACGGCAAGCCGCTCGCGAAGATCACCGCGGCCGAGGCCGCGATGCTCGCCGGCCTGCCGAAGGCGCCGTCGGCCTACAACCCGGTGGTGAACCCGAAGCGCGCGAAGATCCGCCAGCAGTACGTGCTCGGCCGGATGCGCTCGCTCGGCCACCTGACCGAGGAGCAGTACCGGGCGGCGCTGAAGGAGGAGCTGCGACTGCAGCCCGACCGCGGCGACTTCGCGGTCCGCGCGCCCTATGTCGCCGAGCTCGCGCGGATGCTCGCCTACGAGCAGTTCCGCGACGAGACCTACGTGGCCGGGCTCAACGTCCACACGACGGTGCTCGCCGAGGACCAGCGCGCGGCCAACGCCTCGGTCCGCCAGGGCGTGCTCGACTACGACCGCCGCTACGGGTTCCGCGGCCCCGAGGCGCAGCTCGATCTGCCCGCCGACCCGCAGCGGCGCGACGAGAAGATCGAGGAGGCGCTGCTCGAGGCCGGCGACATCGACGACTTCCTGCCGGCGGTGGTGACCGCGGTGGATGCGAAGTCGATCCGCGTCGCCCGCAGCCGCGGCCAGGCGATCGAGATCAGCGGCGACGGGCTGAAGTTCGTCCAGCCCTGGCTGTCCGACAAGGCGCCCGCGAACCGGCGGCTCAAGCCCGGCATGGTGATCCGCGTGTCCGAAGGGCCGAAGGGCTGGGAGGTCACGCAGGTGCCCGAGGTGCAGGCGGCGTTCGTCGCGGCCAACACCGAGGACGGCTCGATCCGCGCGATGGTCGGCGGCTTCGACTTCAACCGCAACAAGTTCAACCGCGTCACGCAGGCCTGGCGGCAGCCCGGCTCGAGCTTCAAGCCGTTCATCTATTCGGCCTCGCTCGAGAAGGGCTTCATGACCACCACCGTCATCAACGACGCGCCGGTGATCGTCGACCCGGCCGTCACCGGCGGGCAGGTCTGGGAGCCGAAGAACTACGACGGCAAGTTCGAGGGCCCGATGACGATGCGCACCGCGCTCGCGAAGTCCAAGAACATGGTGTCGATCCGGCTGCTGCAGGCGATCGGCCCGCAGTACGCGCAGGACTACGTGACGCGCTTCGGCTTCGACGCCGAGCGCCATCCGCCGTACCTGACGATGGCGCTGGGTGCGGGCTCGGTCACGCCCTGGCAGATGGTGGGCGGCATCTCGGTCTTCGCCAACGGCGGCTACCGCATCGAACCCTACCTGATCGCGAAGGTGACGGATGCGAACGGCAAGGTGCTCGCGCAGGCGCGGCCGGTGAAGGCCGGCGACGAGGCGGTCCGCGCGATCGACGCACGCAACGCGTTCCTGATGGACAGCCTGCTGCGCGACGTGGTGCGCAAGGGCACGGCGACCGCGGCGCTGCGCCTGAAGCGCGGCGACCTCGCCGGCAAGACCGGCACCACGAACGACTCGCACGACGCGTGGTTCGCCGGGTACTCACCGAAGGTCGCGGGCGTCGCCTGGGTCGGCTTCGACCAGCCGCGAAAGCTCGGCGACCGCGAGACCGGCGGCGGGCTCGCCTTGCCGATCTGGATCAACTACATGGCCACGGCGCTGCGCAGCGTGCCCGAGCGCCCTGCCGAACCGCCGTCGGGCGTGGTCCAGGTCAACGGCGACTGGTACTACGCCGAGACCCGGCCGGGCCAGGGCATCGCGTCGCTCGGCGTGGCCGAGGACGGACTCGGCACCGGCGAGCGCGGCGAGCAGGTCCGCGAGCAGGTGTTCTGACCGGTCCGCCCTGCCTCAGCCGTAGTCCCCCGACCCGTCGCGCGTGGGGCGGCTGGTGCGGCCCTGCGCCTCGTCGCGCGCGCTCGGCGAGTCCTGCGGCACCGACGCGTGCGGCCGTGGCGGTCCGCTCGGCTCGGGACCGCGCATCACCTTGAGCCGGTCGTCGATGTCGGTCACGCCCTGGCAGCGATCGACCATCGACTCGATCGCGTGCTTGGCGGGTCGGTCGGCGACCGTGCCGGTCAGCGTCACCCGCCCGTCCTTCACGTCGACCGAGACGTCGCCCCCGTCCAGCCGCTCGTCGCGGGCGAGGCACTGGCGGAGGTCGTCGCGGATCCGCTCGTCGGCGGGGCGCCGTCCGGTCGGCTGCGACGGATCGTCCGGGTCCCCGTCGACGTCGTGCTCGGATCGGCGGTCCGGGGCGGACCGGCGGCGGCGGTCGGTGTCCATGCTGCGCTCCCCGCGGCGGGACGCGCCGCGCCCGGGCGGCTCGGCAACTTCCGTTCCCACCGCCATGGCCCCGTGGCGCGGCAGCGGCCTCGGCAAGTCCTGCATCGCGGCCGTGTCGGAACTGCCGGCGAGGCCCGTCGCCTGCCGGCATCGGCGGCGGTCGGTCGCGGGCCGCGGCCTGATGGACCCGGGCATGCCGATTGCCATCGTCCCCCCTCGAAGGCAGCGAGGACGCCGATGGACCGCGGAGACGCCGTCCGGTCGCCGTCGCCGCCGACAGCGCCTCCCCCCTGCGTCGGATGTCTACTTTGGACGCGAGGTTTCGCCCCGCTCACGCGGGGCGTTTTTTTTGCGTCGCACGGATTCACGCCGTCGGGACCGACGGCGGTAACGGTGCAGGGCGTGCATCGCGGACGCCCGGCTGAACGGGTCCGCATCGGGATACCGAGCGGTCGCCGGACGGGCGGGGACCGGTGGGCGCCGCGAACACGCGGACCGGGGCGACGGCTCGCGGCGTGCTCGACGCGGCGCGAGCGGCCGCGGCGGCGACGCGCGAGGGCGCGGGCCGGGCCGGCTCGGCCTCGGACGGCGGGCGACGCGCTGCGAGCCGCGCCTCCTGGTGCCACCGCGTCGCCTCGGCCAGGCTGCCCAGCGTCGCGGCGCAGACCGCGCCGGCGGCGAGATCGCGATCGCGAAGCGCGTCGGCCGGCGCGTCGGCGCGCACCGACAGCTCGATGCGCGGCGCGGTCGCCTCGCCGTGGGCGATCATGAGCGGCACGTCGGCCGCGTCGCGCCCGGTTCCCCATCGCAGCAGCGCGGTCCGCGGCACGCGTCGGCTCGGGTCGAACGCGAGCCAGGCGTCACCGACCAGCACCTCGACCCACGGATGCAGGTCGGACACGTCGTCGATCCCGAAGGGCACGGTCGTCACGAAGCGTGCGGGCAGCCGCGCGGCGCGACACAGCGCGATCGCGAGGTGGGCGAGCTCGCGCGGCGTGCCGGCGCCGCGCGCCAGCGCGTCGACCGCGCCGCGGCCGGGCGCCCCGGGCGTGCTGCCGTCCGGCGACTCGGGCGACTCGGGCGGCAGCACCCGCAGGTGTCGTCGTACCCAGCGGTCGATCGCCAGCGCGCGCTCGTACGGCGGGTCGACCTGCGCGAACTCGTCGGCGGCGAGCGCGGCCAGCCGGTCGGACGGGCACCACCGGCTGGGCAGCAGCGCGCGCAGCGACTCCGGCGTCGACAGCGGCGCGTCCTGCGCCTCGAGGGGCGGCCGGCCGCACGCGGGCTCGGCCTGCAGCAGCCGCACGCTCGCCGACACCTCGACCTCGAGCGGGCCGCCGCGCGCCGTCAGGTACAGGTAGCGCGTGGCCGAGGCCGCGTCCGTGAACACCGACTGCGCGATCGAGCCCCGGACGCTCAGCCGCTCGGCCGAGAGCTGCTGGTGGTGGGTGCGCGCCGGCAGCAGCGCGAGCACGAGCGCCGCGCCGGACTCGGCCTCGGTCCGGAGACGGATCGTGGAGTCGAAGGTGACCGGGGCGAGCATTCGAGGCGACTCCGATGCGGACGGGACCGACGAGCGAGGCGCTCCGGTCCATCGTGCCGGCCTGCGTTGCAAGGACTGCGCCCGGCGGAGCGTCGACCTGTCGGATCCGACCGTCCTCGGCGAGGCCGCGTCCGGAGCGATCGATCCATGAGCCTGGCCGTACCGCGGGCGGCGCGGCGAGCCCGCTCCGACGGCGGCGCGAGTCGGGCTCCGACACCGCCGCGCCGCGCCGCGAGGCGATGATCGGATGACCACGGTCGGTGGACGCGAGGGCGGGGACGGGACGACACGATGATCGCTCTGATGGTCGAGGACTCGGCGCTGGTCCGCAGCAGGCTGATCCCGATGCTCGCCGCATTCAGCGGCGTGCGGGTCGTCGCCTCGGTCGAGACGACGACGGCCGCGCTGGACTGGCTGCGCGGCAACCGCTGCGACTGCGTGCTGCTCGACCTGTCGCTGCGCGGCGGCTCGGGCGTGCCGCTGCTCGCCGCGCTCGGGCGCGAGGGCGCCGCCGGCGGCACGGCACCGCTGCGCATCGTGCTGACGAACCACGCGAGCGACGCGGTCCGCCGCCATTGCGAGGCCCTCGGCGCCGCGGCGGTCTTCGACAAGTCGATCGAGCTCGACGAACTGTTCGACTTCCTGCGCCGCGGACGCTGCACGATCCACTGAGCCACCCGCCCCGGCCCGCCGGGACGGGCGCGGCCCTCACTGGATCAGGCCGTTCTTCATCGCGTAGTAGGTGACGTCGCTGTTCGAGCGCAGGCTCAGCTTCTCCAGCACGCGCGAGCGGTAGGTGCTGATCGTCTTGAAGCTCAGGTTCAGCACGTTCGCGATCGCGGTCACCGACTCGCCCTTGGCCAGCCTGAGGAACACCTGCAGTTCGCGGTCCGACAGCTGCGTGTGCGGCGGCTCGTCGCCGTGGCCGCCCAGGCCGTTGGCGAGCAGGTCGCCCACGGCCTCGGTCACGAAGCGGCGGCCCTGCGCGACCGAGCGGATCGCGCGCAGCAGGTCGGCCGGCTCGCAGTCCTTCGGCAGGTAGCCGCTCGCGCCGAGCTTGAGCATCTGCAGCGCGTAGTGCTGCTCGGGGAACGACGACAGCATCAGCACCGGCAGCTCGGGCTTGCGCAGCCGGATCGCACGCAGCACGTCGACCCCGTTCTGCCCCGGCATCGAGATGTCGAGCAGCATCACGTCACAGGCATCGTTGCGGACGAGGTCGAGCGCCTCGCGGCCGGTGCCGGCCTCCGCGATGTGCTCCATGTCGGGCTGGTCCGACAGGAACTGGCGGAAGCCGGCGCGGACGATCGGATGGTCGTCGCAGATGACGACCTTGAGCTTGCGGCTGCTGGCGGCGTGCGGGGCGGGGTTCATGATGGCTGGGCTCTCCTGGCGGGCACCGTTATTGCTGACTTCGGATGGGCGTCCCGAGCGTCTCGGGAGCGCAGTGACGGAGATGCAACCATCGTGCCCATGTCGAGCCACCCTCCGACTCCCGAATCCGCCGGCGCCCTGCTCTGGGCTGCCGATCGCGCCGACGACGGCGCGCACCTCGCGGCGTGGCTGCAGCGGACCCGCGAAGCGGAGCGCGCCGCGCTCGCCCGCGAGCTTCACGACGAGCTGGGCGCGATCCTCACCGCGGCCCGGCTCGATGTCGCGTGGATCGCGGCGCAGCCGGCCTGCCACGAGCCGGCGATCGCGCAGCGCCTGACCGCGCTGCGGCGGGTGCTCGCGCAGGGGATCGAGCTCAAGCGCCGGATCGTCGAGGACCTGCATCCGACGGTGCTGACGCACCTGGGTCTGGTGCCCGCGCTCGAGCAGCTGGTCGCGACGAACCGGTCGCGCTTCGCGGGCCGCATCGTCGCCGCGCTCGACGCGTCGGTCTCGATGACGGGCGAGCCCGCGCTCGCGCTCTACCGGATCGTCCAGGAGGCGCTGACCAACGTGCACAAGTACGCGGACGCCACGACGGTCCGCGTGACGCTGCGACGTACCCGCGGCCGAATCGAGCTGTCGGTCGACGACGATGGCGCGGGCTTCGAGCCGGCCTCGGTCGGCAGCGGCCACCACGGTCTGGCCGGCATGCGGCACCGGATGCTCTCGGTCGGCGGCCGGCTGGAGATCGAGGCCGCGCCGGGCGCCGGCACGTCGATCCGCGCGACCCTGCCGCTGCCGGCTCGGACAGCGACGCCGCGCCGCGCGCCGCGGCCCGCGGCCGCACGCGACGCGACGACCCGCGGCCGCCCCGCCCACGAACGCACGCGCCCCGCTCCCCACCCCTGACCCACGACACGGAGAAGCACACCATGAGCAGCATGAATACCAGCCTGCCCGTCGGCCCGTCCCCCGAGCACGGCAGCCATGTCGCACGCGGTCCCGCGCGAGGCGACGACTCGCACCGCTCGGAGTTCGGCGCCTTCCTCGACGACCTGTCCGAGCTCGCTCGCGGCGGCCACGGCGACCTGCGCGGCGAGATCGAGCGGCGCGTCTCGCATGCCCGCACCCGGATGAATGCCGCGCTCGACCAGGGCCGGGAGATGAGCTGGCGTGCCCGCGAGCGGATGGCGCGCGGCCTCGACCACTCGCGTGACGCGGTCGTCGAGCGGCCGCTGTCGTCGATCGCGCTCGCCGCCGCCGGCGGGTTGCTCGTCGGCCTGCTGCTGTCGCGGCGCGACTGAGCCGGCCGTCCTCCCATCCGCCCACGGAGATGCCGATGACCCCTCACATCACCCGCAGGCAGCGTCTGGTCCTCGCGCTCGCGCTCACCGGCACGATGGCCGCATGCTCGGTCGCCCGCAACCAGGAGTCGGTCGGCGAGTACGTCGACGACACGAAGATCACCACCGAGATCAAGGCGAAGATGGCCTCCGACAAGGATGTCGCCGCGACCTCGATCAGCGTCGAGACGATGAACGGCGTCACGCAGCTGTCGGGTTTCGCGAAGACGCAGCTCGAGAAGGACCGCGCCTCGGCGATCGCACGCCAGGTCAAGGGCGTGCGCGCGGTCCGCAACGACATCATCGTGCGGACGGGGCCGCAGTGATCGCGCGCCCACGATCGTCGCGGCAGGCGGCGCGCCGGTCGGCCTGCTGGTCGTCGCGGCGCTCGGCACGACCCGGGCGCTGGCCGGCCGGATGACTGCGGTGCGCCGGCAGGCCGACGGGACGCTCGCGTCGCGCAGGCGCGAGCGGACCGCCTCGCCGCACGACGGCTCCCGCCGGCTCGCGACGGTGAACGACCGGCTGCGGGCGCTGAACGCCGCCTTCGGCGCGATCGGCGCGCCGGGCCCGGCCGACGAGCGGCTCGCGAAGGTCGCGCATGCGCTTCGGCAGGTCGTGCCCGCGTCGATCGCGGTCGCGGTCGCCTACCGCAGCGAGTCGGGCGCGGGACCGACGGTGGGCCTCGATGCCGACGCCTCGCTGCCGGCCGCCGAGCGCGAACGCTGGCAGCGCGCCGCGCTCGACGCGGACCGATCGGGAGACGGGCCCGAGCCCGGTGGCGCGCTGGTCCACCGGCTGCGCGTGCCGCTGCCCGACGCGCACGGCCGGGGCCGAGGCTTCCTCGGACTCGGACGCGACCGGGTCTGGGGCGGGTTCGCGCCCGAGGATCACGCCGTCCTCGCGCAGTTCGCGCTGCTCGCGGGTTCGTCGCTCGCGGTGCACGAGACGCTCGCGCGCGAGCGCGCAGCGCGTGCCGAGGCCGAGCGGGCCGACCGTGCGAAGGAGGAGATGCTCGCGATCGTCTCGCACGAACTGCGCACCCCGCTCAACGCGATCCAGGGCTGGCTGCACGTGCTGCGTCGCCGACGCGCCGGCGACGGGCAGGCCCTGGGCCATGCGATCGACGTGATCCAGCGCAACCTCGACCTCCAGGCACAGCTCGTCGACGACCTGCTCGACACCGCGCGGGTCGTCGGCGGCACGCTGCGACTGTCGCTGCAGCCCCTGGACCTCGTGCCGCTGGTGCAGGCCGCCGTCGACACCGTGCGGCCGCTCGCCGAGCGCAAGCGGATCGCCCTGTCGGTGGCCGCCCCCGCGGGCGGCTTCGCGACCGTGGGCGATGCCGCGCGGCTCGAACAGGCGATCTGGAACCTGCTGACCAACGCGGTGAAGTTCACCGCACCCGGCGGCCACGTCGCGGTGCGGCTGGAGCGGCTCGGCTGGCTCGCGCAGCTCGAGGTCGAGGACGACGGCCAGGGCATCGACCCTGCGTTCCTGCCGTACGTCTTCGACCGGTTCCGCCAGGCCGACAGCTCGAGCACCCGCGCGACCGGCGGGCTCGGGCTCGGGCTCGCGCTGGTCCGGTACATCGTGAAGGCGCACGGCGGCCGCGTGATGGCCCGCAGCGAGGGGGTGGGCCGCGGCACGTGCTTCACGGTATCGCTGCCCCTCGGGATGGACGTGCCTGCGGACGCGGCGGGCCGCCGCGACGGGGAGGTGCTCGCCGAGACCGGCTGGAGCGAGGCCGAGCCGCCCGCCGCGGACGTGACGCCGGCGCCGCTCGCCGGGCTCAGGGTGCTGGTCGTCGAGGACCACGACGACTCGCGCGAGGTGCTCGCCGAGTGCCTCGCCGCGCAGGGCGCGACCGTGTACGCGGCCGCCGACGGCCGCGAGGCGATGGCGGCGGTGCGCGACCTGCCGACCGACGGTCCGCCGCCGGTCCTGCTGTGCGACATCGCGCTGCCCGGCGAGACCGGCTGGGCGGTGCTCGAGCGGATCCGCTGCCACGAGCGCGAGGCAGGCGTGCGGCCGGCCTCGCGGATCGTCGCGTTCGCCCTGAGCGCGTTCACCCGCGCCGAGGATCGCGAGCGCAGCCTGCAGGCGGGCTTTCGCGAGCACCTCGGCAAGCCGCTGTCACAGGCCGATCTCGTGGCGCGGCTCGCGCGCCTGCAGCACGAGGCCGATGGCGGGCGGCCGCCCCCCGGGCAGTAGGCCGCGCGTCTCGCCGAGCCGGTTGCCGGCAGAAATGTCCGTGCCCGGGACCGTCGACCCTGGAAAAACTGCCGTCCGGACCCGCCGGCCGACGGTCCTACGCGGGTTTGCGGGCAATGGCACGGGGATTGCACGTCATGGGGGTCACCGCCCGACATCGACCCCCACCAGGACGACCCTCGATGACCGTATCGCTCCAGCTGCGCGCAGGCCACCAGCTGACCATGACGCCGTTCCTGCAGCGCTCGATCCAGCTGCTGCAGCTGTCCTCGCTCGAGTTCCAGCAGCAGGTGCAGGAGGTGCTGACGACGAACCCCTTCCTCGAGACCGTCGAGTCCGAGGACCCCGGCCAGACCGAGAACGACGCGCCCGAGACGACGGAGACGGCCGCCGACGAATCCGAGCCCGGCGACGCCACCGCCGCGTTCGACGAACTCTGGAGCGGCGCGCCCTCGGACCACCGATCCAACCGCGGCGGCGACGACGAGTGGGACCCGGCGCTGAGCGTGCCGGACACGCCGACGCTGCGCGAGCACCTGCTGCAGCAGGCCGGCTGCCTGCGCCTGTCCGACCGCGACGCGGTGCTCGTGCAGGCGGTGATCGAGGCGGTCGACGGCTCGGGCTACCTGACCCAGCCGCTCGACGACCTCGCCGCGCTGTGCCCGCTCGATCCGCCCGTCGAGTCCGACGAGCTGCGGGTCGCGCTGCGCCACGTGCAGGCGCTCGACCCGGCCGGCGTCGCCGCACGCACGGTCGCCGAATGCCTGCGGCTGCAGCTGCAGGCACTCGATCCCGTCGAGCATCCGGCGCGCGGGCTGGCGATGCGGATCGTCGATCACCACCTGGAACTGCTCGCCGCACACGACTTCCAGCGCCTTCAGCGCGAGCTCGGCTGCGAGGCGGCCGCCCTGCAGGCGGCCACCATGCTGCTGCGCGGCCTCACGCCGCGCCCCGGCGCCGGCTTCGGCGCCGACGAGACCCAGTTCGTCGTGGCCGACGTGATCGTCCAGCACCAGAAGGGCCGGTGGGTCGCCTCGATCAACCCCGAGGTGATCCCGCGGATCCACGTGAGCCGGTTCTACGCGAGCATCCTCAAGGGCGGACGCGAGGGCGGCGGCTCGCCGGTCTCGCAGCAGCTGCGCGAGGCGCGCTGGCTGGTGCGCAACATCGAGCAGCGCTTCCAGACGATCCAGCGCGTGGCGCAGGCGATCGTCGACCACCAGCGCCGCTTCTTCGACCACGGGGCGATGGCGATGAAGCCGCTGACGCTCGGCGAGATCGCCGAGAAGGTGGGGCTGCACGAATCGACCGTCTCGCGCGTGACCAGCCGCAAGTACATGGCCACGCCGCGCGGCCTGCTCGAGTTCAAGCACTTCTTCGGCAGCCACGTCGAGACCGCAGCCGGCGCGCCGTGCTCGGCGACCGCGGTGCGCGCGCTGATCACCGAGCTGATCGGGACCGAGGACGGGAACCGGCCGCTGTCGGACATCAAGCTCACGCGGATGCTCGAGCAGCGTGGCATCCGGGTCGCGCGGCGCACCGTGTCGAAGTACCGGGACTCGCTGCAGATCCCGAGCGTCGAGGTGCGGAAGATGTCCCACCGGCCGACGGCCTGAGGACCTGAGGGCCGGCCGGGCTGGCGTCAGCCGGGCGGGCTGCCTGGACGGCGCCGGCTGCGACGGTCAGGCCGGTGCCGACGAGGCCTCGGTCGTGCCCGACCCGTACTCGCGCAGCCGGTTGTACAGCGTCTTCAGGCTGATGCCGAGCACGTCGGCGGTCCGCTCCTTCACGCCGCCGCAGTGCTCCAGGGTGGCGAGGATCAGCTGCTTCTCCACCTCGGCGATCGACGCGCCGACCCGCACGCGCAGCACCGGCGCGCCGTCGGCGGTCGCAGGCTCGGCGAAGACCGCCGGGCGCGCCGCCGGTGCCGCCATGCCCTCGTCGGGCAGCTGCACCTGGGCGATCACCGCACCGTCGGACATGATCGACGCACGCTGCACCACATTGCGCAGTTCGCGGACGTTGCCCGGCCAGTGATACTGCGTGAGCCGCTCGATCGCCGCTGGCGCGAAGGTCCGCGGCGTGCCCTCGGCCTCGCTGATGCGCTTCAGGAACTGCGGCGCGAGCAGCGCGATGTCCTCGAGCCGATCACGCAGCGGCGGCAGCTGGATCTGGAAGACGTTGAGCCGGTAGTACAGGTCCTCGCGCAGCTTGCCCTGGTGGACCGCCTCGAGCGGATTCCGGTTCGTCGCGGCGACGATGCGCACGTCGGTCTCGAACGGATCGTCGGAGCCCACGCGCAGGAACGCGCCGGTCTCGAGCACCCGCAGCAGCTTCACCTGCAGGTCGAGCGGCATCTCGGTGATCTCGTCGAGGAACAGCGTGCCCCCGTGCGCGCGCTCGAAGAAGCCGCGGTGCTGGCGCATCGCGCCGGTGAACGAGCCCTTCTCGTGGCCGAAGAGTTCGCTCTCGATCAGCTGCGGCGAGATCGCGCCGCAGTTGACCGCGAGGAAGGGCTGCGTGCGCCGCCGCGAGAGCTCGTGGATGGTCTGCGCGACCACCTCCTTGCCGGTACCGCTCTCGCCCACCAGCAGCACGTTGACGACCGTCGGTGCCACGCGAACGATCTGGTCGTAGACGCGCTGCATCGGCTCCGAGCGCCCCCAGAGCTGGCCGAAGCGGCCCGAGGTGCGGAACTCCTGTCGCATGTCGGAGATCTCGGCGCGCAGGTCGCCGGGCTGCGCGAGCCGCGACAGCACGCGCTTGAGCTGCGGGATCGCGACCGGCTTCGTCAGGTAGTCGGCCGCCCCCACGCGCAGCGCCTGGATCGAGGTGTCGAGCGACGCATGGCCGGTGATCAGCACGATCTCCGCATGGCCGCGCAGCTCGGTGTCCTCGAACAGGTCGAGCCCGCTGCCGTCGGGCAGCTGGAGGTCGAGCAGCACGACCTGGGCCGGCATCAGCAGCAGCTGCTGCCGCGCCTCGCGCAGGCTGCCGGCGATCGACGTGGTGAAGCCCTCGCCGCGGGCGACCGTGGCGAGCATCTCGGTCGAACTCGGCTCGTCGTCGACGATCAGGACATGCGGCATGGGTCGATGGTAGCCGGGTTGGGCGCAGGCGCAGCGGGTCGCGTCCCGGGAAGGGGCGGGCACGGTCCGTGCTGCACATCCGAAAGGATGCCGAGCACCCGATTCGAAGGAGGAACGGACATGCCGTTGGTCTACATGAACAGCTGGGCGAGCCTCGCGCTGCGCGCCGGCGCGCTCGGCGCCTTCGCGCCCGTCGCGATGGCCGGCGGCTTCGACGCCGCGCCGCGCGCCACGCTCGCCGCGCTCGCGCTGCTGCTCGCCGCGAGCGCGGCCCATCCGCTGTCGGTCGCGCTGCGGCTCGGCGGTGGCGCGACGGTCGGGCTGCTCGCGGCGGCCGAGGGCGCGCTCGCGCTCGCGCTGGCCGCGATGTTCGCGCACGCCGCCGCGCTCGAGCCGTCCGACGCGGTCCGCGCGGGCGCGCTCGCCGCGCCGCTGGCGCTGGCGCTCGCGGCGGTCGCGCTCGCCGGCGGGATCGCGCAGCACGACCGCCTCGCCCGCACGCACGGCGGCCGCTGGCCGGCGCTGCCGGTCGCGATCGCGGCCGGCTCGGCCGGTGTCGCGCTGCTGGCCGCGCTGCAGGCCGAGGCGGCCGCGCACGGCCCCGTGCCCGCGCTCGGCGCCACCGCGCTGCTGCTCGCGGCATGGATCATGCGTTCGGCGCTGCGCCTGCGCCGGGCACGTCGGAGCGCGGCCCGGGCTCGGCTGAGGGACCAGGCGCTGGCGAGCCCGCCGACGGGGTCGGTGCGTCGGCTGGGCCCGGCGACGCAGTGGTCGTGACCGCGGTCGCGCGCCCGGTGGCGCGCAACGCGACGCGCTCGGCCAGGACCCGCAGCACCTCGTCGGGATCGGCCGGCTTGGTGAGGTGCAGGTCGAAGCCCGCCTCCCGCGCCGCCAGCCGGTCGCGCTCGCGGCCGTAGCCGCTCACCGCGACCAGCAGCAGCCGGTCGCCGCGCGGCGTGGCGCGCAGCCGGCGGGCGACCTCGTAGCCCGAGAATCGCGGCAGCCCGAGATCGAGCAGCACCACCTCGGGCTCGAAGCGCTCCGCGCGCACGAGCGCCTCCTCGCCGTCGTAGGCGCACTCGACGCGGTAGCCCTCGAGCCCGAGCAGCAGGCTCATGCTCTGCGCCGAGTCGACGTTGTCGTCGACCACCAGCACCCTGCAGGCGCCGGTCGGCGGTGCCGCATCCATCGGGACGTCTTTCATCGGAGGCTCACGGTCGTGAGAGGACAGCCGCGCGTCTCAGGCACGTGGTCCCTCGAGCAGGGTGGTCGTGGGGCCCCCGGGCGACTCAGGGACCGTCGACGGCGGGTCGAAGCGGATCGACAGCACGTCGCCGACGCGCCCGTCGCCGCTCGGCGCCACGCGTGCGCCCTGTGCCTCGAGCGCCATCAGCGCGTGCAGCAGCTCGAGCGGCAGCCGGTGTCCCGATCCGAACGCGTGCCAGATCGACAGCCCGCCGTCGTCGCCCTCGTCGATCGACACCTGCAGCTCGGGCCGCGCCGCGCTGCCCTCGAGCAGCAGCAGCAGCGGCGCGCCGGGCAGGCCGTGACGCAGCGCATGCGCGCCCAGCGCGCGCAGCGCGGCCGTGGCGGCCGCTCGGTCGCCGGCGATCCAGGCATCGTGCGCACGACCGACGACCACCTCCCGGCCCGCCTGCGCCGCAGCCGGACGCAGCGCGTCGGCAACCTCGTCGAGGACGGCGCCCAGCTCGAGCGGCTCGAGCCGCGCCGAGTGCTCGCCGCCCGCCAGCCGCAGCACGCGGCCGAGCGTGTCGATCAGCGCGACCTGCTGGTCGAGCGCACGCCGCAGCCCGGCGAGGGCCTTCTGCGCGCCCTCGGCGCGCGGCGCCGGATCGACCGACAGCAGGTGCAGCCAGCCGTTCATCGCGTTCAGGGGATTGCGCAGCTCGTGCGTGACGAGCGACGCGAACTCGTCGCGCGTCATCCGCAGCGCAGGAGCCGTGTCGGACGGGTTCATCTCGCGCCAGCCGGTGGTGGTCACGCACGATTGAACCACATCGACCGGCGGGCCCGAGCGCGCGCCGCCGAGCAGCGTCGGCACGCTCACGTGCGAGGATGGTCGGTCCGGGCTCGGCCGGGGGGGTCGGCGGGCGGCCGGGTCGGACGCAACGGATGCTCGCCGCGCGGTCGGGTGGAGGGCATGGGCGGGCGGGGTGCGGTCACGGTGAACTCCTTCCGGATCGGTCGTCGTCGCGCACGGGGCGTCGGCCGGATGCTGCAGGCAACGGCCGTGCCCGGACATCTCCGGGACCGGGACCGTGGGGCCGGCCCGATACCGGAGACGCCGTGCCTCGGTCGGATCGCGGTGCGTCAGCGCGCCGAGCCGCGACGGAAGAGGTTGACGATCGCGAGCAGGATGACCGCCCCCACCAGCGACACCCCCATCGCGGCGATGCTGAAGTTGCTCTGGTTGATGGTGCCGACGCCGACCAGCGGCGAGATCAGCCATCCGCCGAGCAACGCGCCGACGATGCCGACGACGACGTTCAGCAGGACGCCTTGCTGCGCGTCGGTGCGCATGATCATGCTGGCGATCCAGCCGATCACGCCGCCGACGACGAGCCAGATGAGCAGGTTCATGTGGGCTCTCCCAGGGTGGTTGCGGGTACGTTCTGCGTAGCATCCGCCGTGCCCGAGGGAGGCCCGGGCCACGGGGACGGGACTGCGGCGCTCGCGCGGTCCCGTCCCTGCGGCGGCGACGCTCAGGGCTCGAGCGCCGGCAGTCCGAGCTGCTGCAGCATCGCGTTCGCGGCGGTCAGGTTCAGCCGCACGCCCTGGAACGGACCGGGGCGGTTCTGGTAGCCGTAGTGGACGAGCCCGTTGCGTTCCACGTAGATCGTGTCCCAGCCGAGCTTGGCCGTGGACGCGGGCGGATCGATCAGCCTCATCACCCGGGCGTCGGCCAGCGTCTCGATCGTGTACCGACCGGTCCCGGCGACGTCGCAGTTGCGACCGCCACCGCCCGTGCGGACGATGCAGTTGTAGTACGTCACCTGGTCGGCGCCCGGAAAGGCGACCCGGACCTCGCGGGTGGTCGTGTAGTAGTTCCCCGTGCCCGCCGGAGGCGTGGCCGCGCCGGCCACGCTCGCGAGGTACACCGTGCTCTGTCCCCACCACTCGTTGCGCGGACCGCTCGATCCGGTCGGGGTCGTCGATGACCCGAACAGGCACGGCGTCCCGCGGGCGCGCTGAACCATCGTCTCGAGCGAGGAGGCGGGTGCCAAGTAGCTGGAGGACGGTGTCGACCCGGTGATCGCGGCGCATGCGGGCGAGCCGGTCCGCGCGTCGCCGCCCTGCGCCACGGCCTCGCTCGTCACGCCGACGATGCCACCCTTGTCGTAGGCGGGCGCGGTCGCGAGAGCCTGACTCCGGTGGTACGAGAGCTTCGAGCCGGCCGGCAGCGTCGCGTTGCCGAGCAGGCCGAGGTCGGCCGGCCCCCAGTCCGCGTACCGGACGCCGGAATCGCTGCCCGGCTGGGCGCGCATCTCCCGCACGACGTCGACCATCGCCATGCCGCTGACGTCGCGCAGTGCGCGGATGCCGGTGCCGCGCTCGAAACCCGCGCAGTAGTCGTAGCGCGCGAAGCCCGCGGCGTCCCGAACCGTCTGCTCGGAGCGCTGGCCGAACGTGCACGCGGCCCACGCGCTGCCGTTCCAGAGCAGGTCGCCCTGCCTGCCGAAGCTGTTCGAGAAGCCCCACGTCAGCACCGTTCCACCGATGCTCGCGCGATGCAGGTCGTAGTACCGGACCATGCCTCTCGCGTCCGGGGTGTTGTCGCTCGCGTTCGCGAGCATCGCCCGGTACGTCCAGGCCGTCGGGCTGTCGTAGCGGAACCCGCGGAACGACCCCGTGGCCGCAGGGGCGTCGGGCGGCATCGTCGCGGCCTGCGCGAGCAGTCGGTCCGCACCGATCGCGCCACGGGCGGTGTCGGCGGTCAGTCCGGTGAGGTTCGTCACGGTGTCCCGTGCGACCGAGCGCAGCGCGTCGTCGACGTTCGAGGCGGCCTTCACCTCCGGATCGGAGGCCACCGCGCCGAGCGCGGGCAGCACCCCGAGGAGGGCCCGCTGCACCGCCTGGTCGACGTCGGCCTGCCTGATGGGCGTACCGCTGATGTCGTTCGTGCCGACGACCGAGGCGAGCGCCGCGGCCTGCTGCTGCGCGCTCAGCACCGTCACCCGCGCGACGAGCTTCGCGGCGGCCGCGGACGCGTCCGCGCCGGAGGTGTAGTCGGCGAACAGCGAACCGGACAGGCCGAGCTGCTGACGCACGAGCGTCTCCGCCTCGGTCGCCGCCAGACCGGCGACCTGCATCTGCGTCGAGACCAGCGTGGTCAGCGGGCTCACCACCGCCGTCCGGCCCGCCGGCGCCGCGAGCACGAACGGCGCGGTCACCGGACCGAAGTCCGCGTCGACCGCGTCGGTGCCGACGACCGCGATCACCGCGTGCCTGCCGACCTCGGCGTTCGGCACGTCGAGGGTCGCCGCGCCGTTCGCGTCGGTCCGTGCCGTCGGCTCGCCGGTGTCGCACAGCCCGTTGTCGTTCAGGTCGACGCAGACCGTCGCGTTGCGCAGCGGGCCGTCGACGACCTTCACCGACTGCGCGGTCGTGGTCGGCGCGGGTGGAGCGGTCGGTTCGCCGCTGCCGCCGCCGCTGGCGCTGCCGCCGCCACCGCAGGCGGCCAGTCCGAGGGTGACGAGGAGCGTACCGGCCAGTGCGGCTGACCGCGGGCCGTGGACGTGGGTGAGTGGTGACATGGAGGGGCCTCTCGGGTGCTCGCGCCCAGCCGCCCGGGCACGGTGCCCGGATCCCGATCGGACGCGATGCGCGCAGCCTGTCGCGGCCCCGGCGGCACCTCATCACCAGCCCTGACGAAACCGATGCGGCCTTAGTCGGACTTCGCTAGTCGGAACCGAGGATGCGGCGCCCCGATGGAGCAGAAGCGGGACGATCGAGGCCGCACCGGCCGCGCCGCGCTCAGCGAGCGGCCAGCACCACTGCGGAACCCGACTGCTGGCTGACCAGCCGCGACAGCGCCGCGAACAGCTCGTCGCCGCTGCGCCCGTCGATCCAGCGGCCGTCGCGGCGCCGGTAGTGGAAGCCGCCCGAGCGTGCCGCGACCCAGATCTCCTGCGCGGCCGAATGGCTGTTCACGACGATCTTCGAGTCGTCCTCGAACGTCAGCGTGATCACGTTGCCCGAGCGCTCGACCTCGACGTCGAGCCCGTCGTCGGCGGCGCGCTCCACCGTGGCCTCGACCGCGTCGAGCGTCGCCTCGGCGTCGCGCTGGAACGTGGGATCGCTCATGCTATGCTGGCCTCATGGTTCGCGGTCGGTCCCGCGTCGTGCTGCGTCGTGCCGGGCCCCGCCCGGGCCTGCTGCTCGCTGCGATTCTAGCGGCTTCGCTGCTCGCGGCCTGCGGCCAGCGCGGCCCGCTCTACCTGCCCGTACCGCCCGCCGAGCCCCCGCCCCGGGTGCGCACGCCCTCGAGCGGAACGGTGGTGCTGCCGCCCGCGCCGGTCGCGCCGAAGGACGAGCGGCGCCGCGACGAACGCCCGGGCACGCGCGCCGACTGACCGCGCCGCCCCACGACACCCCGAGGTCCCGGATGCACTGGTTCCCCACGATCGGCGGCCGCCTGCACGCCGAGCAGGTCCCGCTCGCCGACATCGCCGAGCGCTTCGGCACGCCCACCTGGATCTATTCGCGCGGCGCGATCGAGGAGGCCTGGGACGAGTTCGCCGCGGCCACCGCCGGCCGCCGCGCACTGGTCTGCTACGCGATCAAGGCCAACAGCACGCTCGCGATCCTCGAGCTGCTCGCACGCCGCGGCGCCGGCTTCGACATCGTCTCGGGCGGCGAACTCGCGCGCGTGCTGGCCGCCGGCGGCGCCCCGTCGAAGATCGTGTTCTCCGGCGTGGGCAAGACCCGCGACGAGATGCGCGCCGCGCTCGCCGCCGGCGTTCGCTGCTTCAACGTCGAGTCCGAGAGCGAGCTGGTGCGCCTCGACGCGGTGGCGCGCGAGATGGGCGTGCGCGCGCCGGTGTCGCTGCGCGTGAACCCCGACGTCGACGCGGGCACGCATCCCTACATCTCCACCGGACTGCGCGAGAACAAGTTCGGCATCTCGCACGAGCGCGCGCTCGCCGCCTACCGGCAGGCCGCGTCGCTGCCGGGGTTGCGCATCGAGGGCATCGACTGCCACATCGGCTCGCAGATCACCGAGATCGCGCCCTTCCTCGCCGCGCTCGACCGCCTGCTCGTGCTGGTCGACGCGCTGGCCGCCGAAGGGATCGTGCTGCACCACCTCGACCTCGGCGGCGGCCTCGGCATCACCTATCGCGACGAGACGCCGCCCGCGCGCGGCGCGATGCTCGCCGCGATCTTCGAGCGCATCGACGCCTGGGCCGCCGCGCGCGGCCGCGCCGCGCCCGAGACGATGTTCGAGTTCGGCCGCGCGATGGTCGGCAACGCCGGCGTGCTGCTGACCCGCGTCGAGGTGCTGAAGGAGAACGGCGACAAGCGCTTCGCCGTCGTCGACGCCGCGATGAACGACCTGATGCGCCCGGCGATGTACGAGGCCTTCCACGAGATCGTCACGGTCGAGACGACCGGCGCGCCGGCCGACGACTACGACGTCGTCGGCCCGGTCTGCGAGTCGGGTGACTGGCTCGGCCGCGGCCGCCGGCTCGCGATCCGCGAGGGCGACCTGCTGGCGATCCTGTCGGCCGGCGCCTACGGGATGGCGATGAGCTCGAACTACAACACGCGCCCGCGCGGCGCCGAGGTGATGGTCGAGGCGACCGCGATGCACCTCGTCCGCGAGCGCGAGCGGGTGACCGACCTGTTCGCGGGCGAGCGGACGCTGCCGCGCGGCTGAGCACACCGAGGCGCCGTCGGCACGTTCGGGAGCGGCGCGGGGCGATGCGCGCCGGCGGCGCCCTGCCGCTCAGCGCCGCGCGCGCACCCGCTCGACGAGCCGCCAGCCGAGCAGCAGCGCGAGCGCGGCCGCGTACCAGCCGACCTCCGAGTAGTCGTTCTTGCCGGCCTTGTGCCACCAGAAGTGCAGCACGCCGACCGCTGCCGCCGCATAGACCGCGCGGTGCAGCGCCGACCATCGCCGTCCCAGCCGCCGCATCATCGCGTCGGTGGACGTCGCCGCGAGCGGCACGAGCAGCACGAACCCGACCACGCCCATCGTGATGAACGGCCGCTTCACGATGTCCGTCCAGATCGCCGGCCAGTCGAACCACTGGTCGAACCACAGGTAGGTGGTGAAGTGCAGCGTCGCGTAGAAGAACGCGAACAGGCCGATCATCCGGCGCAGCCGGACCAGCCACTGCAGCCCGGTCAGCCGACGCAGCGGCGTGACCGCCAGGCCCGCGCAGAGGAAGACCAGCGTCCAGGTGCCGGTCGAGCGCGTGACCAGCTCGACCGGGTTCGAACCGAGCCCGCCGAACCAGTCGAGCGTGCCGGCGGCCACCAGTCGCGCGAGCGGCGCGAGCGACAGCACGAACAGCACGGCCTTGATCGCGGCGAGGACCCGCGGCGACGGCGCGCCGCGCCGCGCCGGCACCGGGCGCCCACCGGGACCGCGCCCCGCGCCCGCCTCAGTAGAAGCGCTTGAGATCCATGCCGGCATACAGGCTCGCGACCTGGTCGGCGTAGCCGTTGAACATCAGCGTCGGCCGCTTGCGCGTCATGAAGCCGTCCTCGCCGATCCGCCGCTCGGTGGCCTGCGACCAGCGTGGATGGTCGACGTTCGGGTTCACGTTCGAGAAGAAGCCGTACTCCTGCGGTGCCGAGCGGTTCCAGGAGGTCACCGGCTGCTTCTCGACGAAGCGGATCTTCACGATCGACTTGCCGCTCTTGAAGCCGTACTTCCACGGCACGACCATCCGGACCGGCGCGCCGTTCTGGTTCGGCAGCGTCTCGCCGTACAGGCCGAAGGTCAGCAGCGTGAGCGGGTGGTTCGCCTCGTCCATGCGCAGCCCTTCCATGTAGGGCCAGGCGAGCACCGGCGACGAGACGCCGGGCATCTGCTTCGGGTCGTTGAGCGTGTAGAACTCGACGAACTTCGCGTTGCCGGTCGGCTCGACCCGCCTGATCAGCTCGGCGAGCGGGAACCCGATCCACGGGATCACCATCGACCAGCCCTCGACGCAGCGCATCCGGTAGACCCGCTCCTCCATCGGCGCGAGCTTCATCAGCTCGTCGACGTCGAAGGTCCTCGGCTTGCCGACCTCGCCCTCGACCGCGACCGTCCAGGGCCGCGTCTTCAGCCGGCCCGCGGTCTTCACCGGGTCGTCCTTGTCGAGGCCGAACTCGTAGAAGTTGTTGTAGGTGGTGACGTCCTTGTACGGCGTCGGCTTGTCCGTGGTGCCGAACGGGCCGGGCTTCGCATCGAGCTTCGTGACGCCGGGACGCGGTCCCTGCGCGAGGACCAGGCCCGGCGCGGCCGGCAGCGCGAGGCCGGCGGCGGCGGCGCGGACCAGCTCGCGACGTCGCTGCCAGACGCGACGCGGCGTGATCTCGGACGGTGCGGGATCGTGACGGTGCGGGAGGCGGATCAGCACGCGGGGCTCCTGGGCGCGGGGGCGCGATGGGGGGTGGTCGTCATTGTCGGCGAGTCCTGACCGTCGCGGCCAGCCCGACCGCTTCCCCAGCGGGGGCGGGCACGCCGCCGTAAACGAAACGGGCGCCCTGGGGCGCCCGCGTCGATCGGTTCCGCGCCCGCTCAGCGCAGCCCGGCGATGTAGTCCGAAACGGCCTTGATCTCCGCGTCCGACAGCCGCGCGGAGATGGTCATCATCTGCGCGCTGTTCTTGCGCTGGCCGCCGCGGAACTGGGTCAGCTGCGACTCGGTGTACTCGGCCCACTGGCCCGACAGCCGCGGATACTGCGCCGGGATGCCGGCACCGGCCGGGCCGTGGCAGCCGGCGCACGAGGGCACCTGCTTCTCGGGGATGCCGGCGCGGTAGATCTTCTGGCCCAGCTCGACCAGCTGCTTGTCCTTCGCGGCCGACGGCTTCTTCGCCTGGCTCGCGTAGTAGGCCGCGACGTTGCGCCTGTCGTCGTCGGACAGCGTGCTCGCGAAGCCCTGCATGATCGCGTTCGCGCGCTCGGCCTCCTTCGCGCCCTGCTTCGGCACGAAGTTCACCAGCTGCTTGTAGAGGTAGTCGGCGTGCTGGCCGGCGAGCTTCGGGTTGGCCGGGCCGGTGGCGTTGCCGTCGGCACCGTGGCAGGCCGCGCAGGCCTGCGCGGCGATCTGCTGGCCGCGGGCCAGATCGACCTTCTTGGCCTCCTGGGCGAAGGCGTTGCCGGCGGCCGCGGTCAGCGCGGCGAGGGCGATCGCCGCGACGCGAGCGACCCGGCCACCCGTGAGGCGGAACGAGACAGCATGTTCGCGGTGGGAGTCGGCCGTTCGGATCATCGAGGACACCTGGAAGTCGTGAATGCGCGCAAACCCCGGATTGTACAATAGCGCCGGTCCATGCCGCTCCTCGCCACCGCCCGCTTCCACACGACCGTCGCCCAGCTGCACCAGCTGCCGCGGGACGGCCTCGTCGAGGTCGCCTTCGTCGGCCGCTCGAACGCCGGCAAGTCCTCGGCGATCAACATCCTGTGCAACCGCAAGCGGCTGGCCTTCGCGAGCCGCACGCCCGGCCGCACGCAGGCGCTCAACTACTTCGCCGTCGGTCCGGTCGAGAGACCGCTCGGCTACCTGGTCGACACGCCCGGCTACGGCTACGCGTCGGCGCCGCTCGAGACCAAGAAGACCTGGGACCAGCTCGCCGGCCAGTACCTCCAGCGGCGCCCGCAGCTGGCCGGCGTGGTGCTGCTCGCCGACATCCGGCGCGGCCTGACCGACCTCGACCGCCGGCTGATCGACTGGGTTCCCGCCTCGGTGCGGCTGGTCGTCGTGCTCACCAAGTCCGACAAGCTGTCCCGCGAACAGGGCCGCCGCACCGCCCGTTCGGTCGGCGACGAGCTCGCCCGGCTCCGCCCGGGCTTGGCGGACCTCGTCCAGCTCTTCTCCGCGCTGAACCGCTCCGGCAGCGACGAACTGACCGAACTGGTGGAGAATTGGCTCGAGACCGGCCTGCCCGGGTCGCCGCAGCCGCCGGCGCCCTGAGGCCGGCCCCACCCGACGTCCGCGAGGCAAAAAAAACCCCGGCGACCCTTCGGGTCCCGGGGTGGAAACGCCTTTGAAAACTTCGCAGGCACCCGCTCAGGGAGGAGAAGCGGGAGACAGTCGGGTGACCATCTGTTGTCCATGATAAGTGCTCTACGAAGTTCGTCAAGCACTTTTTGACCGACCCGTCCGTGCGCTGACCGACGAGTTGAAGGGAGAGGACAAATGGCAGAATTTCCCCAAATAGAACAAGGGTTTCCGGCACAACGCCCCCGTCGGCTCCGGCGCGACGACTTCACCCGTCGGTTGGTTCGTGAAAACGCCGTGAGCGTGAACGACCTGATCTATCCGGTGTTTGTCCTGGACGGAACGGGCATCACGCAGCCGGTCGCATCGATGCCGGGCGTGCAGCGGCACTCCATCGACCGCCTGCTCGGGGTGGCCGAGCAGGCGGCCGAGGCGCGGATCCCGGTGATGGCGCTGTTCCCCGTCATCGAGCCCTCGCTGAAGACCCCCGACGGCCGGATCGCCACCGACCCGGACGGCCTGGTGCCGCGCGCCGTCCGCGAGATCAAGAAGCGCTTCCCGCAGCTCGGCGTGCTGACCGACGTGGCGCTCGATCCGTTCACCAGCCACGGCCAGGACGGCGTGATCGACGAGAACGGCTACGTGCTGAACGACGTGACCGTCGAGCTGCTGCGCGCGCAGGCGCTGGTGCAGGCCGAGGCGGGCGTGGACATCGTCGCCCCGTCCGACATGATGGACGGCCGCGTCGGCGCGATCCGTCATGCGCTCGAGGATGGCGGCCACATCCACACGCGGATCATGGCGTACTCGGCCAAGTACGCCTCGGGCTTCTACGGCCCGTTCCGCGACGCCGTCGGCTCGGCGAGCAACCTCGGCAAGGGCGACAAGAAGACGTACCAGATGGACCCGGCCAACTCCGACGAGGCGCTGCGCGAGGTCGCGCTCGACCTGCAGGAGGGCGCGGACATGGTCATGGTCAAGCCGGGCATGCCGTACCTGGACATCGTGCGGCGCGTGAAGGAGACCTTCCGCGTGCCGACCTTCGTCTACCAGGTGAGCGGCGAGTACGCGATGCTGAAGGCGGCCGCGGCGAACGGCTGGCTCGACGAGCGCACCGTCGCGCTCGAGTCGCTGCTCGCGTTCAAGCGGGCCGGCGCGGACGGCGTGCTGACCTACTTCGCGCTGGACGCGGCCCGGTGGCTGGCGGAGGGCTGAAGCGCGACGGCGCCGCGACCGCAGCGGTCGACGGGGCGCCGGGTGCGGAGGCGGCGCCGGGTGCGGAGGCGGTGCCGGACGCGGAGGCCGGCGCCGGGTTGCCCACCGCGGCGTCGGACGCGCAGGCGAGCGCCGGGGTGCCCGCGGCGACGCCGGGCGCGCAGGCCGGCGCGCGGGTCGGCGCCGATGCGGCCTCGGACCTCGACACCGGCGCGCCGGCGGTCTCGGTGCTGTGGGTCGCGCCGGGCCGCTGCGAGCCCCTCGATCCGTCCGCCCTGCCGGCCTGCGACGCCCTCCCCGATCGCGGCTTCGCCTGGATCGACGCGCACCACGAGTCGCCGCGCGCCTGGCTCGCCGCGGCCGAGCGCCTGACGGGGACGACGGTGCTCGACGAGCACCTGTCCGACGCCGAGAACGCCGCGCACCCGTCGTACTACGACTCGACGCGCGACTACGAGATGATCGTCTTCCGGGGCCTCGCGTTCCGGCCCGAGGCGAACCCCGACGAGCCCATCCGCATCCGCACCCGGCCGACGGTCTTCTTCCTGTTCCCGCGCTGCGTGGTCAGCGTGCGGCCGGGCGACAGCCGCCAGGTGCCTGCGCTGCGGCGTCGCCTGCTCGACGCGGCCCGCTTCAAGCAGCGACTGCCCGCGCGCCCAGAGGAGCTGATGCTGCGGATCCTCAACGGCATGGTCGACCGCTACCTCGAGCTGCGCCAGCCGATGACCGATCAGCTCGAGAGCTGGCAGCGCGAGCTGCTCGATCCGCGCCGGCCGTTCCGCGACTGGGTGTCGCTGCTCGAGGCGCGACGGCAACTGCGCAAGCTCGAGAACCTGTCCGAAGAGCAGCTCGACGCGCTGCAGGAGTGGCGCGACGAGCGGCTCGACCGCCACGGCGGCCACGCGGACGCGGGCCGCGACTGGGGCGACGCGACCGAGGAGGGTCCGGTGGCGCAGGTCGCGCTGCCCGCGCTCACCGACGCGCTCGAGGTCCGCGTCAACGATCTCGTCGAGCACATCGAGCGTGTGCGCAACCATGCGCACCGCCTGGAGACCTCGGTGGAATCGGCGGTGCAGCTGCACTTCTCGGCGACGGCGCACCGCACGAACCAGATCATGAGGACGCTGACCGTGCTCACGGCGATCTTCATGCCGCTGACGCTGATCACCGGCATCTTCGGGATGAACTTCGAGGTGATGCCGGGCGTGCACTCGCCGGCCGGGTTCTGGTGGACGGTGGGCACGATGGGCGCGATCGCGATCGGGCTGGTCACGTTCTTCCGCACCCGGCGCTACCTGGAGGAGACGGGCCTGCGCAGCGGGTCGCGAGGCCGCCGCCGTCGCGGCTGAGGCCGGGACGCACGACAGGCCTGCGCGGTGCGCTGCGCTCAGGCGGCCGGCCCGACCTCGCCGCGCACCCAGTCGAGGTACGCCGGCCAGCCGTCCGCGGCCCGCCAGGCGAGCATCTCGGGCACCTCGTACGGATGCAGCGCACGCAGCCGCGCGCGCAGCGTGGGCCATGCCGCCGCGGTCGTCTTGATCAGCAGCGGCAGCTCGTCGGCCACCTCGACCGCGCCCTGCCAGCGATAGGTCGAGCGAGCGGGGCCGAGCGCCGTCACGCAGGCGGCGAGCCGCTCGTCGACGAGGGCGCGCGCGATGCGTTCGGCGCTGGCGGCATCCGGTACCGTGGTCAGCACGATCGTCACGTCCGTGACGATCGGCAGGGCGTCCTCGGCGGGTGGGGTCATGTCCTCGATCCTCGTGGTCCCGCGCCGTTCGTCCGCGTGGCGACGGCGGGTCTGTCGCGCACGCGCCTCAGGCCGCGAACCGCCGCCGCGTCAGCACCGCGGCCAGCCAGAACCCCAGCCCCGCGTAGGCCAGCAGCACCACCGCCGGCCGCAGCACCGCGTCGGGTGCGTGGCCGAGCACCAGCGGTCGCGCGAGCTCGACCGCGACCGACAGCGGCAGCCACTGCGCGACCGCCTGCAGCCAGCCCGGCAACTGCGAGACCGGGAAGAACACACCCGACAGGAAGCTCATCGGGGTGAGCACCAGCGTGAAGTAGTACGAGAAGAAGTCGTAACCCCGGGCCACCGCGTTCACGCACAGCCCGAGGCCGGCGAACGCGAGGCCGGTGAGCGCGATCACCGGCAGCAGCAGCACGAGCGTCGGCTCGCGCGAGACGCCGAGCACCAGCGCGACCAGCACGATCGACAGCCCCGACAGGCAGGCCTTCGAGGCCGCCCACAGCCACTCGGCGGCCAGCACGTCGTCGAGCGTCAGCGGCGCGTTCAGCAGCGACTCCCAGGTCCGCTGCACGTGCATGCGCGAGAACGCCGAATAGAGCGACTCGAAGCTCGCGGCCATCATCGTGCTCATGCAGATCGAGCCGGCGGCGAGGAAGGTGATGTAGGGCACGCCGTCGATCTCGCGCAGCAGCGCGCCGAGCCCGTAGCCGAAGGCGACCAGCGTGATCAGCGGGTCGGCCACGTTGGCGAGCACGCTGGGCAGCGCGAGCTTGCGCCAGACCAGCAGGTGGCGCCGGAACACCGGCACCAGCCGGCGCGTGAGCACCGGCGGCGCGAGCCGGACGGCGGCGTCCGACGACGCGGGAGGCGCGGCGGCGCCGGTGGCGTTCGCGGGTGTGTCCATGGCCTCAGTCTCGCAGGTCGCGGCCGGTGAGCTTCAGGAAGACGTCCTCGAGGTTCGCCGGTCGATGCAGGGTCCGCAGGTCGGTTCGCGCCTGCACGGAGGCGAGCAGCGGGCCCGGTTCGCGGCAGTAGGCGAAGCTGGTCTCGCCCACCGTCTCCATCCGGTCGGCGAGTGCCGCCGCGCCGCGGGCCCAGTCGGCGCGGCCCGGCCCGTGCACCTCGATCACGTGCGGCTCGATCTCGCGTCGCACCAGCGCCACCGGCGAAGCCTCGGCGATCGGCCGGCCCGCGTCGACGATCGCCAGCCGGTCGCAGAGCCGCTCCGCCTCGTCCATGAAGTGCGTGGTCAGCACGATGGTCTTGCCGTCGGCGAGCAGTCGCTTCAGGCGCTCCCAGATCAGGTGGCGTGCCTGCGGGTCGAGCCCGGTCGTGGGCTCGTCGAGGAAGATCACCTGCGGATCGTTGATCAGCGCGCGGGCGATGGTGAGCCGCCGCTTCATGCCGCCCGACAGCTCCTGGATCCGCGCATCGCGCTTGGGGGCGAGCTGCGCGAAGTCGAGCAGCGGGTCGATCCGCGCCCGCGTGGTGGCGTCGGGCTGGCCGAAGTAGCGGCCGAAGACGAGCAGGTTCTCGGCGACGGTGAAGTCGGGGTCGAGCGGGTCGTTCTGCGGCACCACGCCGACGCGCTCGCGCGCCTCGCGCGCCCGCGCCGGGATCGGATGGCCGAGCAGCTCGATGCGGCCCGCGTCGGGGCGCAGCAGGCCCAGGACGAGCTTGAGCGTGGTGCTCTTGCCCGCGCCGTTCGGCCCGAGCAGTCCGAAGCACTCGCCGGGCCGCACCGAGAACGACACGCCGTCGACGGCCCGTTGGCCGCCGAAGGTCTTCACGAGGCCGTCGACCTGGAGCACCGCCTGCATGCCGCCTTCCCAGCGCCGCGCGGGCGCGTTGGTCGATCCGTGAGGCCCGGGGGACCGCACGCGCACGCGCGTCGGGCCCCGAAACGGCACGCGGCGCCCGAGAGCGCCGCGCTGCCTGTCCGACCCGCGGCGCCGAAGCGCCGCCTGTCGCCCGAGAGGACCGGGGCCGCGTCAGGCCGCGGCCGCCTCGCCCTCGGTGGCCGTCGCCTCGGCCTGCTCCGGCCGGTCGAGCAGCTCGACCAGCGCCATCGGCGCGTTGTCGCCGATGCGGAAGCCGAACTTCAGGATGCGCAGGTAGCCGCCGTTGCGGTTGGCATAGCGCGGGCCGAGCTCGTTGAAGATCTTCACGACCATGTCGCGGTCGCGCAGCCGATCGAACGCGAGGCGGCGATTGGCCAGAGACGGCTTCTTGCCCAGCGTGATGATCGGCTCGACGACCTTGCGGAGCTCCTTGGCCTTCGGCAGCGTGGTCTTGATGACCTCGTGCTTCAGCAGGGAGTTGGTCATGTTGCGCAGCATCGCCTCGCGGTGCGAGGAGGTGCGGTTCAGTTTGCGGAGTCCGTGACGGTGACGCATGGTTCTTCGATTCCTTGGTGTCCGGCCGTGCGCTTACGGGCGCTCGAGGCCCGCGGGCGGCCAGTTCTCCAGCCGCATGCCGAGGGTGAGGCCGCGCGAGGCCAGCACTTCCTTGATCTCGTTGAGCGACTTGCGACCCAGGTTCGGGGTCTTGAGCAGCTCGTTCTCGGTGCGCTGGATCAGGTCACCGATGTAGTAGATGTTCTCGGCCTTGAGGCAGTTGGCCGAGCGCACCGTCAGCTCCAGGTCGTCGACCGGGCGCAGCAGGATCGGGTCGATCTGCGGCGAGCGACCGGCCGTGCCGGGCGTGCCCATCGGGAGCGCGCCGCCGATCACGTCGATCGCGGGCTCGGCGCCCTCGAGCGCGGCGAACACCGACAGCTGCTCGACGAGGATGCGGGCCGCCTGGCGGACCGCCTCCTCGGGCGCGATCACGCCGTTCGTCTCGACGTCGATCAGCAGCTTGTCGAGGTCCGTGCGGTTCTCGACCCGCGCGCTCTCCACCGCGTACGACACGCGACGGACCGGCGAGAAGGAGGCGTCCAGCACGATGCGGCCGATGGTCTTGCTGTCGGCGAGGTTGCGCATCGTCCCGGGGACGTAGCCACGGCCCTTCTCGACCTTGATCTGCATGTCGAGCTTGCCGCCCTGCGTGAGGTTGGCGATCACGTGCTCGCCGTTCACCAGTTCGACGTCGTGCGGCAGGTCGATGTCCGACGCCGTGACCGGCCCCGGGGTGTCCTTGCGCAGCGTGAGGAAGACATCGTCGCGATTGTGCAGCTTGAAGACGATGCCCTTCAGGTTCAGCAGCAGGTCGACCACGTCCTCGCGGACGCCGTCGATCGTCGAGTACTCGTGGACGACGCCCGAGATCTGGACCTCGGTGGGCGCGTAGCCGACCATCGACGACAGCAGCACGCGCCGCAGCGCGTTGCCCAGCGTGTGGCCGTAGCCGCGCTCGAACGGCTCCATCACGACGCGCGCGTGGGAGGGTCCGAGTTGCTCGACCTCGACGATCCGGGGCTTCAAAAGCGCAGTCTGCATGGATTCGGTCCCTCGATTAACGCGAGTAGAGCTCGACGATCAGGCTCTCGTTGATGTCGGCGGCGATGTCCGAGCGCTCGGGCACGGACTTGAAGACGCCTTCCATCTTGGTCTTGTCGACCGAGACCCACTGCGGGAAGCCGCTCTGCTCCGCGAGGCTCAGCGCGTCCTGCACGCGGACCTGCTTCCTGGCCTTCTCGCGGATCGTGATCACGTCGTTCGGCTTGACCTGCGCCGAAGGGATGTTCACCGTCTGGCCGTTGACCGAGACCGCCTTGTGGCCGACCAGCTGGCGCGCCTCGGCGCGGGTCGAGGCGAGGCCCATCCGGTAGACGACGTTGTCGAGGCGGCACTCGAGCAGCTGCAGCAGCATCGAGCCGGTGTTGCCCTTGCGACGCTCGGCTTCCTCGAAGTAGCGGCGGAACTGGCGCTCGAGCACGCCGTACATGCGCTTGACCTTCTGCTTCTCGCGAAGCTGCAGGCCGTAGTCGCTGGTGCGCGAGCCCGAGGTCCGGCCGTGCTGGCCCGGCTTGCTGTCGAGCTTGCACTTGTCGGCCAGCGCGCGACGCGCGCTCTTGAGGAACAGGTCCGTCCCTTCGCGACGGGACAGCTTGGCTTTCGGTCCGGTATAGCGTGCCACTGTGGTTCTCTTTCGCTTACGCAGCTCGCGCTGCGGTTAGTCCGCCCTGGATGTCGTCGGCCGTGGAGCCGAAGGGGCGAACGGTGGGCTTACTCAGAATGCAGTAAGGCGTTGCTCGAGGAGTCGTGCGGAAAGCGTAGCGAGCAGGCCCGAAGTTGCCGGGAGAAGCGCAGCCGTCCTGGGGGACGGCGAGCATCGCAGCGGCAAGATCGGGACGCGCAGTAGCTTTACGCGCGGCTCCTTAGATGCGGCGTTTCTTGGGGGGGCGGCAACCGTTGTGCGGCACCGGCGTCACGTCGGCGATCGACATGATCTTGATGCCGAGCGCATTCAGCGCACGCACCGACGACTCGCGGCCCGGGCCGGGGCCCTTGATGCGCACGTCGAGGTTGCGGATCCCCTGTTCCTGCGCGACGCGGCCGGCCGTCTCGGCGGCCACCTGCGCGGCGAACGGCGTCGACTTGCGCGAGCCCTTGAAGCCCGCGCCACCCGACGACGCCCACGACAGCGCATTGCCCTGCCGGTCGGTGATCGTGATGATCGTGTTGTTGAAGGACGCGTGGACGTGCGCGATGCCGTCCGAGACGTTCTTGCGGACCTTCTTGCGGACGCGGTTGCCCGCCGACGACGGTTGCTTGGCCATGTGTGTTCCGTGGGTTCGGTCGGGTTACTTCTTCAGCGCGACGCCGGCCTTGCGCGGGCCCTTGCGGGTGCGCGCATTGGTACGGGTGCGCTGGCCGCGCAGCGGCAGGCCGCGGCGGTGACGGACGCCGCGATAGCAGCCCAAGTCCATCAGGCGCTTGATCGACATCGTCACCTCGCGGCGCAGGTCGCCCTCGATGGTGAAGCGGTTGATCTGATCGCGGATCCGCTCGAGCTCGGCGTCGGTCAGGTCCTTGACCTTCTTGGTCAGCGGGACGCCCGCCGCCTCGCAGATCGCGCGCGCGCGCGGCCGGCCGATGCCGTAGATCGCCGTCAGGCCGATCTCGGCGTGCTGACGGTCGGGAACGTTGATGCCAGCGATACGTGCCATGCCTTGCCTCTCAGCCTTGACGCTGCTTGTGGCGCGGGTCGTCGCAGATCACGCGGACCACGCCGTTACGCTTGATGATCTTGCACTTGCGGCAGATCTTCTTGACGCTTGCCAGTACTTTCATCTCTTTCTCCGTGCGCGCGGGGCGCGCCGCCTACTGTCCGTCTTGCTCGTCTCGAACGCCGTCGTCACTTCGCCCGGAACACGATCCGGGCCCTCGACAGGTCATACGGCGTGAGTTCCACCGTCACCTTGTCGCCCGGGAGGATCCGGATGTAGTGCATCCGCATCTTCCCGGAGATGTGCCCGAGCACCATGTGCCCGTTCTCCAGCTTCACGCGGAACGTCGCGTTGGGGAGGTTTTCCACCACCTCGCCCTGCATCTGGATGACGTCGTCCTTGGCCATCGTCTCGTCCGTTCCCGGCTCACCGCATCGGCGGAGTGCCCATCCCACCCTTGAAGTTCGTCTTCTTGAGCAGGCTCTCGTACTGGTGGGACATCATGTACGCCTGAACCTGGGCCATGAAGTCCATCGTCACCACCACGATGATCAGCAGCGAGGTCCCGCCGAAGTAGAACGGCACGTTCCAGCGCAGCACCAGGAACTCGGGCAGCAGGCAGACCAGCGTGATGTACACCGCAC
>JBJOKE010000069.1:0-80293 GCA_046046245.1 Pseudomonadota bacterium | reverse complement strand
AGATCTCGGGGTCGGTGCGCTCCTCGAGGAAGGCCGAGGTCACGCGCGGCAGCAGGGTGTCCTGGCAGTACCGGGCGGCCGCGTCGCGGACCATCCGCTCGTCCTCGGTCAGCTGCGACTCCAGCAGCAGCGGGTCGTCCCACTTGAACGCGGCCTTCAGGCGCGCGGTGTCGGGTGCGTTCATCTCGTCTCGTCCTTCGTGTGATGCGTCCGCGCCGGTCCGGCGTGGCGGGGGAACCCCGGATTCTAGTCCGGCACGACCGCGGTCGCCTCGATCTCGACCTTCGCGCGGTCCTCGATCAGCGCGACCACCTCGACCGCGGACATCGCCGGGTAGGCGACCTTGCCGTCGGCTCCGGTCATGACCTCGCGGTAGACCGCGCCCAGCGCGCGGCCGGCCGCCAGGTATTCGCGCTTGCTGGTCACGTACCAGGTCATCCGGACGATGTGCTCGGGGCCGCCGCCGGCCTCCTTCAGCACCGCGACGACGTTCAGCAGCGCCTGCCGGCACTGTGCGACGAAGTCGTCGGTCTCCCAGCGGCCGTCCGGATGCCAGCCGACCTGGCCGGCGATGGCCACCAGGGTGCCGCGGGCGGCGATGCCGTTCGCGTAGCCTTTCGGCTTGGGCCAGCCCTCGGGCTGGAGCGTGCGCAGGGTCGTGGTCATAGGTCGGTTCGCACCTTCCAGAGTTCGGGGAACAGCACGGTGTCGAGCATGCGGCGCAGGTAGGGCACGCCGTTGGTGCCGCCGGTGCCCGGCTTGAAGCCGATGATCCGCTCGACGGTGGTCACGTGCCGGAAACGCCATTGGCGGAACGCGTCCTCGAGGTCCACCAGTTCCTCGGCCAGCTCGTAGAGCTCCCAGTGGGCGGGCGGGTCGCGGTAGACGGCGAGGAACGCGGCCTCGACCGAGTCGGAGAAGGATCGGGGCGCGGCGTAGTCGCGGTCCAGCTGGGCCGGCTCGATCCCGAAGCCGCGGCGGGCCAGCAGGCGGATCGCCTCGTCGTAGAGCGAGGGCTCGCGCAGCGCGGCCTCGACCTCGGCGTGCCGCGCGGCGTGGTGCGCGTGAGGCTTGAGCATCACCGGGTTCTTGTTGCCCAGCATGAACTCGATCTCGCGGTACTGGTACGACTGGAAGCCGGACGACGAGCCGAGCTTCGCGCGCATCGCCGAGTACTCGGACGGCGTGAGCGTCGACAGCACGTCCCAGGCGTGCACCAGCTGCTCCATGATCCGCGAGACGCGCGCCAGCATCTTGAAGGCGGGCTGCAGCCGGTCCTCGCGGATCGCGGCGCGCGCCGCGCGCAGCTCGTGCAGCGCGAGCTTCATCCACAGCTCGCTCGTCTGGTGCTGGACGATGAAGAGCAGCTCGTCGTGCGCGTCGGACATCGGCCGCTGCGCGCCGAGCACCGCGTCGAGCTGCAGGTAGTCGCCATAGCTCATGGTGCTCGCGTAGTCGAGCCGCGCGCCGTGATGCGACGAAACGTCGCCGTCGGCGGGCGCGGACGATGTCCCCGGGCTTGTCGAGCTCATGCCAGATACTTTAAGCTTAAAGCAATTCGGGCGCAATCCGCGACCCGGACGGCTGCGAGCGACGAAGGACAGGACAGACCATGCGCATCGACGTGATCGGGGGCGGCCCGGCCGGGCTCTATTCGGCCATCCTCCTGAAGAAGCGGTTCCCGGAGGCGGCCATCGAGGTCACCGAGCGCAACCGGCCCGACGACACCTTCGGCTTCGGGATCGTGCTGTCGGACGAGACGCTGGGCAACCTCGAGCGCGCCGACCCGCCGTCTCGCCGCGCGATCGAGGCCGGCTTCGCCTACTGGGACGACATCCACGTCCAGTACCAGGGCACGGTGCGCCGCTCGGGCGGCCACGGCTTCTCGGGCATCGGCCGGCTCGCGCTGCTGAAGATCCTGCAGGACCGAGCCGAGGAGCTCGGCATCCCGGTGCGCTACCAGACCGAGGACCGCGGCCTCGCCGCACACGCGGGCGCGGACCTGGTCATCGCGGCCGACGGCATCAACAGTGCGGTGCGTGCCGCGCACGTCGAGCACTTCGGCCTGACGGTGGACCAGCGCACCAACCGCTTCGTGTGGCTCGGCGCGAAGATGGACCTGCCGGGCTTCTATTACTCGTTCCGCGAGGACGACCGCGGCCACGTCTGGAACATGCACGCCTACCAGTACCGGCCGGGCGAGTGCACGATCGTCATCGAGACCACCGACGAGGCCTGGCTCGCATCCGGCCTGACCGTCGAGGGCGAGGCCGGGACCGCGGCCTTCGTCGCGCGGCTGTTCGCCGACGACCTGAAGGGCGCGGCGGTGCTGACCAACCGCTCGCACTGGCGCCAGTTCCCGACGATCACCTGCCGGTCCTGGTCGGCCGAGATCGACGGCGTGCCCGTCGTGCTGCTGGGCGATGCCGCGCACACCGCGCACTTCTCGATCGGCTCGGGCACCAAGCTCGCGCTGGAGGATGCGATCGCGCTCGACGACGCGATCGGCGCGCGGCCCCACGACCTTCGCGCCGCGCTGGCGCTCTACGGCGAGAGCCGCCGCGACGAGGCGGGCCGGATCCAGCACTCGGCCAACGTGTCGCTGGTCTGGTTCGAGAACGTCAAGCGCTTCTGGGCGATGGACCCGGTGCAGTTCGAGGTGTCGCTGCTCACCCGCAGCAAGCAGATCACCTACGAGAACCTGCGGGTGCGCGACGAGGGGCTGGTCCGCGAGGCCACGCGCTGGTGGAACCGGCGGGAGGCCGCGCGGCTGGGGATCGCGTCGGAGGGCGAGCCGCCCTGGCTCGACGCGCCGCCGATGTTCGCGCCGCTGAAGCTGCGCGGGCTCGTGCTGCCCAACCGCGTCGTGGTGTCGCCGATGGCGCAGTACTCGGCGGTCGACGGCGTGCCGAACGACTGGCATCTGGTGCATTACGGCTCGCGCGCGCTCGGTGGCGCGGGCCTGGTGTTCGTCGAGATGACCTGCGTGTCGCCCGAGGGCCGGATCACCCCCGGCTGCACCGGGCTGTGGAACGACGCGCAGATGCAGGCGTTCCGCCGCATCGCGGACTTCGCGCACGCGAACTCGCAGGCGAAGCTGTGCATGCAGATCGGCCACGCCGGCCGCAAGGGCTCGACCCAGGTCGGCTGGGAGCGGATGGACTGGCCGCTGGACGAGTCCGACGGCGGCGAACGCAACTGGCCGCTGCTCGCGCCCTCGGCGCTGCCGTACCGCGACGGCGTGAATCAGGTGCCGCGCGAGATGAGTCGCGCCGACATGGACGCGGTGCTCGCGCAGTTCGTCCACACCGCGCGGCTCGCCGACCAGGCGGACTTCGACATGCTCGAGGTCCACATGGCGCACGGCTACCTGCTGGCGAGCTTCCTGTCGCCGATCACCAATCGGCGCAACGACGCCTACGGCGGCTCGCTGGCGAACCGGCTGCGCTGGCCGATGGAGGTCTTCGAGGCGGTGCGCGCGGTCTGGCCCGCGCACAAGCCGATCAGCGTGCGGCTGTCGGCGACCGACTGGATCCCCGGCGGCCTGACCGGCTCGGACTCGGTCGAGATCGCGCGCGCCTTCGCCGCGGCCGGCTGCGACCTGATCGACGTGTCCACCGGCCAGACCGACCCGGCGTCGAAGCCGGTCTACGGCCGGATGTACCAGGCCACCTTCGCCGAGCAGATCCGGCTGGAGGCGGGCATCGCGACGATGGCGGTGGGCGCGGTCACCAGCGCCGACCAGGTCAACACGCTGCTGATCTCCGGCCGCGCCGACCTCGTCGCGCTCGCGCGCCCGCACCTGGCCGATCCGTACTTCACCTTGCACGCGGCGGCCGAACAGGATTGGCGGGGGATCGGCTGGCCGGTCCAGTACCATACCGGCGCGTCGCAGCTGCACACGACGATGCAGCGCGCGAAGCAGGACGCGGCCCGCAAGGCGGCACGGGTGGTGAAGACCTGACGGGGGTGCGTCGGGCGCCCTCGCCGCGGGCGCGTCCGTGGCGAGGGGCGGGCATGCTGAGGGCGCTCGACGACCTGATCGAATCCCGGATCCGCGATGCGCAGGCGCGCGGCGAGTTCGACGACCTGCCCGGCGCGGGCAGGCCGCTGCCGGACGAGGACCTCGTGCAGGTCCCCGAGGAACTGCGGGTCGCGTTCCGGATCCTGAAGAACGCCGGCTGCGTGCCGCCCGAGGTCGAGGCGCTGCGCGACCTCGACGCGATGATCCTGCAGTTCGCGCGCGACGGCGGCGACGCGTCGGGCGACGACGCAGACGCGACGCGCCGGCGCGGTCGGCGCCGGCTGATGGCGCTCACCCTCGCGCTCGAGGAGCGCGGCCTGGGCGCGAGCGCGCGGGCGCTGATCGCGTACCGCGACCGCATCGTCGACCGCATGGGGCGCTGAGCGCGGGTCGCGGCCGTCGCCCGCCGCGGCATCGACCGGCGAGGCGTGCCGCCGCGTCAGGACGCCCGCCCGCAGCCGACGTTGTATCCTCGGCCCGATCCCCGGGGCGACAGGATGGAGTGGCGATGACGATCGAGACGGCGACGCTGGGCGGCGGGTGCTTCTGGTGCCTCGAGGCGGTGTACCTCGACGTCGAGGGTGTGACCGCGGTCGAGTCCGGCTACGCCGGCGGCACGGTCCGGAACCCGAGCTACGAGCAGGTCTGCGGCGGCGGTACCGGCCATGCCGAGGTGGTCCGCGTGTCCTTCGACACCGACCGGATCCCGTACCGCGAGGTGCTCGGCATCTTCTTCGCGATCCACGACCCGACGACGCCGAACCGCCAGGGCAACGACGTCGGCACCCAGTATCGGTCGGTGATCTTCACGCACTCCGACGAGCAGGCGCGGATCGCGCGAGAGATGGTCGACGAGCTCGGCCGCCAGCGCGTGTTCGACGATCCGATCGTCACCGAGATCGCGCCGGTGCCCGAGTACTGGCCCGGCGAGGCCTACCACCAGCGCTACTACGAGCGCAACCCGTACCAGGGCTACTGCATGGTGGTGGTCGGGCCGAAGGTCGCGAAGTTCCGCAAGCAGTTCGCGTCGCGCCTCAAGCGGCACTGAGCCGCTCGAGGCTCAGCCGCCGAGCATCGCCGCGATCGCCTCGGCGAGCAGCACGAGCGTTCGGGGTGCGCTGCCCTCGGCCTTGTTGTTCGCGATCACGGTGACCGGCTGCCCCGCGCGCAGCGTGGCCGCGCAGTGCGCGGCGAGCGGCGTGCGCGTCGCCGGGTCGGGATCGACCAGCGCGTCGAACGGGGCGTAGCGCAGCTTCGCCGCCTCGTAGCCGATCCCGGCGTGCAGCGTCCAGCGCACCACCAGCGGTCCCGGGGCGTCCGAGTGCATCCGGTCGTGTGCCCGCAGCTGGCGCTCGACCGGCGGCATCCGGTCGTGCAGCCCGATGCAGTAGGCGATGCCGGCCTCGCGCAGCATGTCGACGAGGCGCGGCGTGAGCAGGGACGCGTCGCGCAGCTCCACCGCGTAGCCCGCGCCCTCGGGGAGCCGGCGCGGCAGCGCATCGAGGAATCGGCGCAGCGATGCCATCCACGCCGGCGGGTCGGCGAGCAGGGTCGCGGGCAGCGGCGAGAACTGGAAGAGCAGCGTGCCCAGCCGGTCGCCGAGGCCGTCGACGGCGGGACCGACGACGTCTGCGATCGCCGCGTCGACATCGAGGAAGCGCGGGTTCGGCTCGCGGCCGCGGCCATGCGCGTCGCGCCGCAGCGCGTCGGTCACGCCGCCGGGCGCCTTCACGAGGAATCGGAAGCCCTCGGGCACCTGCGACGCGTAGCGCGCGTACTCGTCGACGCCCAGCGGCGCGTAGAAGCCGCGGTCGATGCCCACAGCGGACAGCAGCGGGTGCGCCGAATAGGCGGGCAGCCCCTCGCGTGACAACCGTCCTTCTGCGTAGGGCGCGGGCGGCGCGTCCCATACCAGACCCTGCCAGCCGGGGAAGGACCACGACGAGGTGCCGAGCCTGAGCAGCGTCCGGTAGGGAAGGAGCGCGGGCGGCAACGCGAGCGGACGCGCCGCCCTGCCGACCGGTCCGCCGGTCCGCGCCGGCCCGCGTCGCGTGGGCAGCGGCGCGGGTTCGGGCAGTTCGTCGAACAACGGCAGCGGTGCGGCCCCGGCGTCCGCGCCGCGGGCGGGGCGGGTCCGCATCGTCTCAGGAGTCGCGTTCGCGCGCGAGGCGCTCGGCGATCTCGCGCGCCTTGGGGCGCGCGGCGTCGTCGCCCTGGCGCGCGGCGGCCGAGTACCAGTCGAGCGCGGCGCGCAGATCCTTCCCGACGCCCAGCCCGGTCTCGTACATCGATGCGATCAGGTACTGCGCTGCGACGTCGCCGCCGTCGGCCGCACGCTCGTACCAGCGGGCCGCCTGCGCGTAGTCCTGCGCGACGCCGCGGCCGAGGTAGTACTGCGTGGCGAGCGAGATCTGCGCATCGATGTGGCCCTGCTCGGCCGCCTTCGCGTACCAGGCGGTCGCCTCGGACTGCGACACCGCCACGTGTCGCCCGGACTCCAGCATCGCGGCGAGCATGTGCTGGGCGGGCGCGAAACCGGCTGCTGCGCTCGCGCGAAGCATCGCGACCGCCTCGGCGACCGAGGGTCGGCGGCTCTCCTCGCGCAGCCGGATCACCGCGACGTTGTAGCGCGCCGATGCATCGCCGCTGCGCGCGGCGCGGCGGAACAGCGCGAGCGCACGTGCGGTCTCGCCGGCCTCGTAGCGCTCGAAGGCCTCGCGGTTCCAGTCGCGGATCGCGGCGGCATCGGGCCGCGAGGCCGCGCGTGCGCCTGCGGCGGTCGCATCGGCCGCCTGCGCGGCGCAGGCGAGCACGGCGCCTATCGACAGCACGGCCGCGAAGGCGAACGCTCGAGCGGGGCGCGGCATCGGCGCGGGGATGGCGTGGAAGAGGCGTCGGGCGGGCATCTCGGACCGTTGCGGTCGTATCCCGTGGTTCGGGTATCTTACGGCACGACGGCCGCCGAGGCCGGATACCCGGGAGGATTCCGTGATCAGACGCCTGCTGCTGTGGGTCGCCGTCGCCATCGGGCTGACGGGCTGCGGCTACAACGACATCCAGGTCGCCGACGAGTCGACCAAGTCCGCGTGGTCCGAGGTGGTCAACCAGTACCAGCGCCGCGCCGACCTGATCCCCAACCTCGTCAACACGGTCAAGGGCTACGCCGAGCAGGAGAAGGACGTGCTGCTCGGTGTCACCGAGGCCCGCTCGCGTGTCGGACAGGTCCGCGTCGATCCGGGCGACCCCGAGTCGCTGAAGCGGTTCGAGTCGGCGCAGCGCGAGGTCGGCAGCGCGCTGTCGCGGCTGCTGGTCGTCAGCGAGAACTACCCGCAGCTGAAGTCGGACCAGAACTTCCGCGAGCTGCAGGCGCAGCTCGAAGGCACCGAGAACCGCATCACCGTGGCCCGCAAGCGCTACATCGACGCGGTCCAGGGCTACAACGTGATGGTGCGGCAGTTTCCCGTCAACCTCACCGCGATGGTCTTCGGCTACAAGGCCAAGCCGCAGTTCACCGTCGACAACGAGCGCGAGATCTCGACCGCGCCGAAGGTGGACTTCGGCAAGCCGGCCCCGGCGCCGGCCAAGTAGGGCCGGGAGGCGGCGCGGTGGCGACCGGGCGAGCCCCCGGTCCGCGCCGACCGGGCGCGGCGGCGCTGCTGTGGGCGATCGTCACGTTCGTGACGGTCTTCGCGCAGGCCGCGTTCGCCCAGTCGCTGCAGCCGGTGCCGTCGCTGCAGTCGCGCGTCACCGACCTCACCGGCACGCTCGACGCGTCACAGCGTGCGAGGCTCGAGGCCGAGCTCGCGGCGATCGAGGCGCGCAAGGGCGCGCAGCTCGCGATCCTGATCGTCGCCACCACGCAGCCCGAGGCGATCGAGCAGTACTCGATCCGCGTGGTCGAGGCGTGGCAGCTCGGCCGCGGGCGCGAACGCGCGCAGCGCGACACCGGCGACGCGCGGGCCACGGCGATCGACGACGGCGTGCTGCTGCTCGTCGCGAAGGACGACCGCAAGGTCCGGATCGAGGTCGGCTACGGTCTGGAGGGCGCGATTCCCGACGCGGTCGCGAAGCGGATCATCTCCGAGTCGATCTCGCCGCGGTTCCGCGCGGGCGACTTCGCCGGCGGCCTAGAGGCGGGCGTCGCCGACCTGTCGCGGCGGATCGCGGGCGAGGACCTGCCCGCGCCCTGGCAGCCGGCGCAGGGCGCCGAGCCCGAGGTCTCGCTGCTGCCGGCGGTGCTGATGTCGTTCATCGTCGGGCTGTTCGTCTCGCGGGTCGCCGGCCGGTTCATCGGCGCGCTGGTGGGCGGTGGCGGGGCGGGCGTGACCGCGACCGTCGGTCTCGCGTCCACCGGGCTCGGCGCGGCGGTGGGGCTCGGCGTCGGCCTGATGGTGCTGGCGATGGGAGGGCGCGGCGGCGGGGGCGGCGGCGGGCCGCTGCGCCGCGTCGGTCGCCGGACGATCGGGCACGGCCCGATCTTCGTGCCGGGTCCGGGCTGGGGAGGCGGGGGCGGCGGCTGGGGCGGTGGCGGCGGCGGCGGCGGCGGCTTCGGCGGCTTCGGCGGCGGCGGCGGCGGCTTCGGCGGAGGAGGGGCGTCGGGTGACTGGTGAACGGTGCGCGCGGGCTCGATCGATCGGGAGGCCGCGATGAGTCGACGCAGCGGCCTCGCGCGCTGGCTGCATCACCTGTGGATCGGACCGGCGCACGTGCGCGGCGCGTTTCCGGCGGGCGCGCTCGCGCGGATCGAGGCTGCGATCGCCGCGGGCGAGCGCCGGCACCGCGCCGAGCTGCGTTTCGCGGTCGAGTCCTCGCTCGATACCGCGCAGCTGTGGGCCGGACTGCCGGCCCGCGAGCGCGCGCTCGAGGTGTTCGGCCGGTTCCGGATCTGGGATACCGACGAGAACAACGGCGTGCTGGTCTACCTGCTGTGGGCGGATCGCGCGGTCGAGATCGTGGCCGACCGCGACGCGATGCGGCGCGTCGACGCCGAGGTCTGGGCGCGGGCCTGCGCCCAGCTCGCCGACGCCTGTCGCGCCGGCCGGCCGATCGACGGCGCCGTCGCCTGCATCGAGACGCTGAACGACGCGCTCGCTCGCGCCTATCCGCCCGACGGCGCGCGGCCGAACGCCGACGAGCTCCCGAACGCGCCGCTGGTGCTCTGACCGGCCCGGCCCCGCGCTTCAGTGCGCGAGCAGCGGCGCGAGCACCGACTCGACCGACTCGGCGACGTCGAGCAGCGCGCCGTCGCGCATCCAGCGCCCCACCAGCTGCAGGCCCACCGGCAGGGGCGCGCTGTCGCCGTCGCGCTCGAAGCCGCAGGGCACCGAGATCGCCGGATGCGCGCTCGCGCTGATCCAGTAGCAGGTCTTCAGCCAGTCGACGTAGTTCGCGAGCGGCACGCCGTTCACCTCGGTCGGGTAGGGCACGTCGAGGGCGAAGGGCAGCACCTGGCAGGTGGGCAGCACGAAGGCGTCGACGTCCTCGAGGAACGCGGCCATCCGGCGGAACACGCCGCTGCGCAGCCGCTGCGCCCGCGCGATCCGTGCGGCATCGAGCGCGAGCCCCATCTCGACGTTCCAGACGACCGTGTCCTTCATCCGCGCGCGCTCGGTCTCGTAGAGTTCGCCGAGCCACTCGACGAAGTAGAGACCGCGCAGCGTCATGAAGGCCTCGTCGGCCCCGGTGAAGTCGGGGTGCGCCTCGACGAGGGTCACGCCCGCGTCGCGCAGCGCGTCGATCGCGCGGTCGAACGCGCGACGCACCGGTACGGCGAGCGGCACGCCGCCGAGATCGGGCGAGTACGCGAGCCGCAGCGCACGCGCGGGGCGCGGCGCGGGCCGTGCGTCGAGCGCGGCGACCCACGCGTCGATCGGCCGGTGCGCGGGCGGATCGAACAGCGCCGCATGGACCAGTCGGCAGTCGTCGACGCCGCGCGCGAGCGGGCCCGGCGTCGACATCAGGTCGAAGCCGTTCGGACCGTCGGCCAGAGCGGGGTCCATCCGCGTCGACGGACGCATGCCGACCACGCCGCAGAAGCTCGCCGGGTTGCGCAGGCTCGCCGCCAGGTCCGAGCCGTCGGCGACCACGGTCATGCCGGCGGCGAGCGCCGCGGCCGCTCCGCCCGACGAGCCGCCGACGGTGCGGCGCGTGTCGTGCGGGTTGCGGGTCGCGCCGAAGACGGTGTTGAAGGTCTGCGAGCCGGCCGCGAACTCGGGCGTGTTCGACTTCGCGATCAGCAACGCGCCTGCCTCGCGGAGCCGGCGCACGCAGGTGGCGTCGGCCTGCGGCACGCGGTCGGCGAAGATCGGCGAGCCGAGCGTCGTGCGCAGGCCGGCGGTGTCGAAGATGTCCTTCGCGACGTAGGGCAGCCCGGCCAGCAGGCCGACCGGCTCGCCGGCGGCGATCGCACGGCCCGCGCGCTCGGCCTCGTCGACGCAGGCCGCGCGGTCGCGGCGCGTCGGCAGCGCGTTCAGGACCGGGTCGAGTCGGTCGATCTCGCCATGACAGCGGGCGAGGAGTTCGGCCGGGTCGGTTCGATGGGCTGCGAAGTCGGCCAGGAGGCGGCGAATGGGTGGGAGCACGTGAGCAGCCTGCGGCAGTCGTTGACGTCGAGGCCGAGATGGTAGCCGGTGGCCAGCGCCCGGGCCGCATCGTCGAGCCGCGCGGGGCGGTCCTGCGTCGCGCAGGCGTCGAGCTCGGCCCGGAACGCCTCGACCTCGACCCGCAGCCGGTACGCGTGGCTCACGTAGTAGCGCAGCATGTGCAGCAGCGCGCCGCCGCGCCAGAACTGCTTGCAGTGCTCGAGCTCGTGGACGATCGTCGGTCGGTCGGCCGCGAAGTCGCGGCGCACGACGATGAACAGCCCCATGCTCACGCCCACCAGCCGACCGGGCATCCGGTCCAGCGCCAGCACCGGCACCGGCAGCACCCGCCACACGCGTTCGATCGTCACTTTCATGGTGCGGAGGCGGAGAGCAAGTCGCGTGCCGGCGGGCGGGTCGGTGGCCAAGTCTCTGATCGGAAGGGACTTTCTATCCGAGCCGGTCCTGGCGGCGGGGGCAGGTGTAAAGACCGGCAACAGCGGTGGCCGTCGGGTAGCATGGACCGATGGCCGTACCGCGCTCCCGTGCCCGACGCCTCGGCGTGCCGCTGCTGATGCTGGCGGCGTCGGTCGCGCTGCACGCGTGGATGGGGGTGGCGCTCGATGGTGCCCGGTTCACGCCGGGCGATGCGGCGTCGGTGCCGCCGCCGGTCGAGGTCGGCCTGGTGGCCCCGCCGCCGCCGGCGGTTGCCGCACCGCCGGCGGCGAGTCAGGTGGCGCCGCGGCCGGCGCCGCGTCCGCGACCTGCGGCCCCCGCCCCGAGGCCGGCGGCGGCGGCGGCGGCCGGTCCGTCCGAGGCCGCCGTCGGCGCGGGCGACGCCGTCGGCCCCTCGCTCGCAGCCCCCGCCGACGACGCGGCCGGGCCAGGCGACCCGAACCCGCCCGGCGACGCCGGCGCCGCCGGACCGTCCTCGACGTCGGCCGCAGCCGACCCGGCGCCCGCCGCGGCCGACCCCGCTCCCGGGGGCGTCGACCCCGCTCCCGCCGCGATGGCCGCGCCGCCCGGCCCGCCGCTGCCGCCGCTGCCCGCGTCGCGCAGCCAGCGCTTCCGTGTCTACTGGGGCGACTTCGTCGACGGCCGCTCGGTCGCGCGGCTCGAGTACCGCCTCCAGCACGACGGCGATCGCTACGAGGTCCGCACCTCGGGCGAGGCCGAGGGGCTCATCTCGCTGGTCTACTCCGGCGCCCTGGTGCAGGCGAGCACGGGCCGCTTCGGTCCGGCGGGCCTGCAGCCGACGCGCTATGCGGAGCAGCGCGGCCGCCGCCCCGAGCGCAGCGTCGCGATGGATCCCGACGCCGGGCGCCTGCTGCCCGCCGGGCGGGACGCGGTTCCGATGCCCGCCGGCACGCAGGACCGGCTCAGCGTGTTCTACCAGCTCGGCCTGCTCGCCCGCGCCGAGCCTGGCCGCTTCGTCGCCGGGGCCACCTTCGAGATGCCGGTCGCGTCGTTCCGCGAAGTGCGGATCGAGCGCTTCATCGTGGTCGGCGACGAGGTGCTGATGGTCCCGGGCGGTCCGATCCGTGCGTTGCGGCTGTTCCGGCCGCCGCTGCCCGGAACGGAGGACCCCAGGATCGACCTGTGGTTGGGTTACGATCAGGACATGCTGCCGGTGCGGCTCCGCATCGAGGACGCGAGCCAGAGGGTGCTCGACCAGGTGCTCGACCGGAACGGCTGAGGGTGGCGTTGCCGCCCGCATCCAGGAGTCCGCTTCCATGACCGAACCGGTCGGCCGCCCCGGCCGCAACGTCCTCGGCGGGCCGCTTCAGGCGTGCTCGTACGACCCCCTGACCGGCTTCTTCCGCGACGGCTGCTGCAGCACCGGGCCGGACGACCGCGGCAGCCACACCGTCTGTGCGCGGGTCACCGACGCCTTCCTCGAGTTCAGCCGGCGGCGCGGCAACGACCTGTCCACGCCTCGGCCGGAATACCGCTTCGCGGGCCTGAAGGCGGGCGACCGCTGGTGCCTGTGCGCGTCGCGCTGGCTCGAGGCCTACGAGGCCGGCGTCGCGCCGCCGGTGGTGCTCGAGGCCACCCACGAGTCGGCGCTCTCGCTCGTGCCGATGAAGGCGCTGCTCGCGCATGCGTGGGTCCAGCGCCCCGCGGCCTCGCGCTGAGGGCCGGCGATGAAGCTTCTGATCGTCCCGGTCACGCCCTTCCAGCAGAACTGCTCGATCCTGGTCGACGAGGCCACGAACCGCGCGGTCGCGATCGACCCCGGTGGCGACCTCGACCGCATCGACCAGGCGCTCGCGTCCACCGGCGCCACGCTCGAGAAGGTGCTGCTCACGCACGGCCACATCGACCACTGCGGCCAGGCGGCCGAGTACGCGCGCCGGCACGGCGTGACCATCGAGGGCCCCCACGTCGACGACAGGTTCTGGATCGACCAGCTGCCGGGGCAGGGGCGGATGTTCGGCTTTCCGCCGCTCGCGGCCTTCGAGTCCGATCGATGGCTGCAGGACGGCGACACCGTGCGATTCGGCGCAGTCGAGCTCGACGTCGTCCACTGCCCGGGCCACACGCCGGGCCACGTCGTGTTCCACCACCCGCCCAGCCGACTCGCGATCGTCGGAGACGTGCTGTTCCAGGGTTCGATCGGCCGCACCGACTTCCCCCGCGGCGATCACGCGACGCTGATCCGCTCGATCCGCGAGAAGCTCTGGCCGATGGGCGACGACGTCGCCTTCGTGCCCGGCCACGGGCCGATGAGCACCTTCGGCGACGAGCGCGCGACGAACCCGTTCGTGGGCGACGACGCCTGAGCGTCGCGGCGCGGCCGGCCGGCGCTCGCCGGCCCTCGCGCCGCTTCACTTCCTCGCCGTGCCCCAGGAATCCTTCAGGGTGACCGCGAGGTTGAACACCGGTGCGTCGGCCCGGTGGTCGATGCGGTCGGTGACGAAGTAGCCGTGCCGCTCGAACTGGAAGCGCTCGTCGGCGCCCGCCAGCGCGAGCCCCGGCTCCACCACCGCGCGCACCACGCGCTTGGCCTGCGGATTGATGAACTCGCGGTAGTCCTTGCCGCCGGCGTCCGGATGCGGCTCGGTGAACAGCCGCTCGTACATCCGCACCTCGGCGTGCACGCCGTGGCGGGCCGACACCCAGTGGATGTTGCCCTTGACCTTGTACGTGTCGGCGCCCGGCGTGCCCGACTTCGAGTCGGGCAGGTAGCTCGCCAGCACCTTCGTCACGCGGCCGTCGGCGTCGGCCTCGAAGCCGGTGCACTCGACGATGAAGCCGTGCTTCAGCCGCACGCGATTGCCGGGGAACAGCCGGAAGAATCCCTTCGGCGGATGCGCCTGGAAATCCTCGCGCTCGATCCACAGCTCGCGGGTCAGCGGGAATCGGCGCTGGCCGCGGTCCGGATGGTGGGGATGAACCGGCCCGGCGCAGGGCTCCTCGAGGTCCTCGGGAAAGTTCACCAGCTCGAGCTTCAGCGGGTCGAGCACCGCGAACGCGCGTGCGGCCTTGCCGTCGAGGTCGTCGCGCAGCGCCTGCTCGAGCACCGACGGGTCCACCCACTGGTGGGCCTTGGAGACGCCGATGCGCTCGGCGAACAGGCGGATGGACTCGGGCGTGTAGCCGCGCCGACGCAGCGCGACGATCGTCGGCATCCGCGGGTCGTCCCAGCCGTCGACCGCACCCGTCTGCACCAGCTCCTGCAGCTTGCGCTTGCTGGTGACCGTGTAGGTCATGTTCATCCGCGCGAACTCGATCTGCCGGGGCAGCGGTCGCTGGAAGAAGCCGCCCTCGGCGGCCCGCTCGAGGAGCCAGTCGTAGAACGGCCGGTGGTCCTCGAACTCCAGCGTGCACAGCGAGTGCGTGATGTTCTCGAGCGCGTCGGACAGCGGGTGCGCGTAGTCGTACATCGGGTAGATGCACCACGCGTCGCCGGTCCGGTGGTGGTGGGCGAAGCGGATCCGGTAGAGCACCGGGTCGCGCAGGTTGATGTTCGGCGACGCCATGTCGATCTTCGCGCGCAGCACCTGCGAGCCCTCGGGGTGCTCGCCCGCGCGCATCGCGCGCAGCAGCGCGAGGTTCTCGTCGACGCCGCGGTCGCGGAACGGCGAGTTCGTGCCCGGCTCGGTCAGCGTGCCGCGGCAGGCGCGCATCTGCTCGGCCGACTGCGAGTCGACGTAGGCATGGCCCGCGCGGATCAGGTGCTCGGCGATCTCGTAGAACCAGCCGAAGTAGTCGGACGCGAAGTAGAGATTGTCCTCGCCGCCCGCGTCCCAGTCGAAGCCGAGCCAGCGGACCGCGTCGAGGATGCCGTCGACGTACTCCTGGTCCTCCTTGACCGGGTTCGTGTCGTCGAAGCGCATGTGGCAGCGGCCCGCATAGTCGAGCGCGAGCCCGAAGTTCAGGCAGATCGACTTCGCGTGACCGAGATGCAGGTAGCCGTTGGGCTCGGGTGGGAAGCGGGTACGGATCGGGGCCGGGTCGCGCGGCGCGCCGACCTGCAGCGCGGCCGGACCGGGCCGCCCGGCCCAGGCGCGGACCGCGGTCTGGCCCGTGGCGAGGTCGGCGTCGATCGCCTGCCGGATGAAGTTGCTCGCACGCGAGCCGTCGCCGTCGCGGGCGGGCTCGGGGCGGGAGGAGGGGGCGCTGGGCGCGCTCGGGGCGGGCGGGGTCGCGGCGGTCATCGGGCGCGTCGGACGAAAACCCCGATTCTAGCAACCGGGTCCGCGCCGACCTCGCGCCACGGTCCGCCGGCCGGCACCGGTGTCGCGCGGACACCGGGCCCGGGCCGGTCGGGCCCCGGTCAGACCCCGAGCAGCTCGACCTCGAACAGCAGCGTCGCGTTCGGCGGGATCACGCCACCCGCGCCGCGCGCGCCGTAGCCGAGCTCGGCCGGGATCAGCAGCCGGCGGGTGCCGCCGACCTTCATCCCCTGCACGCCCTCGTCCCAGCCGCGGATCACGTGACCGGCCCCGAGCGGGAAGTCGAAGGGCTGGCCGCGGTCCTTGCTCGAGTCGAACTTGCGTCCGGCCTGGCCGTCCTGCCAGAGCCAGCCTGTGTAGTGGACCACGGCCATCGAGCCGGCCCGCGCCTCGGGCCCGTCGCCCGCGACGACGTCCTCGTACTGCAGTCCGGAAGGGGTGGTGGTGTAGGGCATCACGGGTCTCCGTCGGAAGGCCGGCGACGATAGCATGCGGCCCCGGCCCGGGCGGCCGGCTCAACGGCCGAGCGCCCCCCGCGGACCGACCCAGCGCTCGTAGCGGGCCCGCAGCTCGGCGAGCTCGAACACCACCTCCGCGGGAAAGCCGCCGCGGTCGCCGCGCGCGTCGAACAGCAGCGTGTCCAGGGTCTCGTGCAGCCGCGCCGGCTCGGCCCAGTCCCGCGCGATCGCCTCGATCACGTGGGGAAAGCGGGCGGCGGTCGCGTGGAGCAGGCCGTCTGGAAGGTTGCGGATCAGTTCGCGGCCGGCCGGCGACCGGCCCCCGGGACCGGCCGTGCGGCCGGCGGGCCCGATGTCGGCGCGCGGCGGCGCCACCGTGACCGGGGGGGGCAGCGCGTCGCCGCCGACGGCGGCGGGTGCGGACCGGCGCGAGAGGGGGCGCCGCTGGGCGGACAGCACGGTCGGGTCGGCGGGCATCGGCGTCTCCTGCCGGGTGCGCCGGGCCCCGGCGGCCCGCCCGGACCCGGACGATACAATCGGCGGCCAGCATCCCCCGAGCGGCGCGCCGCGCCGAGGAATCCGTTCACATGTCCGAACACTTCATCGCCCGGCCCGCCGGCGCCGTCCGCGGCGCGCTGCGCGTGCCCGGCGACAAGTCGATCTCCCACCGATCGATCATGCTGGGCGCGATCGCGCGCGGCACCACCCGCGTCACCGGCTTCCTCGAGGGGGCCGACGCGATCTCGACGATGAACGTGTTCCGCGCGCTCGGCGTGCGGATCGACGGGCCGCACGACGGACGCGTGACCGTCGAAGGGGTCGGACCCTCGGGGCTTCGGGCGCCGACGGTCGATCTCGACTGCGGCAATTCGGGTACCTCGATGCGGCTGCTCGCGGGGCTGCTCGCGGGGCAGGGCTTCGAGGCCCGGCTCGTCGGCGACGCGAGCCTCACGCGCCGGCCGATGAAGCGGGTCACCGAGCCGCTCGGACGCATGGGCGCGCGGATCGACACCACCGACGGCCGTCCGCCGCTGGCGATCCACCCGGCCGTCGGCCGGCTGCGCGGGATCGACTACGCGATGCCGGTCGCGAGCGCGCAGGTGAAGTCGGCGCTGATGCTCGCCGGCCTCTACGCCGAGGGCGAGACGCGGGTCACCGAGCCCGCGCCCACCCGCGACCACACCGAGCGGATGCTGTCCGCCTTCGGGGTGCCGGTCCGGGTCGAGGGCGCGACGGTGACCGTCCGCGGCGGCGTCGCGCTGACCGCCACCGACATCGACGTGCCGGCCGACATCTCGTCGGCCGCCTTCTTCCTCGTCGCCGGCGCGATCGCCCGCGACGCCGACCTGCTGCTGCGTCACGTCGGCACGAACCCGACGCGCACCGGGGTGATCGACATCCTGCGCCTGATGGGCGCCGACCTCTCGCTGGAGAACCCGCGCACGGTGGGCGGCGAGCCGGTGGCCGACCTGCGGGTCCGCGCCTCGGCGCTGAAGGGGATCGCGGTGCCGCCCGAGCTCGTGCCGCTCGCCATCGACGAGTTCCCGGTGCTGTTCGTCGCCGCGGCCTGCGCGCGCGGGCGGACGATCGTCACCGGCGCCGAGGAGCTGCGGGTCAAGGAGTCGGACCGGATCGCCGTGATGGCCGAGGGCTTGCGTGCGCTGGGCGTCGACGCGACGCCGACGCCCGACGGCATCGTCATCGAGGGCCGCGGCGACGACCCGCACGTGTTCTCCGGCGGCGAGGTCGACTCGCACGGCGACCATCGGCCGGCGATGGCGTTCTCGGTCGCGTCGCTGCGCGCGGCCGCGCCGATCCGGATCCGGGACACCGCGAACGTCGGCACCTCGTTCCCGAACTTCGTCGAGCTCGCCCGCGGTGCCGGCATCGACGTCGAGCGCGTCGCACCATGAGCGGCGCCGACCACCGCGGCGGCGGGATCCGGCCGGTCCCCGCGGCGCTCGACGCCCGGGCCGTGCCGGTGCTGACCATCGACGGCCCGACCGCGTCCGGCAAGGGCACGATCGCCCAGCGCGTCGCACGGACCCTGGGCTGGCACTACCTCGACAGCGGCTCGCTCTACCGTCTGACCGCCCTGTCGGCGATCGACCACGACGTCGGCTTCGAGGACGAGGCGGCGCTGGAGGGTCTCGCGGCCGCGCTGCCGGTGGCCTTCGGCGACGACGCCCGGATCCTGCTGGCCGGCGAGGACGTGACCGAAGCGATCCGCGCCGAAGCGGTCGGCAACGGCGCCTCCCGGCTCGCCGTCCATCCGCGGGTGCGGGCCGCGCTGCTGACGCTGCAGCGTGGCTTCCGGCGCTCGCCGGGGCTGGTCGCCGACGGCCGGGACATGGGGACGGTGGTCTTCCCGGACGCCGCGCTCAAGGTGTTCCTGACGGCGAGCGCCGAGTCCCGCGCGGCGCGCCGCCATAAGCAGTTGATCGAAAAGGGGATTTCTGCTAACCTCTCGTCCCTTTTGCAGGGCCTCAGGGATCGGGACGCGCGAGATGCATCGCGCGCGGTCGCTCCCCTGGCTCCCGCGGAAGGCGCGTACGTCCTGGATTCGACCTCGCTCACCATCGACGAGACGGTGGCGAAGGTGCTGGATCGCTGGGCGGCGCGAGGGTAGCGGTCGGCGCTCCGCCGGCCGCTTTTTGTCGTCAACACCACTGGCGGACGGGTCGCGATCATGCGTTCCGAGGCGTTCCCCTCGCCGGTGTGCGTACAGGAAACCACTTGAACACCACTTCCATTCCCGAGACCGAGAGTTTCGCCAAGCTCTTCGAGGAGTCGCTCTCCAAGCAGGAGATGCGGCAGGGCGAGGTCATCACCGCCGAGGTCGTCCGCATCGACCACAACTTCGTGGTCGTCAACGCGGGCCTCAAGTCCGAGAGCTTCATCCCGATCGAGGAGTTCCACAACGATCGCGGCGAACTCGACGTCAAGGAGGGCGACTTCGTCTCGGTCGCCATCGACTCGCTCGAGAACGGCTACGGCGAGACGCGCCTGTCGCGCGACCGCGCCAAGCGCCTCGCGGCCTGGGTCAACCTCGAGCGTGCGCTCGAGACCGGCGACCTGGTCGACGGCACGATCACCGGCAAGGTCAAGGGCGGCCTGACCGTCATGACCAACGGCATCCGCGCGTTCCTGCCGGGCTCGCTGATCGACATGCGTCCGGTCAAGGACACGACCCCGTACGAGGGCAAGACGCTCGAGTTCAAGGTCATCAAGCTCGATCGCAAGCGGAACAACGTCGTGCTGTCGCGCCGTGCGGTCATCGAGCTGTCGCAGGGCGAGGAGCGCGCGAAGCTGCTCGAGACCCTGCAGGAAGGCTCGATCGTCAAGGGCACCGTCAAGAACATCACCGACTACGGCGCCTTCATCGACCTGGGCGGCATCGACGGCCTGCTGCACATCACCGACATGGCCTGGCGCCGCGTGCGTCACCCGTCGGAGGTGCTGGCCGTCGGCCAGGAAGTCACCGCGAAGGTGCTCAAGTTCGACCAGGAGAAGAACCGCGTCTCGCTGGGCGTGAAGCAGCTGGGCGACGACCCGTGGGTCGGCATCTCGCGCCGCTACCCGACCGGCACGCGCATGTTCGGCAAGGTCACGAACATCACCGACTACGGTGCGTTCGTCGAGATCGAGCCGGGCATCGAGGGCCTGGTGCACGTCTCCGAGATGGACTGGACCAACAAGAACGTCAACCCGAGCAAGGTCGTCTCGCTGGGTGACGAGGTCGAGGTCATGGTCCTGGAGATCGACGAGGACCGCCGCCGGATCTCGCTCGGCATGAAGCAGTGCCGTCCGAATCCGTGGCAGGAGTTCGCCGAGAACCACCGCAAGGGCGACAAGGTCTCGGGCACGATCAAGTCGATCACCGACTTCGGCGTGTTCCTCGGCCTGCCGGGCGGCATCGACGGCCTGGTGCACCTGTCCGACCTGTCGTGGAACAAGGCCGGCGAGGAAGCCGTCCGCGAGTTCAAGAAGGGCGACGAGGTGGGTGCGGTGGTGCTCGCCATCGACGTCGAGCGCGAGCGCATCTCGCTGGGCATCAAGCAGCTGGACGGCGATCCGTTCACCAGCTACGCGTCCCAGCACGAGAAGGGGCACGTGGTCGTCGGCACGGTGAAGAGCGTCGATCCGAAGGGCGCGGTGGTGGGCATCGGTGGCGACATCGACGGCTACCTGCGTGCGTCCGAGATCTCGCGCGATCGCGTCGAGGACGCTCGCAACCACCTGAAGGAAGGCGATTCGGTCGAGGCGATGATCATCAACATCGACCGCAAGAACCGTTCGATCGCCCTGTCGATCAAGGCCAAGGACTCCGTCGAGACCGCCGAGGCCCTGCAGCGCATGCAGGCCGAGTCGGGCGCCGCCACCGGCACGACGAACCTCGGCGCGCTGCTGCGCGCCAAGCTGTCAACGGACCGCGACGAGAAGTGATCGTGTAGCACCGTCGGTGGCGCCCGCGCGGGCGCCACCGGTTCGACGGGACCGATGCGGCGACGCACCGGTCCCGCCGAGCCAACGACCCGATTCGACTCCGCCGAACGGCGGCTTTCCTCTGGCCGAGCGACGATCATGACGATGGACATCGACGATCAGCAGTCCCCCGGGACGATGACCAAGTCGGAGCTCATCGCGCGGCTCGCCGAGCGGTATCCGCAGCTCGTGGCGAAGGACGCCGAGTTCGCGGTGAAGACCATCCTCGATGCGATGGCCAAGACGCTGGCCGACGGGCACCGGATCGAGATCCGTGGCTTCGGCAGCTTCGCGCTGTCGCACCGTCCTCCGCGCATCGGCCGCAACCCCAAGTCCGGCGAGCGCGTGCACGTGCCCGAGAAGCGGGTGCCGCACTTCAAGCCCGGCAAGGAACTGCGCGAGCGGGTCGACGTCCGCGCGCGCGCCGACGACGACGCGACGCGCTGAGCCCACGCCCGGAGCCGCTCCGATGCGCGTGCTGAGCTGGCTGTTCCGGCTGGGGCTCTTCCTCGTGATGATGGGGTTCGCTCTGTCGAACACCGACACGGCGACGCTGCGCTTCTTCGGCATCCCCGAGTTCGAGTGGCGCGCGCCGATGGTGCTGTTCCTCTTCCTCTTCTTCGCCGCGGGCGCGCTGATCGGCGTGATCGCGACGATGCCGGTGGTGCTGCGCCAGCGGCGCCACCTGTCGCGGATGCGTCGCGACGCCGGCGCAGCGGAGAAGGCCGTCGCCCGCGCCGAGCCGCTGCCGAGCGCCGACGCGGCGCGGGCGGTCGGGCGCGCCGACGCCGGTCCGCGCGGCATCTGACGACCGGGTCCGGAGCGCCCCACGATGGAATTCGAGCTCTGGTGGCTGATCGTCATCCCGCTGTTCTTCGCGCTCGGCTGGGTCGCGTCCCGGATCGACGCGCGCCACCTGATCCGGCAGTCGTCGCGGCTGCCCGACGCGTACTTCAAGGGGCTGAACTTCCTGCTGAACGAGCAGCCCGACAAGGCGATCGATGCCTTCGTCGACGTCGTGAAGCTGGACCCCGAGACCGTCGAGCTGCACTTCGCGCTCGGCAACCTGTTCCGGCGTCGCGGCGAGACCGACCGTGCGATCCGCGTCCACCAGAGCCTGGTCGCCCGCACCGACCTGCAGCGCGAGCAGCGCGACCACGCGCTCTTCGAGCTCGGACAGGACTTCCTGCGCGCCGGGCTGCTCGATCGCGCCGAGGACGCCTTCAACCGTCTCGAGGGCAGCAGTTATGCAGGCGCGGCGCTGCGTCACCGGCTCGATCTCGCGCAGATGGTCCGCGACTGGCCGCGCGCGATCGAGCTCGCGCAGCGCCTGCAGCGCGACGCCGGCGCCGAGCACCCGGGCCTGGTCGCGCACTTCCACTGCGAGCTGGCGCAGCAGGCGCTCGCCGGCACCGAGCCCGACCGCGCCGAGCGTGCGCGCCGCGAGCTCGACCGTGCGCTCGCGGCGGGCGGTGCCCACCCTCGGCCCTGGCTGCTGCGCGGCGAGGCCGCGTTCGCGGCCGACGACTTCGACGGCGCGATCGACGCATGGTCCGAACTCGCGCGGCTCAGCCCCGCCCACCTCGCGCTCACCGGCGAACGCTGGCTGCAGGCGCACGAGCGGGTGGGGCGGCTCGACGCCGGCCTGGCGCGGCTCGAGGTGGTGCAGGCCGAGCATCCGTCGGTCGACGCGCTGCGCGCGCTCGCCCAGGCCCGGGCGCGGCGCGACGGCGTGCAGCCCGCGATCGCATGGCTGCGCGAGGCGCTCGCGCGCAGCCCGTCGCTCCTCGGCCTCGAGACGCTGATCGAGCTGCGCAAGCAGGCCGGCTCGGCGGATCCGGCCACCTCGGACGTCGCGCTCGCGGGCACGCTGATCCGCAAGCAGGCCGAGCGGCTGTCGCGCTTCGTCTGCGGCCACTGCGGCTTCAAGGCTCGCCGCTTCTATTGGCAGTGCCCGGCCTGCAACCACTGGGACAGCTATCCGCCGCGCCGTACCGAGGCGCTGGAGACTGAGGGCGCTTGAGCGGTGCGCACGTCCGGCCTAGTCCGTCCGTCCGGGTGTGTCCGGATCCGGCTCTCGGCTAGAGTCGGTCGGGTCTCCATTCGCCGCCGCCGAGCCATGCCGCCGAAGTGCCTGCAGCACGCCCTGCTCGCCGCGATCGCCGCGGTGCTGTCCGCCTCCGCCCTCGCTGCCGTCGATGCGAACACCGCGTCCGCCGAGGCGCTCGAGTCGGTCTCGGGCATCGGCCCGGCCATCGCGAAGCGGATCGTCGACGAGCGCCGCAAGGGCCCGTACCGCAGCCTCGACGACCTGCAGGCCCGCGTGAGGGGCGTGGGCGAGGCCAAGGCGCGCCGGCTGGCTGCGGCGGGCCTGACCGTCGGCGTCGCGCCGCCGGTCGCGGCGGCGTCGCGCCCGGGAACGGCCGCCGCAGGCGTGCCGACACCGGCGGCCGCCGCGACGGCCCCGGCGCGCGTCATCGTGGGTGGCCTCCAGGGGGCCGGCCGCCCGTGAACGCGAGTCCGTCCGCCGCCCCGGAGCCGCGCTGGTCGCTCTACGCGCGCCTGCTCCGGCTGCACAGGCCGATCGGCACGCTGCTGCTGCTGTGGCCCACCCTGTGGGCGCTGTTCGTCGCCGGTCACGGTCGCCCGCCGACCTACGAGCTGATCGCCTTCTGCGTCGGCACGCTGCTGATGCGCTCGGCCGGCTGCGCGATCAACGACTGGGCCGATCGCGACTTCGACCGGCACGTCGAGCGCACGAAGGACCGGCCGCTCACCGCCGGCCTGATCCGTCCCGCGGAGGCGCTGGCGCTGTTCGTCGGGCTGTCGCTGGTCTCGCTGCTGCTGGTGCTCCCGATGAACGGGCTGACCTGGGCGCTCGCCTGCGTCGCGGCGTTCCTCGCCGGCAGCTATCCGTTCACCAAGCGCTTCCTCGCGATTCCGCAGGCCTATCTCGGCATCGCGTTCGGCTTCGGCATCCCGATGGCCTGGGCCGCGCTGCAGGGGGCGCTGCCGCTGTCCGCGTGGGTGATGCACGCGGCCAACGTCTGCTGGGCGATCGCCTACGACACCGAGTACGCGATGGTGGACCGCGACGACGACCTGCAGATCGGCATCCGCACCTCGGCGATCACCTTCGGGCGCTTCGACGTGGCCGCGGTGATGGCCTGCTACGCGGCCGCGATCGCGCTGCTGGCGCTGGTGGGGCGGATCGAGGAGCTCGGGCCTGCCTACCACGTCGGGCTCGCGGTCGCGGCCGGCATCGCGGTCTACCACTGGACGCTGATCCGCGACCGCGACCGGGCCGGCTGCTTCCGCGCGTTCAACCACAACACCTGGTTCGGCGCAGCGGTGTTCGCCGGGATCCTGGCGGATCACGTGCTCGCCTGAGCGGCGGCCCTGGTCCTCGAGCGCGGGTCGCCCGCCTGCGGGACCGCCCGCGCCGCGCTCAGCCGCCCGTGCCGAACTCCCGGCCGAGTTCCTCCGAGCGCCGGCACGCGGCCGCCATCGCGTCGGCCACCGTCGCAGGCAGTCCGCGTTCGGCCATCACCGCCAGCCCGGCGGCGGTCGTGCCGCCCTTCGAGGTCACGCGCTCGCGCAGCACCGACGGCGGCTCGTCGGAGGTCGAGGCGAGCGTCGCCGCGCCGAGGGCGGTCTGCAGCGCGAGGCGACGCGCCTGTTCGGCCGACAGCCCGAGCGCGATGCCGCCGTCGATCATCGATTCGATGAACCGGAAGACGTAGGCCGGCCCGCTGCCGCTCAGCGCGGTCACCGCGTCGAGCTTCGACTCGTCGTCGACCCAGACCGCGATGCCCACCGCGCCGACGATCGCCTCGGCGAGCGTCCGGTCGGCCTCGGAGGTACCGGGCAGGGATGCGAGCCCGGTCGCGCCCAGGCCGACCAGCGCCGGCGTGTTCGGCATCGTGCGGACGATCCGCCCGTGCCCGCCGAGCCAGCGCGACAGGTCCTCGGCTCGCACGCCCGCGGCGACCGACAGCACCAGCGTCGAGCGCAGGTGCGGCGCTGCGGCCGCCACCGCGTCGCGCATCTGCTGCGGCTTGACGGCGAGCACGACGACATCGGCCGCCAGTGCGTCGGCCGAGGCCGCCGCATGGGTGGCGATGCCGAAGCGCTCGGCAAGCGAGGCGCGCTGCGCGTCGGACGGGTCGATCGCCGCGAGGCGACCGGGCAGCGCGCCGCGCGCGATCAGGCCGCCGATCAGCGCGGAGGCCATGTTGCCGCCGCCGACGAAGGCGATGCGGACGGACGAGAGGAGGTCGTTCAACGGGTATCTCCGGTTCTGCGGACGAACTGGCGCAGGCGCAGGCCGAGCGCGGCCAGCGTGCCCAGGTAGACGGCGGCGGCGGCCGCGACCAGGCCGAGCGCGAGCGCGATCCGCGCCAGCGGCTGCGCGCGCATCGCGACCCAGTCGATCTGCGGAACCGCCATGGCGAGCAGCGCGATCATCAGCGCGAGCGCGAGCGCCACGCGGGCCGCGAAGCCGACCCAGCCCGGCTGCGGCACGTAGATGCCCCGGCGCAGCAGCCCGGCGAGCAGCAGGCCGGCGTTGGCGAGCGCGGCCACCGAGATCGACAGCGCGAGGCCCGCATGCTGCAGCCAGGGCACGAACGCCAGGTTCAGCAGCTGGGTGATCGCAAGCACGATCACCGCGATGCGGAACGGCGTGCGGACGTCCTGCTTGCCGTAGAAGCCGGGCGCGAGGATCTTGACCGCGACCAGCCCGAGCAGCCCGACCGAATAGGCGAGCACCGTCCGGCTGGTCATCGCGAGATCGTGCGCGTCGAAGCGGCCGTAGTGGAAGAGCAGGGCGGTCAGCGGTTCGGCCATCAGCGCGAGCCCGGCCATGCAGGGCAGCGCGAGCAGCACCGCCAGCCGCAGCCCCCAGTCGAGCAGTGCGGCGTACTCGTCGGTGCGGCCGGCCGCGCTCGCGCGCGACAGGCTCGGCAGCAGCACCGTGCCCAGTGCCACACCGAGCATCGCGGTCGGGAACTCCATCAGCCGGTCGCCGTACGAGACCCAGGAGACCGCGCCGGGACCGATCCGGGAGGCGATGTGGGTGTTGACGATGAGGCTCAGCTGGGCGACCGACACCGAGAGCACCGCCGGGCCCATCTGGCGGACGATCCGACGGACCTCCGGATCGGCCCAGGCCGGGCGCGGGTCGAACGACAGCCTCGGCAGCATCCCGATGCGCATCAGTGCCGGCACCTGGATCGCGAGCTGCGCGACGCCGCCGATCAGCACGCCGGCTGCGAGCGCGTAGACCGGAGGGTCGAACCGGGGCGCGAGCACGAGCGCCGCGCCGATGAAGGACAGGTTGAGCAGCACCGGCGTGAACGCCGGCACCGCGAAGCGCCGCCAGGTGTTCAGCACGCCGGCGGCGAGCGCCACCATCGAGATCAGCAGGATGTACGGGAACATCCAGCGGGTCATGACGACGCCGACCGCGAAGGCCTCGGGCTCGGCGCGCAGGCCGGAGGCCAACGCCCAGACCAGCACCGGCGCCGCGACCACGCCCAGCGCCGAGACGAGCACCAGGGTCCAGAAGAGCACGGTGGCGACGTGCTCGATCACGGCCCGCGTGCGGGTCTCGTCGCCGCCCTCCCTGACCGCGCCGAGGATCGGCACGAAGGCCTGCGAGAACGCGCCCTCGGCGAACATCCGGCGCAGCAGGTTGGGCAGCCGGAAGGCGACGAAGAACGCGTCGGTGAGCGCGGACGCACCGAAGATCGACGCGGTGAGCGTCTCTCGGACGAGGCCGGTGATCCGCGACAGCAGCGTGAGCCCGCTGACGGTCGCGGCCGATCGCAGCAGGTTCACGTGCCGGCCCCAGAGAACGCGGCGCGGGGCCGACTTGCGGGCGATGCGGCAAACGTCTTATACTTCAAGGCTTTCCCGAATTTTCCTGCGTCCGAAGGTGCGCGGCGTCTCCGGCAGACCGGAGGGCCGCGCCGCGACGCACCAACCGAGAGATCTTCGCATGGCCAACATCGCTTCCGCTCGCAAGCGCGCCCGCCAGGCCGCCAAGCAGAACGCGCACAACTCCAGCCTGCGCTCGCGCCTGCGCACCGCGATCAAGTCGGTCCGCAAGGCCGTCGCCGCCGGCGACAAGGCGGCCGCCACCGCCCAGCTGCGCGCCTCGCAGAGCGTGATCGACGCGATCGCCGACAAGAAGATCATCCACAAGAACGCGGCGTCGCGTTACAAGAGCCGCCTGTCCGCCGCGCTGAAGCGGATGGCGGCGTAACGAGCACGCGCCGGGGGACGCGCGGCGCACGCTGCGCGAGCGCGTTCCGCCCGGCACAGCAGGGGTCCCTGCGAGCCCTGTCCGCCGCCCGCGGAGCGGGCCTCGAATGGCGGATCCGGGATGTCGGCGAGCACCGCTCGCGGATGGCACAGCGACCGCCTCGATGCGGCGGGCTCCCGAGGCCCACCCGGGCTCACGAGAGCGGGACCCCGGCGGACGCCGGCCTGGGCGCCGGTCTGTACCCGTCCTTCACAGCGCCCGCTTCCCGGCTCGCTCCCCGAACAGCGCCGTCCCCACCCGCACGATCGTCGCCCCCTCGGCGACCGCGGCCTCCAGGTCGCCCGACATCCCCATCGACAGCGTATCGACCGGCAGGCCCGCGTCGCGCATCCGCTCGTAGACCGCCCGCACCCGCGCGAACTGCGCGCGCTGCGCGGCCGGCTCGTCGAGCGGCGCCGGGATCGCCATCACGCCGCGCAGCCGCAGCCGCGGCAGCGTCGCCACCAGCCGTCCGAGCTCGACCGCTTCGTCGGGATCGCAGCCGCTCTTGGTCGCCTCGCCGCTGACGTCGACCTGGATGCAGACCTGCAGCGGCGGCGCCCCCTCGGGGCGCTGCTCGGACAGGCGGCGCGCGACCTTGTCCCGGTCCACCGAATGCACCCAGTCGAAGCCCTCGGCGATCGGCCGGGTCTTGTTCGACTGGATCGGTCCGATGAAGTGCCAGAGGGGTCCGTCCGCCGGCGCGGCCGCGCGCGGATCGGCCGGATCCGACCGTCCGGACGCTGCCGTCGGCCACCGGTCGCGAACGGCTGCCATCTTCGGCAGCGCTTCCTGCAAATAGTTCTCGCCGAAGTCCCGTTGCCCGCAGGCCGCGAGCGCCAGCACCGCGTCGGCGTCGAAGGTCTTGCTCACCGCGAGCAGCACGACGCCGTCCGGCGCGCGTCCGTGGGCCCGTGCGGCCGCCGCGATCCGATCCCGCACCGCATCGTGGCGGGACCGCAACGCGGTCGCACCGTCCGTCGCACCGGGGGACGGGTCTTCGGAGGAAGGGAGCGCGCCGCCCGGCGGGTTCCTAGCATCGGGGATCCCGGTACCGGCGTCGGCCGTCGAGGCATTCATGGACATTGCGGAACTGCTCGCATTCGCGGTGAAGAACAAGGCGTCGGACCTGCACCTGTCGGCGGGACTGCCGCCGATGATCCGCGTGCATGGCGACGTCCGACGGATCAACCTGCCGCCGATGGAGCACGAGGCGGTGCACGGGATGATCTACGACATCATGAACGACTCGCAGCGCAAGGACTACGAGGAGAACCTGGAGTGCGACTTCTCGTTCGCGATCCCGGGCCTCGCGCGCTTCCGCGTCAACGCGTTCCAGCAGAATCGCGGCGCCGGCGCGGTGATGCGGACCATCCCGTCCAAGATCCTGTCGCTCGAGGACCTGAACGCGCCCAAGATCTTCGCCGAGCTGGCGCTGCAGCCGCGCGGCCTCGTCCTCGTCACCGGCCCCACCGGCTCGGGCAAGTCGACGACGCTGGCGGCGATGATCAACCACGTGAACGAGAACGTCTACGGCCACATCCTGACGGTCGAGGACCCGATCGAGTTCGTCCACGACTCCAAGCGCTGCCTGATCAACCAGCGCGAGGTCGGACCGCACACGCTGTCGTTCAACAACGCGCTGCGCTCGGCGCTGCGCGAGGACCCGGACATCATCCTGGTGGGCGAGCTGCGCGACCTCGAGACGATCCGCCTGGCGATGTCCGCGGCCGAGACCGGCCACCTGGTGTTCGGCACGCTGCACACCTCGAGCGCGGCCAAGACGATCGACCGGATCATCGACGTGTTCCCGGCCGCCGAGAAGGAGATGATCCGCGCGATGCTGTCGGAGTCGCTGAAGGCGGTCATCTCGCAGTCGCTGCTGAAGACCAAGGACGGCAGCGGCCGGGTCGCGGCGCACGAGATCATGATCGGCACGCCCGCGATCCGGAACCTGATCCGCGAGGCCAAGATCGCGCAGATGAACGCCGCGATCCAGACCGGCGCGTCGGTCGGCATGCAGACGCTCGACCAGTGCCTCACCGATCTCGTCCGCCGCGGCCAGATCTCGATGGCCGAGGCCCGTTCGGCCGCGGCCAACAAGGACAATTTCCCGGGCTGAGCCCGGCAGGACACCCCCCACGATGGCAGCCCCGGACCCCAGATCGACGGCGAACCCGGCCGGAGGAACCCGCTCGCTCGGCATGGAACGCGAGCAGGCCTCGAAGTTCCTGCAGGACCTGCTGAAGCTGATGATCTCGAAGCGGGGCTCGGACCTGTTCCTGACGGCCGAGTTCCCGCCCGCGTTCAAGATCGACGGCAAGCTGACGCCGGTCTCGAACGTGCCGCTGACGCCGCAGCACACGGTGGAACTCGCCCGCGCGCTGATGAACGACCGCCAGGCCGGCGAGTTCGAGGCGAAGAAGGAGCTGAACTTCGCGATCAGCCCGGCCGGCATCGGCCGCTTCCGCGTCAACGTGTTCATGCAGCTCGGCCGCGTCGGCGTCGTGCTGCGGACCATCCAGAGCCACATCCCGAACTTCGAGGACCTGAACCTGCCGCTGGTCATGCGCGACCTCGCGATGACCAAGCGCGGTCTGGTCATCATGGTCGGCGCGACCGGCTCGGGCAAGTCGACCTCGCTCGCGGCGATGATCGGCTACCGCAACGAGAACAGCCAGGGCCACATCGTGACGATCGAGGATCCGGTGGAGTTCGTGCATCCCCACCGCCACTGCATCGTCACGCACCGCGAGGTCGGCGTCGACACCGACAGCTGGGAGATCGCGCTGAAGAACACGCTGCGGCAGGCGCCCGACGTGATCATGATCGGCGAGATCCGGGACCGCGAGACGATGGAGCATGCGATCGCCTTCGCCGAGACCGGCCATCTGTGCATGGCCACGCTGCACTCCAACAGCGCCAACCAGGCGCTCGACCGGATCATCAACTTCTTCCCCGAGGAACGGCGCCAGCAGCTGCTGATGGACCTGTCGCTGAACCTGAAGGCGATCGTCTCGCAGCGGCTGCTGCCGCTCGCCTCGGGCAAGGGCCGGGTGCCGGCGATCGAGGTGCTGCTCAACACGCCGCTGGTCAGCGACCTCGTCTTCAAGGGCGAGGTCTCGGGCATCAAGGACGTGATGAAGAAGTCGCGCGAGCTCGGGATGCAGACCTTCGACCAGGCGCTGTTCGATCTCTACGAGCGCGGGCTCGTCGTCTACGAGGACGCGCTGCGAAACGCCGACTCGGTCAACGACCTGCGGCTCAACATCAAGCTCAACAGCAAGCGCAGCACGCGCGACCTGAACGCGGGGACCGAGCACCTGGACATCGTCTGACGGCGCGCCCGCTCAGAACGCGAGCGACGCCGACGCGCCGACCAGCCATGCCCGCCCCGGACCCGGCTCGAAGAACCGACCGCTGGCCTCGTTGACGATCACCGAGCCCACGTGGCGTCGGTCGGCGAGGTTGTCGACGCGGCCGTGCAGCACGAGGCGCCACGGCCCGGCGCGCCAGCCGATCGCGGCCCGCAGGTTCGCGAGCGTGTAGCCGTCGGTCCGGTCGGCGTTCGCGTCGTCGACGTACAGCCCGGCGGCATGGACCAGCTCGAGCGCGACGTGGGTCGGCTCGCGCGGTGCGGCCGACGCGCGCCATGCGAGCTCGGCGAAGCCCAGCCGTCGCGGCGTGCCGGGCAGCGCGTTGCCCGCGGGCACCGTGCCCGAGCCATCGGCGCGGGCGAACGCGTCGACGAAGCTCGCATCGAGCAGGGTCAGCGACGCGAGCGCCGAGACCTGCGGCGTCAGGCGCGCGCGCCACGCGGCCTCGAGGCCCTCTCGAGCGGTCTGGCCGGCGTTCTGGAAGGTGGTGCGCCCGCCGCTGGAGAACAGCGGCACCAGTTCGTCGCGCGTGTCGATCGAGAACACCGCGAGGTCGATCCGCTGGCGCTCGTCGGGCCGCCACTTGACCCCGATCTCGCGGTGCACGCTGCGCGATGCCTCGAGGCCGGCGTTGAAGCGGTTCGCGATCGTCGTCGGCGTGCCGCCGGGCGCGTAGGCGAGCTCGGCCGCGGTCGGCGTCTCGAGGCCTCGGCCCCACTGCGCGTAGACGTTGAGGGTCTCGGCGGCATGCCAGGTCAGGCCGATCACCGGGTTCGTCGCGCGCAAGCGCCGGTCACCGCTGCCGTCGCCATCGGACGTGAGGCGATCGCGCGTCGCGAACGAGACCTCGGTCGCGCGCAGGCCCGCGGTCAGCGTCCAGTCGGGCAGCGCCAGCCAGTTCGCCTGTGCGTAGAGGCCGCGCGACGCGACGGTGGTGCGCTCGTCGCGCCGCAATGCGGTGCCGGTGACGCCGGCGAGGTTGTCGTAGCCGCGCCGGTCCTCGGCCTGCCGGTCGTAGTCCAGGCCCACGGCCCAGCCGAGCCGCCCGTCGCCGCCGAGCAGGCCGGAGACCCGGCGCTCGCCCGCGTGCTGCAGCCCCATGCCGCCGTAGTCGCGGTCGAGCCGGACGACGCCGTTCGCGGTGGTCGCCAGCCACTGGTCGATGCCGCGCCGCCCGGTGTACAGCCGCGCGGCGAGCACGTCGCCGCCGCCGAGCCGCTGGCGCAGCAGCACGCCGACCTGGTCCTGGTCGATGCGCTTTCGCGTGTTCTGCGCGAACGCGATCGCCGGCGCCTGCCGCGGGTCGGCCTCCCACTGGGCGCGAGTCAGGCCGAGCGGGTCGAGGGCCTCGGGGCTGCGGAACGCGTTGGCCACCAGGTCGATGCGCGTGTCGCCGACCTCGGTGACGAGCTTCGCGTTGAGCTGCCGGCGCGTCGCGGCGCCGTGCGCACGCCAGCCGTCGGTGGCGAAGTCGGAGAGGTCGACGACCAGGCCCGCCGCGCCGCTGCGGCCTCCTGCCTGCAGGCCCTCCCGGCGCGTGCCGAAGCTGCCGAGCCAGCCCTGCACGCCGACCTCGGGCACGGCGGGCGGATCGCGGGTCCAGGCCTGCACGACGCCGCCCGACGCGTTGCCGTGGAGCTGGGCGAGCGGCCCGCGCAGCACCTCGATGCGGTCGGTCGACGGCAGCGCGACCGTCGACGCCTGGCCCTGTCCGTCGGGCATCGTCGCGGGGATGCCGTCGACCAGCAGCCGCACGCCGCGGATGCCGAAGGTCGCGCGCGCCCCGAATCCCCGGATCGACAGCTGCAGGTCCTGGGCGTGGTTCTGCCGGTTCAGCACGACGATGCCGGGCGCGCGACCCAATGCCTCCGACAGGTTCACCTGCGGGCCGGCCTCGCGGAGCGTCGTCGCGTCGATCGCCTGGACGGCGGACGGCGCGTCGAAGCTGCGCTGCTCGGCGCGTCCCGACGAGACGAGGACGTCGTCGAGCGTCTGGCCGCGCGCCGGCGGCGAGACCATCGCCGCGCAGGCCGCGGCGAGCAGCAGCGTGACCGGCGCGCGGCCGGGGCGGGTCGACGCGGGGCGGGCGCGCGGCCTCATCGTCTCGCTCCTACTGCGGGCGTCCGGACGCTGCGGTCCGGTCCGCCGTCGTCATCTCATCCGTCGCCGAGCGCGGTCGGTCGGCGCTCGCGGGCCGAGCCCGCGACCATCTCGAATCGGAACAGCCGGCACTCGAGCGCGCCGTTGAACAGCGGCGTGCGCTTCGAGGGCTTGAGCCGCAGCCGCTGCGGCAGCTCGAGGTCGCTCGTGAAGAGGCACGCGCTCCAGCCGGCGAAGCGCTGCTTGAGCAGCGTGGCGAACGCGGGCCAGAACCGGTCGGCCTGCGCGAGCGACTGCCGCCCCTTCACGTCGAGCCGCTCGCCGTAGGGCGGGTTGGCGAGCAGCAGGCCGGCCGCGGCCGGCGCCGCGTCGAGGTGCAGCACGTCGACCTGCCGCAGCGCGACCCAGCCGGGGTCTGCGCCGCAGCGTGCGAGGTTCGCCCGCGCGGCGGCGAGCGCGGCCTCGGAGACGTCGGAGCCGAAGATCGATGCGGCCCCGGTCGGCGTGCGCGGCGCGACGCGCCGCATCCTGTCCCAGGCGCCGCGGTCGAAGCCGCGCATCCGCTCGAAGCCGAAGCGGCGGTTCGCGCCCGGCGGCACGCCGGCGGCGATCATCGCGGCCTCGACGACGATCGTCCCCGAGCCGCAGAACGGGTCGAGCAGCGGCGTGCCGGGCGTCCAGCCGGAGAGCGCGAGCAGGCCGGCGGCCAGGTTCTCCTTCATCGGTGCATCGACGCCGTCGCGGCGCCAGCCGCGCTTGAACAGCGACTCGCCCGACCAGTCGAGGTAGAGCGTGCACCGGCCCGCGTCGAGGAACGCGAAGATCCGCCGGTCCGGCCGCTGCCGCTCGATCGAGGGCCGCTCGCCGCCGCTGCGCTCGCGGGCACGGTCGACCACGCCGTCCTTGATCCTCAGGGTCGCGAACTGCAGGCTGCGCACCGGCGCGCCGATCGCGGTGGTGTCGATGCGCAGCGACGCGAGCGGGTCGTGCCAGCGCTCCCAGTCGGTCTCCTTCGCGAGCCGGTAGAGGTCGTCCTCGCTGCGGTACGGGGCCTGTGCGACCCGCTGCAGCACGCGGCTCGCGATCCGCGAGTGCAGGTTCGCCGCCAGGCCGATCGCCGTGTCGCCCTCGAACGAGACGCCGCCCGGCGGCGTCGCGACGACCGCGGCGCCGAGCGCGCGCAGCTCGTCGGCGCAGGCGGCCTCGAGACCGCGCGGGCAGGGCGCGAAGAAGGCGAGGACGGACACCTCAGCCCTTCGCGAGCGCCCGCTCGACGAACTCCAGCCGGTCCTGGCCCCAGAAGGGCTCGTCGCCGACCTGGTACCAGGGTGCGCCGAACACCTGGTGGCCGATCGCCTCGTCGGTGTAGCGGTCGAACGCGGCGGCCGCCTCGTCGGCGCGGGCGGCCAGCGCCGTCGCGTCCAGGCCCTGCGCCGCGACGATCGCGGCGACGGTGGCCGCGTCGGACACGTCGCGCTCCTCGGCCCAGCAGGCTCGCATCAGCGCGCCCGCGAGCCCCAGCGCGGCATCGGTGCCCGCGACGAGGTCGGCGGCGACGATCGTCTTCGCGGCGAGCTCGGCCGGCACCGGGAAGTGCTTCGGATGGATCGTCAGCGGCAGACCGAGCGCGTCGCGCCAGCGCGCCAGCTCGTGCAGCCGGTAGGCCTGGCGCTGCGGCGCGCGCTTGCCGAGCGGCAGCCCGCCGGAGATCGGGAACACGCGGCCGAGATCGACCGGCCGGACCAGCACCGTCGCGCCATGCCGCTTCGCCATGTCGACGAAGCGCGCGTGGCCGAGATAGGTCCACGGCGAGACGGGGGTGAAGTAGTAGCGGACGGTCTTCATCGGGCGGATCTCCTCGGGGGCGGTCTCGTTCGGACGGTGCGACGCGGGGTGCGGTGCGCGGCCAGGGACGGCGGTCGGGCGCGCGTGCCGCGCCCGGCGGGCTCAGAAGGGCTTGACGACGGCGAGGATCGCCACCGCCACGAGCAGCAGCACCGGCGCCTCGTTGAACCAGCGGTACCAGACGTGCGAGCGCGCGTTCTCGCCGCGCTCGAAGCGCCTGACCATCGCGCCGCAGGCGTGGTGGTAGCCGATCAGCAGCACGACGAGCGCGAGCTTCGCGTGCAGCCAGCCGCCGCCGAAGCCCCAGCCCAGCCACAGCCAGATCCCCAGGCCGAGCGCGAGGACCATCAGCGGCCCCATGAACCGGTAGAGCTTGCGCGCCATCAGCAGCAGGCGGTCCCGCTCGGCGGTCGACGATGCATCGACCATCGCGAGATTCACCAGGATCCGGGGCAGGTAGAACAGGCCGGCGAACCAGCTGGTGACGAAGACGATGTGGAACGCTTTGACCCAGAGCATCGGCCGATTGTACCGGCTCGGACGGGACCGGCGCCCCGCGGTGCTAGCATCCGCGGCTCACGATCCCCCCAGGAGACGACCACGATGACGAGCCTCTACGACGCCTCGGTGCCGGTCTACGACACGGTGCTGCGCAACCTGTCGACCCTGCTCGACAAGGCCGCGGCGCACGCGGCCGCCAAGGGCTACGACGCGTCGGTGCTGCTGCAGTCGCGGCTGTATCCCGACATGTTCCCGCTGACCCGCCAGGTGCAGATCGCCTGCGACGCCGCGAAGTACGGGGTGGCGCGGCTGACCGGCGTCGAGGCGCCGAAGCACGCCGACGACGAGGCGACGGTCGACCAGCTGAAGGCGCGGATCGAGGCGACCCGCGCGTTCGTGAAGGGCGTGGCCCGCGAGGCCTTCGAGGGCGCCGAGACCCGCCGCGTCGAGGTGCCGACCCGCGTGCAGACCTATGCGTTCGACGGGCAGACCTTCCTGCTGCACTGGTCGCTGCCGAACTTCTACTTCCACGTCGTGACCGCGTACGACATCCTGCGGCACAACGGCGTGGAGGTCGGCAAGCGCGACTACCTCGGGCCGGTGCAGACGCTGTCGTGACGATCCGCTTCGTGCTGCGCGGCGAGTCGATCGCGCTGCACGCGCTGCTCAAGGCCGCCGGGCTCGCGCCCAGCGGCGGCGCGGCCAAGGGGCTGGTGGACTCGGGTGAGGTGAGCGTGGACGGCGCGATCGAGACGCGCCGGGCCCGCACGCTGCGGGCCGGCCAGCGGGTGCGCGTCGGTCAGGCCGTGGTCGATCTGCTGCCCGACCCGGGCGGCGCCGGTCAGGTCCGGACCTGACCGGACCCGAAGACCACCCACTTCAGCGAGGTCAGTCCGTCCAGACCCACCGGGCCGCGGGCGTGGAGCTTGTCGGTCGAGATGCCGATCTCCGCGCCCAGCCCGTACTCGAAGCCGTCGGCGAAGCGCGTCGACGCGTTGACCATCACGCTCGACGAGTCGACCTCGCGCAGGAAGCGCATCGCGGCCGAGTGGTCCTCGGTGACGATCGCGTCGGTGTGCGCCGAGCCCCAGCGGGCGATGTGGTCCATCGCCGCGTCGAGCCCGTCGACCACGCGGATCGCCAGGATCGGCGCGAGGTACTCGGTGGCCCAGTCCTCGTCGGTCGCGGGCACGGCGGGAAGGCCCGCGGCCGACAGGATCGCGCGGGTCTCGTCGCAGCCGCGCAGCTCGACGCCCTTGTCGACGTAGATCCGGCCGAGCCCGGGCAGGAGCCGGGGCGCGATCGGGCGCGCGACCAGCAGCGTCTCCATCGTGTTGCACGGCGAATAGCGCTGGGTCTTCGCGTTGTCGGCGATGCGGATCGCCTTCGCGAGATCCGCGGCGCCGTCGACGTAGACGTGGCAGATGCCGTCGAGGTGCTTGATGACCGGCACCCGCGCCTCCTTCGAGATCCGCTCGATCAGCGACTTGCCGCCGCGCGGCACGATCACGTCGACGAACTCGGGGCTGCGGATCAGCGCGCCGACCGCCTCGCGGTCGGTGGTGTCGATCAGCTGGACCGCGTCGGCGGGCAGGCCGGCGGCCTCGAGCCCTTCGCGGATCAGCCGCGCGAGCGCGCGGTTGCTGTGGATCGCCTCGGAGCCGCCGCGCAGGATCGTCGCGTTGCCCGACTTCACGCACAGGCCGGCCGCGTCGATCGTCACGTTCGGCCGCGACTCGTAGACGATGCCGATCACGCCGAGCGGCACGCGCATCCTGCCGACCTGGATGCCCGAGGGCCGGTAGCGCAGCTCGCTCATCTCGCCCACCGGATCGGGCAGCGCGGCGATCTGCTCGAGGCCCGTTGCCATCGACTCGATCACCTTCGGCGTGAGCGCGAGGCGATCGACGAAGGCCGCGTCGTGGCCGGCGGCGCGCGCCGCCTCGAGGTCCTTCGCATTCTCGCGCGCGAGCGTCGCGGCCTCGCGGCGGATCGCGGCGGCGGCGGCGCGCAGCGCGGCGTCCTTCGCGGCGGTGGCGGCGCGCGCGGTCAGGCGCGACGCGTCGCGGGCGCGGCGGCCGACGTCTGCGACGTAGACCGGGATGTCGATCGGGTTCATCGTGGAGGGCTCCGTGCGGGGGCGGGCTCAGCCGGCGTCGGCGGTGTCGGCGGCGAGCGCCGGATCGAGCGCGATGCCGAGCGACGCGGCGCCGGCCAGCCCGAGGACGATCGCCTCCAGCGCCTGCCAGTCGTCGCCGTGGAGCACGCCCTTGGTCATTCTATCGGCGCGGGCGCAGGCCCGCAGCAGCCGGCGCAGGGAGAGGGCGTCGAGCCGGCGGGCGGCGGCATGGTAGAGCCGCTCGCGATCGCCCCAGATCCGCGCCTGCGCGAGGATCGGCGCGACCGGTCGGCCGGCCGCGCGGGCGTCGACCATCCGCAGCAGCACGCGGATCGCCTCGGCCGGCGCCCAGAGGACGGCCGGCACCGCCGCGCCCTCGGCGCGCAGCCCCGCCACGCAGCGCAGCGCGCGTGCGGCGTCGCCGGCGAGCGCCGCCGACACCAGGTCGAAGACGTCCCAGCGCGCCACGTCCAGCACCGCGGCGCGGACCGCGTCGGGGTCGAGCCGGCCCGGCGGGCACAGCAGCGCGAGCTTCGCGACCTCCTGCTTCGCGGCGAGCAGGTTGCCCTCGACCCGGTCTGCGATCAGCTGGAGCGTCTCGGGCTCGGCCTTCAGTCCGGCGGCGGCGAGCCGCTCGGCGATCCAGCGCGGCAGCCGGTCGCGCTCGACGACCGGGATCTCGACGACCCAGCCCGCCCGGTCGATCCGCTCGAACCACGCCAGCCGCGTCGTCGCCTTGTCGAGCCGCGGGCCGGTGACCAGCAGCCGCGTGTCGTCGGCCAGCCCCTCGACGATGGGCGCGAGCGCCTCGCCGAGCTCCTTCGCGGGCTTGCCGGTGAAGCGCAGCTCGAGCAGGCGCCGGCTCGCGAACAGCGACAGCGCGCCGGCCTCGTGCAGCAGCGCCTCCGGACGGAAGCTGCGGTCGACGTGGAAGACGCTGCGTTCGTCGAAGCCCGCGGCGCGGACGGATGCGCGGACGCGGTCGGCCGCCTCGAGCATCAGCAGGGGCTCGTCGCTCGCGATCCAGACGACCGCCGGCGGCACGCCGCCGGCGCGCTCGAGCGCCTGGCCGAGGGCGGTGTCGCGCAGGTTCACGACGCGAGCGGCGGCTGCGGCGGCAGCGCCGACAGCCGCCGGATGATCTGCTGGATCGCGTCGATCCGCATGTCGCGGTAGAGGAGCTGCACCTCCTCCTCGTTGACGATGCCCTGGACGTCGAGCACGGTGATCGCGCGGCGCAGCAGCATCTCGGTGGACGCGATCAGCTCGCGGTCGGCGCCGTCCCTGGCCTGCCAGCGGACCCGGTAGCGCAGCGTGTACTCGCGCGGACGGCCGCTGGTGGACAGCGCCGAGATCTCGCGCTCCGGCAGTTCGAGGAGCAGCTCGAAGCGCACCTGCGCGTCGTCGCGGCGCTCGACGATCGTCGCGCCGTTGGTGCGCAGCGCGCGCCGCAGCTCGCCGCCCAGCTGCGAGCTCGGCGGCAGCGCCGACCAGAAGGTCCGGAAGGGCAGCTCGGTCTGGCCGCGCAGCTTGAAGCCGCAGCCGGCCGCGGCGAACGAGGCGAGCGCGCCGGCCGCGCCCAGCGCGCGCCGTCGGCCGGTTCGCGGCCGACGGTCGGGGGCGGCGGGGCGCGCGGACGCCACCTCAGACCACCACGTTGACGAGGCGGCCGGGCACCACGACGACCTTCTTCGGGGCCCGGCCCTCGGCGAGCCGCCGCACCGGCTCGGCCGCGACCGCGGCCGCCTCGATCGCGGCGCGGTCGGCGCTCGCGGGCACGCGCAGCGACCCGCGGACCTTGCCGTTGACCTGCAGCACCAGCTCCAGCTCGTCCTGCACCAGCGCGGCCTCGTCGACTTCCGGCCAGGGCGCATCGAGCAGGTCGCCGTGTGCGTCGGCATAGCCGAGCGCGGTCCAGAGCCCGTGGCCGATGTGCGGCACCACGGGGTAGAGGACGCGCAGCAGGATCGACAGGGTCTCGCGCAGCGCGACCGCGTCGGCCGCCGTCGCCTCGAGCTTCGCGCCCTCGAGCGCGTTCAGCATCTTCATCGTGGCCGACACCACGGTGTTGTACTGCTTGCGCTCGTAGTCGTAGCTCGCCTGCTTCAGCACCGCGTGGATCTCGCGGCGCAGCGCCTTCGCCGCCGCCGACATCGACCCGGCGTGCCCGGCGACCGACGCACCGGCGGCCCGCGCGATCGCCTCGCGCGACGCGTGGCCGAAGGCCCAGACGCGGCGCAGGAAGCGGCTCGCACCCTCGACGCCCGAGTCCGACCACTCGAGCGTCTGCTCGGGCGGGCTCGCGAACATCACGAAGAGCCGGGCGGTGTCGGCGCCGTGCTTGTCGATGAGGGCCTGCGGGTCGACGCCGTTGTTCTTCGACTTCGACATCGTGCCCACGCCCTCGTACTCGACGCGCGAGCCGTCGGACTTGAGCACGGCATGCGTGACGCGGCCGTCCGGGCCGTGGACGTCGGTGACCTCGTCGGGCCAGAAGTATTCGATGCCGCCCTTCGCGTTCTTGCGCGAGTAGATGTGGTTCAGCACCATGCCCTGGCAGAGCAGGCGGGTGAACGGCTCGTCGAAGGTCACCAGGCCGCGCTCGGGCTGCTGCGGCACGTGGCCGGTCACGTCGCGCATCACCTTGGTCCAGAAGCGCGCGTACAGCAGGTGCAGCACCGCGTGCTCGATGCCGCCGATGTACTGGTCCATCGGCATCCAGTAGTCGGTCCGCGCGTCGACCATCGCCGACGCGTTGTCCGGCGAGCAGTAGCGCATGTAGTACCAGGCCGAGTCGACGAAGGTGTCCATCGTGTCGGTCTCGCGCCGCGCGGGCTTGCCGCACTTCGGGCACGCGCACTTCAGGAAGCGCTCGTCCTTCGCCAGCGGGTTGCCGCTGCCGTCGGGCACCAGGTCCTCGGGCAGCACCACCGGCAACTGGTCGTCGGGCACCGGCACCGGGCCGCAGTCGGCGCAGTGGATGATCGGGATCGGCGTGCCCCAGTAGCGCTGGCGCGAGATGCCCCAGTCGCGCAGCCGGTACTGGACCTTCTTGTCGCCCAGGCCCTTCGCGGCGAGGTCGGCGGCGACCGCATCCACCGCAGCCTCGTACGCCAGGCCGTCGTACGGGCCGCTCTGCGTGCAGACGACGTTCGACTTGTCCTCGTACCAGGCCTGCCAGCGCTGGTCGGTGAAGGCCTCCTCGCCGTCGCGCGCGCCGCCGTTGCGGGCGATCACCTGCCGGATCGGCAGCCCGTACTTGCGGGCGAACGCGAAATCCCGTTCGTCGTGCGCCGGCACGCCCATCACCGCGCCGTCGCCGTAGCTCATCAGCACGTAGTTGCCGACCCAGACCTCGACCTGCGCGCCCGTCAGCGGGTGCCTGACGACGAGGCCGGTGGGCACGCCCTTCTTCTCCATCGTCGCGAGGTCGGCCTCCATCACCGAGCCGCGCTTGGCCTCGGCGACGAACTCGGCCACCTTGGGGTCGCGGGCGGCGGCGACCGCGGCGAGCGGGTGCTCGGGCGCGACCGCGACGAAGGTCACGCCCATGATCGTGTCGGCACGGGTCGTGAAGACGAAGAGCCTGCCGTCGCCGACCAGGGCGCCGTCCGCGCCGCGGACCTCGTGCGGGAACGCGAAGCGTACGCCGATCGAGCGGCCGATCCAGTTCGCCTGCATGATCCGCACGCGCTCGGGCCAGCCCTCGAGGTGGTGCTCGACCTGGTCGAGCAGCTCGGCCGCGTAGTCGGTGATCTTCAGGTAGTAGCCCGGGATCTCGCGCTTCTCGACGACCGCGCCGGTCCGCCAGCCGCGGCCGTCGATCACCTGCTCGTTGGCGAGCACGGTCTGGTCGACCGGATCCCAGTTCACCACCTGCGTCTTGCGGTAGGCGATCCCGCGCTCGAGCATCCGCAGGAACAGCCACTGGTTCCAGGTGTAGTAGCCGGGATCGCAGGCGGCGATCTCGCGCGACCAGTCGATCGCGAGTCCCATCGCCTGCATCTGCTTCTTCATGTAGGCGATGTTGTCGTACGTCCACTTCGCCGGCGCCACGCCGTTCTTCATCGCGGCGTTCTCGGCGGGCAGGCCGAACGCGTCCCAGCCCATCGGCATCAGCACGTTCCAGCCGTTCATCCGCAGGTGGCGGTACTGGACATCGTTGATCGTGTAGTTCCGCACGTGGCCCATGTGCAGCTTGCCCGAGGGGTAGGGCAGCATCGAGCAGGCGTAGTACTTGCCCTTCGGGAAACGCGGGTCGTGCTCGCGGGCGCGGTAGGCGTCCTCCGCCGTCCAGTGCCGCTGGGCGTCGGATTCCACGGTGCGGGCGTCGTATCGTTCTTGCATGTCGTGAGGAGCTCTGGGGACGGAGGCGGGGCCGCATCCGAAACGCGGGATTTTACCGTGCCGGGGCGCCGCGCCGGCCGTGGGGGTACGATGCCCGCCGAAGCGCGCCCGCGGTGGGCGCGGACCCGGTGCGGGACGCGGGGCGCAAGAGACGCGATGGACCACGGCGGCACCCCGATCGGAACGGCGACGCGCGCGGCGGGCGGCCGATCCGCGGCCCCGCCGGCCGGCCGGCTGCGCGGCTTCGCGTCCTGCGGCGCCGACGCCGGCCCGATCGCGCTGCGCGTCGACGGTCGGCTGCCCGACTGGCTCGACGGCAGCCTGCACCTGAGCGGTCCCGGCCGCTTCGAGCTGCCGCGCGGCGCCTACCGCCACTGGTTCGACGGGCTCGCGCTGCTGCAGCGGATCGAGCTGCGCGAGGGCGCGGCCGCCTGGCGCAGCCGCTTCCTGCGCGGCGATGCATGGCGTGCCGCGCAGGCGCGCGGTGCGCCCGACTACGGCGAGTTCGAGACGCCGGACGCGATGGGCTGGCTCGAGCGGCTGCGCCGGCTCGGCGAGCCCAAGCTGACCGACAACGGCGCGGTGATCGTCGAGCGGCTGGGCGACGACTGGGTCGCGCGGACCGAGACCTCGCGCGCCCAGCGCATCGATCCGGACACGCTCGAGACGCTCGGCGCCTTCGACTGGGACGACGGCGAGCGGCTGCCGTTCTCGGCCGCGCACGGCGCGCGCACATCCGACGGGCGCAGCTGGGGCGTGGGCATCGAGGTGGGACGGCACTGCTTCTACGTGGCCTACGGCATCGAGCCCGGCTCGCACCGGCGTCGCGTGCTCGCGCGGATCCCGGCCGATCCGCCGGGCCTGCTGCACGACCTCGCGCTGTCGGGCCGCCGGCTGGTGCTGTGGGAGAACGCGCTGCGGATCCGGCCGCTGGGCTTCGCGCTGACCCGCCGGGCCTATCGCGGCAACCTCGCCTGGCGACCGGGGCTCGGCTCGCGATTGCACGCGGTGGACCTCGCCGACGGCCGCGTGCGCAGCTGGGACGCGCCGCCGCTGTTCGCGTTCCACGCGCTGCAGGCCTTCGAGGACGGCGACGCGACGCTCGTCGACCTCTGCGTGCTCGACGACCCGGCGATCCTCGATCGGCTGCGTCTCGACGCGCTGCGTGCCGGAGCCCCGATCGGACCGATCGGGCGGCTGCGGCGCTACCGGCTCGAACCCGGGGCGACGCGCGCCGAGGTCGAGGACCTGGGCGCATCGATGGAATTCCCGCAGTCGAGCCGTCCGCGCGGCGCCGGGCTCGAGGCGCGCTTCGCCTGGGGTGCGGACCGCGGCCCGGCCGCGCCCGAGGCGTTCTTCGACCTGACGGTCAAGGTCGACCTCGCGACCGGCGAGCGACGGACCTGGCAGCGCGGGGACGCGGTCCAGCTCGAGCCGGTCTTCGTGCCGAGGCCCGGGGCGACGGCCGAGGACGACGGCGTGCTGTGCGTGCCCACCCTCGCCGATGACGACCCCGGCAGCGTGATCGCCGTGCTGGACGCCGCCGCGATGCGGCCGCTCGCCTGGCTGCGGCTGCCCGAGGTCGCGCCGTTCGCCTTCCACGGGGTGTTCCGCACGCGGACGGGCGCTGCGGCGTAGGCCGCAGGCGGCGCCGGGAGCCCGGGCGGACGCGGGCCCGGCCGCCTCGGCGGCGCGGCGGCGCGAAGCCGTTCAGGCGCCACCCGGACGGTCCGGACCGCCGAAGCGGGCGGCCAGCGCCGCTCCCACGCCGTGCTGCGCGCGCTCGGGCAGCGGTGCGAGGCTGCCGATCCGCGGCTTCGAGGGGCGCGCGTCGACCAGCATCTGCGCGACGCGGACCGCGCAGGTCACGCCGTCGACGATCGGCACCGGCACCGCGGGCTGCAAGCGCGCGGCGACTCCGGCCATCACCGCCCCGGTGAGCACGATCGCCTCGCAGCCGTCCCGTTCGGCGAGCTCGCACGCGGCCTGCACGGCGAGCGCGTCGGAGGCGCTCGTGTCGCCGGGCGAGTAGGGCGCGTCGGAGACGATCCCGCGCCAGGCGCCGACACGGCCGCCGAACCCGTGCCGCTCGACGACCTCCCGGTAGATCGGCAGCACCCGATCGCCGAAGACCACCATCCCGATCCGCGTGCCGAGCAGGCTCGCGGTCAGCAGCGCGGCCTCGGTGATGCCGACCACCGGCACGTCGAGCATCTCGCGCGCGGCCCACAGTCCGCAGTCGTAGGACACGGCGATGATCGCCGCGTCGCAGCCGGGCGCATGCTCGGCGAGCAGCTCGACGGTCGCGTGCTCGGCGACCGCGAGCTCGGTGCGCGTCGCGATCACGCGCGCGCCGAAGCGGCCGGTCACCGCGACGATCTCGGTGCCCGGCCGCGCGGCGGACCGCGCGCCCTCGGCGACCCGGCCGGTCACGAAGTCGGAGGTGTTCGAGTTGGCGACCAGCAGTCTCATCGGCGCTCCACGACACGCGTCCCGGCGTCGGTTGCGAGCCCCACGGGCTCGCCCGACCGCGCCGGCGGCCGAGTATCACCGGACCGAGGGCGTGCGTCAGCACGGCTCTTGCAAGGAAGGGGCCATCGCCGTCCCTGCACGCAGCGTGCACCATGATGCCGCGGTTCCGCGCACCGGCGAGGGGTGGCTGGCGCCGGCGTGCACGTCCGTCGTGCGCCACTCCCCCACCGACCCCGACGATCCCACCAGGACCCCCCGAGATGACACGTCGCCTGCTCTCCACCCTCACGCTGTGCTCGCTGCTCGCCCTCGCGGCCCCCGCCGCGCAGGCCGCCGACCCGACGTCGATGCGCGTCGCCGGCAACTTCTCGTCGAACAGGAATCACGTCGACGGGGTCGAGCGTCCGTTCTTAACCGCGCTGCCGAAGCTGATGGGCACGAACCTCGCGGTGAACTACAACCCGATGGACGTGCTGGGCGTGCAGGCCGCCGACGCGTTCCGGCTGCTGCGCTCGGGCACCTTCGACGCGATGAGCGTGCAGATCGGCATGGCCTCGCGCGACGACCCGTTCTTCGAGGGCATCGACCTGATCGGCGTGTCGACCAACATGGAGGACCTGAGGAAGGCGGTCGACGCCTATCGGCAGGTCTTCGACGAGCGGCTGCAGAAGAAGTTCAACGCGAAGGTGATGACGCTGTGGCCGTTCGGTCCGCAGGTCTTCTACTGCAACAAGCCGATCAAGTCGGTCGACGACCTGAAGGGCCTGAAGGTGCGCAGCTTCACGCCGTCGATGGCCGCGCTGATCCAGAGCTTCGGCGCGACGCCGGTGACGATGCAGTTCTCCGAGGTCTACCCGTCGCTGCAGCGCGGCGTGGCCGACTGCGGCGTCACCTCGCCCACCTCGGGCAACTCCGGCAAGTGGCCGGAGGTGACGACGCACTTCCTGCCGCTGTCGGTCTCGGGCTCGGTGCAGGGCCACTTCATGAACCTCGACTACTGGAACCGGTTCTCGCCCGAGGCGCAGAAGAGCCTGATGTCGCAGTTCAAGAAGATGGAGGACGAGATGTGGTCGCTGGCCTATCGGGCCAACGGCGACGCGATGAACTGCAACGTCGGCAAGGAGCCGTGCAAGGAGGGCACGAAGTTCTCGATGACCCTGGTGCCGGTCTCGCCCGCCGACGAGAAGAAGGTCAAGGACGCGGTGACCAAGGTCGTGCTGCCGATCTGGAAGACCTCGTGCAACAAGATCGATCCGAAGTGCACCGAGACCTGGAATGCCACCGTGGGCAAGGCGCGCGGGCTGAAGATCGATTGAGCGTCGCGGGCGCCGCGCGGCCGGGGAGGGTCTAACCATGGATGAGTCGCCGGTCTGGCGCGGCTTCTCGGCGCTGGTGCGCCTGTTCACGCTGGCCAGCGGCTGGTGGCTGATCGCGCTCTCGGTCGCCACCTGCGTCGAGATGGTCGTGCGCAAGCTGTTCGGCTTCAGCCTGCAGGGCGTCGACGAGGTCGGCGCCTACACGCTCGCGGTCATCAGCGCGCTGGGCTTCCCGTACGCGCTGCTGATGCGCGGCCACACCCGCGTGGACTTCCTGCTGTCGCGGCTGCCCGCCTGGCTGCAGGCGACGCTCAACACGCTCGCGATGGTGTCGCTCGCCGCGGTCGCGGTGTTCGCCGCCTGGCGGGCGTGGGCGGTGCTCGCCGAGAGCATCGAGTTCGACAGCCACTCGACCTCGCCGCTGCAGACGCCGCTGTGGCTGCCGCAGTCGCTGTGGTTCTGCGGCTGGCTGCTGTTCGCGATCGCGGCCTCGGCGATGTCGATGCACGCCTGCTGGCTGCTCGGGCGCGACCGCGAGCGGCTCAACCGCGCCTACGGGCCGCCCACGCTCGACGAGGAGATCGAGGCCGAGACCGGCGGCATCCGGCTCGGCGGCGACGTGCGTGCGGAGGCCGCGCGATGATCGGCCCGCTGGAGATCGCGCTCGGCTTCGGCCTGATGCTGGTGCTGATGTTCATGGGCCTGCACGTCGCGACGGTGATGGCCGGCGTCGCGATGCTCGGCGCGGTCGCGTACCTCGGCACGCCGGTGGTCTTCGCGTTCGGCACCCAGCTGTGGGGCGCGACCGAGGACTACGTGCTGCTGTCGATCCCGCTCTACATCCTGCTGGGCGAGATCCTGGTGCGCGGCGGCGCGACCGACCGGATGTACGCGTCGCTCGCCGACTGGCTGAACCCGCTGCCGGGCGGGCTGCTGCACACCAACGTCGGCGCCTCGGCGCTGTTCTCGGCGGTCTCGGGCTCGTCGGTCGCGACCGCGGCCACGATCTCGACCATCGCGCTGCCGGCCTTCCGCCACCGCGGCTACGACCAGCGCCTGGTGCTCGGCTCGATCGCGGCCGGCGCGAGCCTGGGCAACCTGATCCCGCCGGGCATCGCCTTCCTCGTCTACGGCGCGATGACCAACACGTCTGCCGGACGCCTCTACGCGGCCGGCCTGCTGCCGGGCGCGATCATGACGGTGCTCTTCATGGCGACGATCGCGGTGATCGCGCTCGCGCGGCCGAAGCTGGCCGGCGTGAAGGAGGCCGACGCGCCGATGTCGGAGAAGCTCGGGCGCCTGGTCCACCTGCTCGCGCCCCTCTTCGTGTTCGTCGTGGTGATGGGCAGCATCTACACCGGCTGGGCGACGGTGTCCGAGAGCGCGGCGCTCGGCGTGGTCTGCTCGCTGGCGGTGGCCGCCGCCTACCGCAAGCTCACCGTCGCGATGCTGCACGAGAGCTTCCTCGCGACCGCGCGGCTGACCGCGATGAGCCTGCTCATCCTGGCCGCGGCGTTCTACCTGAACTTCGTGCTGGGGCTGCTCGGCGTCACGCAGTCGCTGTCGGAGCTGGTGAAGTCGATCCAGGCTTCGCCCGCGGTCCTGCTGTGGGCACTCGCGTTGTTCTACCTGCTGCTCGGCATCTTCTTCGAGACGCTGCCGATGCTGGTCGGCACGGTGCCGATCGTCTTCCCGTTCGTGACCGCCGCCGGTATCGACCCGGTCCACTTCGGCGTCTTCATGGTGCTGATGTGCGAGATCTCGCTGCTGAGCCCGCCGGTGGGGATGACGCTCTACGTGATCCAGGGGGTCCGGCGGGAGGGATCGATCGACGAGGTGTTCCAGGGGACCTGGCCGTTCCTCGTGTCGATGGTCGCGATGACCGCGATCCTGATCCACGTGCCGCAGACGGCGCTCTGGCTGCCGCAGCTGTTCTTCGGGAAGTGAGCGGGACGTCCGCCTCGCGTCGGCCGATGACCAGCCGGGAGACGGCGACGGCTGCCACGCACGGCAGCCGCCCTCCCGGCCCGTCGACCCGGTGTCAGACGTACGCCTTGTACTTCTCGAGGTGGCGCACCGGCTTCGACAGCGCGTCGCGCCGGAACGGATCGCCCAGCTCGGCGGTGACCATCATCTCGAGCACCGTGGTGCGGCCCTGCTGCTGCGCCTTCGCGGCGGCGGCGAGCGCGGGACCCACGTCCGAGACCTTGTCGACCACGATGCCGTCGGCGCCCATCGAGCGTGCGACCGCGGCCCAGCTCGGCTGCTTCTCGAGGTTCACGCCGACGAACCGATTGTTGTAGAAGTCCACGTGGTTCTTCTTCTCGGCGCCCCACTGGCCGTTGTTGAAGACGACCGCGGTGACCGGGATGTTCTCGCGCACGCAGGTCTGCAGCTCGCCGAAGCTCATCCCCCAGGCACCGTCGCCGACATAGGCGATCGCCGGCCGGTCGGGTGCGGCGAGCTTCGCGCCGATGATCGTCGGGAACGCGTAGCCGCAGTTGCCGAACGCCATCGCCGCGAACATCGAGCGCGGCCGGTCGAAGCGCAGGTAGCTGTTCGACACCGAGCAGATGTTGCCGATGTCGGTGGAGACCATCGCGCCGGCCGGCATCGCGCGCTCGAGCTCGCGCAGCATCTGCCGCGGATGCATGTACGAGGAACTCTTCGCGGTCTCGATCGACCACGGGTCGCGCTCGTGCGTCCATTCCTCGAGCGCCTGCTTCCAGGCGTCCTTCTCGGCGCGGATCGCCGCGAGGCGCGCGTCGCGGTTCTGCAGGCAGGCGAGCGACCGGCCCTCGAGCCGCTCGACGAGCGCCGCGGCCGCGGCCTTCGCATCGCCGCACAGGCCGACCGAGATCGGCTTGACCAGCCCCAGCATCTTCGCGTCGGCGTCGACCTGGATGATCTTCGCGTTCTTCGGCCAGTAGTCGAGGCCGTACTGGGGCAGGGTGCCGAACGGGCCGAGCCGCGAGCCCAGCGCCAGCACCACGTCGGCCTTCGCGATCAGCTTCATCGCGGCCTGGCTGCCCTGGTAGCCCAGCGGACCGACGGCGAGCGGGTGATCGGCCGGGAACGAATCGTTGTGCAGGTAGCTGCTCGCCACCGGCGCCTGCAGCAGCTCGGCCAGCGCGATCGCCTCGGACCAGCCGTCGGCATTGATCACGCCGCCGCCCGACAGGATCACGGGGAACTGGGCGTTCGCGAGCAGCTCCGCGGCCTCGGCGAGCGCCTGCTCGCCGCCCGCGCCCCGCTCGATCCGGATCGGCGTCGGGATCTCGGTCTCGATGTCGCCATAGAAGTAGTCGCGCGGGATGTTGAGCTGCGTGGGCCCGAGCTCGAGCAGCGCGCGGTCGAACGCCCGGCCGGTCAGCTCGGCCATGCGGGCCTTGTTGTTCACGTGCGCCTGGTACTTGGTGATCTTCGAGAAGATCGGCAGCTGCTCGGTCTCCTGGAAGCCGCCGAGGCCGAGCGTCATGCTGCCGGTCTCGGGCGTGACCACGACCACCGGCGAGTGCGCCCAGTAGGCGGCGGCGACCGCGGTCACGAAGTTCGTGATGCCCGGGCCGTTCTGCGCGATGCACACGCCGTGGCGGCCCGACACGCGCGCGTAGCCGTCCGCCATGTGCGCCGCGCCCTGCTCGTGCGCGACCATCACGAAACGGATGCCGGCGGCCGGGAACAGGTCCAGCGCGTCCATGTAGGCGGAGCCCACGATGCCGAAGACGTCGGTCACGCCCTGCGCGACCAGCGTCTCGACGAAGGCCTCGGACGGGGTCATCCTCTGGCGACCGGAGACGACCTGGCGATGGAACGGAACGGGGTGGTTCATTTTCGTGCGCGGGGGGTGAGGTCGGCGGCACTGTGTCATGCAGGCGCGGGCCCAAAACTCAAGGATTCCGTTTTCTACTGCACGAACGTTCCGTTTTCTCCATAATCCAGGAGCGCCGTCCTCGACGACGGACGCAGCCCGAAAGACTGTGAGGAGACAGAGCTTCCATGAGCACCGACACCGCAGCAGCGCTCGCATCCGCGCACGCAGACGTCCCGGCCGGTTCGGCCATCCTCCGGGCCATCCGGATCCTCGAGGCGCTGGCCGACCACGAGCGGCCGCCGCAGCTCGCCGAGATCGCCCAGGCCGTGGCACTGCCCAAGCCCACGGTGCTCCGGATCCTGGGAACGCTCGAGCATGCGGGCGTGGTCGCGCGCGAGCCGGACACCAAGCGGTACGGCTTCGCGGAGCGGCTGAACAAGTTCGCCGGCCAGGTCCTGCTCGGCTCGCCGCACCGGTCGGCCCGCCATGCGATCCTCGAGGAACTCGTCGAGCAGGTCGGCGAGACCTGCAACCTGACGATCCCGAACGGCAACACCGTGCTCTACCTCGACCGCGTCGAGGCCGGATGGCCGCTGCGCGTGCATTTCGGCTCGGGCTCGCGCGTGCCGCTGTACGCCTCGGCCTCCGGCAAGCTGTTCCTCGCCGCGATGCCCAAGCGCAGCCGTGACCGCTTCCTCCAGCAGACGCCGCTGATCAAGCACACGCCGCAGACCCTGGTCGACGGCAAGCGCCTGACGAACGAGTTCAACGCGATCCGCGAGCGCGGCTACTCGATCGACAACGAGGAGTACCTCCCCGGCATCTGCTGCATCGCCGTGCCGGTGCGCAACAGCGAGGGCAAGGTCGTCGCGGGGGTCGCCGTCCAGGCGCCGACCAGCCGGATGCGGATCGAGCAGGGGCTGGAGTTCCTGCCGATGCTTCGCAACGCCGCCGAGGCGATGACCGCCACCATCGACTGGTAAGCCTTTCGCCCGACGACCCCGCCGGGCCGGAGCGCCCGGCGCCACCGACCGAGGAGCCCGGATGGGACACGCAGACCCGCTGATCGAGATCGACGCACGCCAGAACTTCTGGATGCCGTTCTCGCCGAACAAGGAGTTCAAGCAGGAGCCGAGGATGTTCGTCCGCGGCGAGGGCGTCTGGCTCTACAAGCCCGACGGCTCGCAGGTGCTCGATGCCTCGTCGGGACTGTTCTGCGTCGCGGCCGGCCACTGCCGGCCGGAGATCGCGAAGGCGGTCTACGAGCAGCTGTCGACGCTCGACTACACGATGCCGTTCACCCGCGCGCATCCGAAGGCCTTCGAGCTCGCGCAGCGCGTCGCCCAGCACACGCCCGAGGGGCTGAACCGGGTGTTCTTCACCTGCTCGGGCTCCGAGTCGGTGGACTCCGCGATGAAGATGGCGCTGGCCTACCACCGCATCCGCGGGGAGGGCCATCGGCAGCTGTTCGTCTCGCGCGAGCGGGCGTACCACGGCGTGAACCTCGGCGGTGTCGCGCTGTCGGGCATGGTCAACAATCGCCGGACCTTCGGCGTCGGCCTGCCGGGCGTGCACTTCATGCGGCACACCGCGCTGCCGGACAACAAGTTCGTGCGCGGCCAGCCCGAGACCGGCGTGGAGCTCGCCGAGGACCTCGCGCGGATCATCGCGATGGTCGGCGGCGACAACATCGCGGCGGTCTTCGTCGAGCCGACCGCGGGCAGCTTCGGCTGCCTGCCCCCGCCGGTGGGCTACCTGAACCGGATCCGCGAGCTCTGCGACCAGCACGGCATCCTCCTGGTCTTCGACGAGGTCATCACCGGCTGGGGCCGGATGGGTGCGCCGTTCGGCGCGCAGAAGTTCGGCGTCACGCCCGACCTGATGACGATGGCCAAGGCGATCACCAACGGCGCGCAGCCGCTCGGCGCGATCGCCGCGAAGCAGGCGATCTACGACGCGATCACCGACGCGGGGCCGGCGAAGGGCATCGAGTTCTTCCACGGCTACACCTACTCGGCGCATCCGGCGTCCTGCGCGGCCGGACTGGCGATGATGGACATCTTCGAGCGCGAGGGCCTGATGGATCGCGCGGCGGCGATGTCGGACTACTTCCTCGACGGGCTGTACTCGCTGCGCGACCTGCCGTGCCTCGTCGACATCCGCGGGATCGGGATGATGGGCGCGGTCGAGCTGTCCTCCGCCGGCCAGCCCCCGGGCAGTCGCGGCCACGAGGCGCAGAAGGCGCTCTACGATGCGAACCTGAACCTGAAGTCGACCGGCGACAGCCTGATCGTCGCCCCGCCCTTCGTGGCCGAGCGCGCGCACATCGACCGGATGGTCGACACCCTGCGCGCCGTGCTGTCGAAGTTCTGAGGCATCGCGCCCGCGCCGCGCCCGCCCGGGCCGCGGCGCGCGTGCGTGATCCCGGGGACGATCGGCTGCCGGATCGTTTATCGACCCGCGTTCGGCGTGGCCGCGGGGCGGGCGGACTACCATCGCGGCTCCCCCCGCCACGACTCCTGGAGACACCCCCGTGAAGATCGCCTTCCTCGGCATCGGCCTGATGGGCACCGGCTTCGTGACCCGCATGCTGTCGCAGGGTCACGAGGTCAGCGTCTGGAACCGCAGCGCCGACAAGACCGCGGCCGTCGCGGCGCTCGGTGCCCGCGTCGCGCCGACCGCCGCCGACGCCGTCGCCGGCGTCGAGCGCGTGCACCTGATGCTCGCCGACGACGCGGTGGTCGACGCCGTGCTCGAGCCGCTGGCCGATGCGATTCCGGCCGACGCCTGGATCGTCGATCACACCACGACCGCCACCACGCCGACCGCCGAGCGCGCGAGGCGCTGGGCCGCGCGCGGTCGGAAGTTCGTCCACGCGCCGGTCTTCATGGGCCCGGCGAACTGCGCCGACGGCACCGGCCTGATGCTGCTCTCGGGTGACGAGGCGCTGTGCAGGGCGGTCACGCCGATGCTCGAGCCGATGACCGGCAAGCTGGTCTGGCTGGGCCCGCAGCCCGAGCGGGCGGCGTCGTTCAAGCTGTTCGGCAACCTGACCCTGATCGGCCTGGCCGGCGTGCTCGGCGACGTCTGCCGCCTGGCGGATGCGGTCGGCATCGCGCCGACCGACGCGATGTCGCTGTTCCAGGCCTTCAACCCCGGCACGATGCTGCCGCAGCGGGCCGCACGGATCGCCGCGGGCCCGTTCGACAACCCGTCGTTCGAGGTCCAGATGGCGCGCAAGGACGTGCGGCTGATGATCGAGGAGGCGAAGCGCCACGGCGTGGACCTCGCGGTGATGCCGGCGGTCGCGGCGCTGCAGGACGCGGCGATCGCTCGCGGCGAGGGCCGCATGGACACCAGCGCCGCCTTCCGCTGGCCGCTGCGCTGACCGGCGCCGCGCCGTCGGCGGGTCGGGGACGGGCGGTGCGGGCCGCGTCTGCGGCCCGCCGAACTCAGCGTGCGGTCATCCCGCCGTCGACCACCAGCTCGGTTCCGGTGACGAAGGACGCGTCGTCGGACGCGAGGTAGACGATCCCGCGCGCGATGTCCTCCGCCTGGCCCATCCGCCCCAGCGGGTGCGCGCCCGCCATCATCCGGTCGATCTGGTCGGCGGGCACGCCGTTGGCGCGCATGCCGGCGGCCACGCCCTGCGCCATGTCGGTGTCGATGATGCCGGGGTGGATCGAGTTCACGCGGATCCGGTAGCCGAGGTGCGCGGCCTCGATCGCGCAGGACTTCGAGAAGAGCCGCACGCCGCCCTTGGTCAGGCAGTAGAGCGAGGCCATCTGCGAGCCCTTCAGGCCGGCGACCGACGACAGGTTGACGATCGACGCGAGCGGCAGGTCCTTCGCGCGGGTCTTCATCGCGCGGAACGCATGCTGGGTACCGAGCACCACGCCCTTCAGGTTGACGTCGAACAGCCGGTCGATCGACGCGGCGTCCGCGTCCTCTGTGCGACCGTGCATGAAGAGGCCGGCGTTGTTGACCAGCACGTCGAGGCGGCCGTGCGCCTCCAGCGTGGCCGCGAGCACCGCGGCCCACTGCGCGTCGTCGGTCACGTCGTGGCGCAGGTAGCGGATCGCGCCGCCGGCGGCGTCGATCGCGGCGCCGAGCCGCTCGCCCGGCGCCTCGCGCAGGTCGGTCGCGATCACGCGGGCGCCGGCTTCGGCCAGCAGGCGGCAGGTGGCGGTGCCGATCCCGCCGGCCGCGCCGGTGACGATCGCGATCCGTCCGTCGCATCGGTTCATTCGCTGTCTCCTCGGGGCAGCGCGAATCAGCGCTGTCGGCGCAGCGTATCGTAGGGCGTGATCGGCCACCAGATCGACGCCGGCACGTCGACGATGTCCTTGCGGGTCGCGTAGCCCTGCGGCCAGACGTGGGTGAAGGCCACCGGCACGTCGTCGACGACGATCCGCTGGAACTCGGCGTACAGCCGCTTGCGCTTCTCCATGTCGCGCTCGACGGTCGCCTGCGCGAGCAGCTCGTCGACCTTCGGGTTCACGTAGCTCTGCGTGTTCGACCAGATCACGCCCTTGCGGATGTTCGACGACAGCCAGGTGCGGTGCACGCCGATCACCGGCTCGCCGTAGTTGAACGCGCCGTCGACCGTCATGTCGAAGTCCTGGTTCGACACGCGCGTGGCCCAGGTCGGGAAGTCGGGCGAGGCGCGGACGGTCACCTCGATGCCGATCTTCTTCAGCTGCGGCCGCAGGTATTCGGCGATCGTCTGCGAGTTGTCGGGCGTGCCGGGCAGGTAGTCGAGCACGGCCTTGAAGCGCGTGCCCTGCGCATCGGGCTTGAGCCCGGCCGCGTCGAGCAGCTGCCGCGAGCGCTCGAGGTTCAGCGCGTAGGGCTCGACCTTGTCGGTGTAGAACGGCGATCCGGGTGCGATCGGGCCGGTGGCGATCCGCGAGGTGCCGCGGTGCAGCTGCTCGACGATGAACTTCCGGTCGATCGCATACGAGATCGCGCGCCGCACGCGGACGTCGTCGTAGGGCTTGCGCGTGAGGTTGAACGCGACCCAGCCGAGCGGGCCGATCGCCTCGCCGCCCTTGCGCAGCGGCACCACGTCGGGCGACTTCGCGAGCTGGGCCGCCTGCGAGACGGTCAGCCCGACCAGCAGGTCGATCTCGCCGCGGGCGAGCGCGAGCGCCTGCGCGGCCGGGTCGGGAATCACGCGGAAGATGACCCGCTCGAACTTCGGGCGGTCCTTGATGAAGAAGCCGCGATGCTTCTCGAGCACCACCACCTCGCGCGGCTTGAACTCGACGAAGCGGAACGGGCCCGAGCCGACCGGGCTCGCGTTGCGCGGATGGGTCCGCAGCGGCTGGCCGTCGCCGAACACGTGCTTCGGCAGGATCGGGCAGAAGGGCGGCGACAGCGCGAGCAGGATGGCCGGGTGCGGCGACGACATCCGGATCACCGCGATCTCGGGCGTCGGCGTGTCGACCCGCTCGACCGGCGCGAACATCGACTGGAACGGGTGGTTCGCCTTGATGGCCATCACCGAAAACGCGACGTCCTCGGAGGTGATCGGCCGGCCGTCGTGGAAGGTCGCGCCCGGTGCGAGCTTGAGCAGCACCGAGCGGCCGTCGTCCTGGAAGCTCCAGGTCTGCGCGAGGTAGGGCTGCGGCGTCCAGCCGTCGTCGAAGCGCAGCGGGCTGGCGAAGATCTGCGAGGCGATGATCCCGGTGACCACGCCCGACTGCACCGCCGAATTCAGGTGGTTCGGGGTGTTCGCGTAACCGATCACCAGGGTGTCGGAGGCGGACTGCGCGGCGGCGCGCGAGGCGAGCACCGGTCCGGCGGCGGCGGCGCCGAGGGTCTGCAGCAGGCGTCGGCGGGCGGTGTCGTGCAGCGCGGTATCGGTCATCGGGGTCTCCTCGGGTTCGGGTCTGCGTCGGCCGGTTCAGCGCCGGTCGTTCGGGGGGGCGGTCGCGCGGGCCTCGCCCAGCCATGCACTCCACTGGCGGATCACGTCACAGCGGTCGCGGGTCTCGCCGCAGCAGGCGGCGGGCACCGGACGGATACGCCGCGGACTCGCGGCGCGGCGCAGGCCTGCGCGCGAGACGGCGGGCGTGCCGGGGGCGGCCGGCGCCCCGAGGACGGCGTGCGCGTCGCCGGCGTGTCCGCTGGCTGCCGGCTCGGCCAGCAGGTGCGGCGTGCCCTCGAAGACCGTGCCCGCGACCCGCACGTCCTTCAGCCGCTCGACGCCGAACTCGAAGGGATCGTCGGCGAGCACCGCGAAGTCGGCGAGCTTGCCGGCGGCGATCGAGCCGATCTCGGCCTCGAGCCCGAGCGCCCAGGCGGCGTCGATCGTGATGCCGCGCAGCGCCTGGTCGAGCGTCAGGCACTCGGCGGGGCCCGCGACCGCGCCGGAGGCGGTGATGCGGTTGGCCGCGCACCAGGCGAGCAGCAGCGGCTCGGGCGGCGCCATCATGAAGTCCGAGTGGAACGAGACGCGCATGCCCGCGCGCCGCATCGACGCGCAGCGGGTGATCTGGGACGCACGCTCGGGGCCGAGCCCGAGCAGCGAGTAGTCGTCGGCGAGCGCGTGAATGTAGTACGGGTTCACGCTCGCATGCGCACCGAGCGCGGCGAGCCGCGAGACCTGGGCGGCGGTGCAGAAGCCGACGTGGTGGACGTGGAAGCGGTGATCGAAGCGCGGCAGCGCGGCCTGCGCGCGCTCGAGCGCGTCGAGCACCGCGTCCATGCCGGCGTCGCCGTTGACATGCACGTGGATCTGCCAGCCCTGCGACCACCAGTGCTTCACGCCCTCGCGCAGCACCTCCGGCGCCATCAGCCATTCGCCATGGTGGCCGTCGATGTAGCCGGGCGGCCGCATCTGCATCAGCTGCGAGAACATCGCGCCGTCGGCGAAGAGCTTGACCGCCTTCGCGTAGCGCACGCGCCGGCCGGGCTCCGCGGCGAGGGCCTCCATCGCCGGCTGGCCGGCGGCGAAGTCGATCGGCCGGTCGGGCGGCCCGAAGCCCAGCCCGCGCGCGCGGTTGGCGAAGCCGCGCGCGTCGAAGACGTTGACCACGCGCAGCGGCCGGCCCGGCCGCTCGAGGACGGCATCGAGCGCAGCGAGCTCGTAGCGCGGGTCGATGCCGCCGAAGAGCTGGTCGCCGGCGGTGGTGAGGCCCGCGCGCTGCATCAGCGTCGCGGTGTCGGCGAGCCCGCGGTGGTACCAGTCCTCGCGAAGGAAGTGCGGCATCAGCTTCGCGACCACGAGCTTGTTGCCGGTCTCGTAGAAGTGGCCGTTCTCCAGGTCCACCTGCGGATGCGCCTCGGCGACGCCGGGATCGAGCCCGAGCTTCTCGATCGCCCGGGTGTTCAGGTAGGTCTCGTGATACGAGCGCTGCCACAGGATCACCGGGCGATCGGGGCAGAGCGCGTCGAGCTCGCGCCGGAACAGCCGCCCGTGCCGGCTGGGCTGGTAGCCGAAGCTGATGAACCAGTCGTCGTGGTCCGGCTTCGCGGCGAGACTCGCCCCGAGCAGGCGCCGGTACTCGTCGGGCGTGCGGGCCGCCGGCCACTCGCTGCCGTCGGGGCGCCGCCAGGCCTCGGGCGCGATGATCTCCATCGGCATCAGGATCGCGCCGAGGAAGGGATGGATGTGGTTGTCGACGAAGCCGGGCATCAGCACCCGCTCGGCGAAGCGCTCGTCGACGGTCACGTCGTAGTGCTCGCGCCAGGGGTCCATCGACGCCAGGTCGCCGACGGCGGCGATGCGGTCGCCGACGACGCCGACCGCGGTCGCGTCGGGCAGCGACTCGTCCATCGTGATCACGCGGCGTGCGACGTACACCGTCATCGACGGCCGCGGGCCCGGGCGGGGTGCGTGCATGTGAGGCTCCCTGAACGGCAGGATCTTGGGGCGCGGGCGGCCCGCGGCGTTGACCGCAAGCGACATCGGATGGCGGTTTCCCGCCATCGGCTCAGCGTGCGTCGCGCAGCAGCGGACGCGCCGGCCCGTCGCCGCGCCGGTCCTCGCCGGGCGGGCGGCCGTACTGCGCGCGGTAGGCGCGGCAGAAGTGCGCGACCGACTCGAAGCCGACCGCGACCGCCGCATCGGTCACCGTCATCGACGCGGTGCGCAGCAGCGTGCGGGCCTGCTCGAGCCGCAGCCGGCGGTGGTACTGGGCCGGTCCTTCGGCGAGATGCTGCGCGAACAGGCGCAGCAGCTGGCGCGAGGACAGTCGCGCATGCGCCGCGAGCTCGTCGACCGGCACCGGCCGGTCGAGCGTGCGCTCGAGGAGCTGGACCGCGTCGGCCAGCCGCGGATGGTGGATGCGCGTGCGCAGCGGCAGCGCCATCCGCTGTGCCGCGTTACCGCTGCGGATCCGGTCGTGCAGGCAGTGCTCGGCGACCCGGTTCGCGAGCGCCGGGCCGTGGTCGGCCGCGATCGCGTTGAGCATCATGTCGAGGGCCGCGGTGCCGCCGGCGCAGGTCATGCGACCGGGGCCGGTCTCGAACAGCGTCTGCGAGACCGCGATCTGCGGGAAGCGCTCGCGGAACGCGTCGATCACCTCCCAGTGCGTCGTCACGCGGCAGCCGTCGAGCAGGCCCGCGCGGGCGAGCAGGAACACGCCGGTGTCGAGCGCGCCGAGCGTGGCGCCCGAGCGGTCGAGCGCGTGCAGCCAGCTTCGCATCGCACGCGTGTAGAAGCGCTCGGGTCGCACGTCGGCGCACAGGATCGCGGTGCCGAGGGTACCCGCCGACGCGATCGATCCGTGCGGCTGGATCGGGATGCCGTTGTCGTCGGCGACCGGGCGGCCGTCGGCAGACAGCAGCGCCCAGCGGTAGGGCTCGGCGAGGTAGCGGTTGGCGATCCGCAGCGGCTCGATCGCCGACGCGAGCGCGATCACCGCGAATTCGGGCACCAGCAGGAAGCCGATCGGGTTGCGCAGCAGCGGCCGCGGGGCGGGGTCGTGCGGCGACGCGGACATCGCCGCAGTATCGGGCGATGGCGGGGAAAGTCAATCCGATGGCGGATGGCGACCATGCGGCCCGGCACCCGCGCGGAACAATCCCGGGACCCGCCCGCGCCACGCCCCGCATGAACGCACCCGATCCGACGACCGCCGTCCCTCAGCCGCCCGACCGCGCCGAGGTCGTGATCGTCGGCGGCGGCATCGTCGGCGTGTCGATCGCCTACCACCTCGGCCTGCTCGGCATCCGCGACGTGGTGCTGCTCGAGCGCCGACAGCTCACCTGCGGCACGACCTGGCACGCGGCCGGGCTGGTGCCGCAGCTGCGCGCCACGCGCAACCTGACCGAGCTCGCCCGCTACACCTCGGAGCTGTTCGCCACGCTCGAGGCGCGCACCGGCCAGGCGACCGGATTCCGGCGCAACGGCTCGGTCGCGGTCGCGCTCGATGCCGAGCGCTTCGAGGAGCTGAAGCGCTCCGCGTCGAGCGCGCGCTCGTTCGGCGTCGAGGCGCAGGTGCTGAGCCCGCGCGAGGTGGCCGAGCGCCATCCGCTGGTCGATGTCCGCGACGTGGCGGGCGGGCTCTGGACGCCGAACGACGGCCAGACCAATCCGGTGGACACCACGCTCGCGCTCGCCCGCGGCGCGCGCGACGCGGGCGCGCGGCTGCTCGAGGGCGTGGAGGTCGACGAGGTGCTCGTCGAGGGCGGACGCGCGACCGGCGTGTCCTGGCGGATCGCGGGCCGCGACGGGCGCTTCGCGGGCGACGCGCGCGGCGTGCTGCGCGCGGGCACGGTGGTGGTCGCCGCCGGCATGTGGTCGGCCTTCCTGCTGCGGCCGCACGGCATCCGCCTCGCGCTGCAGGCGGCCGAGCACTTCTACGTCGTCACCGAGCCGATCCCGGGCCTGCCCAAGGGGCTGCCCACGCTGCGCGTGCCCGACGAGTGGGCCTACTACAAGGAGGACGCGGGCAAGCTGCTGGTGGGCGCGTTCGAGCCGGTGGCCAAGCCCTGGGCGCTGCGCGGCATCCCCGCCGACTTCTGCTTCGACGCGCTGCCCGACGACCTCGACCACTTCCAGCCGGTGCTGGAGAAGGCGATCGAGCGCGTGCCGGTGCTGGCGCGCACCGGCATCGCCACCTGGTTCAACGGGCCCGAGAGCTTCACGCCCGACGACCGCTACCTGCTCGGCGAGACCGCCGAGGTCCGCGACCTGTTCGTCGCCGCGGGCTTCAACTCGATCGGCATCCAGTCCTCGGGCGGCGCGGGCCGGGTGCTCGCCGAGTGGATCCGCGACCGGCGGGTGCCGATGGACCTGCCCGGCGTCGAGCTGCTGCGGATGCATCCGGTGCAGGGCACGCGCGCCTACCTCGCCGACCGCACGCGCGAGAGCCTGGGGCTGCTCTACGCGATGCACTGGCCGACGCGCCAGCCCGAGACCGCGCGCGGCGCGCGGCGCACCCCCTTCCACGACCGGCTGCTCGCCGCCGGCGCGTGCATGGGCGAGCTCGCCGGCTGGGAGCGCGCCAACTGGTTCGCGCCGCCTGGCACGCCGGCGCGCTACGAGCACAGCTGGGGCCGGGAGAACTGGTTCCCGCACGTGGCCGCCGAGTGCCGCGCGGTCCGCGACGCCTGCGCGCTGTTCGACCAGTCGTCGATGGCGAAGCTGCGCGTGCTCGGCCGCGATGCCTGCGCGGTGCTGAACCGCCTGGGCACCGCGGACGTCGACGTCGCGCCCGGCCGCGTGGTCTACACGCAGTGGCTGAACGACGCGGGCGGCATCGAGGCCGACCTCACGGTGACGCGGCTCGCCGGAGACGACTTCCTCGTGGTGACCTCGGCCGGCGCGCAGGTGCGCGACGCCGCCTGGCTGCGCGCGGCGATCCCGGCGGACGCGCACTGCTCGGTCGTCGACGTGACCTCGGGGCTGCCGATGCTCGGGCTGATGGGACCGGCCTCGCGCGCTGTGCTCGAGGCCGCGAGCGGCGAACGCCTCGACGACGCGGCCTTCCCGTTCGCCACCTCGCGCGAGATCGAGATCGGCTGCGCGATCGTCCGCGCGAGCCGGATCACCTACGTCGGCGAGCGCGGCTGGGAGCTCTACGTGCCCGCGGAGTCCGCGGTGCACGTGTACGAGCGGCTCCTCGAGGCCGGTGCCGCGCACGGCCTCGCGCACGCGGGCTTCCACGCGATGGCGGCCTGCCGCGTCGAGAAGGGCTACCGCCACTGGGGCCACGACATCGGCGTCGAGGACACGCCGATCGAGGCCGGCCTCGCGTTCACCTGCGCCTGGGACAAGCCCGGCGGTTTCCGCGGCCGCGACGCGCTGCTGCGGCAGCGCGAGGCCGGCGTGCCGCGCCGCCGGCTCGTGCAGATCCGCCTGCACGACGCCGATGCGCTGCTCCACCACGACGAGCCGATCCTGTGCGACGGCCGCGTCGTGGGCCTCGTCACCAGCGGCGCGTACGGGCACCGGGTGGGCGCCTCGCTCGGCATGGGCTGGCTGCGGCTCGACGAGCCGATCACCGCCGCGGCGCTCGCGGCGCGTCGCTTCGAGGTCGAGGTCGCTGCCCGCCCGGTCGCGGCCGCGCTGCAGCTGGCGGCCTGGTACGACCCGTCGAACCTGCGCGTACGCGGACCGGCGCGGTCGTGAGTGCCCGATGGTCGGCCATCGCGGCCTCGGCCTCGAGGACGACCGCGGCGAACGCCGCATCGATGACCTCGGCGACGGCCGTGACCGAGACCGCCCCGCAGTCCGCGGCAAGGCCCGTATCGACCCCGCGCATCGACCCTTCCGGACGCCGCGGCCCGACCTCGCCGCGATCCGGTCGTTCCGGGACGACGGCCGCCCGCGGCTGCTGAAGCTGGCGCAACACGCGACCTTCCACGATTGCCGGCCGATCACCTCGGAGGACGTCGCCCGGTCGATCATGACCACGGCAGCGAACCACGCGTTCAACACGATGCTCGCGCCCGAGCGCGTCGACCTGCCGCTGGAGATCGGGTCGCTCGCGGCGCCCGGGATCGGCCTCAGGCCCCGCCGAGACGCTCGCGGCTCAGCGCGGCTTCCTCGCGCGCCAGCGCGTCGTGGGCCTCGCGGATCACGTCGACCATGTCGCGGACCGCGTTCGGCGGGATGCGCCCGCGCAGCCGCACGATGCTCCACGCGGTGCGCATCCAGTCGGCCTGCAGGATCGGTACCAGCCGACCGTCGCGCAGGTCGGCGCGGATCATGCCCAGCGAGGCGAAGGTGAAGGCATCGGTCGACGCGACGATCCGGGTGGCCATCCCCACGGACGCACACTCGAGCGCGGGGAAGGTCGACGTCGCCGTGCTGCCGCGTGCCGCGAGGATCGGCCTGAGGACCCGCGGCGGCAGCATCACCACCTGCGCGTACGGATAGGCGAGCAGGTCGTCGATGGTCGGACGGGCCTTGCGGGTCAGCGGGTGCCCGGCGCGGACGATCGCGTGACCCTGGACCGGCGCGAGCGAGGCGATCTCCTCGACCGCCTCGTCCTCCGCGAGCACGCTGGACTCGGCGACGGCGAGGTCCAGCGTCCGTGAGCGCAGCAGGCGAGGGATCGCGACCGGAACCTCCTGGCGCACCCGCAGGCGGATCCCGGGGTGGGTCGCCGCGAAGCGGGATGCGCACGCGGGGGCGAGCAGTTCGGCCGCGTACGCACCGAAGCCGATCGAGAGCCCGCCGGCGACCAGGCCCCGGGCCTGCGCGACCTCGCGGTCCAGGTCGTCGGCGCCGGCGATCAGGTGGCTCGCATGCTCGAGGAAGACGCGGCCGAAGTCGGTGGGCGCGTGGCCCGAACGGCGCCGGTCGAAGAGCGGCAGGCCCACCCGCGTCTCGAGCTCCTTGATGGCGCGGCTCAACGCGGGCTGCGAGATGTCCAGCGCCTCGGCCGCCCGGCTGAAGCTGCGGTGCTCGGCGAGCGCGAGGGCCTGGCGCAGCAGCCTGAGGTCGACGTTCAAGGGTGCCTCCGAAGGCGCGGGATCCATGCGTCCCGTGCATCGTGAGCATATCGGACATGAGATTGCGCCATGGACTCGGCCCCCTCATCCTCGACACCCCGAGCGCGGCGGCGCCCCGGAGGTTCGAGGCGACGTCCTGCCGGCGGACCCGGGCCGGCCTGTCCCGATCCTCCCGACGACTCCGACCGCCATGACCCTGCGTCCCTCCCTGTCCGCTTCCCTCGTCGCCGCCGCGATCCTGTCTTGCGCCGTGTCCGCACGGGCCCAGCCGGTCGAGACACGGCTCGGCACGCTGCAGCTGGAGAACGGTTTCCCCTCGAAGGCGGCGGTCGAGACGCTGTACGACGAGATGGACTTCCAGCGCGCCACGCAGCTGTACCTGTGGGGCCTGCCGGCGGTCGGCTTCCATGGCCTGCGGCAGGCCCACCTGCGCAGCTTCGGCGCGAAGGACGGCGAGGTCGTGCTGTACCAGAGCCTCGCCGACAAGGCGGGCATGCTCACGCCCAACCTCACCACGCTGTATGCGTTCAGCTTCTGGAACCTCGCCGAGCGCGGCCCGCTCGTCGTCGAGGTCCCGCCCGGGGCGACGGCAGGCGGAATCAACGACATCTGGCAGCGTCCGGTCACCGACATGGGCCAGACCGGCCCCGACAAGGGCCGGGGCGCCAAGTACCTGATCCTGCCGCCCGGCGGACCGCGGGTGCAGGCGCCGGGTCACATCGTCGTTCGCTCGCCGAGCAACCAGGTGTGGTTCGGTTCGCGAGGCCTGTCCGCGGACATCCGCGAGGCCGAGGCGACGGTCCGTCGGCACCGCCTGTACGCCTGGGCGGACCGGGCCCGGCCGGCGGCGACGTCCTACATCCCGGTCGCCGGACGGCCGTGGGCGTCGTGGCAGCCCAACGACGCCGAGTACTTCCGGCAGCTGCGCGACGTGCTCGATCCCGAGCCGCCGGAAGCGCGGGACGGCTACTTCCTCGCGATGCTGCGCTCGCTCGGCATCGAGAAGGGACGGCCGTTCGCGCCGTCCGACCGGCAGCGCAGGATCCTCGACGAGGCCGCGAAGGTGGGCGAGCTGATGGCGCGGGCCAACGCCTTCGCCAAGCGCTTCCCCGGCGCGTCGGTGTTCGCGGGCACGCAGTGGGAGTACGCGAACATGGTCGAGCTCGACCAGCAGGCCCGCGGCTTCTCGCAGCTCGACGAGCGCGCCTCGTGGTTCTACGAGGCGATCGGCAACACGCTGGGGATGCAGGGCCGCACCGTGGGCTTCGGCCAGGTGTACCTGGAGACCGCCCGCGACCGCACCGGTGCCTGGCTCGACGGCGGCCGGACCTACCGGCTGCGCGTGCCGCCCGATGCGCCGGTCAGGCAGTTCTGGTCGTTCACGCTCTACGACAACGTCACCCGTGCGCCGCTGCAGACCCCGCAGGGGGCGGCCGACATCTCCTCGCGCAAGGCCGGGCTCACGACGAACGCGGACGGCTCGGTCGACCTGTACTTCGGTCCGACGCCGCCGCCGGGCGCGGGCGCGAACTTCGTGCAGACCGTGCCCGGCAAGGGCTGGTTCACCTATTTCCGCCTGTACGGTCCCACCGAGCCGTACTTCGAGAAGCGCTGGGCATTGCCCGATCTCGACGTGGTGCGCTGAGCGGGCGCTCGGACCTCGGTCGACACCGTCGCCCGCGTGAACGGCTCGATGGTGTCGGGCAACGCGTCGAGCGCCTTCGCCCCGGCGGCCGGCCCGCGCGCGGTCATGCCGAGGGCGAGAGCACCCGCCGCTCGTCCTCGGTCAGCTGCGGACCGTCGAGCGTCACGCGCGTGTCGTCGTGGCGGAACCGCGCGATGATCGGCTTGAGTTCCTCGCGGACGTACCGCGTGTCCATGCCGTTGAGCAGCGTACCGACCAGGCCGCGGTCGAGGTCGGAGGTCTTCATGAACCAGTCCGCCACCGGGAAGGTGAGGTTCATGTTGTAGTGCATCATGATCCCCTGGTTGTGGTGGAAGGTGTGGTGCCGCCGGATCGTCGAGACGAACGGGAACCGTGTCACGAACGCGTTGTCGGGCACGTGGCAGCAGTAGTGCATGAACTCGTAGACGAGGTAGTGGCCCACCATCGTCATGAAGACGAAGTAGCCGGCGTTCGCGTTCCACAGCAGCGACGCGATCCAGCCGAACAGCGTGCCCAGCACGGCGAGCACGGCCAGCAGCCGCCACGGGAAGAAGACGATCCGGAACTCGCGGACGGTGTCGATCGTCCACACGTTGTCGGTGAAGTACTGGTGGTGCTGGCGGGTGTGGCGGTCGTAGATCGCGCGCAGCGCGAACACGTCGATCTTCCGGTGCATCACGTGACGGTGCATCGCCCACTCCGCGAAGTTGCCGGCCAGCGCCACCGGCAGGATCACCAGCCATTCCCAGCCGACATCCTGCAGGCGGCCCGCGCACCACGCGATCGCGCCGAGGCCCGCCGCGTAGATGACGGCGACGTGGACGAGCCCGTTGTAGCGCGGGCTGATGTTGGACCGGTACTGCTCGCGGAAGGCCCGCTGGCGCGCGCTCATCGTCATCCGACACCTCCGTGGCGGTCCGGCCGCCTGCTGATGGACTGCCGACAGGTTAGCAGCGGGGGCCGCTCAGGGCAGCGGGTAGGCCGGGGCGCCGTCGTCGGTCACGCGGTGGCAGGCGACCCGGTGGCCGGGCGCGACCTCCCGCAGCGCCGGCGCCTCGCTGCGGCAGCGGTCCTCGGCGAACGGACAGCGCCCGGCGAAGCGGCAGCCGGCCGGCACGTCGATCGGGCTCGGCGGATCGCCCTGCAGCCGGATCCGATGGCCACGTCCGCGCGCTGCCGGGTCGAACGAGGGTGCGGCCGACCACAGCGCGAGCGTGTACGGATGCAGCGGCCGGACGAAGAGCGCCTCGCGCGGCGCCTGCTCGACGACGAGCCCCAGGTACATCACCGCGACCTCGTCGCACATGTGGCGGATCACGCCGAGGTCGTGCGAGATGAACAGGTAGGTGAGCCCGAGCTCGTCCTGCAGGCGACGCATCAGGTTGAGGATCTGCGCCTGGATCGCGACGTCGAGCGCCGAGACCGGCTCGTCGCAGACGACCAGCTCGGGGTTCGCGGCGAGCGCGCGGGCGAGCACGATCCGCTGCCGCTGGCCGCCCGAGAACTGGTGCGGGAAGAGCATCTGCTGCTCGGGCCGCAGGCCGGTCTGCGCGAAGAGTTCGGCGACGCGGGCCGCGCGCGCCGACGGCTCGCCGGCCTCCATCAGGTCCAGCGCCTCGCGGACGGCGTCGCCGGCGCGCTTGCGCGGGTTCAGCGAGGCGAACGGGTCCTGGAACACCATCTGGAAGCGCCGGCGCATCCGCCGCAGCGCCTCGCCGGAGGCCGCGCCGACGTCGTCGTCGCCGAGCCGGATCGTGCCGGCGGTGTGCTTGACCAGCCGCATCACCGCGAGCGCAGTGGTGCTCTTGCCCGAGCCGCTCTCGCCGACGATGCCGAAGGTGCGGCCGCGGCGCACGGAGAAGTCGATGCCGTCGACCGCCCGCACGACGGCCTTCGGCCGGCCGAGCAGGCCGCCGCCGATGGGGAAGTGCACCTTCAGTCCCTCGACGCGCAGCAGCACGTCGTCCGCCGCGCGCGGCGACGCCGCCGCCGCCTCGGCGTGGCGGGTCTCGGACGCCGACTCGGCGCTCATGCGGCCTCCTTCGCCCGATCGGCGTGCAGCCAGCAGAGCACCCGCCGCCGACCGCCTTCGATCAGCGTCTCGGCGGGCAGGCCCTCGCGACAGACCGGCATCGCGTCGCGGCAGCGATCGGCGAAGGCGCAGCCGCCGCGCCGCTCCAGCAGCGAGGGCACGGTGCCGGGAATCTCCTCGAGCGGGGCGCCCGCGGCGGTCGTGCGGCGGCCCGGCGCGCAGGCGATCAGCCCGCGCGTGTAGGGGTGCAGCGGCTCGCCGAGCACGTCGGCCACCGGGCCTTCCTCGACGATGCGCCCGGCGTACATCACCGCGACCCGGTCGGTCATCTCGGCGATCGCGCCCATGTCGTGCGTGATGAGCACGACGGCCGTGCCGGTGCGCTCGCGCAGGTCCGAGATCAGGTCGAAGATCTGCGCCTGCACCGTCACGTCGAGCGCGGTGGTCGGCTCGTCGGCGATCAGCACCGCCGGGTCGCAGGCGAGCGCCATCGCGATCATCACCCGCTGGCGCATGCCGCCGGAGAACTGGTGCGGGTACTCGTCGACCCGGCGCGCGGGCGCGGGGATGCCGACCGCGGCGAGCATCTCCACGGCGCGCGCGTGCGCGGCCCGCCGGTCGAGCCGGCGGTGCAGCCGCACGGCTTCCGCGATCTGCTCGCCCACGGTGAACACCGGGTTCAGCGAGGTCATCGGCTCCTGGAAGATCATCGACACGCGGTTGCCGCGCACCTCGCGCATCGCCGCGTCGTCGAGCGCGAGCAGGTCGCGGCCCTCGAAGCGGACGCGACCGGCGGTGATGCGGCCGGGCGGGTTCGGGATCAGCCGCATGATCGCGAGCGCGGTCATGCTCTTGCCGCAGCCGGACTCGCCGACCAGGCCCAGCGTCTCGCCGCGGCCGAGCGCGAACGACACCGACTCGAGCACGCGCGCGACGCCGCGGCGGGTGTCGAACTCGACGGACAGGTCCTCGACCTGCAGCAGCGGTGCGGTCATCGCAGGTGCATCTTCGGGTTGAGCGCGTCGTTGAGCCCGTCACCCACCAGGCTCACGCCGAGCACCGTGAGGAAGATCGCCGCGCCCGGGAAGGTCACCGCCCACCACGCGTCGAGCACGTACTTGCGGTTCGAGCCGATCATCAGCCCCCAGCTCATCACGTTCGGGTCCGACAGCCCGAGGAAGCTCAGGCCCGCCTCGAACAGGATCGCGACGCCGACGACCAGGGTGGCCGAGACGATCAGCGGCGGCGCGGCGTTCGGCAGGATCTCGCGCAGCATCAGCCGCAGCGGTCCGGCGCCCAGCGCGCGCGCGGCGCTCACGTACTCCAGGCGCCGCAGCCGCATGAACTCCGCCCGCGCGAGCCGCGCGGTCGAGGTCCAGGCGACCAGTCCGATCGCGATCACCGCCGTGGTGAGCGACGGGTCGAACAGCGTCATCAGCACCATCGCGAACAGCAGCGAGGGCATCACCTGGAAGACCTCGGTGAAGCGCGACAGCGCCTCGTCGATCCAGCCGCCGAAGTAGCCGGCGAGCGCCCCGACCGACAGCCCGATGGTCACGGTGATGGCCGCGGCCGAGAGGCCCACGGCAAGCGTCGCGCGGCCGCCGACCACCATGCCGGCGAGGATGTCGCGGCCGAGGTAGTCGGAGCCGAGCGGCAGCGTGCCCTCCTCGAAGGGCGGCGTGAACGGGCGGCCGACGATCTCGAAGGGCGCCACCGGCCACAGCAGGGGCCCCAGCGCCATCAGCGCGATCACCGTGCCGAGCAGCGCGAGCCCGACCATCGCGGCCTTGTTGCGGCGGAAGACGCGCCAGGCCTCGCGCGAGGGCGACAGCACGTCGACCGGGGCGGCGGCGGAAGCGGGGGGCGAGGTCACCGGGTTCATCGTCGTCAGCGGGCGCGCAGTCGCGGGTCGATCCAGCGGTAGGCGAGGTCGGTCAGCAGGTTCGCGACGATGACGAGCACCGACGAGAAGAACAGCACGCCGAGCAGCGTCGGATAGTCGCGGCCGAGGATCGAGTCGTAGGCGAGCGTGCCGAGCCCCGGCCACGAGAACACCGTCTCGACGAGCACCGCGCCGGAGATCAGGTTGCCGAACTGCAGGCCGGCGATCGTCACCACCGGCATCAGCGCGTTGCGCAGCGCGTGTTTCCACACGACCAGGCCTTCGGCCAGGCCCTTCGCGCGCGCGGTCCGGATGTAGTCCGAGCCCAGCACCTCGAGCATGCTCGCGCGCGACAGCCGGCTGTACTGCGCCATGTAGACGATCGCGAGCGTGAAGGCCGGCAGCACGAGGTGGTGCAGCACGTCGAGCGAGGTCACCCACCAGCCCCCGTAGACGCGGACGTCGCGCATGCCGGCGATCGGCATGATCGGGATCACCTTGCCGAACAGGATCACCAGCAGGATGCCGGTCCAGAAGGTCGGCATCGAGTAGCCCACCAGCGACAGGATCGTGACCGCGCCGCTGCCCACGCCATGGGGCCGGCGCGAGGCCCAGACGCCGGCCATCGTGCCGACGGCGATCGCCGAGAGCAGCGCGGTGAGCACCAGCAGCACCGTCGCCGGCAGCCGCTGCAGGATCAGGTCGACGACCGGCTGGTTGTACAGGTAGGACGTGCCGAGGTCGCCGCGCAATGCCCGGCCGACGTAGGTGGCGTACTGCTCGAGGATCGGGCGGTCGAGGCCGTAGGTGCGGCGGATGGTGTCGAGGGTGGCCTGGTCCGCGCCGCCCATCTCGCCGGCGATCACCATCGCGGGGTCGCCGGGCGCCGCGTGGATCAGCGTGAAGTTGATCGTCAGGACGGCGAAGATCAGGCCCGCGGCGTAGGCGAGGCGCTTCAGGGTGGCGACGAGCGTGGCCATCGGACTCAGTCGGGGAGGCGGGTGGCGGCGATCCGCGCCGCGACGGCCGCCGGATCGAGCGTGCCGCGCAGGCCGATGACGACGAGGCGCGACGGTGCGTCGACGTCGGCCGCCGGGCTGGCGGCCGGCGCCGGGCCGGTGCGCACCCGCGCGCCCACCGCCTGCAGCACCGCTCGGCCGCCGGCGGCATCGCGCAGCACGCCCTTCGCGCGGACCAGCCCGAGGGCGGGATCGGCGAGCGCGGCGCCGAGCGCGGCGAGGTCGTGACGACCGTCGAGCCCGAAGCTCGCGCTCTCGAAGGTGGTCGCAGCGGGCGAAGCGGGGCGGATCGGCGCGAAGGGGCGCGGGGGGACATCGGCGAGCCCGAGCACCGCTTCGGTCGGCACGTCGGCCTCGATCGCCTCGACCACCGGCGCCCGCGGCGCGGCCCCGCGCAGCCACGCCCGCAGCGCGGGGCGCGCGTCGGCGGCGACCAGGTCGAGCTTGTTCAGCACCAGCAGGTCGGCCTCGGCGAGCTGCTGCCGGACCATGTCGCCGACGTGCCGGTCGTCCGCGCGCGCGCGGACCGTCTCGGCGTCGGCCAGCACGACCGTGCCCTCGACCTCGATGCCGGGCACCAGGCGCACCGCGCGCGCGACCGAGGCCGGCAGCGCGACGCCGCTGGTCTCCACCAGCACCAGGTCGAAGCCCGGCGAGCGCCCGGGCAGCGCCACCAGCGCCTCGACGAGGTCGCTGCCCACCGCGCAGCACACGCAGCCGCCGGCGAGGTTCATCACCGATCCGTCGCGCGACTCGATCAGGTCGGCGTCGATCGGGACGTCGCCGAAGTCGTTGACCATCACCGCGATCCGGCGACCGCCGGCCGCGCGAAGCAGGCGGTTGACCAGCGTGGTCTTGCCCGCACCGAGCCAGCCGCCGACGACGACCGCGGGCAGCATCGCCGTCAGGCCGTCGCGGCGGCGTGCGGCCGTCCGCCGTGGACCGTGCCCCAGACGCGCACGTCCTTCAGCCGCTCGGGCGCGACCTCGAGCGGGTCGTCCTCGAGCACCGCGAAGTCGGCATGCTTGCCGCACTCGATCGAGCCGATCTCGCCGTCGAGGTGCAGCGTGTAGGCGGCGCCGAGCGTGATCGCCCGCAGCGCCTCGGGCACGCCGATCCGCTCGTGCGCGCCGAGCAGACGGCCGCTCGCGGTCAGCCGGTTCACCGCGCACCACGCGACGTGCAGCGGCCCGAGTGGCGTGACCGGCGCGTCGGAGTGGATCGTGTACGGTACGCCGATGTCCTGCGCGCTGCGGCACGGGTTCATCCGCTCGGCGCGGTCGGGGCCCACGGTCTGCGTGTAGTGCGCGTCGCCCCAGTGGAAGTGGTGGTTCGCGAAGAAGTTCGCGCACATCCCGAGCGCCTTCATCTTCCGCAGCTGCGCGGTATCGGCGAGCTGGCAGTGCTGCAGCGTGAAGCGGTGGTCGAAGGCCGGCCGCGCGCGCAGCGCGTCGTGCAGGGTCTCGATCGCGAGCTCGATGGCCGCGTCGCCGTTCGTGTGGGTGTGGACCTGGATGCCGTGCTGCAGCCCGAGCTCGTAGAGCGCGCGCAAGGTCTCGGGCTCGATGTACCAGAGGCCCTGCGGTGCGCCGTTGTGGTAGCCGGGCCAGCGCATCCGGGCGGTGAAGCCCTGGATCGAGCCGTCGGCGTGCGCCTTCACCCGGCCGAGCCGCAGCCGGTCGGTGGAGCGCGCCTTGAGCGCGACCGCGCGCTCGATCGCCGCCTGCGGCGAGTGGCCGCGCACGTGCATCGCCGGCACGAAGCGCAGCGGGAAGGCGTCCTCGCCGGTGACCCGCAGCAGCGTGTCGACCGCGTCGTCGGGAATCGGCGTGGCGAGGTCGGTCGCGGTGGTGGTGCCGGTGCGCACCGCGAGCCGCGCGAACGCGCGCACGCCGGCCTCGTCGCCCGCCAGCGCCGCGCGGTCCACGCCCAGCTTCAGCAGCACCGGCATCATCGCCTCCGGCCCGCGCAGCTCGCCCTGCGGCAGCCGCTCGGCGTCGAGCGGAATGCCCGGGTGGTCGTGGTCGGCGCGCAGGTAGCCGGCGGCCGCGAGCGCGGCGCTGTTCGCGTTGGTGATGTGTCCGCTCGCGTGGACCACGCCGATCGGCCGCTCGGCGCTCACCGCGTCCAGGTCCTGGCGGGTCATCCGGCGCGCGCCGAAGTAGAGCGGATCCAGTCCCCAGCCGAACAGCGGCGCCGTCGGGTCGGCGAGCCGGGCGTGCGCATCGCGCAGCCGCGCGACGACTGCCTCGATGCTCCTGGCGCCCGGCCAGACGCGGCCGTCGGGATCGGTGCGGTCGAAGAACCCGCAGTAGACGTAGCGCCAGTAGGTGCCCTCGCCGACGTGGCTGTGGCCTTCGACGAAGCCCGGCAGCAGGACCTTGTCCGCGAAACGCTCGTCGAGGTCGAACGGTCCCCAGGCGCGCAGCGCATCGACGTGGCCGACCGACAGCACGCGCCCGTCGCGCACGGCGACGTGCGTGGCCTGCGGACGGGCCGGGTCCATCGTGTGGATCCGGCGGGCGGCGTAGACGACGGTGCGCGACATGCGGGCCTCGGGACGGAACGTTGGCGGGACCGAACATACCGGCACGGCGGCGTTCCGTGGAACGCGACGTTCCGGTTTCGGTATTCGGTGTCGGCGCTGCGTTTCAGGCCCTGGCCGGCGCGAGGTCCAGCTGGGGCGACATCACGCCCCAGACCGAGGCCTTCGGCGACGCGATCCGGCGGTAGCCCACCGCGTAGTTCGGCTCGATCAGGAAGGCGATCGGGCAGTCGTCGACGACCTGCCGCTGGAAGTCTCGATAGAAGGCCTTGCGCTTGGCCGGGTCGCGTTCCTTCGCTGCCGCGGCCATCAGTTCGTCGACCTTCGGGTTCGCGTACTGCTGGGTGTTCGACCAGATCACGCCCTCGCGGATGTTCGAGGCCTGGTAGGTGCGGTGCACGCCGATCACCGGATCGCCCCAGTTCCAGACGGAGTCCGTGGTCATGTCGAACTGGAAGCTCGAGACGCGCCGCGCCCAGGTCGGGAAGTCGGGCGACGCACGCAGCGTCACGTCGACGCCGATCTTCGCGAGCGCCGGGCGCAGGTACTCGGAGATCGTCCGCTGGTCCGCGGTGCCCGGGGGCACGTCCAGCGTGAGCTTCAGCCGCACGCCGTCGGCACCGGGTCTCAGGCCCGCGGCGTCGAGCAGCTGCGCCGACTTCTGCAGGTTCAGGTCGTAGCGCTCGACATCGGCCGTGTAGAACGGGCTGGCGCTGGAGAGCGGTCCGGTCGAGCGCTTGTGGATGCCGGCGAACAGGGTCTTCACGAGGAACTCGCGGTCGATCGCGTAGCTGATCGCCTGGCGCACGCGCTTGTCCTGCAGCTGCGGGTGCCTGCAGTTGAACGCGAGCCAGACCAGCGGGCCGATGCCGCGGGCCGACTCCGAGACCACGGTCGCGCCCGGTACCTTCCTCGCCCGCTCGACGTCGCGCGGGTCGGACAGCGAGATGTTCATGTCGACCTCGCCGCGCTCGAAGGCGAGCAGCAGGCTCGACGAGTCCTTGTACTCGCGCACGATCAGGCGGTCGAGCAGCGGCCGGTCCTTGATGAAGAACCGGTCGAAGCGCTCGAGGATCAGGTGCTCGCCCGGCTTGAACTCGACGACGCGGAACGGGCCCGAGCCGACGACGTTCTGCGCGTTTCGCGGGTGCGTGGGCAATGGCTGGCCGTCGCCGTAGACGTGCTTCGGCAGGATCGGCATGAAGACGGTGGTCATCGCGAGCGCGAGCGCCGGATGCGGCTCGGCGAGCCGGATCACCGCGGTGTGCCGGTCCGGCAGCGTCACCGCGTTGACCGGGGCGAGCATCGAGCGGAACGGGTGGTTGTCGCGGACCTGCTCGACCGAGAACTGCACGTCCTCGGAGGTGATCGGCCGGCCGTCGTGGAACACCGCGTCGCGCCGCAGGTTCAGCGTGATGCTGCGGGCGTCGTCGGAGACCGACCACGTCTGCGCGAGCATCGGCACCGGCTTCCAGTCGTCGTCGATGGTCATCGGCGTCGCGAAGATCTGCGCGCCCGGCATCATCGTCGCGATGCCCGACTGCACCGCCGGATTCAGGTGGCGCGGCCGCAGCGGGCTGCCGATGACCACGGTGCCGCCGCGTGCGGCCTGGGCGAGCACCGACATCGGGATGCCGAGGAACGAGGTCCCGGCGGCGGCACCCGCGGCCTGCATCAGGGCGCGGCGGATCGGATCGGTCATGGCGGATGTCCCCTGTTCGTGCGGCCTCGTCCGGGCCGTGCCGCGTCATGATGACCGCAAGCCGACCGATCGGATAGCCTCGGCCGCGGAATCGGCGTGCCGGGCGCGGGCGCCCCGCCGGGACCCCGGGCGGCGCGGGCCCGCGGTGTAGCATCGCCGCCATGAGCCTGCCCGACTTCTCCGACGTCCTCGCCGCGGCCGACCGGCTCGCCGGCGTCGCGCACCGCACGCCGGTGCTGACCTCCCGCACCGCCGACGCGATGACCGGCGCCTCGCTCTTCTTCAAGTGCGAGAACCTGCAGCGGGCCGGCGCCTTCAAGTTCCGCGGCGCGTACAACGCCATCGCGGCGCTGCCCGAGGCGCGGCGCCGCGCCGGCGTCGTCGCGTTCTCGTCGGGCAACCACGCGCAGGCGATGGCCTACGCGGCCTCGCTGCTCGGGGTGCCGGCCACGATCGTGATGCCGTCCGACGCGCCCGCGCTCAAGGTCGCGGCCACGAAGGGCTATGGCGGGCGGGTCGTCCACTACGACCGCTATGGCGAGGACCGCGAGGCGATCGGCCGGCGGATCGCCGCCGAGACCGGCGCGACGCTGATCCCGCCCTACGACCACCGCGACGTGATCGCCGGCCAGGGCACGGCGGCCCGCGAGCTGATCGACGAGGTCGGTCCGCTCGACCTGCTGCTGGTCTGCCTGGGCGGCGGCGGCCTGACCGCGGGCTGCGTGCTCGCGGCCGAGGCGATGGCGCCGGGCTGCGCGGTCTGGGGGGTCGAGCCCGAGGCCGGCAACGACGGGCAGCGGTCGCTCGCCGAGGGGCGGATCGTGCACATCGAGGTGCCGCGCACGCTCGCCGACGGCGCGCAGACGCAGCACCTGGGCGAGCTGACCTTCGCGATCCTGAAGCGTGGCGCGGCTGGCGTGGCGACGGTGTCCGACGCGGCCCTGGTCGATGCGATGCGCTTCTTCGCCGAGCGGATGAAGCTGGTCGTCGAGCCGACCGGCGCGCTCGCGGCCGCCGCCGCGTTCGTCGGCGCGGTGCCGGTCGCGGGCCGGCGCGTCGGCGTGATCGTCAGCGGCGGGAACGTGGACCTGGTGCGCTACGCGGGGCTGCTCTCGGGGGCGTGAGCGCGCCCGGCGCGATCGCCATCGCGACCAGCCGCTCGAGCGCCGCGCTGCGCCAGCGCTCGGGCGAGCGGACGATCCAGAACCGGCGCACCAGCGCGCGGGCCGCCTCGGCGTCGGGCGCGGGCAGTTCGCGAAGGCGGCCGGCGGCGAGCGCATCGGCAGCGGCGCGCCGGCTCACGCAGCCGAGCCAGTCGCCGTGCTCGACCAGCCGCTGCAGCGCGAGCGGATCGTCGACGGTGAGACCGATCCGCGGCACGCCGAGCATGGGCGCCATCGCACGCAGGAAGGTCTCGAGCGAGCCCGAGCCGGGCTCGCGGACCGCCCAGCCGGCGCCCGCGAGCGCGTCGACGTAGGCGCGCGCCGCCCGCGCGCCCCGCCGTGCCGAGGCGAGTCCGAGCACCGGATGGCCGGCGCGGGCGACCAGGCACAGCGCGTCCTGCGCCCACGCGCGGACCTCGAGCCCCGGTTCGTGCACGTCGCCCTCGACGAACGCGGCGTCGAGCTCGAAGCGGCGCAGCCGGGCGAGCTGCCCGGCGGTGTTGCCGATGCTGAGCTCGATCGTGGCGCGCGGCCGCTCCGCGGCGAAGCGCGCGAGCAGCGCCGGCATGACGAACGGGCCGATGGTCCGCGACGCGCCGATGCGCAGCCGCTCGTCGGCCGCGCTGCCGACGGCATGCGCCGGCAGCTCGAGCGCGCGCTCGACCAGCTCGAGCGCCCGCGGCAGCAGGCGGCGGGCGGCCTCCGTGGGGCGCAGTCCGCGGCCGGCGCGCTCGAACAGCGGCGCCTCGAGGGCGTCCTCGAGCTCGGCGACCGCGGTGCTGACGGCCGACTGCGTGCGGGCGAGCCGCGCCGCCGCGGCCGATGCGCCGCCCGCGGTCATCACCGCGCAGAAGGCCTCGAGCTGGCGCAGCGAGACCCGCGCGCGCGGCGCGGACGGCACGGCGGCGCGGGCCGCGCCGCGGCGGACGGCGGCGGAGGACATGCTTCGATCCATCTGGAATATCGATACCGGAAATCGTTATAACCCGATTTTGCGGATGTGTGGCAGCGCCTAGAATCGGTGCCACCATGGCCCGTACCCCGCTGACCCCCGCCGCCGAGCGCCCGGTGACCTTCGAGGACCGCTCGCGGCAGCGGACCGAGTACACCACCTGCTACATGTGCGCCTGCCGCTGCGGCATCCAGGTGACGCTGCAGGACGAGCCCGCGAGCGCCGAGGCCCCGGCCCGGACCTCGCTGCGCTTCATCCAGGGCAATCCCGAGCACCCGGTGAACCAGGGGGTGATCTGCGCGAAGGGCAGCGCCGGGATCATGAAGCAGCAGTCGTCGGCGAAGCTGCGTCACCCGATGATCCGGCGTCCCGGCACCGATCGGGGCGCCGGGATCTTCGACCCGATCTCCTGGGACGACGCGCTCGACCTGCTCGCCGCACGGCTCGCGCGGATCCGCGCGACCGAGCCGCGCCGGCTCGCGTTCTTCACCGGACGCGACCAGATGCAGGCGCTGACCGGCCTGTGGGCGCAGCAGTTCGGCACGCCGAACTGGGCCGCGCACGGCGGCTTCTGCTCGGTCAACGTCGCGGCCGCGGGCCTCTACTCGATCGGCTACTCGTTCTGGGAGTTCGGTGCGCCCGACTGGGACCGCGCGAAGTACTTCCTGATGTGGGGCGTGGCCGAGGACCATGCGAGCAACCCGATCAAGATCGGGCTGGAGAAGCTCAAGCGGCGCGGTGCCAAGGTGGTCTCGGTCAATCCGGTGCGCACCGGCTACTCGGCGGTCGCCGACGAGTGGGTGCCGATCCGTCCCGGCACCGACGGGCTGCTCGCGATGGCGATCGCGCACGTGCTGCTGTCGCGGGAACTGTTCGACTGGGAGTTCCTGGTCCGCTACACGAACGCGCCGTGGCTGGTGATCGACGCACCCGGCACCGCGCGCGACGGCCTCTTCCTGCGCGACGAGGCCGGCCGGCCGCTGCTCTGGGACCAGCGCACGCACGCGCCCGCGCCATACGCGCCGGGCGCGGCGCCCGCGCTCTTCGGCGAGTTCGTCGCGCCCGGCGGCGAGCGGGTGCGCACCGCGATGACGCTGATGGCGGCGCGCGCGCTCGACGCGGGCTACTCGCCCGAGGCGGTGGCCGGGCGCTGCGGCGTGCCGGCCGAGACCATCGAGCGGCTCGCGCTCGAGATGGCGCAGGTGGCCTTCGAGCAGACGATCGAGCTGCCGATCGAATGGACCGACGCCTGGGGCACGCGACACGACAAGGTGGTGGGCCGGCCGGTCGCGATGTACGCGATGCGCGGCGTCTCGGCGCACAGCAACGGCTTCCAGACCTGCCGCGCGCTGCACCTGGTGCAGATGCTGCTCGGCGCGCTCGACGGCCCGGGCAACTTCCGCTCGCGCGCGCCGTTCCCCAAGCCGGTGCCGCCGCCGCAGCTGCCGGAGAACGACGCGGCCCGCTTCGCCGCGCCGGACACGCCCGCGCAGCGGCCGCTGCTCGGATTCCCCGCGCGCCCCGAGGACCTCGCGGTCGACGCCGACGGTACGCCGCTGCGGATCGACAAGGCCTATTCGTGGGAGAGTCCGATCGCGGCCCACGGGCTGATGCACATGGTGATCCGCAACGCGGTCGAGGCGGACCCGTACCCGATCGACACGCTGCTGCTGTTCATGGCGAACATGGCGTGGAACTCGTCGATGAACACGACCGGCACGCAGGCGATGCTGGTCGCGAAGGACGAGGCGGGCGACTACCGGATCCCGTTCGTCGTGGTGGCCGACGCGTTCGACTCCGAGACCGTGCGCTACGCGGACCTGGTGCTGCCCGACACGACCTACTTCGAGCGCCACGACGCGATCTCGCTGCTCGACCGGCCGATCTCCGAGCCGGACGCCGCGGCCGACGCGATCCGCCACCCGCTGCTGGTGCCGGACCGCGACGTGCGCCCCTGGCAGGACGTGCTGGTGGACCTCGCCGGCCGGCTGAAGTTCCCGGCCTTCGTCGACGAGCGCGGCGCGCCGAAGTTCCGCGACTATGCCGACTTCATCGTCCGCTACGAGCGCGCACCCGGCATCGGCTTCCTCGCGGGTTTCCGCGGCGCAGACGGCGCGTCGTCGCTGACCGGTGCGCCGAACCCGAGGCAATGGGAGGCCTACCGCGACAACAAGGCCTTCTTCGCCCACCACTGGCCCGACTCGCAGAAGTTCATGCGCTTCGCGAACCGCGACTACCTCGAGGCCGCCGCGAAGGCCGGATTCATCGGTCGGGCCGAGCCGATCACGATGCAGCTCTACAGCGAGCCGCTGCAGAAGTTCCGTCTCGCCGGCCTCGGCCTCTACGACGGCCCGTGCCCCACGCGCGCCGAGGACCGCGAGCGCCTCGCCACCTACTTCGATCCGCTGCCGTTCTGGTACCCGCCGATCGAGACCGCGCGCACCGACGAGGCCGAAGGGCCGGACGCGTTCCCGTTCCATGCGATCACCCAGCGGCCGATGGTGATGTACCACTCGTGGGACAGCCAGAACGCGTGGCTGCGGCAGATCGTCGCCGAGAACGCGCTCCACATGAACGCCGGCCGCGCCGCCGAGCTGGGGCTGGACGACGGCGACTGGGTCTGGGTCGAATCGATGCACGCGCCGGTGGCGCCCCAGCCGGGGACGCCCGCGAACGCGCGGATGGATGCGGCCGCGCCGCGGCGACGGATCCGCTGCCGGCTGAAGACGATGGAAGGCTGCGAGCGCAACACCGTCTGGACCTGGAACGCCATCGGCAAGATGGCGGGCACCTGGGGGCTGTCGAAGGACGCGTCCGAGGCGAACGTCGGCTTCCTGCTGAACCACCTGATCAGCGAGACGCTGCCGTCGCGCCCGGGCGAGGCGAGCCTGACGAACAGCGACCCGATCACCGGGCAGGCGGCGTGGTACGACCTGAAGGTTCGGGTCGTGAAGGCGGAGGCGCAGTGAAGGCGCGCGCGCACGGGCGTGCGGCCCGGCCGCGGACGCGACGGATGGCGATGGCGATGGCGATGGCGATGGGGAGGGAACGATGAGCCGGCTCGGCCTGGTGGTCGACATCGACGCCTGCGTGGGTTGCCATGCGTGCGCGACCGCGTGCAAGGAGTGGAACGGCGCGAGCGCGATGGCGGGCGGCGCCCCCGACTACGATCCGACGGGCGCCGCGCCCTCGGGCGTCTGGTTCAACCGGGTCCGCCACTACGAGGCCGGTCACTACCCGCTGTCGAAGACGATGAACGTGCCGATGTCCTGCATGCACTGCGAGGACGCCGACTGCGTGACCGTCTGCCCGACCGGCGCGTCCTACAAGCGGGCCGAGGACGGCATCGTCCTGGTGGACCCCGAGAAGTGCATGGGCTGCAACTACTGCGCGTGGGCCTGTCCCTACGGCGCCCGCGAGCTCGACGAGGACGCGGGCGTGATGCGCAAGTGCACGCTGTGCGTCGACCGCATCTACGACACCGCGCTGCCCGAGGCCGAGCGCCAGCCGGCCTGCGTGCTCGCCTGCCCGGCGCACGCGCGCCACTTCGGCGACTTCGACGATCCGTCGTCGGCGGTCTCGCGCCTGACCGCCGAGCGCGACGGGCGGCCGCTGTTCGAGAAGCTCGGCTACAAGCCCACCAACCGCTACCTGCCGCCGCGGGCGGCGCCGGAGGTGCCGCTTCCCGCGCAGGCGGCGCCGCGGGGCGCGCTCGCCGCGCGGCTGGCGGCGATGGTCAACCGGCTGGTCCGGCTGTGAGCGGAGCGCATCGCCGATGAAGCCCGCGCTGTCCGTCATCCTGTTCACCGTCGCGTCGGGCGCGGGGCTCGGGCTCGCGGCCTGGGTGCTGGGTGCGCAGCTCGCCGGCGTGCTCGACCCGTCTTCCGACGCGTTCGCCGCCGGCGTCGCGCTCGCGGCGGTGCTGGTCACCCTGGGCCTGCTGTCGTCGACCCGGCACCTCGCCAATCCCCGCAATGCGTGGCGCTCGTTCGCGCGGGTGGGCAGCTCGTGGCTGTCGCGCGAGGGCGTGCTCGCCGTCGCGCTCTACCCGGTGGCCGCGCTGCACCTGTGGGCGAGCCTGCGGGGCGCGGCATTCGCCACGGCCACCGCGGTCGCGACGCTGGCGATCGCCGTCGCCACCGTCGGCTGCACCGCGATGATCTACGCCTGCCTGAAGACCGTGCCGCGCTGGCGGACCTGGCACGTGCCGGCCGCCTTCATCGCCTATTCGGGCGCGTCGGGCGCGCTGCTGTGGCGCGCGGTGGCCGACGAGGCCGCGGGTGCGCCGTCGGCGGCCGCGACGCTCGGCTGGGTCGTCGCGGCGGCCGTGGTGAAGGCGCTCTACTTCGCGAGGTTCGCCGATCGCCGCCACCACACGATCGAGGAGGCGCTCGCAGTACCGGCCACCGCACCGGCCGGCCGCGTGCAGGGGCCGGTGCGGCTGCTCGACGCCGGCCACACCCACCGCAGCTTCCTCACCGACGAGTTCTGCTTCGAACTCGCGCGGGACCGCGCGCTTCGGCTGCAGGTGCTGATGTTCGCGCTGACGTTCGTGTTCCCCGCGCTGGCGCTCGCCGCCGGCGGATCGGGGCTCGCCTGGCCCGCCGCGCTCGCCTTCCTCGCCGGCGCGCTCGTCGAGCGCTGGCTGTTCTTCGCCCAGGCCGAGCACGTGGTGCGGCTCTACCACGGCCGCCGAACGGCATGAGCCGCGGCCGGCCGGCGCCGGCACACGGGCGCGGATGAAGCCCTCGCTCGCGCCCTTCGTCGCCTGGTTTCGGACGGACCGGGACGCGTGGCGTGCGGACCTGCTGGCCGGCACCACGGTCGCGGTCGTGGCCATCCCGCAGGCGCTCGCCTACGCGCAGCTCGCCGGGATGCCGCCGCACCTCGGCCTGTACGCCGCGTTCGTGCCGACGATCGTGGCCGCGCTGTTCGGGTCGTCGGCACAGCTGTCGACCGGTCCGGTCGCGCTGACCGCGCTGCTGACCGCGGCCTCGCTCGCCGCGTTCGCCGCGCCCGGCTCGCCGCAGTGGGTCGCGCTCGCGGTGCTGCTCGCGCTCGGCGCGGGCCTGATGCAGGCGATGGCCGGCTTCGCGCGGCTCGGGCGCCTGGTCGAGCGGCTGCCCGCCTCGCTGATGCTCGGCTTCGTCAACGCCGCGGCGATCGTGATCGTGCTGTCGCAGCTGCCGACCATGCTGGGCGTGGCCGCGCCCGCGGGCGGCGGCGTGCTGCCGGCGCTGCACGCGCTGGTCACCGGGATCGGCGACGCCCATCCGGCCACCGCGGCGTTCGGCCTCGCGGCGGCCATCGCGCTCGTCGCGCTGCGCCGCGCCTGGCCGCGCGTGCCGGGTGCGCTGCTGGTCTCGCTCGCGTCGATCGGCGCGAGCGCGACGCTCGACTACGCGGCCTCGGGCGCCGTGGTCGGCGACCTGCCGGCCGGCCTGCCGGTGCCCGCCGTCCCGACGGTCGATCCGTCGGCGGCGGCCGCGCTGCTGCCGGCGATGGCGCTGGTGGCGCTGATCAGCTTCATCGAGGTGACCTCGAGCGCCCGGGTGATCGCCGCGCGCACCGGCGCCGTCTGGAACGTCAACCAGGAGCTCGTGGGCCAGGGGTTCGCGAAGCTGGCGGCCGGCCTGTTCGGTGCGTTCCCGGTGTCGGGCTCGTTCTCCCGCTCGGCGCTGAACCTGTCGGCCGGCGCGCGCACCGCGTGGTCGTCGATCGTCTGCGCGGTGCTGGTCGCGGTCGCGCTGGTCTTCGCCGCACACGCGCTCTACCACCTGCCGAAGGCGGTGCTCGCGGCGCTGATCGTGACCGCGGTCGCCGGGCTGGTCACGCCGCGCGAGCTCGTCGCGAGCTGGCGCGGCGACCGTGGCGACGCCGCGATCGCATGGGTCACGCTGGGGGCGACGCTGCTGTCGGCGCCGCGGATCCACTACGGGCTGCTCGCCGGCCTCGGCGCAGCCGGGCTGTTCGCGGCGCTGCGGCGCGCCCG